>MPSQ01000001.1 GCA_003260355.1 SR1 bacterium human oral taxon HOT-345
CTCGGATTAACAGGAGAAGCGAAGGTTACGATTACTTTGAATGATGTGGATGAGATTCCGCCAGTGATTAGTCCTCTTACTGGAGTGAGCTATCAACGTTCTACGCCTATTGTGCCTATTCCATTGGTAGCAACTGATAATAGTGGATCGGTAACGCTTCAGGTAAACGGATTACCAGCAGGATTGACCTTTGATATGACGGGTTCTCAAATTATTGGAACGACTCCAGCTACTCCAGGAAGCTATCCTATCCAAGTGGTTGCGATTGATCAGGCAGGAAACCAGACTACCGTTCAGTTTACACTTACTGTGATAGCTCCTCCAGCTCCTAGTAGTAGTTCAAGTTCCTCTTACCGTTCTGGTGGAGCAGGAACAAGCTTACCAAAAGATAATTGTCCTAACGGTGATTTCTCATCAAGCTATTATGATGGTAGCTGTGGAAATGAGTGAAAGCCTGTAGAAACAAAAGAGGTAGAAAAGAGTCTGTTTAATCCAACAATTAAGACGACGTGTTTTAGTCCGCTTGATCAGAAAACGATTGATCAGGGAAATGCTATGACAGAACTCTTGAGACAAGCTCATCAGATGCTCTATAGTTATCAGCTTACAAGATGGCAAGGCACCAAAGACTTTGCTCCAGAGAGAAGCTTAACCAGACAAGAAGCAGCAAGATTTATGACTGAATTTGCTACAAATGTGCTTTGTAGGAAACCAAGTAGAAACTATGCACATCAGTTCATAGACTTAGGAGATGCTGATCCAACGCTTCTACCTTATATCTATAAATCGTATGATTATCTTATCTTTAATGGGGATGGGAATCCAAACGGAGATAAAGCACAAACGACGTTTAGACCTTATGATCTGATAACGGTAGATGAACTCTCTGCACTTCTCACCAGACTCGTGAAGAATCAAACCATGGAAGAGCCAGCAGAAGATCGAGCAAGAAATTATAGGAATTATATTAGTTCTATCGCCTCAAACTCAGCTTTAAAGAATGATATTAGATGAACGGTTGCTGAGGTATTGTATGATTTGTATAGAAATAATAGCTATGACCTCAAAGAAGTAGGCTATGTGATTAAAGACTAAATGAAATGTATAAAAGAAAAGGGAAATGAAGTCAGATTTTTTTCCCTTTTTTTGTAAAGGTAAAAGTCCCCAGTAAAAAACTAGGGACTTTTGGTTAATGGTTAATAATAATTGACTAGTAGATAGCGACCTTTTTCGTTTCTTGGTCGCCGATCCTTACAACGTAGATACCCTGTTGTAAAGATACTGCATTGTCGCCATTCATCTTCTGATGACGAATTTGTTGCCCGCTTATGGTATAGACTGAAACTTGTTCAGGTTTTACCAGTCTAATATGGAGTATGTTGCCATTGCTCCATATGCTCGGCTCTTCTGGATAGAGCTCATTGCCTACTGTAGACTGAATATCAATCTTGCAGCTGGCAGAAACTCCGCTTCCATCAAGTGCCTTGACAGTGATCGTAACTTCTCCTTTTTTGAGGATAGTTACATGACCATTCACAACCGTGGCAATCGTAGGATCACTAGATTTCCATACTATATCCTTAGAGGTAGCATTAGTCGGTAGAATATCAACACTAAGTTGATAGGAGGCGACTCCATTCAGCGTAACTAAAGTATCGCTAAGGATCAGCTTTTCAATTTTTTGGTTATGTCCAGGTTGATCTGTGGTGGCAGCTTGGTAAATAGTTACCGTTTGGCTCAGAGAACCTGAGGTAAACCTTACTTGTCCTACCCTTTCTCTCCCTGTGGTATTCTCCTCAATATTGAGAGTTACTACTTCGTCTCCACTTCCCGAGGTTGTCATAGAGGTTATCCAAGAATCAGCACTGATAATAGACCAATCCTGATCTGAGGATACTCGGATCTCCTCTCTTCCCGCTTTTCTGTCTCTTCTGATTGCTCTTCTACTCAGGCTGAGTGTTCGAGTAGAAGGAGTCGGGGGAGTCGGGGGAGTTGGAGGAGTTGGAGGAGTTGGAGGTGTCGGCGGTGTCGGAGTAGCTCCATCTTGAGTGATCGTTACCGTTCTGGTCAAAGAACCAGCAGTAAAGGTCAGCGTGACCGTTCTCGGAGCAATTCCAGTGTTCTGAGCAAGTGTAACATTTACAGTTCCATTGTTCGTTCCACTAGAAGTAGAGAGCGTAGCCCATGACTGATCAGAAGTGGCAGTCCATGCCAAGTTAGAAGTGACAGTCAGTGTTTTCGATTCTCCAGCAGCAGCTACATTAGTAATAGATGCAGGAGCTACTGAAAGCATCGGTGCAGTTCCCGGTTGTGTGATTTGAACTTCTTGATTGGGAAGTCCGGTCGCACTGAAGGTCAGTTTTGCTGTCCTCGGGGAAGTGCCGGTGTTCGCTGTGAATGTAACTGTCACTGTTCCGTTGTTTGCTCCGCTCGCAGGAGAGACCGTAGCCCATCCTTGATTGGAAGCAACAGACCATACTGCTATATTGGAAGCTACGGTTACCGTAGCTGTTCCTCCAGCAGCTGTGGGTGAGAGTGTTGTAGGACTCACTGACAGTGTCGGAGTAGCTCCATCTTGAGTGATCGTTACCGTTCTGGTCAAAGAACCAGCAGTAAAGGTCAGCGTGACCGTTCTCGGAGCAATTCCAGTGTTCTGAGCAAGTGTAACATTTACAGTTCCATTGTTCGTTCCACTAGAAGTAGAGAGCGTAGCCCATGACTGATCAGAAGTGGCAGTCCATGCCAAGTTAGAAGTGACAGTCAGTGTTTTCGATTCTCCAGCAGCAGCTACATTAGTAATAGATGCAGGAGCTACTGAAAGCATCGGTGCAGTTCCCGGTTGTGTGATTTGAACCTCTTGATTGGGAAGTCCGGTCGCACTGAAGGTCAGCTTTGCTGTCCTCGGGGAAGTGCCGGTGTTCGCTGTGAATGTAACTGTCACTGTTCCGTTGTTTGCTCCGCTCGCAGGAGAGACCGTAGCCCATCCTTGATTGGAAGCAACAGACCATACTGCTACATTGGAAGCTACGGTTACCGTAGCTGTTCCTCCAGCAGCTGTGGGTGAGAGTGTTGTAGGACTCACTGACAGTGTCGGAGTAGCTCCATCCTGCGTGATCGTTACCGTCCTCGTCAAAGAACCAGCAGTAAAGGTCAGCGTGACTGTTCTCGGAGAAGTTCCAGTGTTCTGAGCAAGTGTAACATTTACAGTTCCATTGTTCGTTCCACTAGAAGTAGAGAGTGTAGCCCATGACTGATCAGAAGTGGCAGTCCATGCCGCGTTAGAAGTGATAGTCAGTGTTTTCGATTCTCCAGCAGCAGCTACATTAGTAATAGATGCAGGAGCTACTGAAAGCGTCGGAGTCGGAGCAAGAGGAGTGATACTGAATGAGTATTGAGTTAATCCTCCTGGTGTGTCATCGGGCAAGTCATTCAATGTGCCATCGCTCATTTTGACAGTAAAACTGGTTTTCCCAGTTGCTTGTAAATCTGACAGAGAGACTGATGATTCGTCATTCAGACTAGATAATACAGATCCATTACTATACCATGTAATGCTAGGAAAACCGCCAGGGATTGTCACGACATTGTTCTTATTGGATTCCGTGATCACGATATTACTCGAGACGTCTGCTCCATTGAACTGAGGAACGCCATAGTAGTTTACATGGAGATTGATCCTGAATTCTTTTTCAGATGCTCCTGTACCTGTTTTGAACTTTATCTCAACTGTGCCGGCACTGGTGATTTGAGCCGTTGTGATGCTCGAACCTTCTACTGACTGAATATCAGGAATCCCACTAAAATCTATCGTTACGGTTGCTCCGTTTTTGATGCGGAGGTTGTTCCATTTAGCGATACCTCCAGCGATTATGCGTGTTGCATCAAACTCTGTAGCACTTACCGTTCCTCCTGTTGAAGTTACGGTCTTGGTGTAGTTCGTACCGGCAATGATTTGCTGGCTGATCAAAAGGATGATACCTATCATCACAGTGATCAATTTTTTTCTCTTTGTTTTCATACTATTATCCTTTCTTTTTTTATCATTTCTTGTATTTTTTTTTGATGAATTTCTTTTATTTTCTATTTGGAAGGATATGTATTTTCCACAGAATGTCAAGATGAAAATCGGTCGTCTAAAAGATCAGCTTTTGGATTAAAGATAAGAAGGCGGTCTTTATTTAGTTTTCTAGGGAAAATATTGTAAAAAGCTGAATAATGGTCAGGATTTTTCTGTTGTTTCAATGTTTACAGCTTGCTTTTTCTGGTTTTGGAGGATGTGAGCGAGAGGAGTCGCATTTGTGGTAAAAAAAGCTTTCTCCGTCAGGATTCTGATTTTTTAGCTTTTTTAGCAGTTTTTGTTCGTGGAGGATATGGAAAGAAGATGAAAAGTCCAAAAAAATTTGCAAACTTTGCTATTTTAGCTATACTTAGGGTGAAATCTTTGAGATGATTTTTACTTTCTATGCCAAAGATGATGAACACAATCTCTAAAAAAACGCTTTTAGCTGCCTTACTCGTAGTCTCTGGAGGGATCTGAGCGGTGACACTCGCTCAGGTCGATGTAAAGTCCAATCTAACCAATGCTGTGCAGAATATTCAGAAGGTCTATTTTACTCCTAATGGGTTGCCTAGTGATGATGAAATCTTGGTAGAAGCGTATGATGGACTTGTGAAGATTAGTGGAAGAGTGCTGCTCCAAAAAGACGGTGATGAAAACCTCCTTACTCCAGAAGCAGGGAAGACTTTTATTATTCAGGGAAAGAAGAATATAGTGTATGGTAAAGATGCTTTTTTGCTTGGTGGTAAGCTGAATAAAGCCTCGACTTGAAGTGTCGAAGCGTCTATTGTCTGAGGATATGATGGAGAAGTGCAGACGGGAGTTCAGTATGGAACGCTTGTGGGATGATCGTATAATAAATTGGGAAGTGGGGTGAGTTCTGCTGTTATTGGAGGATCGGAAAATAAAGTAAAAGGCTCTCACTCTTTTATCGGGTGAGGAATGCTTACTGAAATCAATGGAGATGGAAGCTTCGGTGCGGGAAAGAATGTGAAGGCTGCCAGTAATGCTACAGATAGAGTTTTTCTCTGGAGTGATAATTATTCGTCTTGGTATCGTGTTGATGGGAACGAAATGCGTCTTAGACCAGTAAAAGAGGAGACCTTCCTTATTAGAAGTCTGAATGGGATCGGTATTGGGACGAATGATCCTCAGCTCAAGCAAGGTGTAGATGTGAACGGACTTGTCCAGATCGGAGATCAAGTGCTTGCCTGTGGTGGTGATGCTCAAGGAGCTATGAGGTATAGGAATGGATGCTTCTGTAACTGTAATGGTGCTACCTGGGTAGCGATGAACCCTTCTGCTAAATGTCTCAATGTGTGTAGGCAATAAATGTGGCTTCGTAAAGTAGCTTTATGAGTATAGCGGTACTGCTTTGTCTCGCTGCGTGATTTGTCGTAAAGATCGTTATAGTAAATTTTTATCTGAATAGGAAAGGATGCGCTCGTTTACCTCGTCTTGAAGTGAAGTGCAGTTTCTGCTAGAGCAGTCTCCTTTCCCTCCGACCAAAGAGGTGGAATCATTCTGATTTTCTGCCTCTTTTTTGCAAAAAATGAGACAAGGACCCTATGGAACGGCGAGGCTCTATAAAGCTTGTCTGCTCCAGCAGAGCTTTGCTTGCTCTGAGGCGCAGCTTCTCCAAGCTATGAAGGAGCACTACTTTGAGGGGCAGTATTTTTCTAGTTCCTATAGTGGAGCATGGCTCTTTTTTGCATTGGCAGAGAGGAAGCTTGGGGTCGATGTAGAGGTGATTAAGTCGAGGTCTGCTCTGCTTTTGGTGGCTATGGAGGCTGAGATGAAGCCTCTTTTCTGAAAGGCTGATTGGAAGAGTTTTTATCTGCTCTGGACTGCAAAGGAGGCGATTCTCAAAAGGTGGGATGCGAGGTCACTCGATTTAATGGATCAGATTTCGTTTTTTGCTGTAGAAAAAAAGCCTCTTCAGCTCTGAGGAGTGCATTTTGATCGAGAGCTGAAGTATGGCTTTGAGGGGCAAGCAGGGATGGTAAGGAGTGGAGAAAACTGATTGCTTGCGTGGAGTTTTGCTGATTAGAGCGAACTCATTGTGAATCGTGCGTTGGTCGATTTGCTTTCTTTGATGAGTCGGGTTTTGTTTGGAGAGGTGAGTCTTATGGTTCCTTGGACGAGGTTACCGTTTGAGATGACGAAGCTTGTGGTTCAGACTTTAGTCTCTTTTTGCATATCAAAGAGGTCTCCGTATCGCACAAAGCTTTCTTCTCCGATGTCAAAGACAGTTATATTGGTCTTTTTGAGTTCATATCTGGTGCCGAGCAGTTCGATAAATCCAGCTTGGAAAAACTGGTTTTTGAGGAGGTTGATATCAAAGGTCACGGCGTAGGTTCCTTCGTTATCTCCGCTAGCGAACTTTCCATCGCTGGTTTTTTTGGTAGAGATGAGTTCGTTTTTGAGCGATTCGGTATTGAGGTGGGAAGTGATTTTTTGTTTGATTTGGAAGCGGTAGAAGAAGAGTGCAGCTTCGTATCTGGTCAATGGGAGTTCAAAGCTGAGTGCATCTTCGTTATTCAGGATTCAGAGCTCTTTTGCTTTGAGGAAGTAGTCCTTCCATCGAGGGTTCCCGTTTTCGTTGAGTCTTTTTCCCTCGGAAAGTCTGATAAGCATTGTGATGAATTCAGATTTTTTTAGTATGGTTTGTGGGCTAAAGTAGCCATTATTTCCCTGCATAATGCCGAGCTTACATGCTTCTTCGATACTTGACTTGAGTGAGCTGTCTGCCTGATTGAGATCTCTGAATTTACATGGGAGTGCTCCTCCTGTGAGGGCAGAGATATTGAGTGCTTTTGCAAACTGGGTGAACATTTTGGCGGCCTGTTCCCTCGTTAGCTGTGCGAAGGGTTGGTAGGTCGAAATTTCCCTTGAGCTGGTCATTTTCTGATCATACATTCGAGTGATGGCTTCATTGACCTCGGGAGAATTGAGCACGCTGAGTGAGCTTGTCGTGCTTGAATTATTGCCGCTCATGAGTCCGAGGATATCATTGTTTTGGGTTTGTGAGGTTTGTGTGCCGGTTTGGAGCTGAGTGCCTGTTTGGGTTGTAGTAAGAAAGGCTTGAGGGTTCGTATCGATCGTTGAAAGCTGATTTTTTGCTGCTTGATGAAGCTGCTGATTGAGAATAATTGCCTTGAATCTATAGATAAGTAGTGCGATCTCTCCTCTTGTGACAGGTCTCTGGAGCTGCATTACTTGAGATTCTTGGGTGAGGGAGATTCCTTTTGCTTTGATAAAGTAGAGTGTCCATCGAGGATCGAAGCTTTCGCTACTTGATTTGCCTTCTAGGATTCTAATGAGAACGGTTAGAGCTTCAGCCTTGGTAAGTGGAGTATGTGGGTGGAAAAGTCCTTTATTCCCTTTGAAGATGCTTACTTTACAGGTTGAGGTGATAAACGGAGCTAGCGTTGGATTGAAGAGTTCGCGGTCCTTGAAGTTGCATTCCTCAGTTTTTGTTTCCTGAGGGAAGCCTAAAATGCTGTAGGCCTGTCCGATGATTTTTGCAGCCTCTTCTCTAAGAAGCGGGTCTTCTGGTCTGTAGCCGCTTAGGGTATCATACTGCGTCAGTCCATTTTTGTGCATTCGGAATATCGCTTTTTCAAGTTCTGTTCCTCAAGTGAGTTCCATATCTAGAGGACTTGGTTTTTGGCTTGGCTGAGAAGGGGCCGTTCATGATTGAGAGGTAGAGCCTGATTGATTTGTTGCTGCTGGAGCTTGACTATTGGTATTGATCGTTGTTCCGCTAGAAGAAAAATTTTCACTAGAAAAAGTTTGATTTCCTGATTGGACGAGGATTTTTTTATTGATAGGATCGATGACGATTTTTTGATCGCTGGCGAGGGCTGGAAATGTGTTGAGCAAAGCCAACCCGAGAATGAGCATTCAGATTTTTGTTTTCATGATTGAAGATACGAAAGAGTAAAACTTCTCTGCTTAAAGGTATGAATACTGCCAAGATTTGCAAGAGAAAAATTGCTGGTTCTCCTCGTGCATTGCTCTTGATCTTTGTGTTATGCTTGGAAATAGCTTTCTATCTTGGTAATGATCATTTGCACGTCTTGGTCGAGGTTGCCAGAGCCTTGGATTTTGAAGCCAGCGGCGTTTTGATGTCCTCAGCCTCCAAAAAATCTTGCAAGTTCTGAGCAGTCTACTTCTCCTCTGCCTCTTAGCGATCCTTTGATGTAGATTCCGACTTTTTTGATGAGAGCTACGAGCTGGTTATTTCTGATATCTTGCATGATATACAGCCCGTAGTCTGCTTCGTCATGGTCGATTCCGTATTGCTCGAGCTCGTGGTCTTCATAGTAAGAATAAACGAGGCGGAGCGTTTTTCCATCAGGGAGTCAGATTTTGATTTTTTGCATTCTCTGCAGTAAATGCTGCATAAACTGCACAGAGCGGTAGGTTTTATTGCGGAATATCTCATCAATGATGAGCTTTTTTTTGGCTCCGTGCCTGAGAAGATCCGCAGCGATAGTGAACGACTTTACAGACTGTTCTCCCTCGTCATAGCGAAAGTTTCCGCTGTCTGTCGAAAGTCCCATGTAGAAATGGGTTGCAACCTCCTCATCCAGTAAGGATGGTCGTCGGCTACTTGTGAGTTCGTAGAGGATACTACAGGTGCTGATTGCCTCTACATCGCGATAAATAAGGGTATTGGCAGGTTCTTTTTCTGGTTGGTGATGGTCGATGATGATTTTTGGGTAAGGATCGAAGTAGTCTTCATGCCCAAAAGTAAAAAGTCAGATTCTCTGATATTGGTTAAAGTCTAGAAAAACAAGGAGATCATATTTACCATAATCAAACTCATATTGAACCTTTCAGTTTAGCTCGAGAAAATCGAAGACGCGACTTGGTTTGTGTGGCGTGAAATAGGAAACCGTTTTCCCTTGCTTTTCAAGGAGTTTTCCCAAGCCTAGAATTGCTCCGAGGGCGTCTCCATCAATGTGTTCGTGTCCAAAAAGGGCGATTTTTTGTGCGTTTTCTAGTTTGAGTTTGATGGCTTCTTGCATCGTTTCTGATAGTTAAAGTAAAGGGAAAGGCAAGAATATCGGTTCACGATCTAATTGCAAGAGAAATGCTGGTTTTTTTCAGATTTTTTGGTTTTTATGAAGGATTTCCATCCTTCTCGATATCATTTTCGTATCGCTTTAACGATAGGTATATTGTTTTTCCCGTTCCAAAGTGCTTTGAAGCTTAGTCGTCAAGCGATTCCTCGAGAACTCCGTATGATGAAGATGATTTTTTGATAAAGATTCCCGTGCTTTTTTGCTCGGAGAAAGAGATTTCTTATTTTCTGCTCTGCTGCTTTTGGGGTGCCAATTCGGGCTTGTTCGAGGATGCTCTTTTCTCTCTCTTGATGTCTGACTTTTAGATCTCTAAAGACAAGGATCGGGATTCCCTGCTCTCGAATGCTATAAATAAAGTCCAGATCTTCCGCAATCCGGGCGATCGTTTCATCGTAGAGGGTTTTTTGCATGAGTTCGGCTTTCCCAAAGATTCCATTTCCACTGAACATTTTGATCTCTCAGTATGCTTGTCCTGGCTTTAGAAAGTGGATCATAGGACGAGCTAGTCGATAATTATAGTCTGAGAAGCCTTGATTCTGGATTTTGTCCGTATTTCTCCGCATAAGCGTTGGTGTGATGATTACTTCTTTTTGATAGCGCTGAGTGTGGGTTTGATGTAGCTTGAGGGTGTGTTCAAGGTATTGTGGATCGATTTCATTATCATCATCAAAAAGCTGAATATAGCTGCCTTTTGCGTTTTTGATCCCGAAGTTTCTGACGTAGCTTGCCCCTCCTTCATGGTCTTTATTGAAATCGCTATTGAGATGTGAAAAGATTCTGATTTTTTGGTTTGTTTCTTCAGGCTTTCGATCTTGATAAATTTCTTGCTGAAAGTGGTCCCGTTCTGATGTAGTAAAAGACCTATCACAGACGATGAGAATTTCGAAGTCTTGAAATGTTTGATTTTTGAGGCAGGTGAGAAGGTTTTTTAGAGGGAGAGGGGTCGCTCTAGAAGGAATCACAACAGAAATATTTCGATTTTTGCTTGTTTTCTCCATCAAGAATCTTATTTTAACTAAAGTTTTGATTTACTTTTATCTAAATGTAAATGTTTTACAAGAAGAACTATTGGCTTGTCTTTGGTGGTATTTCCTTGCTTTTGAGTGGTTTTGTTTTTTCTCGGAATTGGGGGAGAGAAATGATGACTACGATTCAGACTTCTTCTGGAGCTTTTTCTTCAATAGCGGATTCAGGTTTTGTTTCTTCTGGAGAAGTTCAGGAAACGACGGATGAAGTTTTGGAAGTTGCTGTCAGTGGACTTAAGTCTACGCCTTTTTGGACGATGAAGGGGGTGGCTCATGATTTCTGAAATCTCTTGGGCTACAATCAGGCAGAGACTATTATGAGTCAGTATAACGCTTGGACCTGAGCTTTTGATCCAAAAGCTAGCTATGAACATCTTGTTTCGCTGAAATTTCCGCTGAAATATCCGTATTTTAAAAAATATGTGCCTGAAAATCTTTCAGAACTTTTGGGACTTTTGGAGCTGAACCTTAGCCCTGAAGAGCTCAAAAATCCGAATATTCTCGTGGTTGCACAAACGCAGGAAGGGGTTGTCTTGGCGTATTATCAAGAGGGAAAGCTTAGACTTCTAACCAGTGCTTCTCCTGGGACTCCAAAAACTAAGACGGTCCAGGGAAAGTTTTTTCTCAAGCATGCAAATGTTGCCTATCGCTCTAGGACTTATGGTTCTCCTATGCCTTATGCAATGCGTATTAAGTGACCTTATTTTTTGCACCAAGCGGAAGTAGATGGGACTTTTCTTTCTCATGGCTGTATAAGGATTCCTGGGCTTTATCAGAAGTGGCTCTATGAGCATCTTCCCAATGAATCGGTGCAGAAGTCTTCTCATATTCCTGCGCCTATGATTATTGTTCATGATCTGTATCATCCTACACTTTTTCGCTATGATTAGGAAGGAAGTCTGAATTTGTTTCAACGAATGGATTTGTCCTTGATTTTCTTTGTTAAAACGCTATTTTTACTTTAGCTTTTAGCTTATTTTGAGAGATAATGTCGATATTTTTCCAAGTTTTGAGGTGAAGCTTCTATGTGATGACCGTGATTATGGGGATTTTTTTGGTAAGAGGTAATATTATCTTTGGGGCTGAGCTCTTTAAAGTGCTAAAGGAGGTTTTGATGCCGGGATATTTGGTGTTTTGCGGGATCATGATTGGGTATTTGATCGCTGTGATTTGGCAGGGAAAATTGCCTACTTCGACTGAGGTAATAAACACGAGAGAAAATATTTTTAAGAAGTCCTTTTTGATAGGGGTTTCTTTGGGGGTAGTTTTAGCTGTTTGTTATGTCTTCTACTAAAATGCCAAAGAAAATCTGGTTTATTTCTCTTTTGTTTTGTGTGCTTTTTTTGGCGTGATGTGGGGGAAAGTATCCTTTGTCTCTTGAGGCTTTTGATCTTACATGGACTCCAAAGTTGAAAGTTAAAATGCAGTTGGCTGATGAGGAGCCTGGAGTGTTCTATGTTTATCAAGAGATTGCAGATTCCTTTGAAAACCTCGATACTTTGATTATCGCTCAGGAAACAGGTGTGCTCCTTTCTCTGCCTGGCTATGCCCAGAATGCGATTAATCAGCTGAAGACTGAAGGCTATCTTTTGTCAGGAGAGGTCGCTAAAAAGCTTACGTTTCGTAGTAATGGTCGCTCTTCTTCAGCTTTGCTTAAGAAATATCGCTTGTGGAATAATGAACGTTCGCTCGAAGTAGCTCAGGTTTTTATTCTTGAGGAAGATAGAATGCGTATTCTTTCCTATATGAGTGATGAACCTTCTCACATTAAAAACTTTATATCACAGCTTTCTTCTTTAACCTTTTAGTTCCTTTGATTGCTAATGACGAATCCTACTACACCGACAAATTCTGTTTCCTTTACGATTCCTGGTATTGATGGAGGGATGAATCCTCTGAATCCTGGTGCGTTTGCTCGTTCTGAGAGAGAAAAATTAGATCGTCTTGTTAACGCTCCAAGTGCTATTTCGGGTTGGCAGCTTTTGTGAAAGATTGGTTTAGGAGTGGTTATTGGAGCCTTGATGGCTTTTGTCTTGTATATTATCATGGGGGCTTTCTGACTTGCTGTCGGGGGGAATGCTTCTCAGACGACCTTAGGTGCAGGAACGGCTCAGCTTACCCATCCGCTTGCGTGGCTGATTTTGTTATTTCTGGGGTTTTTTATTACTTTCTTGGGAAATTTGATTTTAGTCGTAAGTTATAGTGTCTTTTTCTCTCAAAAGTATACAAAAATCTGAAAAACCATAGGACTGCTCTTGTTGACCAATAGTATTTTATTTGCAGGAATGATTGCTCTTTTCTTATTTCTTAAAGAGGTGCCAATGGCTGAAGTTGTGCTTTTTGCTTTGTATCTTTGTCTTTCACTTTTTCTCTCTTTTTCACAGATGGAGTTTGTGGTGAATCCGAATTATTCGGCTTCTTCTCTCATAGGGAATGCATTAGGGCTTTGTCTCTGTCTTGTGGTGATTGGAATGCTGTGGTCACAAGTTTATTCTAGTGTGGATAAGATGATGCCTTATAGATTGATTTGGTATTCTACTTTGATTTCTTTTCCGTTGATGATCTTGGGCCAGGGTTTGTGGGAGATTATTTATGCAAAGGTATATGAAAATGGAGCCAATCCTTTTTATCTTCCATCACAGGCAGAACTCGATACACAGACGATTTTAGAGGGACAGGAGGAAGAACAAACTCAGGAGAGCGTGAATGTGGAACTTTAATCTTTCGTAAGTGAGAAAGTCAGTTTTTATCTTTTTAATTTGTCGATGCATAAGATAGCGGTGTTTCGTTTAGCGTCCCTTGCAAAGTTGGTTTTGTGATTGGCGATTTTGATTATTGATGCGAATCTTATTTCGGTAAAGGAAGATCCTGCGATTGCTTTGACGCTTGGTCTGATCGGAGTATTCCTTTTTTTTTGGGGGGCGAGCTATTTTTTGTTTTATGGAGTACAGTGGCTTGTTTCTACGAAAATTACTAAGGAAAAAATGCAGAGCGATGCCTATAAATCAGCATTTCTATTTGGGTTATTTGCTCTGATTAATGTATTGCTTTTGCTTGGGAAGTTTTGGACGAAGTGGATAAGTTTGGTTTTGTTAGGGGTGTTTTTTGCAATGCAGTATGTTATTTTTATGGATCCAAAGAGAAAAACTGATGAATGAACTTCAGCATAAGATAGAACAAGCACTTCAGACTGTATATGATCCGGATTTTCCAGTTGTGGATATTTATACACTAGGTCTGATCTATGATATTACTATTGAAGAGCAGAAAATTAAGGTTACTATGTCGTTTACCACGCCGGCCTGTCCTATGGCGGATTATTTGATAGCGAGTGTTGAAGGTGCTGTTCGTTTGGTGGCTCCGGAGTATGAAATTGCTGTAGAGGTTACTTTTGATCCTATGTGGAATCCTCGTATGATTAGGGATCAGGATCTTCAGAGGATGTTTGAGTAGTTTTCTTGGAGCTGTAAGTAGTGCAGTACTTTTTTAATCGTTAAGGTAATTGTCTCCTTGGAGGAAGCTTGGGAGTTTTTTTGCTATGAATGTTTCCGTTCCTAACTGTTTTTCTCAAAAGGAGCCAATACTCATTATTTTTGCTTCTTCCTGAGGAATTGAGACTGTATTGGATTCGAGGCAGAGTTTTTGCGGTTGCTGGCTAGTGTTTGCGATGATAAGATAATTCTCAAGTCCATAGAAGAGGTTTCCGTTGTGAAGCGCTCAAGCGTCTCCTTCCCATTTGCGGATTTTGAGTGATGAATCGTTTTTATTAAAGGCAAGGATTCCAAATTTTCGTTCTCCTGCTCAATACATTGAGAGATCGTTGAAATTGAAGGGGTGGACTGTGGTATTTGGCTGTAATGCTTCTGCAACTGAAGAAGTAGCTTCTTGATCGGAAAAAAGTGGCACAATCACTGAAAATCATGGTCAGACTTCTGTATTATTTTCTGGTATTTTGCAGTCCTCTGCTATCCAAGGGAGTTCTCATTTGGTTTTTGCGAGTCCGGATATTTCTAGAGAGAAAGCTGGCTTTCAGAGGCATTCGTCTCGAGATTTTTGTGGATTTTCGCATGAAAAATTGTGCATTAATGCACTGTCTCCGGAGCTAATACTATAAGAAAAACCCACTCCACGACTTCCCACTATTGCTAATCAGAGTTCTGTTCCTGCTTTAGCGAGGTAATTTACTTTTTCGTAGTCTGAAATTTCTTTGCTATATTTGATGAAATTTTTCATTACTAGTCAAATGAGCACTCAAATGAGCGATGAAGCAAGGAGAATAAATAAGGCGAGGATTGTGATATTTCCTCTTGGTCTTTCATGACGCATGATTGCTTAATTTATATCATAAATGTTTGGAGTTTTCCCTTGGAGTCCAAGGAAAAGTTGTATTGGGAAGACGCTTTTATTCTCTCGTCTCTGTGGATTGTAGAAGGCACTATAGATTGATCCCAATATTCGAAAGCCTGGTTTCCCAATATCGATTTCAGAATCTTGTTGATTGTTTGGGAGATAGGGGATGACCTTGAATTTCATTTTGCTCTGGTTGATGTTCCCGTTTCAGAGCAGTGTGATTGCGGTATCTGGAGCATATTCTTTTGTCAATAGTAATTTACAGCCAGAAAAATCTGATTTTTCTGTCTGGTATGAGGAAGTATAAAGATTACTACTTTTTTCGCAGTCACCGACTGAGGCAATTTCTGTACCGGTTCGCATTCCTCAGGTGAGATAAAGCGTATCAGTAATCCCCTTTCCTTGTTTGAGGTCGATCCCCTTTGCTTGGTATTTTTCGTAGTCAATAGTAGCTTCTTCTGCGATATTGTGAAGAACTTGTGAAAGAATGAGGACTTCTTTTGCGAGCTCTTTATCCTGCTCTATTCTAAAGGCAATTTTGGTGATGGTGGTATAGGTGCGGAGGATCGCTCCTGAAAGTAGTGCAAAGATTACAATTACGATAATGATTTCCACTAGAGTAAAAGCTTTTTTCATACTATGAGAAGGATGTTGAGATAAAATAAAGTTTACAGTTCGGCTGGGAGTGAGTCTTTCATTCCAATGAAACTTTCAAGAAGGACTTCTCCAGTATTCCCGCCTCTTTTGTAGAGGACACGCGAGCTGATTTTTAGTATTTTATTTTTGTCAAGAGGCTGATCTCCTACGTAAATTGGGCTATATTCGATGATTCTTGCGAATCCTTTATAGGGTTCTTCGCTTGAAGAGAGCGATAGTGGGCTATAATAGGTTAGTTCTTGATTGTCTTCTCCAGTGAAAAAGTTGAGGTAAAAGGTCCTGAAATTCTCCATGAAGTTTTCAGATTTTTCTGCTGGTTCAAAGATGTAGTAATTGCCACTTCCTGAGAGTCCTACTTTAAAATTTGTAAATCCTTCATCCCCTAATGATATTTGTTTGAGGGTATCGTCTTCGAATTTTTCCTGGATATAATTCCGGGTATATCATTGTTCTATTTTGCTGTCTCTGATATTGTAAGCGATTTCTAAGCCTTCTTTGGCGAGAAAATTTGCCTTTACTCTCATATCGATGCTATCGAAGTAGCCTAGGCTATAGGTTAATAAGCGGAGCACGGCTAAAATACCTACTCCAAAAATAAAGACTACAATAAGAGTTTCAATTAGTGTGAAGGCTTTCAGATTTTTCATCTCTTGACAAAAAATAAATTTTTCACCTGTAGGTATAGGAATCACTGAGTAAAAGTCAACTATCTCTTTAAAATAAGTGAAAAATCTTTACATTTACTGTAGATTTTATTTTTTCACTATGGTATGAAAAATCCTGAATTTAAAGTTAAGATCTCGGATCTTTTGATGAAGCAGGCTACGGATACGTTCCGTTTTGAGGGGAAATTTTTGGAAGAAATTCCTCAGCTGACTTCTGATGGAATCTCTGGAGAGATAACGTTGCAATCACTCAATCATAATGCTCTCTTGGTTACTATTGATGCCTTACAATGTACTTTGTGTGAGAGGTGTGATCGCTGTACAAAGGCGTATCTTCGCCCTGTTTCACTATCTGGATATACTGCAAAGTATGTGGTCGATCCGTGCGTTGATGGAGAGGATCCAGAGGAAGATGTCTTGCCTGTTGATGTGAAAAATGGAGTTATTGATTTGCAGGAGCTTATTTATCATGCAATTCAGCTTCAGGAGCCTTTTGTGAAGTATTGTCCTGATTGTGAAAATGCTAGTCTGGAAGAAGAGGATTTTTCAGATTTATAGTCTGATTTTTGTCTTTGTAGTAGATTACTCCTTGAAGAATTTGGCTTACTAGTGAAGATTATCTTGCATTTCTGCAATTAAACACTACACTTGAGTCAGTATTTATCTTTTCTTTTGAGAACTCATGACGATTGATATCAAAACTCTTGCTGGGAAGTGGCAGCGCCAACGAAAAGATCAGAAAATTTATCATACCAAAGAGGATGGAGGGAAACCAAAGTTCTATATTTTGGATATGTTCCCGTATCCGAGTGGGGCTGGGCTTCATGTTGGGCATCCAAAAGGCTATGTCGCATCTGACACGATTGCGAGAAAAAAGATGCTTGAAGGCTATAATGTTCTTCATCCTATGGGATTTGATACTTTCGGACTAGGAACTGAGCAATATGCGATGGATCACAAGATGAAACCTCAGGTGGTCGCTAAACAAAATATTGAAACCTATATCAAACAGCTTGAAAGTATTGGCTTCTCTTATGATCGAGAAAGGAGTTTTAGTACTGCGGATCCCAAGTATTTTAAGTGGACGCAGGCGATTTTTCTCAAGTTTTACAATCATTATTATGATGAAGCTGAGGGGAAGGCAAAACTAATCTCTGAACTTGAAGAAAAACTAAAAAAAGCAGGAAAATCTGAATCAGAAATCAGGTTTATTTTGAATAATGAAAGGTTAGCATATCTTGACTATAAACCTATTAATCGATGTCCTCACTGTAAGACTGGACTTGCAAATGAGGATCTTGATGATGGAAAGTGTGAAAGATGCGGAAGCGAAGTCGAACAAAAACCTATGAGGCAGCGAGTTTTGAGGATTACGAAATATGCTCAGAGACTGCTTGATGGATTGGATGCACTTGACTGGGATGAATCAATGAAAGAGCTTGAGAGAAACCGAATCGGAAAATCCGAAGGTTCACAGTTCAAAATGCAGGTCGTTGCGAGCGAAGCGAAGCAATCCAGTGAAGAACTTGCTTTTGAAGTTTATACTACAAGGCTTGATACTGTGTTTGGGATGAGCTTTGTCGTGATGGCACCAGAGCATCCTTTGGTTGCACAAATCACGACTCCAGAACAGCTAGAGACTGTAAAATCCTATCAAGAACAGGCAAAACATAAAACCCAACTTGAAAGAACTGAACTTCAAAAAGAAAAAACCTGAGTCTTTACGGGAGCTTATGCTATCAATCCTTTCAATAATCAGGAAGTGCCGATTTATATCGGAGATTATGTGCTTGCCAACTATGGAACAGGAGTAGTGATGGCGGTGCCTGCACATGATGAGAGAGATTTTGACTTTGCGAAGAAGTATGGATTAGAGATAAAAACTTCAGTTTTATATAATGATAAGGACTCTTTAAAGAATAAATTTTTTACATATCCTCGTGCTATATGATCTTCAAAGGACGTTCATTATGATAAAAATTCTATTTTTAGATTACCTGTTTTTTCTCCAGAACAATCTTGGTATGAATATTGTCCATTTATAGAAATATTAAAACCATTAGAATTACTACTTGACAACTGATTTTCTAAAATTATAATTAATGCTGAAAAATGAATTCTTGTAAACTCTTGACAGTTCTCATGATTAACTTCTGATGAAGCAATTGAAAAAATGCAAGCTTGGCTCGCAGAAAGAGGAATTGGAGGAAAGAAAGTGAACTATAAAATTCAGGATCGGGTATTTTCTAGGCAGAGATATTGGGGAGAGCCGTTTCCTGTAGTGTTCTGTGAGGAGCATGGAGTCGTTCCTTTGCAAGAGTCAGATTTGCCTTTATGTTTGCCTGATGTAGAGCACTATGAACCGACAGGAACTGAAGAAGGACCGCTTGCGGAGGTGAAAGACTGGATTGAAACTACTTGTCCGATCTGCGGAAAACCAGCGAAGAGGGAATCTAATACGATGCCAGGATGGGCGGGCTCGAGCTGGTATTGGATTAGGTATATGGATCCGAATAATGATAATGAGCTTGTTTCATCAGAGAGGGAGCAGTATTGGCAGAACGTAGATACCTATGTTGGTGGAGCGGAGCATGTGACGAGGCATATCATTTATGCGAGATTTTGGCAGAAGTTTTTGTATGATCTCGGACTTGTGAGTAAAGATGAGCCTTTTCAAAAGTATCAAAAAGTCTGACTCATTATGGCGGAAGATGGTCGTAAAATGTCTAAGAGACGAGGAAATGTGGTAAACCCTGATGATGTGATTGCTGAATATGGAGCTGATGTCTTCAGGACTTATGAGATGTTTATGGGACCTTTTGATCAGTATATTTCCCGAAATACCAATGGAATAAAAGGAGTGAAGAAGTTCTTTGATAAGCTTATTGCTATTTCAGCTAAAGTCAGTGAGACCTATCAAGATGAGGCAAAAATTCTGACGCTTCTTCATCAGACGATCAAAAAGTTGACGGAAGAGATTGATGACTTTAAGTTCAATACGTCTATTGCTCAGCTGATGATCTTGGTGAATGCTTTATCTGAAGTGGAGCAGGTTTCTAAAGCTACCTTTGAGGCGATTGTGCTGTTGGTTGCGCCGTTTGCACCGCATCTTGCTGAGGAGTTTTGGCAGTTGCTTGGTAATCAGTTTTCAATCTTTACGACGGGAAAATGGCCAAAATATCAAGAGCAATATCTTGTAAATACCGAGATTACGCTTGCAGTGCAGTTTAATGGGAAGATGAGGGGAACTTTGCAAGTGGCGGCTGACTGTAGTCAGGATCAGGTTTTGGATCTTATTAAAAAAGATGAAAAGCTGGCAAGCTATCTCGTCTGAGCACCAAAGAAAGTGATCTTTGTCCCAGGGAAAATTATCAATATTATTGTGTAATGTTAAGAGGCATTGCTTTCCTGTCTTTTGGAGAAGAGGTTTGGGGGAGCTGATGTCTCTTTTGTTTTGTTTGCCTAGGACTATGTGAAGTGGTGGCTTCTGCTTTTATGTCTTGTGTTCTTTGGGTGAGATTCTCTTGAGGTTCTATGAAAAGTTTCGCTTCCTGTGTCATGAGTCAGATTTTTTGCTGGTGAGCAATAAAGGGATTGACTTGATAAAAATATTTCTCCTAGGTGAAAAAAATAAAAATCGACTGGAAAAAAATATTTTTCACCGTAGAGAAATTTTTAGATAGACTGGAAAAATATTTTTTGTCTCTAGGAGGAGTTTTTTTGTTGACTTTGATCGTTATTTTCCTAGACTAATGGTGGTGTGAATACGTGCTTTAGTTTGTATTCGTTGTTAGGATGAAATTCAGACTTGTAGAAAAGGCAAATCCGCTTGATAGAAGCAAGAAAAAGTGGTATGCTAATCCCGCGAATACGGGCAAGATGGGGCAAAGGGAAATGTCGAAGCTGCTGGAAGAAAAATCCTCCCTTACGATTGGTGATATTTCTAATGTGATAGAGAATTTGCTTGCTGAACTTCCAAGACAACTGATTGATGGGAAGAGTGTCAGCCTTTGAGCTTTTGGGACGTTTCGTTTGACGTTTTCGAGTGAGGGGACGGAGGAAAAGAAAGCTTTTAATGCGGCATCGATTGAGCCGAGAGTTGTTTTTACTCCTTCTGTAGAGTTTAAAGAGAGGCTTAAGCATATCAAATATACTCAAGAAACAGAATAGTTTGGCTGCGAGGTGCTGAGTAAGCTATTTTTCTGTGTGAGGAGGATTTATTTTAGAACTGAAAGAATTTTTGGACTATGATGATCAAAAAAGAAAAATCTGACTTTATTCTGGTGATTTCTTGATGATGAGCAAAAGGTATTTATGCCTGCGGAATCTTGAAAGCATTGGAGGAACTTGATTTTAAAAAGCAGATAAAGGCGGTGTATGGCGTCAGCGCTGGAGCTCTGACCGGGGCGTATTGGTTGAGTGGATGGCATGCGGAGGCAATTTTTGAAAGGTTTCTGGAGAGTGAGATCCTGGGGCTGAAGAATTTTGCGATTCCTCCCAAGCTTTCTCTTCTCAAAGGGAGTACCGTTGAGGCTTTCTTAAAAAAAGATTTGAAGTCAGATTTTTCTGGCTTGGAAGCTGAGTTTTTTGTCGGAGCTACGGATATTATGACAGCAAAGTTTATTCTTTTTAATGACGGGAAGTTAGTTCCTCCTGTATTGGGGAGTATGGCGGTTCCAGGGCTGTTTCCTCCTGTTGCTTTTGAGCGTCATTTGCTCGTGGATTGAGGTGTTTTGAATAATTTTCCGGTTGATTTCGCTAGGAAAGCGTATCCTGATGCAAAGATTATTTGAATTTTGCTTGGAAAGTTTAAACAGCATCAAAAAGTGACTTCTCTTTTAGATGTTTTGTCGCTTTCTTATTCGGTTGCTTTGCAAGGGCGCTTGAGTAAAAATTTGGATAAGGTGGATTATCTTCTTTATAAAGATCTTGAGGTAGGAATGGTTGAGAGTTCTGAAAAGAAACTGAGGGCTCTTTTTAAGCAGGGGTATGAAGATGGTCTGAAAGCTTTTAGTTCTCAAAAGTAATGATGCGTTGATTGAAGTTTCCTTTTTTGAGCGCTTTGACCCCAAAAGAGCGTTATGTCCTTGTTATTTCTGGTGGAGGAATGAGGGGTTTTTATGGCTTGGGGATTGTGAGGGCACTAGAGGAATTAGGATTTAAGGATAGAATAGATGCGCTGTATGGTGTGAGTGCCTGAGGATTGCTAGTAAGTTATCGAGCGGCGGGGTATTCTGCGGATAAGATTCTTTCACTGTTCCTTAAGTCTGAATTCCTTTCTCTGACGAAAAATCTGAATTTTCTGCCTAAGGTTTCTCTCCTTAAGAATACTTTACTCAAAAAGCAGATGGAAAAGGAGCTCCCTAAGAGCTTTGAAGAGCTTAAAATTCCAACTTTTATTGGTTGTACAGAAATCAAAAAGGGAGAAAGTCTGATCCTTTCAGAAGGAGACCTCGTTTCTGCACTTTTAGGGACGATTGCTTTGCCGTGAATTTTTCCACCTGTTGAGAGAGAGGGGCAGTTATTGATGGATGGAGGAGTGACGAATAATTTTCTCGTAGAGCCTGCAAAGAAAGCCTATCCTCGCCATAAAATTATCGGGATTTCTCTCAACAAATATCGCACTAATCCCAAGGTAAAAAATCTGCTCGATAGCTTGATGGTTTCTTTTGAAATTATGCTGAAAAAGGATATTCCGGAGCAGGGAAGTTTGAGTGATATTTTCTTTTGTAGGGATTTGGATACGCAGGTACTGGAGTTTACTACGACGAAACTTAAAAAGATATTTAAGCTCGGATATGAAGATGGTTTGGAGAAGCTTCGTGCTTTAGGTTAGTGTTTTCACCATATAGGTTCCCTCTAGTTTATATCCCTGCTTGCGATAGTATTCCCTCACTCCAACTCCAGAAATCACAGACAGCTTTGAAAAGCCCGATTTTTGAGCGATTTTTTCTGCGGTTTCAAGGAGCTGTTTCCCCAAGCCGCTATGCTGCACTTTCTGCCCGCTTTCCTCTTGTGTTTTCAAACTCTGTAAAGAACCATAAACATGAAGCTCTCTAATCAAAGCTGTTTCCAAACCTAGTCCTGAAATATCCAGTCTTTCCTCAAGTTTTGGTGAAAGAAGCCTCGTAAATCCATAGAGATAACCGAGTTCATCTTCATAACTGATGAAATAT
The DNA here is from genome assembly GCA_003260355.1 of SR1 bacterium human oral taxon HOT-345. Classification (GTDB taxonomy): domain Bacteria; phylum Patescibacteriota; class Gracilibacteria; order Absconditabacterales; family Absconditicoccaceae; genus HOT-345. The sequence goes on from MPSQ01000001.1 coordinate 22,024, forward strand.
TCTTGTCCAACTGAGCTTTCATAAGCCCTCACAACCAAATTCAGAACTTCAGTTTTTTCTTTTTTATTCCTTACCTCTCTGCTTCTGGTATCAAGGCTCACGAAATGACGAAAACTTGAAAGCTCAGGTGCTTTCCCGAGAAGATAGGTTTGGAAAGAAGCTGGCTGTGCGTCTTTGCGAGTGGAGCGAAGTAATCCAGTTGGAGCATTTTTTGGGATTGCCACACTTCATTTCGTTCCGTTCGTAATGACTGAAAAAAACTCCTCTTCATCACCAAAAACTTGCAAATTCTCATAGAGTCTGTGATAAAAAATAGAACGGAAGTCTGGATCAGCTTTTTGATACTTTTTCAAAAGCTTTTCATGCATAAGCTGAGAAAGATTCGTAACATTAGATCCAGCACTAATTTCCGTAGCAGGAATATCACGAATCAGCCTCTTGATCCTCGTATAGGGCGGAATAATCTCACGAAAAGTCGTCTCAATAATCTCACTAATCTCCTCTGTCGTGATCGGCTCATACTTCCCCTGCTGATAGAGCTCATACAGTTCCGTTTGCGGGATCACCGAAGTTGGGTACAACTTAATTTCATCAGGCTTGAGGTAGGAATTGGTATACACATCACGAAAAGTCTGAATATCCTTTTCCATCGTAGAACCATAAAGCCCCGGCATAATGTGAATAGAAAACTTGAAAGCATATTGCCTGAGCTTGTGAAGTGCCTTTTCTACCTCTGCGAGATGATGTCCTCTTTTATTCAAGTCCAAAACTGCATCATCAGTAGACTGCACGCCCATTTCAATCCTCGTTACGCCCATCGCTCTCCGATCTCTACAGTTCTGATCAGTCACAAATTCTGGCCTGGTTTCTATGGTCAATCCGATAATTCTGTGCTGTGCGGTTTCGTTGATCTGTATTGCCTCTTCCAAAGAAGAAGAAAGCTGAATCTGATCTTGGTTTGTAATCTCAAAAGCATATTTCCATTCCGCAGTTCCTGTCAGATTTTTGATTGCTAATGCTCAAAAGGTATTGCAGGCATCATAGAGCTGCTTGATAAAGTCAACTTTGTAGTCTCTCGGATAGAAATCCCAAGTTCCCCCCAGCACAATCATCTCAATCTTATCGGTCTTATGCCCCGTCTGCTGGAGAGAGTAAAGCCTATTGTAGACCTGCTTGAGCGGATCAAACTGGTTGAGAAAAGCTCTCATTGCCCCAGGTTCAGACTTGATATAGCTCTTGGGCATCTCCGGATCATTGGGGCAGAAAATACATCTTGAAGGACAAGGAAAAGGCTTGGTCAAAACTTGAATCGGAACGATCCCTGAAAGCGAACGAATTGCCCTTTTACGCAGCAAAAGCTCAAAATCAGCATTCTTTTCTATTTTTCCTTCTTCCAAAAGCTGAAAATATGCTTGGAGAATCTGTGATTTACTCGGAAGGGTGCTTAAATTATGAGATTTAGCAAAAGCTCTCTGGGCATCTTTCAAAGATTCGGAAGTCAGATTTTTTTCTTGTAAGAGAGTGAGAACGAGAGCGGAAAGTGGCATGCGTAATCGGTAATAATAAACTTGAGTCTACTTATATCAAAGGCTCCTTTAAAAACAAGGATAAGTCATCGTCTTTGCTTTGAGATGGAATGGAATGTGAAGCTTTTTCTAAAGAAAAGCACTCCCCTGAAACAAGAGAGTGCTAAGGTTATACCAGCTGTAGAAAGAAGCAGCTATTGTTTACTGTCTCATGCCGGTCGCTAAAGCGATGGTCCCACTCGGTGAGGCGTTTTTTATGCTAACCCTAAGAAGTGAAACTTTCCTTCTTGTATTGCCGAGTTTGGTGATCGTTCTGTGGGGAGGAATGGTTTCTTTCCTAGAGCGTCCTTTCCCTCCCTCGTTATAGTATTCGGTAGTTTCAAAAGTGAGTGCTACATTAGCGGTATTGGTGATACTTAGGATGTAGAAATCACTACCAGAGATGCCATAGAAGAGATGATCGGTGATTCCCTCTTTAATGATGCTTGTCGTAGCGGGGGGATCGACGGTGCCTCCGCACATCCGAACAATTTTTTCAACATTGACGGGATGGAGTCTGTTTCCTTCTCGGGATTGTTGCAGGTCTATGCTCCTTGAGTCGTAGCACAGGAGTGCAAAGCAGCCTGCTCCTAGAAAACAGAGTAGGAGCTTGGTTATTTTATTTTTATTCATATTACAAAAGTATTGTTGTGTTGCTTTTGTGAAGGTTGCTCGCTTGCTCTAGAGATGCTTTCCCAGTAATCAATCTGATTTTTAGAGCTGTGAAGATGTATTTGGATTTTTCACCGTTGAAGGCTGAGCTAAACAAGAACACCCCTCTTGAAAACAAGAAGGGTGCTACATGCTGTCCAATTAAAAAAGAAAAAATCTGATTAATTAATTAAGTTTATTTGTATTTGTTCTCTCAGGGTTTACACCGTGAGCTACTGATACTCTTCCTTTTGCAGAAGGAGTAAGTATCTTGACACCTACAGAGAAAATCCTATTCTCTGTATCATAGACTTCAGTGAAAGGTTTTCCCACTGAGATTGCAAGCTCGCGTGAGCCGAGAGTCTTACCAGCTTTGTCATATTCAATGACTTGGATGGTAATCGGTGCGTCAGAAGTGTTCTCCACACTGAGGACATAAAGATCATCACCGTTGATCTTCGTGAATCGGTGGGAACTCTCCGAATTTGCATGGAATTGCCAGCTCTTGGACAGAAAACAGAGGACTTTCCTCTCTTTCTTGACCGGAGAAGTTGGGGCATCCGAGACAAGGTTTGAAACCTTAGGGTCATTCGCATACATTTCGCTAACACTAGCGAAGAGGGCAATCAATATTGCCAATACTGTGATTTTTTTCATCTTATTTGTTAAATGTGCCTTTTTTTTTGGACAGCGGGAGAGACTATAGTGATTTGGGGGAGTGAAATCAACCCTTTTTTTGAAAAATTGATAAGATGTTGTGTTTTGAGCCATTTGTCAGATGATAAATCGTTCCCAGAGACGTTTTAAGCCATTTGTCAGATGACAAATTGCCCGCAGAGACGTTTTAAGCCATTTGTCAGATGACAAATCGTTCCCAGAGACGTTTTGAGCCGTTTGTCAGATGACAAATTGCCTCCAGAGACGTTTTGAGTCGTTTGTCAGATGACAAATCGTTCCCAGAGACGTTTTGAGCCATTTGTCAGATGACAAATCTTCTTCATTATAGAAAAAACACAGCCGAGAGGGCTGTGTCTGGGAGTATTTCCTCATTGATGGCTATTTGGTAAGGAGGTAGCCCTCTATTTCGTTATCAAGCTGTATTTTGCCGTTTTCGAATTTTGTTCCATCAAGTCTAGTGATGATGAATTTTGTATTCTCTTGTTCAATAATGAAAGGTTCTCCGCTTCTCTTTGATTGGGCAAAGATTTCTTCGAGGTAAGGAGTCAGATTTATTTCTTTGATCTCTCATGAAATGCTATACATAAGTGTATTGTCTCTTATCAATGGGGAGGTCCAATGAATCTCATAAAGCTTGTCATATGTCTGAGTAGTTATTCCCTTTCCCTCAAAGTTTGTATTGTCTGCTCGAAGACGGAACTCAATATCCTTACTTTCTTCTGGCTCTCGGTAGTAGTCCTCAATTCAAAGATAGTCACGGATCTCGTAGCCATAAAATCGGCTACTGTCTTTATCTGAATATTGGTTATTGAAGAGGACCTTATTTCGTTTTTCGTAAGGCTGAGTATTTACAAAGTCGATAACGGTTTCCGTCAACTCTCCTGCTCCATCTCCAGTCAAGTCTTTGAAGCTATCTTTTTGCAAAGGAAGCTTGAGGTTTGCTTTGGCGAGGAGGGATTCAATACGGGATTTCTGGGAAGAGAAGGCGATGGTTGGTGCGTTTCGTGGGCTGTAGAGGGAAATTAGACTCAGTCCGAAGAGCAACGAGATGAAAAGTCTGAGCCTCATCTTTGGTAAGCAAAGTGCCAAGACTGAGAATCCTATGATAAAGAGGATAAACATCCCTACGAAATATCTATTTATAGTAATGCCGTAGTCTTGGATTCTGAGTTGGAGAGCTTTGATCATCATCAATGCAATCAAGACGAAACTGATGAAGAGGATTTGGCGGATCTTATCAAAGAACCTGGAATTTTCTGCGAATGTAAGGAAGTACGTCAGCATTCCTCGAGCAAAATATCCTGTTCCCAACCACACGATGATGCCTTTAGGTCGAACGCCAGTGATGAGAATTTTTATTCCATAAGCGGTAAATATTGTCAGATAGATCAGTGCGAGCGGAAGGAAAATATAGCTTCCAAAGATTTTCATCAAGCGGGTAGATTGGAGTTCAAATTCTGAATGGCTGCCTTTGGGGAGGTATTCTGTGACGGAGCTATAATAATTGATCATAAAGCTTCCTGCGAGTAGGAACATACTGAATGTTCCAAAATATTCATACCATTTTCGGTTGATATCTACGTCAAAGAGTTCGCTGATTGAGCCAAGAGCTCCAGAGAGTCCTCCCCAAACAATAAGTCCCGCCAAAAGTCAAAATCCGACGGAATGGAGCAAACTTGTCCGAGAAAACCAGATTTTATGTTCTTTTTGCCTGAAAATTCGAGCGATAAGTGTCAAAATTCCTAGTATCAACAAAGGGAATATTCAAAAATAGAGGAGGTTCTCCGCGTAACGTGCATTTTCACTGAGTCCTTGTAGGAGTCGATAGTATCCTGCAATGGTAGGAAGTGCGAAGAGCTGGGTTATTCGATTGATGATCCTGATAGTCTTTGTTTCCTCTTCAGCATGGAGGGTAAGAAGGGGTCAGATGAGACTCACCAAGAATCCTAGTATTCCAGCGACTATGAGCTTGATTTGTCGAGTCTCATTTTGATCAATGTGGATAAAGTAGGTGCTACATCCAGTCAAGAAAAGTAAAATAAGATGAGCAACGGGGAAGGTCTTGAGTCCGTTTATTCGGTTTCAGAAGAATTGTTTGATCTTCATCTGGTTTTGAAAAAGGATAAAAAAGTAGTTTATGTTTACGAAAGTTTTTTACTGAGTCAAGGGAAGTTTGCTGGCGGTGGTTGAGGATGCCCGTTGCTTGGTGATCAGGGAAAGGAATTGTTACTTTCATGCTGAAGCAAGGCGATTTTTAGATCAAGACCTCCAGTATAGCCGACGAGGGCTCCGGATTTTCCTATAACTCTATGGCAGGGAATGATGATTGCAATAGGATTTCTTCCTACTGCTCCTCCGATCGCTTGGGCCGACATCTTTTTGATACCTCTAATGGAGGCTACTTGCTGAGCAATGGCTCCGTAGCTGGTAGTTTTGCCGTAAGGAATGGTTTTGAGTAGGTTTCGGACGGTTTGGCTGAATTCGTTGCCAATCGGATTCAAAGGAAGTTCGTTTATCAATGGTTTTTCTCCTGCAAAGTAGCGATCTAGTCGAGATTTGGCTGCTAAGAGGACGGGATTTTGGGGTTGCTCTTGGATTGGTTCATGATAGTTGCTGAGATCTGCGGTTTGTGGGGTGATTCGTAGACCGATGAGGGACTTTTCTTTGGCGGCAAGCAGGACTGTGCCTAGCGGTGATTCGTAGTGGCTTATTGCTATCATTTGGTCGCGTTATTTAGATGAAAGAGGAAAGGTCTTTCTTAGTATGATTTTTGTCCAGAGAAAGTCAATGCTAGTTTTTTGTTTGCTTTGTGGTGAGATGAGAGAATATCTTCTTTTCGTCTCTATAAAATCGAGGAATCTGGTCTTCTTTAAGAAAAAAAATCTGATTTTTTTGACTTTTTGGTTTTTTTACGTTATAATGGAGGTATCTAGAAAAACTATGTAAATAGATGAAAATTTTATTCTCTGTCTCGAGACACGTATGGCTATTGCTGAAGAAAATGGAAATCTTTTGATGGAATGATCACTTTCTGCACAACTTCAAGAGGCTTCAGATCCTATTCCTGAGGCTGATTTAGTGGAACAATCGCAAGCTTCTGCTCCTGAGGCTCATGTTGTTCAACAATCACAGCAAATTGAATGAATTGGGGATATGGGAGAGGATGCTCCTTTGGAACTGCTTGATAATGCGGGTGATTTGGCTGGACTGCAAAGTCAAGATGCTGCTTATGTCGTAAAAAGATATAATACGCAATTTATTCTTGCTGTTTTGGGAATTATCGGGCTTTGAGCACTTTCACTTGCTAGTTATTTTTTCTATCAGTATTTGGATTTGAAGTCTCAGCCTACGGTGCCGGTAGATAAGATCGAACGTGTGCAAAAAGTCTCTGATACCTATGATCAGTATGGAACGATGTTTGGGCTTTTTGATAAAGCTAAGTATGCTACACTTTCTCTTGCAGAGCAGGGAGAGACTTGAGCAAAACAGCTTCTTCAAGATAATGGGCTTAATTTTGTGCAGAAGAAAGATATTTTGCAAACCAAGCTTTCTGCTTTAGGAGAGCAGATTATTGCTCTAAAAACACAGACAAAAGCTTTCCAAGAAAGCATGAATAAAGATGGATTCTTTCCTCAAGAATTAGTCGATATTTTGAAAGCAGATAATGCTGTGGGATCTATTCAGAGAAGTTTACTTTCTCTAGAAGTAGTGAAATTTTCGAGTGCGATGAAGGTGTTTTCACTTATGGATGTTTTTGTTTCTTCCTTGGCGGAGAATCTTTGATACACCAAATCAGATATTAAAGAAAAACTTGATACTCTGATGGATAGAGGAGAAAAGGATGTAGAATACTATCTTAATGTCTGCTATAATAATCCTTATGAGCCTACAAAATGTGATAAAATTAATGATTTCGATGAGTATTATAAGAAGATTCTTGGTGATAGTTCCTTTGATACCGGATTCTTCAAGATTCTCATGGAGTTTATTAATAATAGGTTAGAATTTAGTAATATGCCGAGCTTTTCTATCACCTTCAACAGCTTTAATGGTAAGAGTAATAGTATTGGCTTTACTATCGAAGTGAATACTCTTAAGGAAGATGAATATGCGCTTATTCAGCAAGGTATTAAGAGTCCTCATATCTTTATTATCTCTGAATTGATTAAGTTGCTCAAGCAAAGTACCTTTATTGTGGGGAAGGCAATTGATGCAAAAGATATTAAGGTTTCTCCAAAGCAGGTTACTATTGGAGGATCGAAATATATCGTGAATAACTCAGTAAAAACCTTTAATCTTCCAATTCAAAAGACGACTGAGAGGGAAATCTTTGACTTTATGGATAGTTATATTTCAAGAATTAAGGATTCTCAGACGGATACTGGAGCTCTTGCTTTTAGTGGTGGGTTTTGAGCTTTTGTTGCTCAGCCTTTGGGGACTGGAGAAGGACTTGCTTCGTGATCGTTAGCTTCTGGAGAGGAGGGAAGACTTCTCTCAGATTAACTTAACCTCGTATAAAAAATCAGAATTTATTCTTTATTACCTTCTGAACATGTTAGAAAACAATTCAACTCCTCAGGTTTGATTTTTGGACAAAGTGAAGTCTTTTGTCCAGGATTTTGTGGCTTGATTTATGCAGAAAGGGAAAAATGGCAGTAAGCTAGAAATCTCTTTTGGAATTAATAAACAGACCTATCTCGTTACGCTTGGAATCTTTGGGGTAATGTCTGTGGTCACGGTTATGGCTCTTTTCTTTATCTGGTCTAAAAACTCTGAGCTGACAGCAAGGACTTGGGATCTCAAAGAACTTAATAAATATGATTTGACGAGCTTTCAACAGTCAGAGGTAATGGCTGAAGATAAGGATTCTCTGCCTCAAACTATTGAGGATATTGTTGGTTTGTATTCTTCTTCTAAAGAAGAAAAGGAAAGAATTGAAGGAGAGCTGACTTTTAAAAAGAGTGTTTATACTGAATTTTTGAGAAATCTTCTTTTACCTTCGCTTAATATCTGGAAAGATCCGTATACGAAGGATATCGATATTTCAATCTTGGGAAAAAAATATTTGGATACCAATCCTTACCAAGATATTTCATTACTTTCTCAGTGGAGTAGTATTATTAGAGAGAGTGGGAAAGATGTGGGAGACAATGAAGTTGTAAATATGAAGATTGGAGAAATTAATGAGTTAGAAAACGGATTTTTTAATATCCCGATTAGTATTTCATTTAAATCTGACTCAAAGAGAGCCTTCCTTCTTTTGGTAGATAAGCTTTCTCTGACTTCTAATATCAATAATTTGGGATTGCTCAATGACTTTTCTTACTATCTTTTCAATGTCATTAGAGAGAAAAAGGCTGAAGAAATTAATCAATTGGTCTCAGAATATCAACTTACGAAACCTCAGGATCAGAATGAAAAATCTTTTTATAATGCGGTTATCTCTCGTTATTTGTATAACCGATTGCAGACTCCAGATTCTGAATCTAATATCTTGATTGATGAAGAGGTAGTGGATGAGACGATCAAACAAAGTATTGTTTGTGGAATGACTGAATCTTCAGATATTTGTTATTTCAGATTTAGGGATAAGTATAGGACAATTCCAGGACTTGCCTATGGAATCGGACTTGAAAGTCTTGTGAATAAGCCTCTCTCTCTTAAGAGATTCTTTGCGAGTATCCCTCCTCTTATTGCGATCGAATCCTTTACCTTTGATAAGGCAAAAGCACAAGGAGTATCGCTAGCAAACAATAATGAATATCTCGGAAATGTGAATTTTAATATTTATGGTAGAGGGATTTCTGCAGAAGATACGGAACAGATTTCTCGCTTGTTAACTGAGAGTTGTTTTGGAGAGAAGTCTTCTCAAGCTTTAGATGCGAGTTGAGCTCTTGCGGTGCTCCAGAAGTCTTTGGATCAAATGAGTCAGGTTTGACAAGCGGATGTGGAAAGAATGGCAAATCTTTTGGAGCTTAAGGATACCTTATTGCAAGAGGGTGCTTCATATGACTCTTTGTCTCCTTATAATAAGATGATCAAGAAGTTTGAGTTTTATAGAATGCTCAAAAACATTGGGCTTTGTAGAGGGTAAGATTATTGGAGAATCTTTTTCTTAGGGCGGTTTATTGACCGTCCTTTTTTTGATTTTATTTTCACTGTATGAAGGTCTCTAGCGTTGTTATTGGAGCGATTAAGAGGCATTTTTCGTGCTCAACTTTTAGATTGTTTTGTTTGCAAAATTCAAGCACCTCATCATCAAAAGTTCAAGGCTGAAACCAGACTTTTTTGATTTTTAGTTCTACGACTTGAGGAAGGATTTGTAAAGTCAGTTTCGGATTGACCATAAAAATCACGACTTCGGGAGTAGTTTTTAGCTCGGAAAGAGAAGCAAAGCACGGAGCTCCAGCTATCGTTTGATATTTTGGGTTGATGGGAACGACTTCAAAGCCTCCTTCTCTTAGGCGAGTAAAGAGCCTAAACGCAAGGGATTCTGGATTCTCAGAGGCTCCAATCAGGGCAAGGGTAGACATAAACTGCAAAAAAAGAGTAAAATTTTGACAAAATCCTATGGGGGGGTATAATGGAGGTAGAAAAATTATTTACTATTTCTTATCTCATGATTCAACATTATTTCTTTAACGCACTTGAGAATCCTCAGACACTTAGTCTCTTTGGGAGAGTATTAGAATCTTTGTTTTGGAGAGCTTTTTCCCTCGTGGCATGCAGTATTTTTTTACTTTTTGTTTGATATAGTGTCTATCTACTGATCAAAAAGCATTCTCTTGCTTCAAGGAGAAAGAATCTGACTTTATCTGAGTTAAAAAACTCATTTCTTCTTAGCTATGAAAAGCGAAAAGGCTCTCTTTCCAAGTCTCGTTATCTTATCCTTTGAGCCGTGCTTCAACTCCTAAGTTGGAGTTTTGTTCGTTTTATCTTTGATGCAATGTCTCAAGGACTAGAAACCTCAAATACAAATGGACATTTTGCTATCAATATGCTTTTGGAGAAATGGGCATCTTTCTCTTTGTTGATCTTTATGATCGCCCCTTATTTTATCACGTTTTCCTTTGGGAATAAGCTCGTTCGTAATTTAGGGATACTGACCTATATTTTTTGAATCTGATTTTTGTTTTTTGGATTTCTCCTTCAACTTGGAACGCTTGTTTAATAAAAAAAGAGGCTCTTGTTAGAAAAAAGGATTTTTTAATTATGCTCAGATAATCTTATCAATCAAACCGTAATTCAAAGCATCTTCTGGGCTCATCCACTTATTTCTCTCCATATCAGCAAGCGCTTCATCATAGCCTTTCCCTGAATGCTTCGCGATGATTTCAGTCAGCATTTTTTTTACTTTGAGCATCTCTTCAGCTTCAATCTGAATATCGGTCGCCTGTCCAGAAATTCCTCCTCCAGAAATCAAAGGCTGATGAATCATAATCCTAGAATGTGGCAGAGCAAACCTTTTCCCTTTCGTTCCTCCAGCAAGCAAAAGCGATCCCATAGAAGCCGCAAGTCCGGTACAAATAGTTTGAATATCACACTTGAGGATCTGCATCGTATCGTAAATTGCCAGTCCTGAATAGACTTCTCCACCAGGCGTATTGATATACATGATGATATCTTTCTCAGGATCTTTTTTTTCTAGATAGAGCATTTGAGCTACGATTGTATTCACCATTGCGCTATGCACCTGCTCTCCAACAAAAATAATTCTATCTTCAAGGAGTCTTGAGTAAATATCGTAGGCTCTTTCTCCATTTTTGGTTTTTTCAAGGACGGTAGGAATCAGGGTCATCAATTTCTGTAAAAGATAAAAGTCTGATGTCTTTTTAGTGTTTTGGAAAACGATTGCAACTTAAAAGTATTTCTCTGGCTCCTTGCTTTATTTTTGTGTTCTGCTTTTATGAATTTTTTTTGGTGAAAGGTTCTTTTCTGTCGGATTTGTTTTGACTTGTAAATGAGTGATGCTTCTTGCCTGTCATCTAAAATCAGATTTTCTACTTGAAATTTGGAGAGAAAATCATACTAGTAAGTATTTGCTTTCTTTATTTTCTTTCTACAAAAAATGAAAAAAATCTGATTTCTTTTAATGGGAGCTACTCTTTTACTCTTGAGCCCGTCGATTTTGGCGGCGAACGTTAGCCAAACTCAGGTGAAAGAATTTTCAACGAAGTTGGAAAATCATAAAAATAAGCTTCTTAAAACTCTTGATGAGAGTAAGGTAAAACTCAAAAAGGTTTCAACTGAAGCTGCAAAGTTTGCGGATACGAGTCTGTTTAGAGCGGCAAGTTGTTTGGGGGCGATTCCTGCTGAGGATCAGAATTTAAACTTTGATAAACTTGCTGATGCTTTGAAAACTTCTATTCTTAATGAATATATTAAGTTTGATGGGGATATTAAGAGATTAGGATTTGGAATGGCGGAGCAGGATCCTTTGATTTTTGGGAATACTCTTGATACTTTTTATAATCAGCAAGCGCTGAAAATTAGCTCTCTTGAGAGTGATTATTATCTCAAGACTGAAAAAGTGAAGAAAACTTTTCTTGAGTATGTAGAAAATAATAAGACTTTGCTTACAAGTTTGGCACAAAATCTTGATTATTTGGATGCTTTTCAAAAGACTGTGAGTGGAGTGACCCTTGCCTTTAATGAATTTAAGGCTACGGTAGATAGTCGTTCTGATCTTTTTAAAGCAATAGAAAAGGAAAAGTCTGTGCTTGAGAAGAGTTTTTCTGCTGAATTAGAGTCAATCTTTAATCAAGCACTTGTAAAGAATAAGCCAGATGATGCGACTCAGGCTAAGTATTTGATCCATAAAGATAATTTTTTGAAGAAGTTTACAACTGATATTCAACAGTCAGAATATTATCTTTTTTCTGCTTTGTTTTCTTATGCTGATTATGCAGATATTATGGGGAAAAAATCAGATCTTGAGAAAAAATTCTACTCTGCTTCTTGAGCTGTAAATTGTAATCTTTTGCTAACGACAAGTGCTAATATTGGGGGATATATTGATGGCACAGAGGCAAAGGCAGAGCAGTTGAAGAGAGGCTTGAAGACTCTTACGGATGCGATAAAAAATGGAAGATTAAATCTAAAAATGCTTGAAGAACCTGCACTTTCTTACTTTAAAGATACAAATGCGCAGATGGCGAAAAAGTTGCAGGCTAATTTTAGGGCTATGCTTGATTCAGAAACTCCTCAGTCTATGTTCACTTGAAATCTCAGTCAAACAGGACAGCAGGTTTCTTCAGAAGGAGCTTTGCCTGTGCAAAAGGTGACTTTTACTCAGTCGTTCAATAAGGGACAATATCATGAGCAGATAAAAACTCTTCAGACGGTTCTTAAGAATCGAGGATATTATCACTCTGTTATTGATGGGGTATACTCTCCTGCTACTATTGAAGCGGTATATCAGTTTCAGCTCAAAGAGGGTATTGTGACAGGAAAGGAGAAAAATAAGGCTGGTCATGGATGGTTTGGGCAAAAAACGAGGGAGAAGCTAAATAGTCTTTTGTAGTATTGGGGTACGTTTGTTTTTGCATTTGTTTTTTTGAGTGATGATGAAAAAGAGAGGATTTACCTTGCTTGAGGTGACGCTTGTGATCGTAATTTCTTCGTCTATTTTGACGACACTTTATGGAATTATGACGCTTTTGCCCAAAGTAAAGAATACGAATGATGCGAGGCAAAATCTGATTCAACAAACGAACGATGTTATAGATAGTTTCGCGAGAATCTTTCAGGATTATACTATTGATTATGAGGAATATTTTAATAGGCAAATGGTCGGATGCAATAGTAACAAAAGAGGAGAGAATTTTCAGTGGAGCTTAAATGCAAGTGGGCACTGTAATGAATTTACGGCTTATGGAAATGAAAACTCTTCCAGAGTGCAAACTGATGAACTGAAGCAGCATTTCCTTTCTTATTGTTCTTCAAATGGAGTACAGTGGCTTTTGAATTTTGTGAATAATTGTCAATCTGCGAATCTTCCTAATGATCGTAATCTGGGAAGGCAGTCTTATGGGCAATATAAGTGGCTCTTTTGGGATATTAGAGGAGATACGGATGGGCAGTCGATTAATGGAGTTACGGAGCTTAACCTTTCAGAAAAATATAAACCGCTAGAATTTGGGGATTCTGACGATAGGGATGAGTGAACTTGACCCGATGCAGTCTGAGATTCTGATGGAGTTCAGGAACTCTATTTGATTTCTCATGATAAGACAAGAAGGCTCTTTTTAAGAAGGACTTTGAAAGAATATAAGGATCGTAATGGCGTGGTTTCGACTGGATATACTATTCAGATTTTGAAATTAAGGGGCTTCGATGCTGGAAGAAAGCATGCGTTTAAGGCGGAAGAAGATTTAGAAGTTTATGATGGACAGGTGGATACTTGGGCGTGTGATTATGGACAAAAGTTTTCTTGTAAGGGAGATGATATTCCGAATTATGCATGATATAAGCTTCCTAAGGATAAAGATGATTGATGGGTCGATCTTTTTGATGATAATCTTAATATTGTCCACTGGAATATTCAGATTTCTCCTGTTAGAGATCCAGATCTTGCTCGGGCAATAGATGATGGGCAGATAAATCCTTTTATCAAAATGTCTCTTACTGCTCAGCTTAATCAGCATCTTTGGGCAAATAAGGTTTGAGGGGATACGAAGAATTTTCAATATACGCTTCAGAATGTCTATGATACGAAAGGTTTTTATCTCAGATAACTGATGAAATTTAGCTTATGCAAGTTTTGTGACCACAGAAACGTCATTCCCATTCGGGAGAATCTTCGGTTTTTCTTAGACCATTCCGTTTTCTTCAACAGCGGTTTTCTGATAAAAATTCAGGATTATTATTCTTTTTTTGTTTTCTCTTTTTTATCTTAACTCTGAGGCTTTTTTGGCTGCAGGTGGTTAAGCATGATGAATATGAAAGACAGCTCAGTAAATTGCACTATAGAGAGTCGCTCCTTGATCCTGAAAGGGGGAATATTTTTGCATTGGATAAGGGAGGGCATCCTGTGAAATTAACCGAAAATTTGACACTTTATGATCTGGCACTTGATCCTAATGATTTGACAGTTTTCCCGGAAAAAAAGCAAGATGGGCACGTTATTTCGCCAGAGACCCCTATGAAGCCGCGTTTTATTGAATTAGTTGCTCCAGTAATTTACAAGCATTTGTGTGAGTTAAATGGGATGAAAGTCCCAACCAAGGCTGAATGTGTCAAAAATGTAGAACTCTTTACGAATGTGGATTTACTTCCAAAACAGCCAGAATTATTTTATTTTTGAAGTGGAATTAGGTCGCCTGAGTATGAGACATTTGACTTTACAGGTTACCAACAGCAGTTTGATAAAGTCGTTGAGCAGTTTACGAAAAAGAAAGCTATGGAGCTAATTACCACCAGGCTTGATGAAAAAATTCAGATAGGAAAAAAAACCTCAAACTATCTAGGGTATTTTGTTGAACCTAGGTTTTTGGAGGAGGTGAAGCAATTGAATCTGCCTTATCTTACTATTGAAAAGGAGAATTATCTGTATATTGTGCCACTGAATGTGCAGAATAAAACGCAGGCGATTAATCAGGTGAAATCTTTACTGAAGAAATGGAGATATCCGATAAGTTCAACTTTTGATAGTCTGTTTGAAGTGCAGGATTGGAGATATATTAAGCTCATTTCTTGACTCAATCCTCAACTTGCTCAAGAGATTAGAGATCTTAAAGTTCAACATCAGTTTGAAAAATCGAAGCCGAATATAGATGCTAATGTGTATATTGGTATTCCTGTTTTGTACGGACTGATTTTGGAGCCCTTTACAACGAGGTATTATCCTTATGGAGAGTTTATGTCTAATATCTTGTGATATGTAGATAGGAATGGTATTGCTTATTATGGAGTAGAAGAGTATTTTGATAATTTACTGAAAGGAAAGAGAGGAGAAATCAGATGAAGAACCTCCGGAATGGCTGGTAATGTTTGAACGAATGAATTTGAAATCGTTCATCCTACTGATGGATGAGATATTTATTTGACGCTTGATATTGGGCTTCAGAGAGAAGCAGAACAAATTGCTCATGAGCAACTTCAGCAATTGAGAGCAGATGCGATTAGTATCCTAGTTTTGGATGCTGAGAATGGGCAAGTTAAAGCTTCAGTTAATGCTCCGACTTTTAATCCTAATAATTATAATGATGCTTATACCTTAATGCCATTAGGACAGGAATATGCGCATTTGATTGATAATTTGAGCTATGTTGATGTGCCGGTTTATATTTTTACGGGAAACGATTATAGGATTGCTACCTTATCCGAAAGGCAGAATACTGGACTTCAAAAATTTATTAACACGAATGTTTTTTGACCGCAGGTTTTTGTAGATAAGAACATTAGTAGTCCTTTTGAGCCGGGAAGTATTTTCAAGGCGTTTACTGTCGCTCTCGGACTGGATATGGATGAAGTTTCTTATCAAGATACGTATCTCGATGAATGATCGGTTCAGGTTTGAGACTATGTCATTAAAAATGCTACAAAAGTTTGTGAGGGACATCATACCTTTCTCCATGCTCTTATCCATTCTTGTAATATTGGAATGGTGAAGATTGTGCAGAGAATACAAAAATATGCCTTTTATAATTATCTTACGAAACTTGGTTTTGGATCATTTACTGAAATTGAACTTGCTGGAGAGAAGGAGGGCTTCTTGGATAATGTAAATCTCGTTTCTGTGGCAAGATTTTTGAATAATGCTTTTGGTCAGTGATTGACTGTGACTCAGATTCAGCTTGCAGTTGCCTATGCTTCTTTAGTAAATGGAGGAGAGCGTATCAAACCAACTATTATTTCCAAAATTATTAATAAAGAACAAAATGGCTTGGAACAAGAAGTTTCTTTGATACAGGAGAGAAAGCAGATTTTTAAGCATAAAACTTCAGAGCTCTTGAGGTCTTGACTTTGGGAAGTGATGAATAATAATCCTGAGGTTTATAATGGGGCAAATATTCCAGAAGTGAGACTTGGAGCAAAGAGTTGAACTGCGCAGATTTCTTATCGTGGGAAATATAAGAGAGGAGCTGGTCGAACTAATGGAACCTTTGCTGGGGTAGTCTCTGTTGATGAGCCGAAATATGTGATTTTGATTTGGGTGCGTCGTCCAAGGACAAATCAATGGTGAGCCTATACTGCTGGACCTATTTTTAGGCAGTTGGCTTCCTATATTCTGAGCTATGATATGTAATTTTTATTTTCTCTTCCCCTTATGAATACTGTTAACCTTTCAAAATTAGTATTGAGTTCTTATTTCTTTGATCTTTTGGCTCAGGAAAATATCCATTTTGAGCAGATTTTTAGTGATAATCCTGCTTTGGCTGCTTTTGGGGTTTCGGTGATTGATAGAGATTTGAGCACTTTTTTTGAGAGGCAATCAAAGAAAAAAAACTGACTCATTATTTTGGATCAGCTTTCTTTTTCTGATATTACACCTTTTCTTGGGCAACTTTTTGAAGATGTTATTGTGATTGATGCGTGGACGGGAGTGTCTAGTTTTTGTAGAAAATTTGTTCCCGAATTACGTTTTTTGGAGGGGGCAGAGGACGTCGTATTTCCCCTTGATCTTCAGTCTTTTTTACGTGCTTTAACAACATGTAAATCGGCTTTAATCCCTCTTACTGCTCAAGAAATTCCCGAAAATATTTATGAATCTCCTTCTGAAGAGGTTTTTCAGATTGTAGATAAACACTTGGTTGATCATTCTGATTTTCTCCCTTTAGCTACTCCTGATCATCCGGAGCTTCTTCTTATCGGTATGGGAAGTTATTTTGAGGAGTATGTAAAACTTTCTCAACTTTTGGATGCTTGCCCAGAACGTATTGCATTGGGTGTTTTGTGAAAAACTTCGGCTTTGGGGCTTGATTCTGTGCGGCGTTTGGTAAAAAATGCAAAAAAGATTGGAATCTGCATTGATCACGAATCTCTATCGGCACTTGCCTATTTTAGGAGATCTTTGCATGATAAGCCAATCTTTATGATCACTCCTGACTATAAGAAACTTACAACTTTTGCTCCGGAATGGCAACTCGAGCAGGTGAGTTTTGATGCTTCCTCATTATTGGAAAGGAGTTTGGAATTGCTGGTTTAATTTTTTTAATTTATGAAGTCTGCATCTGCTCTTCTGTAGTTGAAGAGTTCTGAATCGTTAAATCGATGTCTGATTTCTTTTTCTGCTTCCTCACTGTCTCCTGATGCATGGATCACATTTGGGACTCCGCATCCTTTTTCGTTGGCATAGGCAAATGACATATGAGAAAAGTCTCCTCTAATAGTGCCTGGTGCTGCAGCTTTTGATTCTGTGGTTCATGCCATTTTCCTTACGAGGCTTACTGCTTCGACCCCTTCCACTACCATCGCTATAACAGGGCTTTTTTGCATGGCTTCTAGGTTAAGGTTGAAGGTCTCTTCTCCACGACGAGTGATCATAGTTCCAATTGTTTCGTAATGATGATGGAGGAAATCTCTGTCAGGTTTTTTCATCTTTATTCCTACGATTTTGAGTCCAACCTGTTCAAAGCGGGTTAGGATTTGACCTACGATCCCGCGACAAACTGCATCAGGTTTGAAGACTACGAGTGTCCTTTCTGTGTTCATGGTGCTTGAATTATTTTGAGGATAAAATCAGATTCCTTTTATTTTTTAGACGGGGGATTACAAGAGATTTTGTTATTTCTTCTAGACTTTTGGACTATAATCGCTACAAGTAGGGAAAAGTCGGATTTTATTTCTTTTTTCTCTAAGGATGCAATACTGATTCCTTGCCCTGATCTCGCTCCTGGTTGCGACTGCTGGACTCTTTCTTTTTAGAAAATTAAAAGTTTTGGATAAGCCGGGTAGTGATCTCAAAAATACGAGAAAACCAGTTCCTACCTTACAAGGAATATTTGTGATTCTTGCCCTCGTGGCGGGAATTGGCGTTATTTATCCTACTTATTTTTCTGAGCCGCTTTTTCTCGGGCTTCTGATTCCATGACTTTTGATCGGTGTGGTAGAGTTGATAGAAGAGCTTAGCTATCTTGGGAAATTTCCAAAGATTCCTCCGATAGTAAGGCTTGTCGTTCATGTGTTGGCTGCATTTTTGGCGGTGTGGATCGGTGGTTTGAATCAGCATTCTGAATTTGTTTTGTGATCTTTGGTTTTCCCGATTCCGAGCTGGATTTTTACGCTGGCTTTTGTCGTCTGGACGATGTTTTGTATTAATGCAATTAACTGGTTTGATGGAATTTACGCACAAGGAAGTGGAATTTCAGCGATTGGTTTTTTGACGATTTATCTTGTGATAAAATTTGTAGTTTTCCAGAGTTATGAAACTTTCCCTAATATTGAATCGCTCCTCTTCGTTCAGAATTTATCTTTTTTGCTTTTTATTATTAGTCTGATTTATACGGTGATTGAGTACAAGCCGCTCTGATTGGTGAGGGACGTATGAATTATGTTTTTTGGGTTTGCTATTGCTTATCTTTCTGTTGCTGGAGGAGATAAGATTGGGACTTTGGTAGTGGCGCTTTCTCTTCCTTTGTTTGATGCGGCTTGGGTTGGGCTTTATAGGATTTTTGTGCTTAAAAAAAATCCCCTCAATGGGGACTATACTCACTTTCATCATAGGCTCTTGGGATTAGGATTTTCGAGAGGAGAAGCTAGGGCTTTTATTCGGATATGGTCGCTTATTATGATGGTTCTGATGCTTCTTCAAGGGACGAATAGATTGCATAAGATTGTTATTTTTCTGCTGATGGCGGCGTTGTTTTTTTGAGTTAATGCTTATCTTTTTCTCTATAAAAAACTTCCTTGTGGGCTTCAAATTAAAAAAGAGAGATAATTCTGATTTTCTTTTTCTTTATAATCCCATTTTCCTTGCGAAGTAGGCTTCCTTATGCTCAAAGCTAATCGTTAGATGAACTGCTTTCCCAAGCTCTTCACTCAGGATTTGCTCTATCTGTTTCCTATTTTCTTCGTTATTGAGTAGCATCTCGGCAATTTTTGTGATGACGGTGATCTGGATTTCATCGTTTTCAATCTGCTCAATGATGGCTTGATCTTTTAGGTTAGATTGGACGGTTGGTTTGGTGAGCTTGGAAATTACTATTGCTCGCAGTTTTTTGAAGTTTTCCTCTGAAGCTTCGGCTCATACTTTTTTTTCTTGAGTTGGGGTCTCTAGTTTTTGCTCTTCTGGTGCTGGTGTTTGCGGTGGAAGAGGAGTTTCTGTCGGTTGAGGAGCCTGTTCTACTGCTGTTGCTTTTGCTGGTTGAGGTGTTGGTGCTGTCGGTTGAACGTTTACTTCTGGTTTTGGATCAGCTTTTTCTTCTTTTTTGTTTTCAGTAGGTTTTTCTCCACCTGTGCTTTGAGATTCCTTCCCAGCTTCAAGGGCTTTATTGATTGCGATTTTGTATGCGATGAGTGGGTATGGGTATCGCCTTAGGGTGCTTAGTACGTTTCCGAAGATTTCTGAACAGTGGAGCAAGAAATCGGTGTCCTCAAGCAGATGCTGGTCAATGTAGGAGATCGCTTGTTTTGCGAATTGTCCGAGGTCGATCCCGTGCTGGTTGAGTTCGTCAAGCTGAGAGAAAATCTTTTCTCTTTCTCCTGTTTTGATGGTTGAAAGTAAATTTTTGATCGTTGTTTCTCCTGCTACTCCAAGAAATCTTGACACATTTTCCTCATTCAAATCTCATAAAATGCTGACTTGATCTACGTATTTTACTGCGTCTCTCACGCACCCTTCTGAAATGTTGGCGATGATCTCAAGTGCATTTTCTTGGTAGTGGAGCTGTTCTGCTTGGCAGATCTTTTCCAAGTGATTGATCATTGCTTTATTTGGGACTTTGCGGTAATTGAACACTTGGCAGCGGGAAATGATGGTATCAGGGACTTTGTGGATTTCCGTCGTAGCAAAGATAAAACATACGTTGTTTTTTGGTTCTTCGATGGTTTTTAGGAGTGCATTGAATGCGCCCTTACTGAGCATATGCACTTCGTCGATCACGTAGATCTTTTTTTTCAGAGCGGTTGGTGGATAGAGTGCTTTATCAATGATTTCCTCTCTGATGTTATCTACTCCTGTATGAGAGGCCGCATCGATCTCCACATAATCTAGGCTTGTTCCGTTATTGATTAATTCACAATTTGCACAATGATTACAAGGGTTTCCTTGTTGAAGGTTGAGACAATTGAGTCCTTTTGCAATGAGTCTTGCTGATGAGGTTTTCCCGGTTCCTCTCGGTCAAAAAAGGAGATAATTGTGGTGGATGTTATCTCTCACTTCCATTTGTGCTTTGAGGATATTGGTGATATGTTCCTGTCCGATCATTCCATCAAAGGTCTTTGGGCGGTATTTATTTGCGAGGCTCATCTTGATTGTATTGTACAAGGACTAAAATTCTGATCCTAGTTTAAGGTTTCGTCTTTTTTTTTCAAAGGGAATTCATCTTGAGCTTGAGAAAAGATTTTCTTCCCTATAGAATAAAGGCATTTCTCTGGAAGAGATCAGCTTTTTCTTTTTGCTTTTTTATACTTATTTTCTGGAGGGAGAGATGATCTTCAAAAAATCTCTTGATTTTCGTCCTCGTTTTCATATAAGATGTCGTGTCATCATAGACATAGCCTTCTGCGGATATGATGTAGTTGGTGTAGCATAGCAGACTTCAGCTCTGTTTGTACGGGTTCGAGTCCCGTTATCCGCTATTTATCACTACTTGTATTCTGGAATGCTTGGTCGTATCATTTGAGGTTTGGTTTTGGCTGCTATCGGAGGTGCGATGTGTTATTATTCTTATCAGATTGTTCAGATGTTCTGAAGGAAT
Source organism: SR1 bacterium human oral taxon HOT-345 (assembly GCA_003260355.1). GTDB lineage: Bacteria > Patescibacteriota > Gracilibacteria > Absconditabacterales > Absconditicoccaceae > HOT-345. Next base: position 42,779 of record MPSQ01000001.1, read on the forward strand.
GATTGGGCAGAGAGGACACTTTGAGGAACAAGGAATTTAGTTGTCTTCATTGGTGTCGGTGCGATGGTGATTTGAGTATTGGTGATGTTTGGTGTTTTTAGTCTTTCTAATCCTGCTGATCAGGTTCCAGGAGGTTTTGGGGAGGAAGGTGCCAATTCATAAGTGTCAATGGGCTCTTAGCTTAGTTGGTAGAGCGATCCGATTCGTATCGGATAGGTCAGCTTGCGAGGTTAAGCCCTAGAGAAAATATGGGCTCTTAGCTTAGTTGATAGAGCGATCCGATTAGCATCGGATGGGTCAGCTTGCGAGGTTAAGCCCTAGAGAAAATATGGGCTCTTAGCTTAGTTGGTAGAGCGATCCGATTAGCATCGGATAGGTCAGCTTGCGAGGTTAAGCCCTAGAGAAAATGTGGGCTCTTAGCTTAGTTGGTAGAGCGCCTGCTTTGCACGCAGGAGGTCAGGGGTTCGACTCCCCTAGAGTCCAAATTTGAATTAAACTTTTAAAAGAGTTTAATTTTTTTTAAAACGAAAAATAAAAAATGAAGTGATGGCTATACATTCTCCTCCTCGCAAATGGGCAATATTATGTAGGAAGCACAAATAATTTAGAAAGGAGGATCGCACAGCATAAGTCCTGAAAAGTACTCTCGACGAAATGAAAACTTCCTTTGGAGCCTCTCTTTACGAGAGAATATGAAACTTTGTCTGAAGCAAGAAGTGCAGAATATCAACTAAAGAAAAAGAAAAGTAGGAAATATATTGAGTTATTTATGAACGCTTAGTAGCTAGAGCGATCCGATTGTCATCGGATAGGTCAGGGGTTCGACTCCCCTAGAGTCCAAATTTGAATTAAACTTCTCAGAGAGTTTAATTTTTTTTGATTTGAGAAAATTCTTGAAGAAAGGTTCTTCTTTATGACTTGTAATGTCACGGAAGTTGCTAGAATGAAACTTCTTCGTTCTCCTTGATTGAAATACGAAGCTGCATTGTTATCTTCTTTGCTTATGGATTAGGATAATAGGATAAAAAATCGCTTCAAAAGGCGCTTTAGTGCTGGAGATTTCCTTCCTCTTGAATCTCAATCTAAAAAGGGAGAAAAATCAGATTTTTTTCTTCTTTTTTGTTGTTGTGAAAAAAGTGTCGATGAGAACTGGAAAAACTTTCCTTGAAAAAAAAAAAAACAATTCATTAAAAAACCTTTTGAGCATTTGTCTCTTTTTACTTTCTAAAAGTCAATAGCAATGATGAAGTTTAAGTTGATTGAAAAGGTAAACCCTCTAAAAAAAGAAGACCCAAAGAAGTGGTATGCAAGTCCTATCTATGCGGATAAGGTAACACAGAAAGAGCTGGCAAAGCAACTTGCGGACCTCTCTTCACTTTCAGCTGGAGATGTTGGGAATGTAATTCAGAATCTTGTAGAGGAATTTTCCAAGATTCTGATGAGGGGAGGTATTCTCCAGTTAGGAGATTTTGGGACTTTTCGTGTAACTATCTCGAGTAAGGGAGCAGAAGAAAAAGGTAAATTTAGTGCTGAAACGATTGAGCCAAAGATTAGTTTCTTGCCAGGAGTAGAGCTCAAAAAGCAGCTTGAATCTATGAAATTTCAACAGCAATAGCTTGAAGAACTGAGTAGGGAGGTCTATTTTTTGAGAGGATATGGCTTGGTAGAATTTCCTTGTGGAGAGGGAGGAAGACTTCACCGTAGAGAAAATGAAATCTGACTGTAGAGAAAAATAATTCTGTCTGGAGAGATAGAAAAATCTGTATGGTCAGATATTTCTTTATCATTTAATGAATTTTTATGCCAAGAATTAAATATGAAGAAGAATGTAAATTTAGAGGCATTCTTTTCAAGAAGGGGGAAATTTTTTATGCGGATAGGATTCAATTTAAGTGGGGTTGGCGAGAAACTCGTTGGCTAGTATGGTTACTTGCTTTTGTTATTGATATTCTCCTCTTAGGTAGTGGAAGATTTCCTATCTGTGTCCTAACAAAGTTTTTATTTCCTTCGTGAAAAGAAGCCCCATGGAAATGTCGTTTTTTTATTAATGAAGAATGTTTATGATGGAGATATTGTCCTAGGAAATCATTTAGTAGTGAATTATCAACTGCTCTCTTAAAGAAGGGTAAAATTGTTGAAGTACAATTATTTAGACAAAAAGGGCAAGTAAAGGTATATAAAAAAGGAGTATTCTCAGAAATGTCCTGCGTTGGTAATGCTAGAGATATAGGGAAGATAGATGATCTTGCGGTCCTCTTGAAAAAATATGGATATCCTTTTACTTTTATGGAAGAATAAAAAAGAATTAAACTTTTTGTTATTTGCTATTTAAGTTAGGAGATTGTTATTTTCTTTCTGTAGGGAAATGAAAATCTCTATCCTTAGATTTTAAATTTTCATTTGTAAAGTATTTCAAGATGAAACTTTTCTTTTTTGATACTGAGACTACAGGAGTAAACCCAAATAAGGATAGGATTATTCAATTTGGAGCAATTTATGGCGAGTATGATCTACAAACGGGACAGTTTAATGAGTTAGAAAGAATTAATCAGTATATTAATATTGAAGGAGAGATACCCTATTGAGCTAGTCAAGTGCATGGTATTTACAAAAAAGATATAGAAGGTTATGGCTATATGAAAGATTATATTGATGAATTTTTGGTTTATATGGGGCGTGCGGACTATGTAATAGGTCATAATGTAGATTTTGATAAAAGGATGTTTATTTCAGAGGTAAAAAGACTTGGCAATAATTTTAATTTTGATGCAGTTCGTTGGGTAGATACGATGAGGTCGACTGCTCAATTTGTAAATGAGAAAGGAGGAAAGCGACCTAAACTCATTAAGTTGCATGAAAAGCTCTTTGGTAGGGGGTTTGATGGGGCTCATGATGCAATGGCTGATATCGTAGCTACGAAAGATTGTTTTTTGGAATTAAGGAAATATGGCTTTTTTCGTGAAATTTTTAGTTTACCTTTATGAGGAGGAGCTTTGTCTCGGGGGAAAAAAGTAGAAGAAAAAAAGGTAGAAAGGAAAAGGGTAGAAGGGAATAAGAGAAGTTATGATGAAGTCAGAAATCTTGAAAATTGATATGCTCAAGTTCGTATATGAGACAAGCGAGGGATTATAAATAGGCGATGAAAAGAGGGGGGCGAAATAAAATATGATACAATTGGTGATTTTCGTGATTGATATGCTCAAGCTCGTATATGAGACAAGCGGGGGATTATCAATGGAAAATGAGAAGAAGTCTGTAAAATCCAATATGATGCAATTGGTGATTTCCGTTGTTGATATGCTCAAGTTCGTATTTGAGATAAGCGAGGGGTTATTAATAAGCAGTGGAAAGAGATTTGTGAAATCAAATATGATGCAATTGGTAATTTTCGTGTTTGATGTGTTAAAGTTTGTATATGAGACAAACGAGGAATTGTCAATGGAAAATGAGACGAGGTCTGTAAAATTAAATATGATGCAATTGGTGATTTTTATGATTGATATGCTCAAGTTTGTGTTTGAGATAAACGAGGGATTATAAATGGGCGATGAAAAGAGGGGTGTGAAATTAAATATGATGAAGTTGGTGATTTTTGTGATTGATATGCTCAAGTTCGTGTTTGAGATAAACGAGGAATTATAAATGGGCGATGAGACGAGGTCTGTAAAATCAAATATAATGCAATTGGTGCTTTCCGTTATTGATATGCTGAGGTAAGGGTTTGAGACAAGCGAGGGATCATTAATAAGCAGTGGAAAGAGATTTGTGAAGTCAAATATGATGTAATTGGTGAATTTCGTGATTGATGTGCTAAAGTTCGTGTTTGAGGCAAGCGAGGGATTATAAATGGGGGAGGAGAACAGCTCTGTGAAATTAAATATGATGCAATTGGTGATTTTTGTGATTGATATGCTCAAGTTCGTATTTGAGAGAAACGAGGAATTATTAATGAAAAATGAGTAGAGATTTGTAAAATTAAATATGATAGAATTAATATTCCCCCAAGTTGAAAGAAACTAGGGCTTATAAATGAGCAATGAGAAGATGTCAGCGAAATCCAATATGATGCAATTGGGGATTTTGGAGTTTGACATCTTAAAGTTCGTGTCTGAGAGAAGCAAAGAATTATTCGTGTAGGGTGAAAAAAGATTTCGGGGTCTTTGGTGCTATTTTTTTGGATCGTTATATTTCTTGTGAGTGTTATATGTTTTTACTTTTTTTACTAAAAACCAATGTGGGATATCTATAAACAAGTTGGATGATTAAAAAAACGGATTAAAAAAATTACAAACTATCTTCGCTTTTTTTTTGTGTTTTGTATTGTTTGAATACTATTGATCATCGGCATAGTCTTTTATCGTTTAGAAGGTAGATTTATTCTAGGGAATCGGTGAGCTACTCCACTTGAATGTTTTGAATATGGTGAAGTTTGGCGTCAAATTGTGACAGAAGACCAAGTTTTGGAAATTACAGGGTGGGGTATTTCAGATTATGATGTTCAAAAGTGTTGAAAAAAAGTAGTCATCCCAAAATATATCAAAAAAAGTCCAGTACTCTCTATTTGGCATTATGCTTTTTATGATAAATGAATAGAAGTTGTTGAGTTTCCTGAGGGGCTTCAGCATATTGGGGACTCTGCTTTTAAATTTAATCAGTTGACCTCAGTAACATTCCCCTCCACTTTACGAAAAATGGAGGCTGATGCATTTGCAGATAATAGGCTGATTTCGGTTTATTTACCTAAAAATTTGAAAACGATCCGTTCTTGTGCTTTTGCAAAAAACCGTATTCAGTCGCTTATTTTACCAGAAGGACTTCAGTATCTTGGTTATGCTGCATTTGCAGACAATCAGATTGCCTCCATCCATTTCCCTAATTCACTTAAGAGGATGTGAGCATATGCCTTTAAAAATAATCAACTAAAGACTCTGGTATTGCCTGAAGGTTTGGAAAAATTAGAATATGCTGTTTTTTCACATAATAAATTGATAGGTGTAAAGTTCCCACAAGACCTTAGGAGTATTGGAGCCTATGCTTTCCATGATAATCTCCTTACGGTGGTTAATATCCCTCCAGGGGTAGAGGAAATAGGGACATGAGCATTTATGGGGAATGAATTAGTAAGATTGGATCTTCCAGATGAAGTAGAAGTTGTGCAGCCTTATTCTTTTGCTAAAAATAAGATAATTAGCCTCAATTTCCCTACTTCTGTGGAAGAGATTAAAAAATGAGCATTTCAGCAAAATCAATTGTTTTTTTTGAGTATCCCACATACTGTTAAGAGAATAGAAGAGGTGGCTTTTTATAATAATTATTTGGAAGGGGTATCTTTTTTCTCAGGACTAGAAGAGATTGGTTCTCAAGCTTTTGGACAGAATAATCTTACTTGAGTCGAATTTCCAAAGTCACTTAAAAAAGTGTATTATAATGCTTTTGATTGGCAAAAAATAGAAGACTTAAAACTTGCAGAAGAAGGTTCTTGAGTCTGTATTGATCGAGAGATGCATGACAATGATTATGTGTCTGGCCATATCTTAGAACAATTAAGAAGTGTTCCTTCTTGTTCGAAAGATAACCAATCTGAGGATTTTAGTAAATTTTAGTATGGTTAAGGGGGATTTTGCTAGTATTATTCGATAATTTTTTATTAAAGGATTTGAATTAGAAATATTTAAGGTGTTTTTTATTCTTTTAGTTTTATAGTATTTTATCTTTTTTTTATTATTTTTTGTTGATGAGTTAATATGTGATTTAAAATAGCACTAATAGTATTTGTATTGCTTATTGTAACATTATATTATTGAATAAGGAAGCGAAAAGAAAAAAAAGCTGATTATCAAAAACAATTACAGCAGGTAAAGCAAGCAATAGAAGAATTTATAAACCACTTACAAGACAAAATACATTGAAAGTACTTAAATTTTTCTGCTTATAGGAATTTGTATGACGAATGAGTTTCTCTGTATGATAGCACAAAAAGGTATCATAAAGATTTGCAAGAATATTGATTATTTTTTTCATTTGTGGAGGATGTAAAATTTAGGGATGATCATAATGATGCTTTTGTAAATCAGGAAAAAAAACAATATGAAGGTTATTTTAAACAACTAGATGACAAAGGTTTTTGATTAACTGATAAACAATTAAATGCTATTTTTACTGATGAAGATGCTACTCTTATTAATGCTTGAGCTTGAACAGGGAAAACAAAGACTTTAGAAAATAAAATAGTTTATTTGCATGTAATAAAAAAAGTCCCGCTTCAAGATATTCTGGTTATTACTTATTCAAAAAGTTCTCAACAAGATATGTTAAAAAGGATTGTAGATTCTTTAAATAGGGCTTGAGTTAGTGTACATGAAGATGCACTTAAGTTTACCGTTTCCACATTTCATGCATTCTGAAAAAGGATTCTAGATCAATATTATGCACAATGTTGCTGGTCATGAAGTGGTGAAGAAAAATTAATTTGAAAGTGATTTGTTGGTAAAAAAGTAATAGAAGAAAAAGATCAGATGGAAGTTATGGAATTGGTTATGGATAGGTTGAAAAAGGATGAATTTTTACAACCTATATTATCTAAATATTTACTCTATTTTAGTAGTCCTGAATATTCAGTTGAAGAGTTTGAAACGCTAGATGACTATTATAACAGAGTTAAGAGGTCTTATCTAACTTTGATTAAGGATTTTAAGTGATATAATGTGGTTGTAAAAAGTTATTGAGAAGTTCTTATAGCTAATTTTTTAGTTTCAAATGGAGTTGCTGTTGAGTATGAGCCTAAATCACACTTTTACACAACAGATACTTGAGATAGAAGAACTTATAAACCAGATTTTTATTTGCCAGATTATGGTATTTATATTGAATATTTTTGAATAGATAAAAATTGAAATACGGCTCCTTATATATCGGCTGAGAATTATGTACATAGGATGAATCAAAAAAAAGAAAATCATAAAAAATCTTGAAATAAATTGATTGATATGAGATATGCTGATTATCAGGACTGAAAGTGGTATTTTCTAAATAAATTAGAGAAAGAATTGAAAAAATATGGTGTTCAGTTGCAACCACAATCACAGGGAGATATCATTAAATTATTAAAATGACAATTATCATGATTGGATAATATCTTAAAAACTTTTTTAGCTCTTTATAAAGAATCGAGAGAAACGATTGAGGCGCTAAAAGAAAAGGTGCAAACATTTGATGGATTAAATAGAGAAAGAAATCAGATTTTTTTAGAAATATTTTCTCACTATTTTAAGCAGTATACAGATCTTTTAGTGGAATGATGATTTATGGATTTTTGAGATATGATATCAGATGCTAAAGATATCATAAAATCAGGAGCCGTTCAAAAAAAATATTCATATATACTAGTGGATGAATTTCAGGATATATCAGAAGCTAGGGCGATGCTTCTAAGAAATCTGATTAAAGATCATGACGAGACAAGATTATTTTGTGTATGAGATGATTGGCAGTCTATTTATAGGTTTGCATGAAGTAATGCTAATATTTTTTTAAAATTTGAAAATTATTTTGATTATACTAAGAAAATTACATTAGATAGAACATTTCGTTTTAATCAGTGAATATCAGATATTTCATGAAAATTTATTATGCAAAATCCAGAACAGACGGTAAAGCGCTTATCATCAAATAATAGAGAAACAAAAGACAAAATATTGGTTTTGCAAAAGGATTGAGATCAAGATCACGTCTATCTCTCTATTCTTAATAGTATTTTTGAAAATGTATTTAGAAAAGCACCAGAAACAAAAGAAATTTCGATTATGTATTTAACAAGGTATTCTAGTAAAAAATATGCAAAAAAACATGATCAAGATTTTATAGATTTTTTGGTGTGAAAATATTGAGCAGATAAACATATTACAAAGGATAATGGGAAGGATATTTCATACTATGAAACTAGTAAATTAACATATAGAGACAAGAAGATCGCCATCAAATGTATTCCTTTGACAGTTCATAAATCTAAGTGATTGGAAGCTGATTATGTACTTGTTGATTATATTAATCAAAATGATGATTATAATTTCCCTAGTAGTTTTGATGATGATCCAGTATTAGAATTACTTTTAGAAGAAAAAAAATGAAAATTTATTTTTTCAGAAGAAAGGAGGCTATTCTATGTTGCCATAACAAGGTGAAAAAATTTAGCATTTTTGATTTATAATAAACAGAAACAATCTTTATTTTTAAAAGATTTATTAGCTATTTGATGAGAATGTGTGAAGATTGTAGATGTTGGATGACAGAAGCTAAGCCTTCTTTCTGATTATCAAGCTCCTAAATGTGCTAATTGTTGATGAGTATTAAAAGTGTCTCAATATGATCGTATATATCCTGAATTTTATTGTGCAAATTATTATATGTGATGTGATGTAAAATATTTTAAGTATGATTGAAAGTTGTATAAGGCTTTATTATGTCCAATATGTTGAAATTCTATGATGCTAAGGCAAAATTCTCGTAATTATTCTGTATTCCGATGATGTGTAAATTATCCAAGTTGTAGATGAACTAGGTATTTTCTTAAATAAACGACGATAAAAGCTTGTATAATTATTTAAGGAGTAAATTTTTATATATCCCCTCTAATCCTTGCTGTTTAGAAAGATGCTGATAAATTCTGTTGATCTTAGAGTATGAAAAGACTTTTAAAAAAGATTTAGTCTTAATTTTATTCAAATGTATTCTAAAAAATTAGATTTTCTTTTGCAGGGATTAGGTTTTTTATTTAACTTTTTAATATTGTAAAAGGAAAGGTGATAAAAATCTGAACTATGAGAATAGCTTTCCCTTTTATAAATCGGATAGATTTTGATAAAAAAGAGATAATTTATATCTATATTAATGCAATATGTATAATTAATGCAATATGTATGTAAAAATGCGATTTCGTATGTATATTGCAAAGATAAGTGTATTTTTTATCCTCAAGCATTTTCCAAAAGTGTAAACAAAGCTTTATTAAGATAATTTGTTTATAAAAACAAAAATATTAGATAAAATAACCTTCTTATCTAAGAAAACTGAAACTAGCTTTTTTGTGCCTTCCTCTTCTTCTACTTACTAAGCGACAAAAGTCAGACTTTTTTCTTTTGCTAAAATAAGCTTCTAGAGCCTAAGCGAGATTAAAAACAACCATTTTTTCTAAAAAGTGATAAAATAGCTAAAAAAACTCTTGATTTTGTATCTCATTTTCATATAAACTTGCACGATCATCTTTGGCTCCACTTTTGTGGAGTAGCTGGATGAGTGTTGGGGAGATGGCAGAGCGGTCAATTGCATCAGACTGTAAATCTGACGCCTCACGGCTACGTAGGTTCAAATCCTACTCTCCCCAAGTGGATTCGTTGCGGAAGTCCCTATAGTTCAATGGATAGAACAACAGCCTTCTAAGCTGTGGATCCAGGTTCGATCCCTGGTGGGGATAAGTTAGCTTGCCAGGTTGGGCTCTCGTGGTCTAGTGGTTTAGGACGCCACCCTCTCACGGTGGAAATCGAGGGTTCGAGTCCCTCCGGGAGCGATTCAATTTATTCTCATTGCACTTCGTATGGATCAAAAAACTTTTAAGGCGTCAGGAACAAATCAGAATTTTTGATGACCAAAGAAGGCTTTTTGAGGGCAGAAATCTGATAAGGGTGGTATGAATGCCTTTAAGGCAAAGATGATCTATGTGAACGATCAGATTAAGGCGCCGAGTGTGATGATCATAGATGATGAAAAAAATAATCTTTGAACTTTTCCAAGGAGGATTGCTCTGGAAATGGCTCAGGAAAAGGGGCTTGATTTGGTTCAATTGACTTATGATCCTGAGAAGATGCTCTCTACGGTGAGGATGACGGATTATGGAAAGTATATGTATCAAAAAGGAAAAGAAGAAAAAGAAAGAAGGAAGATTCAGAAGGGAAAAGATACAAAAGAATTGAAAGTGAGTTATTCTATAGGAGATAACGATCTTCAGCTCAAGATAAAGAAAGCACAGGAAATTCTTCAGGACGGAGATAATGTGAAATTTTCTATCAGGCTGAAGGGGCGTGAGAGAATGTATGCTGATAAAGCGGTTCAAAAACTGAAGCTTATTCAGGATTCGCTTGTGGAGTATGGAAAATCTCAGTATGATACTCCCAAAAAAGAAGTAAACGGATATAGTGTTATTTTATTTAGTAAATAGGCTTGATTCATGGCTAAGAAACTTAAATCGCATTCTGGAGCACTTAAAAGGTTTAAGATTACCAAGAAAGATAAAGTGTTGTCTAGTAAGCAGTGTAATAATCATCTTTTGACTAATAAAGGAAAGAATAATAAAAAATTCTGATATGGAAAAGAGGTTGTTGGTGCTGCTGCGAAGATGTTGAAAAATTTACTTCCTTATAAATAAGATAGACAATGGTAAGAGTAACGAATGGATTACAGAGGCAGAGAAGGCATAAGAAATTTATTGCTCAGGCTTCTGGGTTTAGATTGGGAAGAAAAAATCTCTACAAGCAGGTAAGGCTTGCTTTGGTAAAACAGGGTCAGCATGCTTATGTAAGTAGAAGGCTTAAGAAAAGGGATTTTAGAAGACTCTGGATTGAGAGGCTTTCTGCTGCGGTTAGAGAAAAAGGTGGAAAATATTCAGTATTTGTAAATACTATGTATCAAAAGGATATTAAACTTGATAGAAAGGTGCTTTCAAATATTGCGGTAGCATTTCCTGCCGTGTTTGATAAAATTTATGATGAGGTGGTAAAATAAGAAATGAGGCGGTAGCGATCGTCGCTATCGCTCTTCTCTCGTGTTTACAGAGCCGAGGTGGTGGAATTGGTAGACACGAAGGACTTAAAATCCTTTGAGGCTTATACCCTCGTGCCGGTTCGATTCCGGTCCTCGGCAACTTAACTTACAATAGGTTTGATTCAGGTTTTAATTATTATTTGTTATATTCATGTGATTTACCGTTCGAAGAACTGGAGATTTGAATACCAACGAAAGACTTATTTCTTTCTACAAGAAAGAGCTTTGGGCTTCTCATATTTTGGATAAGGCAAAGAAACAACAACACTATGGTACTAAATGGTATAGAAAGTTTGTAAGTTATGATTTTCCTTCTTCTAGAAGATATAAGAGAATGAGAGCTATCGTATCTGATGCTTATAGAAAGACAAAGAAGAAGTATAATACTTTGGCACAACTTGGAAAGATTGTGTAAGCTTTATTTTGATATTTTACTAGAGAATGTATGCAGTGGTAGATTTGCAAGGGCATCAATATATTGTTTCAGAAGGAGCTGAACTTATTGTAGATAATGTAGATAAGGCACAAGGTGAAAAGTTGCTTTCTGATAAAGTGCTTGCACTCTTTGATGAGAAGGGTACTGAAGTAAAGGTAGGAACGCCTTATATTTCTGGGGCTCAGGTTGAATTTGAGGTTGGAACTACTCAAAAGGGAGAAAAGGTTAGAATCTTAAAGTTTAAGAGAAAGACAAGATATGCGAGATTGAAAGGATTTAGACCTCTTCAAACGGTTTTAACTGTTAAAAACATTAGTGCTTAATGGCTAAAGCTTGAGTATTGGAACGAGATGGCGAAATATTGGAACAACTTCCTGCTGGGAAGTATATGGTTAAGCTTAAGGATACTGATATGGTAATTTCTTGCTATAAGGCAGGGAAGATGAAACAATCGCATATTGGAATTATTGAGGGAGATCGAGTGAAGGTTGAGGTTAATCAATATGATATGAAACAATGAAGGATTGTCTACAGATATAATGTGGCGACCAAAGCTCAAGCTCATGAAAATGAGTAGGGGCATCTTTAGATACTGTTGATGAAAGGAAAATGAAAGTAGTAACTTCTCTGAAGAAAAGATGTATGTACTGTCAGATTGTAAAGAGAAAATGAAGACTTTATGTGACATGTAAGAGAAATCCTAGACATAAAGCTAGGCAGGGGTAGTTTTTTATTTATTGTATTTTTTGAGAGATGTTTAGATTGATGGGACATGTTCTTCCAGAAGAAAAATCTATTTGGATTGCGTTGACGATGATTTATGGAATTGGAAGAGAAAGATCAAAGAAAATCTTGGGGAACCTTAACATTCCATATATGAAGAAAGTAAGTGAAATCTCAGAAGAAGAGCAAAAGTTAATCTCTGATGAATTGAAGAAGTATGTTTTGGAGAATGATCTCAAGAGGGAGGTTGCTTCTGCAATCAAAAGACTTAAGGAAATTAAGTGTTATAGAGGAATGAGGCATAACCTTGGACTTCCTGTAAGATGACAATTGACAAGAAAGAATTGAAGAACTGCAAAGAAACTTCTTGGAAGGTCAAAGGTAAGACCAGTATTGAAGAAATAATTTTATCTCATTTTTTTCTATTGAAATGGCTGTTACGAAGGCAAAGAAAAAAGATATTAAAGTGGTAAGTGGGGTATTGCATGTGCATACCACTCCTAATAATACTTTAGTGACTTTGATTGATCAAGAAGGAAATAAAGTTCTTGGTGGTGGAACAGGAAAGGTTGGCTACAAGGGCTCAAAAAAGAGTACTCCTTATGCGGCAGAAGTGCTTACTAAGCAAATTCTTAAAGATGCTCAGAATTATGGATTGAAGGAAATCTGAATCATTTTTAAAGGGATTGGTATGGCAAGAGAAGGAGTTTTTAAGGCGGTTACCGAGATTGGAGTAATTGATGTTGCTTATATTAAAGAAGAAACAGGAATTCAATTCGGTGGATGTAAAGGAGAAAGACCAAAGAGAAACTAATCCTTGGTAGACGGGTAAATATGATCATCTTTCAGTTTATTTATTATTTTCATAGGAGATATGAGATACACAGGAGCTAAATTTAGACTATGTAGGAGGGAAGGAGTAAATCTTTTCGGTTCTCAGAAGTATAATCTCAAGAAGAGAAGGGCTTTGCCTGGACAGCATGGAGCAGGAATGCAGAGAAATTCTGAATATGGGAAACTTTTGAGGAATAAGCAAGTAGTGAAGAGAAGTTATCTTCTTTCAGAGAAACAGTTTGCAAATATTGTGAAGAAAACTGCTGCTAAATATGCTAAAAACAATAACCTTTCTCATGATGTAGCGTTGTTTCAGTTTTTGGAGAGGAGACTTGATGTTATTATCTTGAGGTCAGGACTTGCAAATACAATCATGCAGGCGAGACAAATGGTGAGTCATGGTCACTTCCTTCTTAATGGAGTAAAACATAATGTTCCTTCCACATTTGTTGTTGCAGGAGATAAGATTACTCTTAAAGATAAGCTTAAGAATTCAGCGTTGTATTCTGATGCGTCAAAGGCTTCCCCTGCTAAAATCCCTTCTTGGATTAAAGTGGATAGAAATAGTTATGCTGTAGAGGTACTTGGAATGCCACAGACTGGAGAGATTGAGATACTTGGAGATCTCTTGAAGGTGATTGAATTCTATGCGAGGGCTTAATAATTGTTAAAACAACAAAAACTTTATATCATATTTCTATTTCTATGTTGAATATACAACACTTTATTGGAGTTCCGAAGATTGCGTTCAGTCAATTGGATGATGGTGCTACCAGGTTTGAATTGAAATATGTTCCTAGAGGATTTGGGCATACGCTTGGAAATGCTCTCAGGAGGATAATCCTCGCCTATAATCTTGGTGGGGCAGTTACAGGATTGAAGATAAAAGGAGTTCCTCATGAATACGATATTATTAGTGGGGTGAAGGAAAATGTGATTAGTATTATGTTAAACTTCAAGAAACTTCGCTTTAAAATCAATGAAAATGCTGATACCCTTCAGCGAATCTCTCAGAGATTTAAAGGGATCGGGAATTATAGTGCTGCGGATTTAAAGTTGCCTTCAGGAATTGAGCTCTTGAATGGTGAGGAACATTTGTTTGAGATTACTGATAGTTCGGTAGAACTTAATATGGAAGTGAGAATCGAGAAGGGATATGGTTATTATAGTTTGGATTATTTGAGACAAAGAGATGAGAAGGGGGATGGATCAGAAGTAAACTTGCTTTTGATTGATAATGATTTCTCTCTTGTAGATTATGTAAGGTATGATGTAGAAGAAGTGATTGAGGATTTTAGTGGAAGTACTAAGGATGCACTTAATCTTGAGATCAAGGCTAAGTATGTATCTATTGCTCCTCAGGAGATTGTAATGTTTGCGGGAGAGGTACTTGCAAGTTATGCTAAGCTCTTTGTGTTTGATAATGTATATATTGATAAGTCAGTTTTGGTTGATTATAATGATCTTAGTGAGGAGGCTGAAACTCCTATAGAAGAAGTTAGCTCTGTTAAGACGATGCCGATTGATGCACTTCCACTTAGTGAAAGGACAAGAAATGCATTGATCAAGAATAATATTCTCTATGTTGAGGATTTAGAAAGAAAGAAGAAATCAGAATTACTTGTGATGAAAGGAGTGTGAAGAAAGGCAATTGATGAAATTACTTCTTCACTTACAAATATTGGTAAGGCATTGCTCGGATAGAAAGGAAAAATTTATCATTTATTAGTGTAGATATAAGATGAGACATCAGCAGAATAAGCTCTTGCAATTGAACACTGGAGCAAAAAGTAAAACTGTTTTTATGAGAATGCAACTTTCTAGTTTGATTAGAGCTGGGAAATTGACTACGACTCCAAAGAGAGCTAAGGTTCTTAAAGCTTTTACTGATAGCTTCTTCTCTACTTTGTTAAGTTTTGATGCTAAGTATGATGAAAAGGGGGCTTTCAGAGAGGCAATTAGATATGTAAAATCTGTTGTTTATGGTGAAGCTGAAGGAAAAAAGGTAATTGAAACTTTGCTTCCAAAGTATAGAGAGGAGAAGAGAACTTCAGGTTTTACTACTTCTTATAAGCTTGGATTTAGAGTGGGGGATGCTGCTGCGAAAACCATGCTCAAGCTCGCATAGAGAAGAATCAATTTATTTTAATTATCGTATAGGACTAATCATGGAGTTTACGAAGAAAGATTTAAATAAAACCATCTGGATTAGGCAGACTGATCAAGAGAAAAATAGGAGATGGTATCGTGTAGATGCTACAGGAAAGACCCTTGGAAGATTGGCTGTGGATATTGCTAAGAAGCTTATGGGAAAGGATAGAGCTTATTATTCTGATTTTCGAGATGCAGGAAGTTTTGTTATCGTAGAAAATGTTGATCAGATTGCAGTGACAGGGAAAAAGCTTACTGATAAGGTTTATTATTCTTATAGCGGATATAAGGGGAATTTGAAGAGTATTACTCTTGGAGAGCTTCTCAAGAAAAATCCTGGTAAAGCTTTGTGGTATGCGGTAAGAGGTATGCTTCCAAAAAACAAGCTTAGAGATCCTAGAATTAAGAGATTAAAGCTTATTAAAGGAACGACTACGAAATACGATAATTTTAAACCAATTAACCTTTACAAGTAATGACAAACAGAGAATACACTAATGCAGTTGGAAGAAGAAAGGAAACGACAGCAACTGTAAAACTCTATGCTAAGGGAGCAGGAAATATCCTTGTAAAGACAGTAACAGGGAAAGAATATACGCTTGCTGATTACTTTGGAGGAAATGTTTACCTCTATAAGAATGCAGTATTACCTTTTACTACGCTTGGTAATGATGTGCTCAAAAAATTTGATGCAGAAATTAAGATTGTGGGAGGGGGTATCGCTGGGCAGTCTGATGCAATCAAACTTGCTTTTTCAAGAGCTTTGGTAGAGTGGAATTCAGACCTCAGACCTACTTTGAAGCCTCATGGCCTTCTTAAAAGGGATCCTAGAATTAAGGAAAGAAAAAAGCCTGGTTTGAAAAAGGCGAGAAAGGCACCTACCTGGTCAAAGAGATAATTTTTGTACGGATGAAAACCTGATTTTAAATGTCAGGTTTTTTTGTATTAAACTATATTCAGTTTGTTGTTTTTTTGGGTATAAACTCCAATTTCTCTTATTTATTAGTGGTGATTTTTGTGTTATAAGTTTTCTTTCTGAATCTCGGCTTGATTTTTATGCTGGGAAAAGTATAAGTAAACGAATTTTTTGTTCGCGTTTTTTCGTGCCTTAAAATTTGGCTTCAGCTCCTGTAGTTCAATGGATAGAATAGGCCCGTCCTAAGGGTTAGATGCTGGTTCGATTCCGGCCAGGAGTAGATGACATTCCTTGGTGGTAAGGATTCCTTGTTTGAGGAGCTTTACTGTGGGGTTTGATCAGCTTTCATTTTATTTTTTTAAATCCATTATCCAAATGGCAAAAACAACACAGGAAAATGTATTTCAAAGACACGATAAAGATACCGGGTCTCCAGAAATGCAAATCGGGATTTTATCTGATGAAATCGCAAAGCTTCAGGCGCATGTGGCTGCAAATGCAAAGGACTATGATGCTAAGAGAAGTCTTTTGAAGAAGGTAGCAAAGAGAAGAAGCTTTTTGAGATATCTCAAAGGGAAAGATCTTGATGCCTATACAAAAATCTCAAAAAAAATCGGACTAAAAGTGTAGTTCAATTAACCGTGAACAGGTAAAAATAAACAATGAAAATACTTTTTTGATGCTGATCTTCTAAATAAAAAAGGAAAAATCTGACTCAAATTGTTCATTGTTAATTATCAACTGTTCATTGTATTCTTTTATTTCTTTATTTTTATATTCTAATGGCTAAAAAAGCTATTGCCCCAGCGGCAAGCCAATTTACCGTTCCTGTAATCAAGGAAGGGCAAAAGGTAAAAGGAACCATCCTTAAAGAAATCGAGAACGGAGTTCTCGTAAACTGTGAAAATGGTGCATTTACTGGAGTGATTCTTTCCAAAGAAGCGAAAGAACTCAAAAGATCTCAGTTTGATCTTAATCCATCTACTGAACTTGAGCTTGAAATCATCAATCCTGCAGTAAGACATGAAGATGGATACTATATTGTATCAGTTACAAGACTTCTCCAATACGATGTATGGAAGTCAGTGATCGCAAAGTTTGAAAAAGATGAAATTATTACTGTGGTTCCTACCGAGGCAAATCTTGGAGGACTTTTGATCGATATGCACGGTATTAAGGGATTCATCCCATTATCTCAATTGGCTCCTATTCACTATCCTAGAGTAGAAGATGGAGATCAAGATGCAATCTTTGATAAACTTCTTGAACTTATCGGACAGGAAATCAAAGTAAGAGTGATCAATATTGATGAAGAGGACAGAAGAATCATCCTTTCTGAAAGAGAGGCGCTCAAAGAAGAAAGAGAAAAGGTGCTTGCTGAACTTGAAGTTGGAAAGATCTTTGATGGTGTGGTTTCTGGAGTTTCTTCTTACGGACTTTTCGTGACTATCGGAGGAACTGTTGAAGGACTTGTGCATATTTCAGAAATTACTTACGGACACGTGAACGATATTGATAAACTCGGACACATTGGAGACAAGATGCAAGTTAAAGTGATCGGTCTTGAAAATGGAAAGATCTCACTCTCTAGTAAACAGCTCAAGGGAGATCCATGGGAGGAACTTCCAAAGAGATACCAGGTTGGAGATATTATTGAAGGAGAAATCGTGAGATATGTTCCTTATGGAGTATTCGTGAGAGTATATGAAGATATCAACGGACTCGTGCATTTGAGCGAGCTTTCTCAGAAATCAGTGAATAATCCAAACGAAATCGTGAAGCTTGGACAGATCGTGAAAGCAAAATTGATCCTCATTGATCCAAAAAATAGAAAAATCTGACTTTCTATGAAGGATTTGGAACCAAAATCAGCTGATACCGAAGACAAGCCAGCGAAAAGAACTCCAAAAACAAAAGGAAGTCTTGAAGACGTAGTAAAGAAGATTGAAGAAAGTGAAGAATAGTATTTATGAAAAATCCTGCAGAGTGATTGATATCGTGCAGGATTTTTTGAATTGAAAGAATGTATATTTACTTTTTAGTTGGTGTATTGGATCGGACTTCTTTCTTCTCGTCTTTTTTTTCAGAGGTTTAGGTTTATCTCATCCTGAGCATAGAGTCTACAAACTACCTCGCCTTTTTTGACTTTATCTCAGGTTTTTTTGTAGAGGTAGAGTCCAGCTTGATCTACTACGGGGCAGCCAAGCTTTCTACAAACTGCGTTAATGTCATGAAGATCAATCATTTTGATTACTCAATCCTTCTCTGCGATAATATCGAACGTATGAGATCCTAAAGGTAGGGTTTCAGAATCTACTTTTGGATTTCCTCCTTGTGCTTTGATAATTTCTTGCATTTTTTTCCATGCAGCTCAAGAAATAAGCTGGTTGGTTGCTATTTTTTTTGCTTCTTTCCCTTTTGCTAGTCCGACCTCTTCAATGAGTTTGGTAGCTAGGAAGATGACCTTATTCTCAAGATCCATAGCTCTGTCTGGATGTTGCTGCAAAATTCTGAGCACTTCACGCACTTGCATCACTGCTCCTACTCCGTTTCCAATAACTTCATTGGCTTCCGTAATCTGAACAGACATTTTCATTCAGAGTTTTTTTCCTACATATTCAAACTTTTTTTCCAGTCTTTTGCTTCTTTCATAGAGCTTACCTTAGCAGTTGGACCAACAGGAATATCAATCAAAGAATGGGTCACTCCCATAGCATATTTCTTCGCCATAATTGAACTCACGACCTTAGCTCTAGATTGCATAGAAAGCGGATATTGCACCTTGATCAATTTGTCATCAGCAGGAGCAAGATCAAGTCCTCCTCATCGAACAAGGCAACAATTCTGATCTTTTACCAGATTTTCTATCCCTTCTTTGTTGAAGTTGATATTCATGAGCACATTTACACATTCCCCGGTTGCTGCTGGAGAAGTGATGGATTTGGAGAAGTTTTTTGGAATTTTGATACCGAGGCTTGCGATGAGGGGAATCAGAATCATTGTCGTTTCATTTCCTGGGACTCCACCGATACAGTGCTTATCTGCGATAATTTCCCCTTTGGGATATTTGAACATTACCCCACATTCTGCCATCGCTTTTGCGGTCTGATACATCTCTTCATCCGTCGTTGGATAGAAAAAACTTGAAGCGACATAGTAAGTCATCATTGTGTCATCAAGCTTATTCTCTGAAATATCTTTGATAATTGCAAACATCTCATCATAACTAATGTTTTCTCCTCTCATTTTTTTTCTGATTGCTTCGTAGGAAGCGTTCGAACTTTCTGCGAGAGAAACTGCGATGAGTTCATCATTTTTTAGGGAGATTTTATCAATAATGTCTGCATAGATTGCAACTTCCCCTGTTGGGATTGCCTCTGAAAGAGAAACGTCAGCTACGATATGTTCTCCGTTTGTTTTGGTGAGCTGGACTTTATTATTGAGATTGATCCCAAATGCCATTGCTTGTTTTGGATTGAGGAGGACAATCAGTCTTTCTCCATCTTTAATATCTAGAAGCTGAACTTTTGCTGGATAATAGGATTCTGAGGTTTCTTTAAAAACTAAAAAGTCTTTTTTTGTAGTTTTGGATTTATGAGATTTGAACATTCTATCTTTGAAGAAAAATAAAAAAATGTCATCCTAAGTATATGAAGAAATGAAAATAAAGCAAATTTTGATAAGAGGAAGTTTGTTTTCGGGTTTTTGTTTTATTCTGTTCAAGTGTCGGGGAATGGTTGTTATGTTTTATGTTTGAATGGCTTGTGTTTTTTTATTGGATCTTTCCTATGATCTGGAAATATTGTTGATTTTGTAGACAGGAATGCTTATACTTTCTTTGTTCTTTTATTTTTTTAGGTTTAATGTTCTCAGAGGCTGATACGAGATCTAAATTCATCGACCCCAAACTTTATGCTCAAGGTTGGAAAGAGGAATATATCGTTAGAGAACGGTCTTTTACTGATGGGCGTAAACTCCCCGGAGGAAAAAGATCAGCTCCACTTTTTCTTGATTATCTTCTCAAGATGTATGGACTAAATCTCGCGATTATTGAGGCGAAGAAATATGGTTCCCTTGTGACAGAAGGACTTGAGCAAGTTAAAAATTATGGAAAGAAACTCGGGGTGAGGTGGGTCTATACTTCCAATGGAGAAGAGATTTATGAACGAGATATGCAGGAGGGGGATGGAAAACTAATCTCATCTTTTCCAAGCCCTGAGGAACTCTATGAAAGATATACGGATGAGCATGCTGTTCTTAGGCAACAGCTTTTATCTGTTCCTTATTTTCTTGATAGTGATAAAAAGCCTCGTTATTATCAGGATTTAGCGATTACTAGAGCATTGTCGGCTTTAGCAGAGGGTAAGGAAAGAATCTTACTTACGCTTGCAACGGGGACTGGAAAAACCTTTATTGCATTTCAGATTGTTTACAAGCTTCTCCAAGCAAAATGGTCAAAAAGCTGATTTAACCGTCGTCCTCGTGTACTGTTTTTGGCGGATAGAAATATTTTGATCGATCAGGCACTTAATACTTTTAATCCTATAGAAAAAGACTGCAAGAGAATCAAAGGATCAGAAATAAAAAAAGCGCTTGGGAAAGTGCCCACTAGTGCAAATGTGTTTTTCTCGATTTATCAAGCTTTGATTTCGGGGACGGATGAGGAGACTGAAATTATAGAAGAAACTTTAGTTGGTAGTGAGGCTTTGGAGAGTGGATATTACCTCCAGTATGATCCAGATTTTTTTGATCTTATTATTATTGATGAATGTCATAGGGGAGGAACAAAGAATGATGGGAACTGGGCAGAAATCCTTAAATATTTTTCATCAGCAGTGCATCTTGGGATGACAGCCACACCAAAGAATCAGGATAATATCAATACTTATGCTTATTTTGGTGAGCCAGTTTATCAATATTCACTCAAAGAAGGAATAGAAGACGGATTTCTTACTCCATATAAAGTCAAAAGAATCCGGACCAATCTTGATGAATTGGTAATAGATGATAAAGTCGAGATTCTCGGTGGAAATAAAGAAAAAGATTTGTATGAGCTCAAAGATTTTGATAGAAAAATTATCGTTCCTGAGAGGATAGATCTCATTGCAAGAACAATCCTAGAACATATCAAGCCTCATGAAAAAACGATCATTTTCTGTGTGGATCAGGAGCATGCTGCACTGATGAGAGATGCGATCAATAAACATAAAACCGTGCGTGATGGAAATTACTGCGTGAGAGTGACGAGTAATGAAGGAGAAATCTGAAGAAAATATCTTGAGCTTTTTCAAGATAATGGGAAAACGATTCCTACTATTTTGACGAGTTCGCAGATGCTCACAACAGGAGTAGATGCCAAGAATGTCAGAAATATCGTTCTGCTCCGCAGTATTGGAAGTATGGTCGAGTTTAAGCAGATTATTGGTCGTGGGACAAGAGTCTTTGAGGGGAAGGATTATTTTACAATTATTGATTTTACTGGAGCAACGAATCTTTTTTATGATGAGAAGCGAGATGGTCCGATCTCTACAGTGTCTCCAGAAGACCAAGCAAAAGAGTCAAAAAAAGAAAAACATCAGACTTTTGATCCTGTTTCTTCTGTTGATTCTGAGGAGCCTCATATTCCAAAGCAGAAACTCAAAGTCAAACTCCTGGATAATAGAGAGCTCAAAATCATCAATATTGAAACCAGATATATCGGAGAGGATGGGAAACCTTTAACAGCAGAACAATATCTCTTGACTCTTGTTGGTAAGCTTCCAGCACTGTATCAGTCAGAAGAGCAGCTGAGAACCCTTCGATCTGATCCCAAAACAAGAGAAGATTTGCTCCTAGAGCTTAGGAAAATTGGACTGGATGAAGAGCATTTTAGTTTACTTCAGGCGATGTTTGAAGCTCCAGAGAGTGATCTTTTTGATGTCTTGACCTATCTAAGTTATGGTGAGGAAATGAAGACAAGAACTGAAAGAGTTGGTCGAGTGTTAGAGCAATCCTTGATGAAAAAAATTGAAAATCTGAGTGCAAAAGCTTTTTTAGAGTATCTCTTAGCATATTATCAGGAGCATGGAAGTACGGAACTCGTGCAGTCCAAGATGGGAGAACTGATAAAGCTTTATGGTCGTGGTCAGATCAATATTGTGGATTTTACAAAGGCCTTTGGTGGGCAAGAGGTATTAATGCAGGTATGGAAGGACTTGCAGAGGGAGTTATTTAGGATTTAGATTGATAATGTTATACAATGGCTAATGAAATGGGTAAACAATATTTTCAATATGTTATGGGGCTTATAAAAGCTCTAAGTTTTTTTAATCAATATAGAGATGGTATTATGTATTATGATAATAAACAATTGTTTTTATCTGATATCTTTTGAATAAAAGACTGGTATTGAAAATGAGAAATTTTAGATGATACAATACTTATTTCAAAAAACAGTCAGGTTATTTATTTTTGCCAAACAAAAGGAATAGAACAAAAAAAGCACTTCACGGATTCCAAGATAAAAAGACTTTTTGAGCAAGGTATAACTGAAATTATAGAATTATCAAAAATTATTCAAGATTTATCAAAATATTCTATTTTCTTTTTTATTATGACAAATGAGTCTAAAACATTTAACTTTTGAACAACATTATGACAGTATTCATTAGAAGAAGATAATGGTTCTTTTTTTACAATGTATAATGCTATCAAAATTGAATTAAAGTATGACCATGATTTTGCTTGACCGAAGAGAAAAGATGATAATGATATTATAATAAAAAGTCATTTAAAAAATTTATATAAAGAATCATTTTGAACTTCGGCCATAGAGATTCTTTTTGCGCATATTTTTAAAAATAACTCTCATAAAAGTTGGTGAGTTAGCGAGATATATGATACTATATCACCATACAAACTAAAAGAGGAAGCAAATCAGTTTATTTTAAAGATGTTGGCATATGAAATAAGAAATCCCAATATGTCATCAAAGATCACTCAGTGGTTCTATGAGCAATTACACAAAAATAGAAAGGATTCAGCCTCAATTTTACAAGATCCTTTAAAGGTAACTACTCTTCTATGAGAGATAAAACAGGAAGACCCATATTCCACATATGAGCAAATTCGTAAAATATATTCTGGAGATAATGGTGCAGATAGTTATAAGATCATGGTAGATTTATTGAATTCGTGTGATATTAATTTTCAAATAGCCGATTTGGAAAAATATATCAAAGAGAACGATCTCGTATGAAAACACCTTGCATTATTTAAAGATCAAAATAAAATAGAAAAAATAAAAAATATGATGATATAGTTTATTTTATATTATAAGAATATGAAAAATACAGAACAAAAATTGTTAGAATATGTAGAGGGATTTATTGATAAGAACAAACTTTCTTTGGAAGAAAGAACCTACTATATAAATCTTTTAGTAGAATGAAATAGTAGTATATATGATAAAGAATACATGAAAGTTTATTTTTCTTATTTGGTAGATAGATTGCTTTTAGAATGAAAAATTACACTTGATATTTAGTTTTTTAATTTATCCAATATGAACCCTACTTATTTTATTAAAAGCATTAGTATATTTGGATATTTAGAAGGTAAGTTATTACTAAATTCTAAGACAACTTTTTCTACTAATTTAGTTAATGCGATAATTTGAGATAGTAATACATGAAAAAGTTTGTTTTTATTGTTTTTATTCATAGGATCCTTTCCTTTTTCTTCTATAAGTTTGAATAATTTTATCAAAACATATTTTACACTTACTAAAGAAAAAGAATCCAATTTTGATAATGTAAGAGTTGAAGTTAGATTTCTTCTAAATTGAGAAGAAAGTTTATTAATAACAGAAATATCGGTTGAATGAGTAAAATATATTTGGAATAATTGTGAATATGGGAAAAAAGTATGAGAAAACTTGTCAAAAACAGAGATTCTAATGGATGAGTTTTCAAATTTATTTCATTTTTACGATAGTCTATTTAGTTTGGCTACTCTACCTAAAGAAATAAAAGCAAAGAATATTGTAAAACTTCAATTGAAAGATTTGTTTTTTTCTTTTCGATTTTTAAATAAATATAATTACGGGAATATTTTTTTACCAAGAAATATATATGGGAATATATCAATTACAGCAACACATAGAACTTTTTTCCCTATATATTTATATTTACTATTGCCGTGAGTTAGTTATGTACTCAGTAATTTATATGGAAATCTCGAAAAAAAGGAGAAAGTAAAAACATTAGATAAAAGTAAAGATAATCTTAATCGAATTATATCTAATTATCTGAGCAAGAAAAGGGAAGAAAAAGAAATAAAAAAAAGACAAGAAGCTTCCTTGTTTACAGAGGAAGAAATTTATAAAAATGAAGTTAAAAGTATTGTTCAAATACAGATTGAAGTTGATGCAATTATTGATAAGCTATCTATATTGGAAATTAATCTTTTAAAAATTGAGCAATATTTAGCATTTACTGGTTCTAAAATTAATTTGACGGTCTATCAAAAAGGATATTGGCTTGATAGGAAAAATGAATTAAAAAGCCTTATTGATAGGTATAGTAATGAATTAAGAGAGAAAAAAAATAGTATAGAAAAATTAAAAAGAGACAATAATAAATCTTTGTTAAAAACTGGATTCTATTCTGGTGTTTTGGATTTTGTTGACAAGGAGGTTGTAACAGAATGATTAGTGAGTTCTTTGTGGGAAGAGATTGGCATAAATATTGATTGTTGAATTACTTACATTGAATGAGAAATTAATCAAGATGTCGCTAAATTATGAGCATTGTTGTCTCAGGATAATCCAGATTTTCAAAAATTTAAAGATTTTTATAATGATGAAATAAAAAATGTAGGATTGGGTGTATTAGAAAAAGAATTGCAGGCTGAAAAATTTAGTATAGAAAAAGATTTGATAGGTCCAAAACTTAACGTGGATAATGGATTAAATATATTTGTGAATCTTATAATGATCAAATATTTGTATCTTTGTCTTAAAAAGAATACAAGATTTTTCCTTCCTCCACTTGTCATTGATAATACATTTGCTGATTTAAATTCATGAGATGGGATATATAAAAAAGCTATATTTAATTATTTAAAATGATTCATACAGGAAGGAATACAAGTTATTATAACAATATGAGATGATTATAAAGATTTGAAAAGTGAGATAGAATGATGTATTTTAAAAATCTCTCCATTGTTTGAACAATAATGCGGTTTTACTCGTTTACGTTGAATATGTACTTAATAGTAAAAGATATTAGTTATTTTATTCGTTGAGTCGTTTGCTATTTTACAATAGAGTAATATCCTATTTTTGCTAATCAGGCAATTCAATGGGTTTTGCTACAAATTCTTTCCATTTATATTATTCTTAGAATAATTTGTTATGCTATTACGCGAATTTTTGCATCTAAATTACAGGCAAGAACATCAACAGAAAAGTCAATTATTTATTTTTTAATATATTTGATAGTTGCTATTATAGTCTATCGAATATTACAAAAATTAACCCAATTACAGATATTGCCTCTTTAAGCTATTAAATATTTTACATATTATATAATGATAAATAAAGAATTAGAGGAACAATTTGATATCCAAATTCAACTCATTCAATTATCAATAAAAGATTTTGATAAAGGAGATTTTCTTGCGGCTATGAACTTGGCAATAAGAATTAGGTTTTTAATACATGATACTAATAGGTCAGTTTCATTATTAACACAAATGTGATATAAAGAAAAATTGTCATATTATGATACTTCAGTAGAATGTATTGAAAATAAAGGATTTATGCCATGACCATATGTTTGATTGATGGAGTTTGTGATTTGAAATGATAAAGCTTTTGCGCTTCTGGATCATGCTCCTGATTGTAAAATAGTATCGTTTAATGAGTGGCGGAATGGAAAAGTCTTCATTGATACTGATGGAGCTTCTCTGACTCGTAAAGATGTAGTTTTTAATATTGCAAATAAAATTTGAGCACATGTTGATTTAAATTTTGATGCATGATATGAAAAAATAATAAGAAACCATTTATTATGAATTGCTGCTTGAGATCGGAAAGGTTGATATAGGCCTATCCAAAAACTAGAATATATGGCAATTAGACAAATTACACATGAACTATTGAAATCAATATTTGAAAACTATAAATGTTGTTATAAATTTGAATGAAGTCGTTTTATATGATGTGTCTTAACTTTTAATATATAATATTCAATAATACATGCTTTCATCCAACCGACAACTTAAAAAACTTTGAGAAATATGTAAGTTCCAAAATTGATTCACATTTAAAAGTGAATTATTCAGAGAGAAGTGAGAACCTATTCTCAGAATTTCAAACATTCAAAATAACTGATTTTCTGATGATAAATTGGTTTTTTTTGATGTTAATGATTATGATAATTTAGATAATTATATAGTTTATCCTTGAGAGCTTGTAATTGCAATGTCTTGAGCAACTACATGAAAATTAGCAATTAATAATAAAAACAAAAACTATTATTTAAATCAAAGAGTTGGTAAGTTTATATTTAAAGAAGATGTTACAAAAAAATATTGTCATTATTTTTTATGAACAAAAATTGAAGAAAACTTACACAAATCTTCATGATCAGCAATCCCAAACTTGAGTACAAAACAAATTCTTGAAATCCAAATCCCCTTTCCCCCACTTGAAGAGCAAAAGAAAATCGTCGCCTATCTGGATGAGCTCAATGCAACGATCTCCAAGCTCAAGAGTGAATATCGGTCTCAACTTGCGATGCTTGATGAGATGCGAAATTCTAGTCTTGACCTAGCTTTCTGAGGATCTAGAGAGAGAGAGAGAGAGAGAGAGCATACAACTTAAATAATTGGAAATGGGTAAAGCTTGGCGAAATTGCAAAAACTCAGAGTGGTGGAACTCCTAGCAGGTCAAATCCATTATATCGATGAGAGGGGATTGTTCGATTGAAATCATGAGAGTTGGAAGATAATGATTGTATTACAAAATACACAGAAACAATTACTTTATTGGGGCTTGAAAATTCTTCTGCAAAAAAGTTTACTAAAGGAACTTTATTACTTGCTATGTACGGAGCAACTGCGTGAAAGTTATGAATTCTATGAATAGATGCGGCAACAAATCAAGCTGTTTGTGCTATTCAAAATACTCAAAATAAGTTCGTCGAAAAGTATATTTACTATTTTTTGTTAAAAGAGAGGGATAAGATTATTAGAGATAGTTTTTGATGAGCTCAACCAAATATTAGTAAGACTTATATAGATAATATTGAAATTCCTCTACCTGACTTAGAAACGCAATCCCAAATCGTATCCTATCTTGATCAAGTCCATCAACAGATCACTATGCTCAAAACTCAAGTAAATAGCCAAATCGAGCACTGCGATGAGCTCTGGCAGAGTAGTTTAGAAAAAGTCCTCACTCAAGGAATGGAAGAGGATCTGAAGTCAGATTTTTCTTTTCTTTCTTCTTGCAAAAGTTAGAGTTATCGTTATAAAGTATTCGTTTTCAAATACTTTCTGTACACAAAATGAAGCAACTAACAAAACTTATGATGACCAAGCAAACGGTCTTTAATATAGAGGAGCTTACTAGCTATCTTCAAATCCCTACATCAGCAGGCTTGAAAAGTTTTTTGCAAAGAGCAAAACAGTCAAAAGCTTTGCTTAATCCGATCAAAGGAATTTGGACTTTCCCGATATATGATCCTTTTGAGTTCTCATGCAAACTCAATTCTGATGCTTATATTTCTTGTGAAACGGTACTTTTTAGAGAAGGTATTTTCTTTCAGTTTTATGGGGATACTGTCAGCTCAGTTACCTTCAAATCAAGGAGTTATGATATTGATGGTCAGCATTTTATCTATTATCGTATTCAGCCAAAGATTGCTCAAAATCTGATCGGAATAAGAGATTATGATTGTTATCGTATGGCAACTCCTGAGAGAGCTTTGTGTGATTATATCTATCTTCATCCCAAGGCGAGTATTGATGCGCCAGAGTTGATCAATCAGAGAAGAATAGAAAAACTCTATCCATTCTATCCTAAAAAAACGGTTTTAAGAATTAAACAGCTTCTCAATGCTCAATTATAATAAGCACAAAGAATTTATGTTCAAAATTCTTATTCGTATTTTTCAAAGTCCGCTTAAGGATGTACTTGCTTTCAAGGGAGGAACGCTGGCTTTCCTTTGCTATGGTTTACCGAGATTCTCTACAGATATTGATTTAGATTTACTAGATTATAGTAAGGAGCCAGATCTATTAGAGATAATGCAGGATATTTTGGAAGATATTGGAGAAATTAAGAATATGACTTTAGGAAAGGAGCTTCATCGTTGGATTTTTCGCTATGATCCATCGACTATGAATATCAAAGTAGAGGTCAATAAAAGACCGCTTGATGGCAATATTTATGAGCGAAAAACCATTGAGAATACTCAAGTATATTGTATGAGTCAGTCTTCTATGGTAGCAAATAAGATAGTTGCTCTTTATGAGAGAGCATATCCTAGAGATCTCTTTGATGTATATTATTTCCTTGCTCAGGATTTCCCTTGTGATAATGCAGTGATTGAGCTTAGGTCAGGGAAGTCTCTACACGAGCTTATCTGAGAGCTTCAAGAGATTATTCCAAGGTATTTCCTTCCTAATACCGTACTTATAGGGCTAGGAGAACTGCTCACTGATACTCAAAAACTCCGAGTAAAAAAGCATCTTGTCACTGAAACCGTAGCACTTCTCGGTCAATATTTTTTAAAAAATAAATAAAAATCAGATTTTATTTTTTGTTTAATCTTAGTATGCAAGCACAAATCAATCGTATTACTGATATTCTTCGCCGTGATGATGGAATCTCTGGGGCAATGCATTATACAGAGCAGATCAGCTGGATTCTTTTTCTCAAGTTTCTTGATGACTATGAATCAGCTCATGTATTAGAAAGTATGCTCAATGGTAAGGAATATACCAGATTACTTGCACCCGCCTATCAGCGATCCTCTCGAGCGGCTCCTAAAAAAGATGGAAAGTTAGATCATACGAAGGCTCTTGTTTGAGATGATCTAAAGGAGTTTGTCAACACCCAGCTTTTCCCTTATCTCAAGTCTTTTCGTAATGGAGAGCGTAACTATCATAGTATGAAGTATAAGATTGGGGAGATGTTCTACTTTCTAGAAAATAGAATAGAAAACTGAAATACGATCAGGGAGGTTATTGATATTATTGATGAAATGAATTTTCAGTCGCAGTCAGATTTATTTGACCTTTCTAAAATTTATGAAGACCTTTTGCAAGGGATGGGGAATGATGGAGGAAATAGTGGGGAATACTATACTCCAAGAGCAGTGATTAAAGCCATGGTAGAGTGTCTTGATCCAAAGATTTGAGAAACAATCTATGATGGTGCCACAGGTTCTTGTGGTTTTCTGATAGAAGCGTATCAATACCTCAGACCTCAAGCGAGTACTACTGAGCAGCTTACTTGGCTCAATCATGAAGCTTTATGGGGAAATGAAAAGACACCGATTGCTTATATTATGGGAGTAATGAATATGATTCTCCATGGTATCGAAAATCCTAATATTAACAAGAAAAATACGCTTGTAGACAATATTAGGGATTTTGAGGAAAAGGACGCTTATGATATTATCCTTGCAAATCCTCCCTTTTGAGGAAAAGAAAAAGATGCTATTCAGTCTAATTTCCCTATCAAGACCAATGCGACAGAGATGCTTTTCCTCCAACATTTTATGAAAAGATTAAAAACCTGAGGAAGATCTGCGATCATTGTCCCAGAGTGAGTTTTGTTCAATACTTCCAATGCTTTTCAGGAAGTCAAAAAGCAGTTGCTTTCAGACTTTAATTTGCATTCTATAGTTTCTTTGCCTGCGGGGATTTTCTTACCGTATAGTGGAGTTAAGACCAACATTATCTTCTTTGACAAGACTAAAGCTACCGAGCAGATTCGATATTATGAGATTGACCTTGGTCGTAAATTGACTAAGAATAAGCCAATTACTTTTGAGGAGCTTCAAGGTATGATTTTAGCTTTCAAAAAAAGAGAAGTCTGACCTCATTCTTGGGTTGTGACATCTTCAGAGATCAAAGACTATGATCTTTCTGCAAAAAATCCTGCAAATATCAAAGAAATTATCCATAGAGCTCCAAATGAGATTATGGAAGATATTATTAGGACAAATGAAATAATTTTTGAGGGAACTAGTCAGCTTCGCACTTTGATTAAATAAGATTCTTTTCTCTATAATTTGATGTTCTGTGAATTAAAATCTGACGTTTTTATTGTTTTAATGTAATGTTTATTCTGTTTCTGAGATGATTCTTTTATAGGATATATTTTTTGCTAGCTATTTTTCTTTTTTAAATCAATCTTAAAGAGATTTCTTGTTGCTTTTTTGCTTTTTATAAAGTTTTGTCTATACTTGAAACGCTTGGTTTTTTAAAACCTTATTTGATTGTATGAAGAAAAAAAGCACGACCTTATTACAAATAGTAGGAAATTGGAAAAAAAAAGCAGCATTACCGATCAATATTAGATGGGTTTCTATCTCGCTTTTTTTGTTTATGATGGGACGGTGATTAGGATGAGATACCTTTTTCTCTGTTTATGTAAAAAGTATTCTTGGATCAGGATTTGGGCTGATGTTTATTGGAACTTTATTGGCTGTCATAAAATTGTTTCTTGTGATTCCTGTTGGTGTGATGAATGATCAATGAAATGCAAGATATCTTTTGTTGGCTGGGAAATTGGTATATATTTTTTCTGGGCTTTTTTACTTTTTGGCAGGAATGCATAGTTCTCCTTTGCTTCTTGTGCTAGCTGTTGTTTTGAATGGAATTGCGAGTTCTATGATGTTTACGACTTATCGTGTGCTTTATGGGAAGGGAACTCAGCATAGTAACCGCAGTAAGATTTTCGGTTTTTATTTCTCCAGTATTAATCTTGCATATGTAATCTGAGCTTTGCTTAGTGCTTTTCTTGTTTCCTATCTTGAACTTCCTTATATGTATCTTTTTATTATTATTTTTGCGTTGTTGTCTCTGCTTCAGGATGGAAAGATTCAGGATTTTATTAAGAAAAAATTTTCTAAATCTTGGAAAAAGTGGAACTTTCTTGTAAATTCTGTAGATACTGATGTTGACGTAGACTTGTGTAATATTAGGAAACTTTTTGGGAAAAGAGGGGTAATAGTTCGCTTTTCGAAGGAGGCAGTTTCTTTTGCTTCGTGGAAAAGGATGTTTTCTACTCTGAAATCGTATGGTCGATCAATGTATACTGCACTTTCTGCTCAGGCTTTGGTAAGTTTTATGAATTATGTGGGATTTTTGTTTATTCCGATTATTGCGAATGATAATAATCTTTCTCTTTCTGAAATTGCTATTTTGTTCGCTGTGATGAGGCTTCCTTACGTGATTAACGTTTTGATCGGAGGATTTTGAGATAAATATAGTAAAAAAATTCTGATTACTATTTTAGTTTTTATTGGTGCACTTTTGTATATTTTGCTCTGATTGTATCATAATTTTTGGGCAATTATTGTTTTGAGCTTCTGAATTTCTCTGGTGATTGCGATGCTTTCTCCGGTTACTTCTGCATTGGTAATTGGATATGCTAGACCAAAAGATAGGTGACTGATGTCTGGATTGCAGGAGTTTGCTAGTAGGATTGGAGAAATTATCGGCTCTTTGGTTTTTGGAATGATCGTTGCAAAAATTGGAATGGATGATTCTTTTATTGTTTTGGGAGGGGCTCTTGCGGTGTTAAGTATGTATCTTTTGGTAAAGAAGCTCATGAGAATAAAGACGAAAGATGGTGAAGCGAAAAAAGAGGTTGAAGCTCAGCAGCCTTTACCCTTTTTGCAGAATACTTAATTGAGAAAAAATCCCTTTTCTCCATAATTTTGTTTGACTTTTTGGCACATTTCTATACACTTCCTCTTGTGGTCTAATTCTGGCTTTGGTTTTTTTGAAATTGATAAAATGGGGAAAGTAGCTCTTCTAAAAAAAAATATTGGGATCTTGTTGCTCTCTCCCTTTGTTGCTTTTGGAATTTTTCGAGTTTCTCAGCAAGATTGGAGTAGGCTAACGGCGAGCGTTCTTGATATTTCAGAAATTGAAACGATTGAGAAACAAGGGCGAGATGTTGCATACAAAGTTCATGATCAGCTTTTTGAACTTTTTGGTTCAAAGCAGCTTCAATGAGGTGATGCTTTAATTTTTGAATTGGTTTATAATCCTGCAAAATTAAGTCTCGTGCTTCCTGAAAGTTCTGGAGCGACTTTTAGTATTTTGGAAGATGGGTCAGGGATCTTTAGAGCGAAACTGGAGAATCTCTCTCATTATATGTTAAATAGTGACTGGATTCAGATTCCCTTCTCTTGAGAAGAGGATCAGCTTGTTTTGTCTGAAGCGATGCTTTATCGTGGAGAAAACTCTGTCTCTCTTAAGATCGGAAATTTAAGTTCTTCTACGGAACATTCTCTTTTACCTTAGTTTTTCTTTTGATGAAAAAGGTATTCTTTGTATTTTGCAGTGTTTTTCTAGGTTTATTTGGGATGACAACATTTGCGGTGGGAAGTCCTGATAGTTTTCAACTGGAGGTAAATCCTGCAACTTTTAGTGTGAATCAACCCGTTGATCTTACGGTAAAAGCAATTAAGAATGGGCAGATTATGAAGGATTATGAGGGAAGGCTTTTCCTAGAAATTGAGTGAGATAATTTGTCTCGTTTTGATTATACTTTACCTGAAGGAGGATTTTGAGAAATGAAGCTTTCTAACCAGGGAGTGAAAACCTATTCTAAAGGATTACAAGTAAAAAAGGCTGGAACTTTTGTCTTGAAAGTCGAGGATCTCGCTTCAGATTCAGCTACTGGAACGATTACGATTATTGTCTCTTCTGATGATCAACTTAACCTTAAAAATATTCAGCTTCTTTCTCCTCTTCAAAATGGGACAGAAACAGAGAGTTCTATGAGTGTGATGGCAAATGCTCCAGAATTATCAAACTCTCGTATTCAGGTTTATTTGAATGATCTAATGGTAAAAGAGGCAATGACTGATACTAATGGATTATTCAATGAAACCATTCCACTTCAAAAGGCGTGAACAAATGTCTTGGAGCTAAAAGCTGTTGGTTTGAATAATCAGATTGTTGGACTTTCGGATAAAAGAACTTTTCTTTATCAACCATTGTCTGATAACTTATTTAAGTCAATTACCATGACTCCAAATCAGAACTTAAAAATCTGAGATAAAGTTCGTTTTGAAGTTTTTACCGATGAACGTGTGAGTTCTGCGAAACTTTTGTTTTCGTGAGGGCAGGAGTATCCTTTGGATAAAGAAAAGGATGGGCTTTTTACTAAAAATGTTACGCTTACTACTACTGGAGAAATCATTGTGAATACAGAACTTATTGCTTCAGAACTTACTAAGAAGTATGATAAGGTATTGTCATTTTCTGTTAGAGATCATATTAGAATTGGTGAAGTGAGAATCAGTCTTAATCCTAATCTTGCTGGGACTTTAGATCTTTCTTGGGTAACTCTTGGAGGAGAGAGCTCTGATTATGCTGTAAAGTATTGATTGGAGAAGGATCAATTGATTGCTACAGCCTTTACTAAGAAACCTCAAGCAACTCTTTCAGGTTTTTCTTATGGGAAATCGTATTTTTTTCAAGTTTTGGCAACGACTCCTGAGCATGTCCCTGAAGGACTACCTTCTCAGGTTATTCAGTTTGATATGCCAATTTTATCAGGAACTGCGGCTACGGTTGATCCTCTAACAAGTGGCGGATTACCTTCTGATCTGGCTGATCCTGCAGATCCAGATTCTCATGATGTGGCGGTTTTGGATAAGCCGCTTTGTGTTGTCAAGAATATTCAGTTTTCTACTAAGAAGATTTGAAATAAGCACTATCTCGTCCGAAATAAAGTAGCGAATGTGGAAAAATATCTGATTTATAGGTCTGAATATGAGGATGGAAGTGACAGGCAATTTGTTGGGGAATCTCTTGTTCCAAGATATGAATATCCTTTTGATAATACTGCGGAGGAGGATATTTATGCCTATTATGACGTAGAGGCTATTTGTAATGATGGTGAACAGCTTGTTTTGACTAAAGCAGAAAAGGTAAAGGTTGGTCCTTTTGAAGATATGTTGATGATTCTTGCTTGTACTTTCCTTATTTATTTGATGTATAGGCTTTATCACTATAATGCCTAGCCTGTTTGGCCGTTTCTAGAATTTGGAATATTTTATGCTGATAGTAAAGTTTAATGAAATTAAATAAAAAATATCAATTTCATCATTTTTGATCTCAAGATTCCTCTTCTTTTGATGGAGTTTTCCCGGTTTTTCTCCCTTCTTATCAGACTTTTTCTCTTCAGCAACTTGGAGAACTTATTGTGCAGGATATGCAATGGAAGGCGATTTCTCGTTCTCTGGGAAAGCACTTGATTCCTTTATTTATTGATGGTGCACTCAATAAAGATTTTACTAAAGTATTGTCTTGAAAAGCTTCACTGCCGTATCTGGCGAGAGAGAAAAGGCTTTTGTCTGTTTATAGGAAAACACAGAAAAAAAATCAGACTTTACTTTCTCAATTTTTTGGTAATGAGGGTATCCATTTTTGTTCTACGTTTCAGAATGAGAGGATTCAGAGGCTTTTTGATCTTTTGGAGGAGAAACAGGTTTGGAAGCTTTCTCAAGAGCTTGTTTGGTGGGATGTTACTACTCAAACGATCGTAGAGCCTGAAGATATTGTTTGGAAAGAAGAGATGCAAACACAGCTTGAGGTTAAGTGTTTTGTGGAGACGAAGAATGATGTTTTTCCGCTCGTTATTGATGATCCTTTGCAGCTTTTTTCTGATAAAGGAGTACTTGTCCATCCGAATGATAAAAGATACAAAAAGCATATTGGTAAGAAAATTATTATTCCAATTCTTAATAAATCGATTCCTATTTTTTGAGAAGAAGGATTGGATACTGTTAAAGATAATGGGATTTTTAGATTGAATCCGCTTTTGTGAGAATATCATTTGAGGAAAACGCAACAGTATCGTCTTTCTTTGCAAGATGAAGTTATTGATGAAAAGGGATTCTTTGTTTCAGATATCCCAAACTTTGGAGGGAAGCCAGCTTTTGATTTTGTTGAAAATATTACTGAAACACTTGCTACGATAGGAAATCTTGTTTCTAAGCAGGAGGTCAAGAAAAAGATTCCTTATTCGAGTGAAACGAATACTCGTTTAATAAGGAGAATCGTTCCGGGTATTATTTTGGATTTTTCTCAGTATTGAGACGATTTTTGAAAGTGGATGGAGAAGGAATTTCCAGAGCTTTCGGAAGAAGGGCGTCAGCCATTTTCAGTGAAATTGTCTTTGGAATCCAAAAATATTTACCAGCCTAGATTGCCGTTTCTTTGTAATGTTATGACAGGAGAGGTGAAGTGTTTTAGGTATCAAATTTGTGAGAGGAGCTGTTGATCTGCTTTTTCAAGTTTGCTTTTGTATCTTCTTGTTGAGCAGCAACTGCCTTTTGAATTTTCAATTAGTGACCTTTTTGATGCGCTTTATTTTATGTCGGAAGAGAGGTGGAATGCTTTTTTTGATCAGTTTTCTTTTTCTGTTTCTAAGGAGGATTCTTTGTTTGCACTGATGAAATCTAATGATCATGAGATGATCTCTGAACGCATTGGATTAGAATTGGAAAAAATTCCATGGCTACAAATGGACGCAAAGGGGATTTTCCGCTTTCTGCCTACTGTATTATTCTGAGATCAGTGGACGCTCCATTCAGTTGCTTGTTCTGATGTTTTTCTTCAGTCTTTGGCTTGTTTCTCTAGGAGTCAGGGTTTGAAGCTTTTTTTTCAGCAGCAGCAAGTATTCCCTTTATTTTTGGAGTATTTTCTCTGGTTTAGTTTTGTGCTTCAGGAAACTTCAGGTTTTTCTTTTGTGCCTTTTCATGCTGATGAGAAAGCTTTCCCTTTACAGGCAAGGTGGGAAAGTGAGCTCTCTGATTATGGTTTAGATGTTCTAAGATTTACTGTTGCTCGTGGAAAAGCTTATACAGAGTCAGATTTGGCTGTTTCTTTTGAATATTTAAAGCATCTTTGGAATCTCTTTAAGGTGCTTTATGAGCAGGGCGTTTTTGAGTTGGATGAGGTTTGAGAGCTTCGTCTCTGAGGAAAAGAGTATTGGCTTTTTTCTCAGTGGAAGGAGTTATTATCTGCGTTTGAGGAGAAATTGCCGTGAGAATCAGCCTTTTCTGTTGCTTTATGATCCTTGCAAGACTTTACCAGAGGAGCATTTTCTTGGTATCTTGCCTTGGTAAAAGGGGAAGCTCATGAGGAATCTAGGTTCTTGGCAGGTCAGTTGTTTTTATCTCTTTTGGAGCTCTTATCTCCGATTATTCCTGAATTTATTTCGATGATTGAAGGAGTCTTGAAATTTCCTGTAAAGTCTGTGGTAAATCGAGAAGAACTTCATGGTGTGAAAGATTATAGGACCTTCCTTCTTTTTGATATATTGAAGGGAATTCAGCTCAAGAGAGCGGAGCTTCAGCTGAAAAAACATCTTCCTATTGCGTTGTGTGTTCAGGCGAATTCGGATATTTTACGTTTAATAGAATCTTATGAATCAAGCTTGAAATTGCTTTTTAAGACGGAAGAAATTCAGTATTTAGCTGCGAATGAGGTTTTCCCTTCAGGTTTTGAAACTTTTATGATTCTTGATATTACGGTTGGAATTAAAGCTCTTGATCTTCCTCAGCATGAGGATTGTTTGGCGCAGCTTGAGAAGGAGCATACTTCGAAATTGCAGACCTTGGAATATTTGAGGTCGACTTTAGTAGCGCTTTCTTTGAATCCTTTGGCGGATCCTGTAAAACTTGCTGAGAAGGAAAGTGAACTTGATCAACTTAAGTCTGAAATTCAGGAACTTGAGCTGAATATCAAAAAAATGAAGGCTACAAAGAAGGTGTAGCGCTTCTTTTTTTTATTTTTTTGAGGGAGTATTTTTGTCGGTTAAGGTTTATGCTTTCACTTCTTGCATTTCATAAAATTCAAGCATATCTCCCATTTCGATTCTCTTTCCGATTTTTACTTTCATACCGCAGTCTTCACCCGCATTTACCTCTTTTACTTCGTCTTTATTACGGTGAAGAGAAAGGATTTCTCCGTTTGTCAAAATATCATCACCTCTATAGACTCTGAATTTAAGCTTATTCTTGACCTTCCCTTCTTTTACTCTTCCTCCAACCGTCATTTCTCTCGTTTCTGTGTGGAAGACACCAAGGATTTCAAGCTTACCGACGATTACTTCTTCTTTCTCTACTTCTACCATTCCGAGGAGTAGATTATTGAGGTAATCTGTGAGTTCATAAATAATATCAAAAACTTTCATCTCAATTTTGAGCCCTTCAGCCTTCTTTTTGAGAAGCGCATTCATAGAGATATTAAATCAGATCAATAATGCCTTTGAAGCTTGGGCTAAGGAAAGATCACTTTCTCCGAAATACCCTACATCGCTATGTACCACCTTGATTGTCACATTCTTTGGAAGCGAAAGTCCATCAACGGCCTGCTTGAGAGCCTCCAAACTAGAGGAACCATCAGCCTTGAGGATCAGTCTTAATTCTGATATCTTTGATTGATCTCCAGCTTTTAACTGAGCTAAGAATTGTTGTAAAGCTCCATCTCCACTCGCTTTTGCTTCAGACTCTTTGATAAAGGCAATTCTCTGATGAGCTTCTTTTTCGTTGGAAACCACCTCAACAATTCTTCCTGGCTCAGGAAGCTCAGTAAATCCAAGGATTTGCACAGGTTCTCCTCCCATGATTTTTCCAGTGTTTTTTCAGAGTCGGTTCTGCATTCTCCTTACTTTTCCATAAGTATTGTAAGCTACGATAATATCTCCGTTCTTCAAGGTTCCAGTCAGCACGATCAAGCTTGCTACCACTCCTTGTTTTGGATCTTTGTAAGCATCTACAACTACTCCTACCGCTTGTCTGTCAGGATTGTATTTGAGCTCAAGCATTTCAGCCTGTAAAAGTACATATTCTAGCAAAAGATCAATACCCTGACCAGTTTTGGATGAAACTCCTACGAACGGCGTTTCTCCTCCCCAATCTTCAGGAGTCAGTCCATATTTGGCAACATCAGCTTTAATCTGATCCATATTATTTCCAGGCTTATCAATTTTGGTTACGGCAATAATAATTGGAACGCCAGCGGACTTAGCATGGTTGATAGATTCAATAGTCTGTGGCATGACACTATCATCTGCTGCAATCACGATAATCGCAATATTAGTCAGCTTTGCACCTCTAGCTCTGAGTGAAGTAAAAAGCTCATGTCCTGGAGTATCAATGAAAGTAATCTGCTTTCCATTATAATTTACCATAGAAGCACCGATAGATTGCGTAATCCCTCCGGCTTCACCTCCTGCAACGCTCGTTTTTCTGAGGTAGTCCAAAAGCGAGGTTTTTCCATGATCTACATGTCCCATCACGGTCACGATTGGCGCTCTCTCAACCTGTTTTTCTGCCTCTTTATCAATATCCAAAATCTTCTGCAAATCTCCTTCCATAAAACTCTGTACATCAAGCGTTGCTTCTTTCTTCTTAAGAGTAACTCCTAAATCTTCAGCGATCAGAGAAGCTGTATCAAAATCCAAACTTGCATTCAAACTTGTCATAATTCCGTTGGCAATAAGCTTTTTCATCACTTCTGGAAGTGGAACTCCAATCTTTTCTGAAAATTCTTTTACCGTAATATTTTCTTCAATGGTTACCTCAGTTTTCTTGACGAGATTTGATGAAGTTGTAGCTTCTTTATGAACCTTCGCTGTTGGTGTTGGAGCAGGCTTCTCCTCTTTTTTGAACACTGGTTTTTCTACCTTTTTTGGTTCATGCTGCTTTTTTTGTGCTAGATGATCAGCAAAAAAATCTAATCCACTTCAGCTTTTTTGTGGTTTTTCTTTGGCTTTGTAAGTCCCCTGTTCGATAGAGATATTTCCTCCTGCCTTTGACGCAGTTGATTTTGGTTTTTTAGAAGATTCTACTGGACGAGGTTCTGCCCTTGCAATAACCCTAGCGTTTCTTATTTTTGGTGCATCTGAGAAAGAAAGCTCTTCTTGACTTGTCTCTTTATTTGAAGTAAGCGGGATTTCGATATTATGAAGCTCTAAGCTATCTTCATCTTCTCTTTCAGGTTTTTCTGCTTGTTTGGTAAATCCTAGTCCAGAAAGGAAGCCTCCTCCAAATCCTATTTCGTCTGATTTCAAAATTTTCCCATCATCAGCTTTTTTGGCAGGAGCGGCTTTTTTAGCAGCTTTCTTTGGAAGCTGATCTATGATATATTTCATTTTTTCTAGATTGCTATCAGAAATTGTTGCCGTTTTTGCGGTCAATTTTTTGCCCATAACTTTTTCGTATACTTTGGCAAACGTGGCTTCATCTAGGTTTAAATCTTTCTTTACATCATCAATACGAGGCATATTCAGCGATAGTCAGCGATAAAAGGTTCAAAAAAAACTGACCTTAGCATATGGAATTTGCCTCTATTTGCAAGGAAAACTTTGGTTGCCTCTGTTTTTTCAGAAGGAGAGTCTGATTTTTAAACTTTTTAAAAGAGCATACGTTCTGGTTAGAGCGATATTTATTTCTGAGAAGAGTGAGGTTTACTAGTGCTCTCAGAGCTCAGAGGTAGAGAATTTATGCTCGAAGCGGGCTATGAGTGGAGCGATGAGAGGTTTAATGAAAATCCCAACACAAAGGAATATCCCAAAAAAGCTCAGGAGTATGATCATATTAGGAAGATACACTTCTCGAAGGATACCTCATACGGCTTCTCTCATCGCGATGATTGTGTAGGTGAAAGGGAGAAATGGATTGATTGCTTGAAAAAAGCTACCAGAAAGTTCTATCGGGAAGGTGCCGCCAGCTCAGGAAAGTTGGAGCACCAAAAAGACGATGACGATTGCTTTCCCTGCACTTCAGAATGTGGCGACGGTGGTATAGATAATCATCGAGAAAACCATTGCTGCTCGGAGCGTGATTCCTATGAATGCTCCTTTATTAGCGACATAAGCGTTTAATAAAAACATATCTCCCAAAGCAACAATTATTCCCTGAATGAGTGCTATGCTGAGGAAGAGGAGCCATTTCCCTAGGTATTTTTGATAGTGTTTGCAGTGGTAGAAGGTTTTCTCTCTGATTTTGGTAGTAAAGAGTGAGATATTGAGCAGAGAGCCTACTCGGATGGCTAAGGTCGTAAAGAAAGGCGACATTGCAGAGCCGTAATTAGGGATTGAAAAAAGCTTGTTTTCTACAAGCTTTACCGGTTCAGCGATAAACTCAGAAAAACGATTAGGGTCGAGGGTCGCTACCTCAATGAAATTTTCTAGTTTTCAGCTAGCCTTCAGTTTTTGGAGGTGCTGATCAATCGTGCCGACATCCTTCTGAAGTTTGGGGAGTTGCTCTTGGAAGGATCTGACTTTTTCTGTTTCTGTATTGATGATCCTTGCACCTTCTTCAAGGTTTCTCTGGAGATCAGGAAGTTTATTCTCGAGGCGGTCGAGTTTTTCTATTCCGCTGGTTGAAAGATCTTGGGTGTGATTCAGGACTTGACGCAGTGCAGGTTCAATATTTGTTTCATAATCGTCATGGAGATCATCAAGGCTTGTGCGGATGTCCTGACGAATGCCTTGGATCGCTGTTTGGGTATCCTTGCTAAAGTCGATGACTTTTTTGGCGTCTTGGGAGAGTGGTGAAAGAGTCGAACGGATGGAAATGCTTTTTTGACGGAGGAGATTGAGCTTTTGAAGTAGTTTATTGAATGGGGCGGTCAAAGGCGTATGAGGAAGGAGGTGATCAATCATATCTCTTCGCTGGGTGATTTTCTGAGCTTGTCTTCAAAGCTCATTTTCGAGGTTGGTGAGTCTTGTGGTGATCTGGTTAAGATCGTTCTCGAGGTTCTGGTTTTTCTGATCGGCATAGCTAAGGATAGCAGAAAATTCGCTATCAATGCTTCTAGCGATGTCTTGGATTGAGGTTTTGTGGGTTTGGATTTGATCTGGGACGGTATCCAAAAGTTTGAGGCTTTGCTCGGCAAGTATCCTGCTTTGGTAGAGCGCTTCTTTCCCTTGATTGATGTCGTTTTTGAGGGTTGGGAGTTTGCCATAGGCTTCCTCGAGTTGGTATCTCGAACGGTAGGAAATCTCCAGAATTTTATTGATTTTTTCATCAACGGCATCTAAACTTTCACGAGCATCATGCACGAAGTCGATCAAACCATATACGCTTGTTTTGCTAGCTTGGAGATCGAATCCCACGAGATTCAATTTTTCCATCAGGACGCGATTGACGGTGTCTATGAAAGATTTTTGGATATTTTCTTTGATCGTCGTTGCTCCTTTGCTGGTGATTTTTGGGGCTATGGCGTTGAGCTTCTCGTTGACGGTATAACGGATTTCTGGGTGCTGAGGAAACTCATCAAGAAGTGTGATCATCTTTTCGCTAAATCCGCTTTCAATCACAATAGAAGCATAATATTTTCCTAGCTTTGTCCCTTGGTTCGCGATATTTTCATCGACAAAAACCCAACCGATATTTTGATCTGTCTTTAGCTCTTTGATAACTTCTGCTCCAATATTGATAAATTCCTCCTTAAAAACAGCTCCAATATCATTATTGACGACGGCGACCTTGATGCCTCTGGTATTCCCATAAGGGTCTCGGGAGGATTTTAGGTAAAACCAGGCATAGAGCGACGGCAAAATGCAGAGTCCTAGCACAATGACCATTGCACCTCGATTGGAAAAGATACGTTTAAGATCAGCTGTATAGATACGTCGGATTCGTTTCATTGGTTTTCATAAGAGGCAAAAATTTGTTCTAGAGTATAGTGATCTTGGGCTGTGTGTCAACGAGGAAGAAAAGTCTGATTTTTTTGACTTTTGTAAGGTTTTGAAGTATACTTGAGGAGATTTTTTTATTTTCAGTTTGCTTGAGATGCTTGATGTGAAAAAAGAGGCAGCAACGTTTAGTCGTTTGTCGCACGATGAAAAGCTTGAACGTGTCCAAAAATGGCTCGGAGAGCTGGCGTATCATTATGACTATTTTCGTGATTTGGACAGCTATGTGCATATCCATAAAGCATCACTTGATGATGTGTTTTTGGAGGCGATGTTTCAGATTATCCTCAATTTAGCCAAGGAAGTGGAAAAGCTTTAATTTTTTAAGCGAAAGAAGATGAGAAGTATGGAAATTATTAAAAATGATGAAGCGGCAGATAAAAATCTAAAGTCTGAACTGGATCAGTTGGTCGGTGGGATCAATATCAAAGAAAAAACTGAAAGCTTTGGTGCGATCGATCAGTTTTTTGAAAAGTTGAATAGTTTGCCAGAAGAACAGAAAAATTTAGCTCTTCAGCATGCGCTCGGTAAGAGCAGTCTTACGATTGATGGCTCCAAGAAGAGACTTAGCTCGTTGGCGAAACTTTTTGATAAGGCGGTCGATCAGGAGAATGGAACATGGAAAATTAAGCTGAAAGAGGGTGTTTCTTTGCGTGAGTCGTCCTCGTCTGATGTAGTGAATCCTGAGACAAGCAATTCTTGAGCTCAAGATACTACTGAAGCTTCTGGCGGAAGTGATTCTACCCCCAAAAACTATGTAGAAATTGCGAGCGCTAATGATCCAGAGGCGATGGCAAGCAAAACTCCTGCTGGAGCAGGTGAAAAAAAAGATGAAGCTGTTCAGACGACTCCAGCAACGGAAGAAGAACCGGATGATGCTGATCTTGAGGGGCTTAGTGCTGAAGAGCAGGAACTTGTTTCTTCGCTACTGAATGAAAAGAACTCACCTTTAGCGTATTTGATCCAGAAGAGCTCGAATTTTGCCAAGATTCAGGCTCAGAAAGGATATGGAGCGGATGCGGATACTTTGCTAGAAATTCGTGAAGATAAGATTCTCTGAAATCAGACGAGAAGGGCTTTATCTGGATTATTAGATTGGATTGGATCAGATTTATCATCTCTTGAGCTTGCGTCCTTGACGCCGGAAAGTGTGTTGTCGATCGGGTTCATTTCTCAAGATATGAAAGAAAGAATTGAGGCGAGCGGACCCGAGAGCGTGAAGTCGCTCTGGAATGATGAAGCGTATGAGCGTAAAAGTCCTTATACCAATAATTTTGCTTTAAAAAAGAAAGAAAATGCTGATTCTGATCAGCAGGTAGTTGATGGGAAAACAGATGTTGTAGATGAAGCTTTGCAGCAAACTCAACCAGGAGTAAAGAATGAGGATGGAGAGAAATCTGCTGAATCAACGAATGAGCTTAAGCGATGGCTTGTGGATGGTATCCCTCATGAGATTGTTAAGGTTTCTTCTTTTGATCAGCTTCCAAAGGATGAAAATTGAGCTTATAAGTGGTCCGCTTCGCCAAAAAAGCTTTATAAGGTGGCGGTGGCAGGCAAGATCTTTCATTGTTTTGATAATGGGAAATGTCAAGATATGAAAACGGAAGAAATGGCTGATACGAAAGATGTTGTAGCTAAGGTAGCGAAACTTCAGGAACAACTTCCTACGAAGAAAGCGAATTTAATCAAAGCGTTTGAGCTTCAAGAAATGGATGGAGGCTATTATACCAGAGAAGGAGACGCTTCTCTTTATACGATTGATGAGGTGGGGACGCTCTATGCTGCTGGACCGCACTGAGTGCAGAAGTTTCTCTGAGGAAAGGCTGATCATTGGGAGGCAGCTAAGGTAGAGGATTTGCCGTCGAGAGAGTTTCTCAAGACAGCGACGATTAGGACTCTAGGATTGCAGCAAACGGATGAGAACTGTTATGGAAAGGAATGATGGAGCGGAGTTTTTGCTTTCGACAAGCAAGGAAAGCTTTGTTATGCGGGGATTGATCGTGGAAGGATGGTTTTTGAGGGATTAGAGACGCTAGGGCATTCGGTTCAAGAACCTGCTAAAGATGTGGTAAAAGATTCTTTGCAAATGCTCTATACCCCTCTTTGGGTCCCTCAGCCTGTTGAAAATCAAGTTCAAATTCCTTTTAAACCGCAAGTGACGACTCCTCAAGAGCCTTGGGCTGCTCGGGATTCGGCCGATTTAGAAAAGCCTTGGAAGGAGGTTGCAGAACTGCCTGAAGAGGTGAAGTATATTGAAGTGTAGTGTTTTAGGTTTCGATGAGTTTTCGCTCGCCCTTCTCTAGCCCCTCGAGGGTTCGGGATCAGATTCTGAGTCTTTTGAGGTAAATGACCTTATTCCTGACTGCTTCGAGCATCCTTTTGACCTGATGATATTTCCCCTCAGTGATGGTCAAGAGGATTTTCTTTTCTTCAAGTTGCTGGACTTTTGCTGGTTTGGTAAGGTAGCCATCATCAAGCTGAACTCAATTTTGGAGCTGTTCGCAGTCTGTGAGGTTGATCGGTGATTGGAGCCAGACTTCGTATTCTTTTTCTTTATCTCGTTTTGGGCTGATGACCTGATGAATAAACTGCCCATCATTGGAAAGCAAGAGGAGACCCTCTGTATCGACATCAAGTCTTCCTGCAACATGCAGTAAATGCACATAGGGGCAATCAAGCATCTGCTTTTTGTAGCTCGGATAGCCAAATTCATCTTCATCTGAGGAAATATAGCATGCTGACTTGTAGAGAATCGCATAAACTTTTTCAAGCACCTTGATTTCTTGACCAAAAACTGTCAGCATTTCTCCACCAAAAAGCTTAAAGTCAGATTTTTTCACGCTTTCTCCATTTACGAGAATGCTTCAAGATTTACAAGCATTAGTAGCTTCTCTACGGGAAATTAGTCCGAGATTTGCGAGGTATTTATCAAGTCTTTGCATAATTTTTGTCGTGGTAAATGAGAAATTCTTTAGTCTCTCGTGATCATCTTTACGAACGTATCAGTCGGGATTTCCACATTTCCGATAGCTTTCATTCTTTTCTTTCCTTCTTTTTGCTTTT
This sequence comes from SR1 bacterium human oral taxon HOT-345, assembly GCA_003260355.1. Lineage (GTDB taxonomy): Bacteria > Patescibacteriota > Gracilibacteria > Absconditabacterales > Absconditicoccaceae > HOT-345. Next base: position 87,671 of record MPSQ01000001.1, read on the forward strand.
GGAGGAGCTTTCTTTTTCTACTCACATCTCCACCATAACATTTAGCAAGGACGTCTTTTTTGATAGCAGAAATGTTTTCACGAGCGATGATTTTATTTCCAAGTCCGGCTTGAAGAGGAATCGCGAAAAGATGTTTTGGGATCAGCGTTTTTAACTTTTCTACTGCTTCACGACCGAGATAATAGGCTTTATCATTATGCACAACCCAGGTTAAAGCCTCCACTTTCTCATTATTGATAAAAATGTCAAGTTTCACGAGGTCATCTGCATGATAACCTTTAAATTCATAATTCATCGTTGCGTAGCCTTTCGTCGCAGATTTCAAGCGATCATAAAAATCAACGATGATTTCGCCCATAGGAAGCTCGTAATGCCAAACGACTCTCGTTGCATCCAAGTATTCCATATGCTGGAGTTTCCCTCTATATTCCTGACAAAGTGCCATAATATTCCCTGCAAATTCTTCAGGTCAAACAATCTCAACATTTCAGATCGGCTCTAAGATTTCCTCAATCATTCCTTGATCTATCATATCGGAACCTGATTTTACGACGATTCGTGGTTTCAAGAGTTCAGCAAGTTTCACAAAAGTCTGCTCCTCTAGCATGGTTCCGAAAATCCCTTCGGAGTGTTCTAAATGTTCCTGTTCTTGTGCGGATAGCGTCAGATTTTCTTTTTTGAGAATTTCACGATAAAGCCCAGTCTGAATCAGACTTTTGATATTCATTCAAGTTTTGATCAGCGGAATGGAAAGGTTTTTGGACTTTACAAGATACATTACGGTTGGAATCGTGAAAATCGTATCCAGACCATACTCACGAAAAAGCCTTTCCTTGATGATATCCATATGGAGCATTCCGAGAAATCAGCAACGAAACCCAAGTCCAAGTGCCTTACTATCCTCCATTTCATAGACAACTGCACTATCATTGAGCGAAAGCTTCTCGAGGCTATCTTTGAGTTTGTCGTATTCAGTAGAGTCAATCGGATAAACCCCGGCATACACATAAGGAGTGACTTTTCTAAAACCAGGAATCAAATACTGATGATATTTGCTGGTTCCTTCGTTTTTATTGATCTTGGTTTTGATGATAGTATCTCCAATTTTCACATCTCTTACCGATTTTTGTCCGGTCACGATATAACCAATTTGCCCTTCATTAAGGCTTTTGTCGGCTTGATATTCTGGAGTGAAGTGTCAGACTTCTGTTGGTTGGAAGCTCTTTTCTGAGTGGATCAAATAGACCTCGTCTCCTGCAGAAAATGAGCCATCTACGACTTTTACATAGGCGAGAACTCCTTTATAGGGATCAAAGACCGAATCAAAAATCAATGCTCTAGAAATTTCAGACATTTACTACAGAAAAAAGCTAAAAAAGCTGATCTAAAGCTAGTGAATTGCTCTGGATTTTCAAGTAAGATTTTTTTGTTTTCTCTGAAGAAGGAATGTTTTTTGTCATAAAATGTTGAAATGGCAAGTTTTATTGTTATAAAAAATCAGATTTTATTATTTTTTATGGAAAATTCGGTTATAATTGAGTTAAGTTTTTTATTCATCAGTGTGATCGAGATGGGGAAAAAGAAGAAACAGCATCAAACGAATTCTTCCCTGTACTCTTCTGCTTTTAGTATTGAGCAGCAGAGGGCTCTTTCTGTAAATAAGGCGATCTCTGGTCATGTTGATGAGCTTGCTCAAACGCTTTCTTATGCTCCAAACTTTGATATTGATTCTACCTATTTAGACCTGGAAGCAAGGTTTGATTTGTCAGCTGGGAAGGGAATCCTTCGCGATATGATCCAAAATAGGAAATCTGTTGACTATGGGACGGTGAATTTAGAAAATTTTTCGCTAAAAGAGATCGAGTCTTTGAAGTTTTGGGAAATCCCTACGTCGAATCCACTTTTTGTTGCTAAGCTTGAAGAAGCAGTGATTCAGTGCATTATGGATGAGTTTGCGGCTCAACTCAATCCCGCAGAACAACGTAGTTTTACGGAGGCTGTTCGCTATCAGAGCAAGAGTTTGCCTTCTTTTCTCAGTGCGGTTCATGCGTATGTTGATTCTCTCAATAACTTTCAGCAAAAATCTCGTTTCCAAAAAATGATTCAGACTTTTGTGCTTCCTTTGAGAAAAGTTGTAGATCAGCTCGAGGCTTCTGGTGAAGATGTGACTGCAATCAAGACAAAAGCATTTCAAGATCGAGCACATGACCAACAAACTTTTGTAGATGCTTTTGTGAGTAAGGCGGTGATTTCTAGGCTTCACAAAAGAGTTGAAGAGATGAAAATTCTGATCAATGATGTGAAAGATACTTTTGATAAGGTTGTCCCATTCTTTCCTACGATTTTTCAGCAATTCCCTGCGAACTTTTCTGCTCTTTTGCAGGTGTTTCCGGAGAAAAAACAAGTCTGTGATGCACTTGAGAAAGAATATGAAGCAGCGACTTCTGATGCGGAGCGTGGTCCTGTAGCAGAGAAGATAAATGCTCTTTACTGGGAAGTCTATCTTGCAGATTTAACTACTAAGGAGCCAAAACTTTGTGCCTATCTGACTGAACTGAAAAAATCAGATTTTGACTTTTCTCTCTTATCTGATCAGAGCGGATTTTTCTCTCTGATTGCTCAGATGAGGCTTAAGCAGATGAAAGATGGCACGATGCTATCGTTTTTTGGTCAGGATACTGCTGCTTTTGAGAAGTTTTTTTTGGAACTTTTTGATCTCAATACGTCTGAAATTTCGGTTAGTGGCTATACGATTCCTGTAAAAAAGAAGGTACTTCCGGGTAAGCATTGGGATTATAATAATTTTTTTTATGGACAGTCCTCTGATGCGCTTCCTCTAGAGTATGAGCTTGATATTAGTAAAGTTCCCCTTTCTGTAGAGGATAGATATTCTTTTGAGAGGCTTTTTGCTTATGGGAAAAATCCGGCTTCTCCGGGGATTTATTCCCTCAAAGGTAATGATCTTGGAAAACTCTTGTTCCTTTTTAAACTTGGGCAGGACAATTCTATCTTTGACAATTATGATCCGAGAGCTTGAAAACAAAAACTGGATTCATTCTTTGATAATTTATCTCAGCTGGGAAAATGTACTGAAGATTATCGTTTTTCTCCGCATAAAAATAAACCTGGAGATTCTACAGATCCTTCGGATTCCTCTCCTGAAGGGACTCCAGAGTCGAATGAATCAGTATTGGAGCAGTTTTATGAAGCTTGGAAGTCTCTTGATGGGATGCAAAGTGAGGATCCAGATTGTGGATTTAAGGAAGGTGCTAGTATTTATGGTCCTTTGTGTGAAAGTGCGCTTCCTCCTTATGAAAACTGAGGAATGTCGTGGATTAAACTTGAAATTGTGAAGGTCAATAAAGATGCAACGCCACCTACCTTTAAGTTAAAGTCGAGCGGAACAGAGAGAAAGCTTGCTGCTTCTGAAGAGGGAAAAGAGCGAACACTGACTATGACCAAAGAAACTCTTGATAAGATTCGTGGTCTTTTGAATGGAGGAGCTAAGAAGGTTTTGAGTGAGAAAAAAGATTTTAATCAACAGATGGAGGATTTTCAGAAAGCAGGTCTGTGTGATAGAAATGTCCTGTGAGGTGCGGTTTTTGAGAATGGGAAATTTACTACGACTCCAAATCATTTGGATGGAACTATCGGTCAAAAAGAGGATGTTTCATATTTCTGAACAACAGATGTTGTCCCAGATCCTCAAAGCTCAAAAATGAAAAGGTATTCTATTCTTTACAAGGTAAAGCATAATTCTGATCATACTTTTTCTGTTTCTTCTGAATTTGTGAATCTTGAGTGAGAATCTAAGACTCACGAACACAAGATGAGTTATTCAGATTTTTTATTCTTTTTAAATGAAAAAAAGCTTGCTCCCAAGACGCAGTCTCAGGTTGAAGAGGAGAAACAGGCTAGACAAGATGTGATCTCTTCCCATAATAGAACGTGGAAATTTACAAGTATTCAGTCTGTACTTTTTGCTCGGAAGACTATCTGGAAAAATCTGAATTCCAAGCTAGATGAATATCAAAAGGAACAAAATGAGGATTTTTTGGGATATTTGGTGACAGGAAAGGGAATTTATAAGTGGATATGAGATACTTTGGGCTTTATCCCTTCGATCAAAGATGCTGCCAATAAGCTCCATGAGGAAGCAATGCTCAAAAAAGAGTCAAATACTTGGAAAGGAATAGAAGCTTGGATCAGTAAATTTGCTTCTATGCAAGATTATGCTAATCTTTTTGAAAAAGGGTTTGATCATCCGAATGGCTATACGCTAGATGCGATCATAGGAAAAGGGAATACCTTGCAGAAGATCCTTCTTAGTGGGAAATCTGTTGTGGAGAATGATGGACTGAGACCAATTATGGCAGCAGCAATGATTGCAAATCTTAGGCAATGAAAAGGACTTTATCGTGGGTTGTCAGGTAAGGATAATCAGGGACTTTGGGTGAAGTGTTTGCTGGGAGATGCACACTATAAGAGATATAGAGCTATTAGAGCTGATGTCTTAAAAAAGATAAAGTCTGGAGTGAAGAATGCTGATCAGCTTCAGGATCAGCTAAAAAAATCAGAGGTGGATTATATCGTCAATAATATCAGAAATGCAAATGGGACAGAATGAGCATTTGGTTCCATTGATGACGAAAATAAGCAAATTCTTAAGCAACTTTATTCGGATAAATTTGCAGGAGAATTAGAGAAGGCTGCTAATGAGACGACAGGAAAGTCTGCTGTAGAGTGAGCGTATGGAAAGATTTCTCATAATAATTTTGCTATAGCGTCTAATGATTTCAATAGATTTATCAAATCTGGAAGGATTGAATCTGCACTCTGAAATCTCAAAAAAATGTGAGATTTGGCGAAAACTCCAGAAAATCATAGGAAACTTAAAGTGGCTATGACCTATGTGATGCTCAGTGGTATCATGAATAGATATGGTGATAAAGCAATGAGGAAGTGGTTTGATGCTTTGGCGAGAAACTATATGTTGCCGACGACGCTTTTTGCTAAAAAATGGGAAAATCAAGAATATGCAGCTCATCTGCTCAATCAAGTATTCCCTCCGTCAGATGAGAAAAATTTTGCTCGTGCTACAGGATATAAATTATCAGATTTTGATAGCTCTTCTCCAAATATTCCTTATGGTAAGTTGCTTGATAACTTGGATGTTCGATGGAGAGAAAATGAGAAATCAATTGATAATTATTTTCTCAAACTTAAGAGCTCAGATTGTGCTCATGATCCTATCCTCAAGGCGGTTCAAGATAAACTTTGGGAGAGGAGTGAGGATAACCTCGATGGAGACTGGGCTTCAAATAGTGGACTTACGGGACACTATGCGATGTTAGCATCTCCTTCTACTATTTCGAGGAATAAGTCCTATGATCGTTCATGATTTACGGGGAAAGATATTGATGAAAAAAATGATAAAGCAGATTTTTGGACGAAGGTTTTGGGTGACTTAAATAAAGCAAAAGATCTCCCAAATGCTCCGGAATTTTTGCTCAGACAGTTTGTTACATGGTTTGTCCCTTCAGAGTGAGATTATTCGGAACTTATTAGCTGGATCAGAACTGCTAATGCAGTGAAAAATTATGGGACAAAAAAGGCTATCTCGTTTACAATCCATGATGAATCTGATACGCAAAAGACTTTTTCGTCTTCTCCTGCTGTGTATAAACAAACAGATGCAAGGGATGTTTTGTGGTATCTCTTTAAGGGGAAAGTTTTGAGATTAAACTCTGCTCCTCCTCCAAAGCAGTTTGAAGATGTTTTGAATTTTTTCATGGATTATTTTAGTAAAGGTCATGTTTTGTCAACAATTGCTCAGGATTCTACCTTGAAAAAGGTGTTTTGATCTTCTTTGCCTAGTCTTCCTGCTAGTAAGCCGGTTACCCTTCTTCCATGGCAAGAATATAATAAATATGTTGATAAGAATAATCCTTTCGCTACTCAAAATGATCCAAAATGACTAACTCCGGAGCAAAAATGGGATAGAGCTTGGAAAAGGAAATACTATAGAACGGGGCTTTTCTTGAATGAAAGCTTGGTTTCTATTCAGAAGAAAATGAATGATATGGGAATTTCTGATACTCCTCAACTTTCCGGATTTGATGAAGATTTTTCTAGCAATATTTATAATCAGGTTTATCACACCGCAGCTTAGCCATGTGAGAGATATTTTATTGCTTTTATTCAAAGAACAACTTGCTTTTCTTAGAGAAAACTCTAATCTAAATCTGTTTTTTAGATTGTAGCTTATGTGGGATGAAGACTTGGTTGTTATTTCAGTATTATTGTTTTCTTGGGCGATGTGCTAGGCATTATCTCAAGAAATATCAGGTCTTCACTATAGGAATCAATGGAAGTGTGGGTAAAACTTCATGCCGTATGATTATTCATCAAACTTTGCAAAAAGCACTTCCTGAGCAGAGAATTTATACTTCTCCAAAAAATTTCAATGGCGAACTCTGAATGTCCCTCTCTATTCTCCAGGTAGAACGTCGAGAACCTCAGATTTTTACTTTTCTGAAAACGGCGATTCTGGCACTCAAAAAAGCTTTTTTCTCAAAGAAGGAGTATGATATTATTGTGCTAGAATATGGGATTGATAGACCAAAGGAGATGGAGTTTTTGCTAAGGATTAATAAGCCACATATCGGCGTTTTTACGGCGATTGATGCGGTGCATTCTGAGCAATTTGGTAATCCAGCCGAGATTGCTAGAGAAGAAGTAAAAATGGTAAAAAATACGAGAGAAATGGCTTTTCTGAATTTGGATGATCTGTATGCTCAGCAGCTCGTTTGAACCTTAGGTGTTGATGAACTAACTTATCAAACTTTAGGCTCAAACAGTAAAGCAAATCTGACTTTTTCTGATGAAAAGCTCCATCTTGACTACAAAAGTAAGCATCTTGTGCTGACGGATCTTGCTGTGCAGCTCAAGAAACAGTTGTTAAACCTTCAAACAAATCTTTTGGGAAAACCGAATTATGGCTATCTTACGGTTGCTTTGGTTATCGCTCAGGTATTGGCGTTGAAGTTTGGTGGGAAGGAGCTCGATATGGATGCTTTGTTGGCAGAGCCTTTGATTTTTCAGCTTCAGCCGTGAAGATGTTCGATCTTTGCTGGGAAAGAGGAGAGTATCCTTATCGATTCTACCTACAATGCTTCTCCACTCAGTATGAGAAAGCTCATTGATACAACCTTGATCCTTAATAAGTCGCTTCCTCAGCAGAGAAAGGTGATGCTGGTATTGGGAGATATGAGAGAGCTTGGAGATTTGACGGAAAAGGAGCATCGTTTGCTGGCTGGCTATGTGCAGCAGAGCGCAGATTTTGTGGTGCTACTTGGGACTTCAATGCATCAGTTTCTCGCTGACGAATTAGAAAAAATCTGATTCTCTCCTTCAAGGTTTCAGCTTTGTCGTTCGGCTTCTGAGGTAGGGAAATTTGTCCTTGAATATCTCAAAAAATCAGATGAAAAGTGGATTGTCCTGCTGAAAGGAAGTCAGAATACGATTTTTCTTGAAGAAGCTGTAAAGATGCTCCTAAAAGATTCTTCTGAAGCTCAATTCCTTACAAGACAATCAAAACGATGGCTGGAGAAAAAAGCGTAATTTTTGTGCCTTTTCTTTTCGTCTAAACTGTTTGATTCGTTTTTAGCTTGCTATTTATAGGCATTTCTGTATCTTTTTTATTTTATATTATTAGTGTTTGGGATGAGATTGACAAAGATTATTGCTACCGTGAGAGATGATTATGATAAAGGAAAAATTGTAGAGCTTTTTGATGCGGGAGTTGATGTTATTAGGATAAATTTTACTCATGCAACGCCGGAAACTTCGGAGGCTTTGATGTCTGAAATTAATAGATTGAACGCAGAAGAGAAAACTCATTTGAGTCTGCTTTTGGATACCAAATGACCGGATATCAGGACGGGCGTAAGAACTACTCCTTTAGCGATTTCAAAGGATCAGATTTTTCATATTGTGATTGATACCTCAAAACTTGTGCAGGATTCGGATGTTTTCTGTGATTATCCTGGCATTTTGACTGATGTTTCAGTTGGGCAGGAAATTATTATTGATTCTGGGCTTTTGGTCGTGGTCGTGGTTGAAATTACTTCAGATTATTTGGTTGTAAAAGCGCTTAATGATGCAGAAATCTGATCTAAGAGGCATATCAATCTTCCTGGAGCGAAAATTTCACTACCAGCGATGATAGAGAAAGATAAGACGGATATTCTTTTTGGTATAAAGATGGGAATTGCTTATGTGGCGGCTTCTTTTATCAGAACTGGGGAGAATGTTCAGGAAATTAGGAGATTCCTTGATGAAAATGGAGGAACAGGTGTGAAGATTATTTCTAAGATTGAAAATAAGGAAGCTTTGGAAAATTTGGAAGCTATTGTCAGATATTCTGATGGTATTATGATAGCGAGGTGAGACCTTGGTATTGAGATGCCTATTCACGAATTGCCAGTATATCAAAAGAAAATTTTGGATATGTGTTTTGTCTATGGGAAGCCTGTGATTATTGCTACTGAGCTGATGAAGAGTATGGTGAGCAATCCTTTTCCAACAAGAGCTGAGGTAAGTGATGTGTATAATTCTGTCATTATGAGGGCGGATGCCGTGATGCTTTCTGATGAAACGGCCGTTGGAAAATATCCTGTGAAAGCTGTTCAATATATGGAAAAAACTGTAATGGAGGCAGAAAAGACAACCTGCAATAAGCACAAGGATTTTGACCTCCAGTCAGAAGAAGAGTCAGAAGTTTTGAAAAAGGCGCTTGCACGTTATGCTCTGATGCTTGCGGATGATATTCATGCAAAGGTCGTAGTAGCTTTCTCTTATTCTGGGAATCTCGCGAGGTATTTGTCTGCTTTTAAGCCTAATCAACCTGTAATTTCTTTTACTACAGAGGAGGTTTTGGACTATTCTTTTGGGATTAATTACTGAATTATTTCTGAAAAAGTTGAAAAATTCTGATCCCATATGTCTGAAGATCAGGATATGGCGATTGCTGTTCTGAAGGAGAAAGCTTTTGTGAAAAAAGGAGATTATGTACTTTTTGTCGGAGAAAGGGTCGCTGGGAACTCTCGCCAACCACAGTTGAGGATTGTTCAGATTGATCAGTAATTTTGCGTGGTAGAAAGTCAGTATTTTTACTTGTTTTTTTGCTTTGAATTGATAAAATCACCTTTGCTATTTTGGTGCTATGTTTTTAGTTTTGTAGTGAGAGGAAAATGGATTTTGATCCAAAAAAGAATTATTATGAGATTTTGGGTGTGAGTGAAACTGCTACCGCAGATGAGATAAAAAAGACCTTTAGAAAGCAGGCTGTGAAGTATCATCCGGACCGTTGAGGCTCAAAGGAAAAGTTTCAAGAGATTAATGAGGCTTATCAAGTGCTTTCTGACGATCAGAAAAGGCAACAATATGATATGTATAGGAAAGGAGGTTTTGGAGCTTGAGGCGTTGATTTCTGAGGTTTTTGAGGAGGAAGTGGTGCTCAGTTTGACTTCTGAGGATTTGGCGATATTGGCGATCTTCTCTGAGGAATGTTTGGAGGCGGGTTTTGAACTGGAGGATCGAGGACGAGAAAACCAACGAAAGGGACAGATTTGGAGAAGCATATTGAGATTACTTTTGAAGAGTCCTATCTTTGAGTCAAAAAGAAAATTGCCTATACGAGAGCGGTAAAAGCAGATGGGCTTACGGAAGAGACCTGTTCGCACTGTAAATGAACGGGAAGAGTGAGTCAGCAGGCACAAACTCCGTTTTGAGTATTTCAGACTCAGACTGCCTGTCCTGAATGTTCAGGTTTTTGAAAGCTTTATAAAAAGGATGGGAAAGTAATTTGAAATGGTGGACTGGAGAATCGCAAAGAGATGCTAGATTTGGAAATTCCCGCGGGTATAAAGTCTGGAAGTTTCCTCAAGTATGCTGGAAGAGGAGATGATGGAGCAGGAGATGTCCCTTCTGGAGACCTTTATGTGAAGATTCTGGTGCAGGATTCCACGAAATATGCGAGGAAGACGGATGATCTTTATGTAAAAGCTGAAGTTTCCCTTTTTGATTTGGTCCTGGGAGGAGAGGTCGAAGTGCCGCATCCTGAGGGAAAAATGACCGTAAAAATCCCTAAATGAACTCAAGTAGGGCAAAAAGTCCGTGTAGCGGCAAAGGGTTTTGGAGAAAAGGGGCTTTTCAAGTCAAAAGGAGATATGATTGTAGAACTTCAGATTTCTGTGCCAAAAAAATTGACGAAAGAGCAGGAGAAGCTTCGAAAAGAGTTGCAAAAACTAAATTAGAAAAAATCTGATTCAAAAAAATCCTGATCAGTTATGAGTCAGGATTTTTCTTTTTTTAGCGTTGTTATGCTAATTTCCTTTTTACAGCGATCTTGCCATCAAATCCAATCTGAGAAATCACAACATTGATCGTATCTCCCACTTTGAAATGTTTCTCTAATCCATCAGTAAACTTCTGACCGAGATTGGAGACATGGCAGAGTCACTGCTTTCCCTTTGGAAGCTGAACGAAGAGTCCGTAAGCTTCTACTCTTACGATTTTTGCGTCAAAGACTTGTCCTACCTCAAGATCTGTTGCAATCTCAAGGATCAGATTTTTAGCCTTTTCAATCATCTCTTGCTTTTCATGGGTAAGGAAGCAGGTTCCGTCATCTTCAAAGTCAATCTTGATATTATCGCACTGCTCAATAATTTTATCAATCATCTCTCCACCTTTTCCAATCACTTCCTTGATTTTCTCAGGATTGATTTTGAAAACATGAATCTTTGGAGCATATTCTTTGACTTGAGCTCTCGGAGTTGGGATAGTTTCTAGCATAAAATCCATAATCTCTTTGTATCCCTCACTTGCTCTATCAATGGTTTCATGCACAATATCCAAAGTCAGACCTTTGAGTTTTGTATCAAGCTGGATTGCGGTGATTCCTTTTTTTGTTCCTGCGACTTTGAAGTCCATATCTCCAGTAAAATCCTCAGTTGCCATAAGGTCATTAAGCACCATATGCTTGGTTACTGCTCCATTTTCATCGGTTTCAGTCATCAGTCCCATCGCAATTCCTGCAACTGGCTTCTTGAGCGGAACTCCAGCATCCATAAGGGCAAGGGTAGAACCACATACGGATCCCATACTGGTTGAACCTCCAGAGCCAAGACATTCTGAAACCACTCTGATAGAATATGGGAATTCTTCTTTGCTTGGAATCATATTCTCAAGCGCTTTTTCTGCCAATCTCCCGTGTCAGATTTCTCTTCTTCCTGTTCCTCTCATGGCTTTTGCTTCTCCAGTAGAGAAAGGAGGAAAGTTATAGTGATGGAAATATCTCTGCTCAACATCGTTATGCTCCATATCTTCAAGGACAAGGTAATCTTTTGGACCTCCGAGTGTTACGGTAGAAAGCACCTGCGTATCTCCTCTTCGGAAAAGTCCAGAACCATGTACTCTTGGGAGATTATCCGTCTCACAGAAAAGCGGTCTAATATCTTTGATTTGTCTATCGTCAATTCTCTTTCCTGTAGCGAGAGTTCTGCTTCTGATGAAAGCTTTCACCGTATTGAAAACTGCCATCTTGATTTTACTTTCTGTGTATTCTTCTGCGTCTTCGGATTCAGCTTTTTCTTTTGCTGCTTCAAGAGCTTCTTTTTCATACTGACTGAAAAGATCGTTGAAAGGTACTTTGGTATTTCCAGCAAGGGCTTGGAGTTTTTCATCGGTCAAGAGTGTTTTTACAAACGCCATCGTTGCTTCACTTGGCTTATTGAAAGTGATTTCTTTCTGCTGAATGTCTAAGGTCTTCAAGAAATCAAGCTGAAGATCGCAGGACTCATCAATTACTTTCTGTCCAAGCGTGAAAGCTTGTTTCATCAGCTCATCAGGGAATTCAAGCGATTCACATTCAATCATATTGATAGACCCTTTCTTTCCTGCTACCAAAAGATTTAATTCAGATTTTTCCAACTGTTCTTTGGTAGGATTTACGATAAATTCCCCATCAAGATAGCCGATCTGTGCTGCACCTACGGGACCATCAAACGGAATCCCCGCCGCCATAATAGAAAGCGAAGCTCCGATAATATCCATCACTCCAAGGCTGATTTCATGATCAAGTGCAAGTGGAGTCACGGAGATTACGACATCATTGATCATTCCCTTTGGAAACATCGGTCTGAGCGCTCTATCGGTAAGTCTCGCATAGAGAATTGCTTGATCAGAAGGTCTTCCTTCCCTCCTTCTATAGACCGCACCTCCGATCCTTCCAGCAGCGGAATAACTTTCTCTCATATCAATCATGAGTGGTAAAAAGTCCATGCCTTCTCTTGGATTTTTCTCCATTACGGTTGAATAAAGAAGCACATTTTCTCCCATTTGCATTCTAATGCTTGCATCAGCTTGCACTGCAAGTTTCCCCATTTCAAAGGAAACTGGTTTTCCATATCGCACGGTAGATTGACGAGCGATTTCAAATTGTTTTTTTACGACCATCGTTTTCGTAGAAAAAAATAAAAGTGATGAGCTTTCCTCAGCACTATTGAGACAGATTAAAAGGCAAAAAAATCTGATTACTTTTCTGCGTTTTAATCCACCACGGCGATGAGGAAATGGCTCACGAAAAAAGTATACACTTTTCAGAGGAATTTGCAACAAAAGAAAAACTTAAGAATCTTCTTGCATTTTTAAAGGAATCAGCTAGAATTTCATCGTTTATTTGACTTAGAAATAATGAAGAAAACCTCACTTCTCCTTACCATTATCCTTGCTCTTGTGGGGGCACTTTTTGGGGTATGGTATTTTAACGCTTCTCATTCTTGTAGTGCTTTTTCTGCTGAATGTAAGGAAATCCCTGTTCAGCAACAGGAAAAAATTTATCTCGATGTGCGTGAAGAAGAGGAATGGCTTGCTGGGCATGTAAAGGGAGCTTTACACATCAAGATGAGCGATATTTTTGCTGGGAACTATGAGCAAATTCCACAAACTGAACCAGTCTATGTATATTGCCGTTCTGGGCGCCGTGCAGGTGAAGTGATTCGCTTTTTAGAGCAAAAAGGATTCAAAAATCTGATCAATGCTGGTGGTTTGCGTGATCTAGAAGGAGTAGAAATCGTAGAAGGTGAGTAATTTCTGTTTTTTAGTAAAAAGTTTACTTGACAAATAGTTTTGTATTTGTATATTTGTCTTGTTTTTTTATGATTTCTTGTAAAAAATAAGAATGGAGAAAGATATCTTTTGAGCAGAGCGTCAGGAATGAACTCTTAATCCTGAAACTTCAGAAACTGGAGGAACTAAGGAGCCAATAGCGAAAATACAAGAAACCACTTCGGGAAATCTTAAAGTTCTTCTTGACAGAAGAGAACTTAAAATTACTAAGATTCATTCTACTGCAGAGGTGGATCCTTCAGCACAGATTGATCCTTCTGTTGTTGTTCCAGAGGGCTGTGTTATTGGACCAAATGTCGTTATCGCAAAGGGGGCTGTTTTAGGAAGAAATGTTCATATTTGAGCTAATGCGAAAATCTGAGAATGAGCGGAAATCTGGAGCGGATCAAATATCTGAAATAATGTGCAAATCTGAGAATGAGCGGAAATCTGGAGCGGATCAAATATCTGAAATAATGTGCAAATCTGAGAATGAGCGAGAATCTTATATGATGTGCAAATCTGAGAATGAGCGTCGATCTACTATGGAGTACAAATCTGAGAATGAGTGGAAATCTGAGAATGAGCGAAAATCTCGAGCGGATCAAATATCTGAAAGAATGTGAAAATCTGTGACGAAACAAACATCTGAAAGAATGCGAACATCAGAGAATGAGCAAACATCTGAAAGAATACGAAAATCTGGGACGGAGCAAACATCTGAAAGAATGCGAAAATCTGTAACGAAGCAAACATCTGAAAGAATGCGAAAATCTGAAATAATGCGGATATCTACTATGAAGTACAAATCTGAGAATGAGTGGAAATCTGAAATAATGTGGAGATCTGTAACAAAGCAAACATCTGAAAGAATGCAAAAATCTGAAATAATGCGGAGATCTGACTTGATGCGGAAATCTGAAATAATGTGAAAATCTGAGATAATGTGAGAATCTGACGACGAGCGGGCATTTGAGAATGAGCGAAAATCTGAAAATGAGCGAGCATCTGAAATAATGCGAAAATCTGAAATAATGCGGAAATCTGAGATAATGTGAAAATCTGACGATGAGCGAGCATCTGAGAATGAGCGAAAATCTGAGAATGAGCGGAAATTAGTCCTTATTCTGTTATTGATGGAAAAGGGAATTTGATAGGCTATCTTCAGCAAGAGGAAAGAGTAAATGAGGAGCAAGAGGAAAGAGTAAATGAGGAGCAAGAGGAAAGAGTAGATGAGGAGCAAGAGGAAATAGAGAATGAGAAGCAAGAGGAAAGAGTAGATGAGAAGCAAGAGGAAAGAGTAAATGAGGAGAAAAAGAGCTTTTGGAAAAGACTTTTTGGAAAAAATGATTAAAAAAAAGAAGAAGACGATCGTCTTCTTTTTTTGATTTCCCTCTTTTAGAAGGAGAATCCGCTAGAATAAGCTGAAAGATAAGGATTGGATCAGATTTTTTCCTAATGCCTGTTGTTTGTTGGAATTTTCCCTTTAATATTGGATATATTTGTCGTCAAAGTTTTCGTAATAGCTTTTAACTCTGAGCACATCGCCCTTCATTACCCCTTCAGATGAGAGTATCTCTAGGAATCCTTTGCTTTGCATTTGTTGTCGAAAATATTGCTCGGCTTGGTCGTTGCCTCGAGGGATCATAAAGACGAGTTTGCAGATTTCGCGGTTTTGGAGATACCAAACTTTTAGGAATCTACTCTCTAGGGCTTCAAGATACCCGTCCTTGATCAAGGTTGGTTTCTCTTGCTCGGTGATCTCTGTGACCATTGTCAAATCTTCAGTTTCAGGTTCTTCGAAATAGGTTGTTTCATCAAAGATGCTTTCTGGGTGATAGCCATTGTCTGGAGTTTTTTGGAGGAGTTCAGCGAGTTTTCTTAGCATTTCTCCGACTCCGTAATAAGTTCCCGCTGAAGTTGTGAAGGTATTTTTTTCTAGGATCTCCTCATCGAGTCTCTGGAAATTATTCTCTCTCAGGAAGTCATTGAGCTCTGCATAGAGGGTTGTTTTGTATTCTCTGAGGATGGCTTCATCGTTTAGGAGGTCTCGTTTGTTGAGGATCAGGATTATTTTTTTGCTAAGGAGGAGTTCTTCTCTTTTTTTTACCTCGAGTATGATAAAGTTTCCGTCTTCTCTGAGGATGAAGGTAAGCTCTTCTCCTTCGCTAAATTTTTGCTTGATGTAGGTTATAATTTCGCTGAAGAGTCCTATTGTCTCTTTGATTCAGGCTTCAAATCTGGAAAGGTCGGCTACAAAGGCAAAGATTCTTGCTTTTAAAATGTGTCTGAGAAAAGCGTTTCCTAGCCCCTTTCCCTCAGATGCTCCTTCAATGAGTCCTGGGATGTCAATTACATTAAACTTGAAATCACCAACGGATACGGAGCCTAGATTTGGAACCAGGGTAGTAAAAGGATAATCGGCGACTTTTGCCTTAACATTTGCCATACAGTTGATAAGGGAGGATTTTCCCACGCTTGGGGAGCCGATCAAGCCTACGTCAGCGAGCAGTTGGAGCTCCAGAATGATTTCTTTTTTTTGTCCTGGTTCTCAGAGGAGGTAGAAGTTTGGATATTGATTAACGGCGTCTTTGAAGTGGATGTTTCCGTAGCCTCCTTCTCCACCTTTGAGGATTTCTACGCTTTGTTGGTCGTGTTCCAGTTGAGTGATGAGTTTTCAGGTTTCGGCGTCTTTTATTACCGTTCCGACAGGGACTATTAGTTGGAGGTCCTCACCGTGTGCTCCATATTGGTCTTTGGTCCTACCTGGAAATCAAGGTTCTGCTTTAAAACTTTTTTTATATTTATACTCAATAAGGGTGTTTTCGTCCTTTGATGCGGTAATGTATACTGAACCTCAGTCTCCGCCATCTCCTCATGAAGGGCCTCCAAACGGGATTCCTGGAGCTCTTCTTCCACTTGCTACTCCGTCTCCTCCTTTTCCAGATTCGATGGTTATTTTGACTTCATCATAAAATTGCATTTTCATTCTCAAAAGTAAAAGAGATTCTGAATTAAGGTAAAGATTGCTCCTTTAATTGCAAGGAGATTTAAGCGTTTGTCCTATTTTTTCTTGCAAAAGAAGAGGGAAGGTTTATAAAGGTTTGCTGTAGGTGAACTTTAAGAAGAGCTTTTATTTTCTCTCAGAAAAACTGATGAAGTTGATCGTTGGACTCTGAAATCCCTGACCAAAATATGAAAAAACCAGGCATAATATCTGATTTCATTTTTTAGATTTGTGGAATCAGCATTCCGCTTTGTGAGCTTGGAGCTATGAAAATAAATATAAGGCGGAGCTGATTTCTGCTGAATGGAAGGGAGAAAAGGTCTTGCTCTGCAAGCCGCAAACGTATATGAATCTTTCGGGAGAAAGTGTTGCTCCTTTGGCGAGGTTTTTTAAAATTTCAGCAGCGTCTATTTTGGTGCTTCATGATGAGATTGATTTCGTTACAGGAAGGATTGCTCTCAAATTCTGATGAAGTCCCGCAGGGCATAATGGACTCAAGAGTATTATTGAAAAGCTTGGGACGAAAGATTTTTGGAGGGTTAGGATTGGGGTTGATAGACCTGCTGTTCAAAGTCAAGTTGTTGATTGGGTTTTGAGCTCGTTTAAGCCTGAGGAAAAGCATACTTTGGAGGAGAAAATAGGAGAGGTTTTTGGATGTATTGAAGATTTTTTGTCGCAGAAAAGGTAGTTTTTTTGAGTGTGGTAATCAGTCTTTTCTTTTTTTATTGCGCGTAAGAAGCGTTGCTTTCTGGAGGGAAAACCTTACACTGAAGCAAGTTTATTTTTGATAGTTTCGTTATGTATGTTCCACTTCATGGGCGTAGCACCTATTCTTTTCTAGAGTCGGTTTGAACGCCTAAAGTTATCATCAAGAGGGCAAAGGAACTCGGATTTTCTACTCTTGCTCTCACGGATTTAGATGTTATGTATGGAGCGATTCAGTTTTATCAAGCGGCAAATGCTGAAGGGATTAAACCGATTATCGGTTTAGAAGTCGGGTTTGTCTTGAATGTTGATAATGCTCCAGCTGTTAATGCTATCGGAAGTATCTGTCTTTTGGCTAAAAATACTCAATGATATCTGAATCTGATGAAGATTACGTCTTTTGCGGGTCAGCAGGGGGTTGCAGGTAGACCAAAGATTGATATTACTCTTTTGGAGAAATATAAGGAAGGAATTCTGGTTTTCTCTGGTGGAGTGGACTCGTGGATTGCGAAACTTTTGAGTAACGGCGAATCGCTTTCCAAGGCGGAAGAGATCTTTACTATGCTGAAGGATAAGCTCTGAGCCGAGAATTGTTATCTTGAAGTTATTGCTCAAAATGAGGCAAAAGAACCGGAGATTGAGAAGATTAATAAGGCAATACTCCTCTTGGCGGAAAGGGTTCAGGCTTCTTGTCTAGTAAGTAATATTTATATTTACCCAAAACCAGAGGATAAGCCTACGCAGGAATTGGCTATGGCGATAAAGGATAATCTAAAACTTTATGACCCTCAACATAGAGTCTTGACTACGGAAAATCATCTTATGACGGAAGAAGAAATTAGAAAAATCTGTCTGGAAAACGGCTATTCTGAAGCTCAAATTGATTCGTGGATTCAGGTGACGGAGAAGATTGCGGATCTTTGCTCTCTAAAAATTGATATGGGGCAGCTTCTTTTCCCTAAATATGAAGCGGAGCCTGAGATTCTCGAACTTTATGAAAAAAATAAGGATCAGCTAATTTGTGAATAAGTCTGGCTTTTTGTGTATGCATGCTAAAAAGTGCGCTTGTTTACGAGAATATATTGATCAAGAAAAAACTGATCCTGCTTCTTGAGGACCAGCTTTTTTGAAATGAAAGGTAATGGTTTTTTTATTCTTCGATGGATTGACTTTCGTCTTCTATGATCGCTTCCATTTTGCTTAAAGCTTCATCATCGAGGACCTTTTTCCCCAGTCTCATGTCTTTGATTTTTGACTGGATTTCTTTTTCTAGGTTGTTGCGGATTTTCTCTTCTCCTTCAAGGTATTTAGCGAGTTTTTCTTTTCCTTGGAGTTTTTCATTTCCTACGGTATAGAAAGCTCCTGCTTTGGAGATAAGCTTTAGAATTAATGCTGCTTCAATTATATCTGTTGTTTTGTCGTATCCCATACTCCATTTTATAGGTAATTCAGCAGTTTTGAACGGAGCAAAGATTTTATTTTTAGCGACTTTAATTTTGGCGAAATATCCGATTTGCTCTTTGTCCTCCATGATTTTGTCCCCTTTTCTGATTTCTATTCTCTGAGAGGCAAAGAACTTGAGTGCATTTCCTCCTGTGGTCGTCTCTGGATTCCCAAACATAATTCAGATTTTCATTCTGATTTGGTTGATGAAGATACACATTGTGCCAGTTTTTGCGAGGACGGAAGTCAGCTTTCTAAGTCCCTGTGACATCATTCTCGCCTGAAGTCCCATGTAAGAATCTCCCATATCGCCTTCCACTTCGGCTCTTGGAACAAGGGCAGCTACCGAATCAATTACGATCATC
Source organism: SR1 bacterium human oral taxon HOT-345 (assembly GCA_003260355.1). Taxonomy (GTDB): domain Bacteria; phylum Patescibacteriota; class Gracilibacteria; order Absconditabacterales; family Absconditicoccaceae; genus HOT-345. Next base: position 106,361 of record MPSQ01000001.1, read on the forward strand.
TTTACCGCTCAAGTTTTTGCGAGTTCTTCTGCGATTTGAAGGGCTTGTTCTCCGTAGTCTGGTTGAGAGAGAATGAGTTCTTCAGTATTGACTCCTAATTTTTTAGCATAATGTGGGTCTAATGCGTGTTCGGCATCAATGAAAGCTGCTGTTTCTCCTCTTTTTTGCATCTCTGCAATTGCATGGAGTGCAATCGTCGTCTTACCTGAAGATTCAGGACCGTAGATTTCAATCACTCTTCCTTCAGGATAGCCTCCTCAAAGGATCAAATCTAGCACATAAGAACCACTATGAGCAGTATTTACTAGTCCAACATTAGCATTGTCTCCCATTCTCATTACAGCTCCTTTTCAAAACTGTTTTTCAATGTTCATAAATGCTTCTTTGAGTGCTTGATTGTTTGTGTTTGCCATAAATATTTACTGTAAGAGTATAAAACTTTTTTTAGTCGTCTGCTCCAGCAAGAAATTTTTCCTGCCAGAGCGACTGAGATGGTGTTTAAGGAAAAAAAACAAAAAATCAAGAGAATTTTTATAATTTTTCATTGGGATTATTTTTTTGTCAAAAAAAAGTTTGATTTCGTCAAAAAAGATTTGACATTGTCAAAGAGATTCGTAGACTATGTTTATATCTTTATGTTGTTATCTGGAGTAAATGATCAACAAACATATTATTGGACTAAAAATTACCACAACAAATGAGAATAATCAAGCACAGGAAGATATTAATCAGCTCCGAAAAAGCTTTTATGATCAGGCAAATACTGAACTTCAAACCTTTAAAAAAGAGCCTTATACCTATGTTGTATATACTAATTATCAGGGAGATTTTCAGCAAGGTAACTATGATTGTTATCTAGGAATAGCCAGTGAAAGTACCCTTACAGGATTTGCATCTTGTGATATCAAGCTTGAGAAGTATCAGATTTTTGATTTTCCTTATGATAATCCTCAAGATACGCTTGAGGCACGAAAAACGATTTGGGCGGATCAATCTCTCAAAAGAGCTTATCTAGCAGACCTTGAAATCTACGACTTTGAGCATAATCGCCTACAAATTATTATCAGCACCATTGAAGACTAAAGTATTTTTATTTTTCCCTCTCTCTAATGCCTCGTTCTCCTTTATGCAAACTGTCGAATATCTGACCAAGGATTGCAGATAATCTGATAAAAATCTGAATTACGACACCTGAGGAATTTTTGGCACAAGATCCTTATGAAGTCTTTCATCAGTTCAAAATCAAAGTTGATCCTAGTCTTTGTCGCTGTGCTTTGGCGAGCATTATTGGAGCATACAAGGGAATAAAACGAAACCTGATTCGTGAGGACGCGATTAAAACTTATGAACAGCGTTATCCTGATGATGAACGAAAAACTGACCGAAAAGGTTGTTAATCTAACTTTTATCTCTTTTTACTATAATAGTATGGCAACGAATAAACTTGATGATTTACAAAGAAGATTGATCGCATTTTTTAAGCAAAATACTGAACAGGAAGGACTTACTCTCAGGGAAATTGCAAATCAAGTTTGAGCTTCTCATCCACAAACTGTTTTGAATAAGCTCAATCAGCTCGTTTTTAGAGGGTATTTTGTCAAAGATGATCGTTGATATAGACTTTTGAGAGAAGATGTAGAAAATAAGTTGGATGATATTGTTCAGCTTCCGATCTATGGTTTCGCACAGTGTGGAAATAAAGGAAAGCAGATCATTGATGAATATTCTCAAGAAAAAATGCCGGTAACAATCGCATTTATTGGGACAAGTGATATTAAAAATTGTTTTTTTGTCAGGGCAAAAGGGAATAGTATGGAGCCGAAAATCCAGGATGGCGACCTCGTTCTTATTCGCCAACAACCAAGTTATGATGAATCAGATTTCGTTTTTGTTTTGCATAATCAGCTTCCTAAGCTCAAAAAAATTATCAACCAAAATGGGCATTATATGCTAGAATCAATTAATCGTTTTTTTGATAAGGTGGAAATTGATCCGTATGATGAGACGAAAGTGATCGGAGTTGTGAAAAAGGTTATTAAGAGTATGTAGAGGAGGAGCGGGACTTTTTTGATCTAGGAGGTTTTGTAAGATAATTTGTCTATTATTAATTCTATTTCTGTATGATTATTTTTAAGAAAAAATCTGACTAGGAATGTAGTCAGATTTTTTTTCCCAAAATTATTGTTAGTTATCGATCTTTTGGTGGATAAGGTCCCTTACTTCCTGATATTTTTCCAAATTTTTAAATACAATTGGTTTATCGTTCCCCATTTGTATTTCAATTCCTCCAAATCAGAGGAAATGTTTTATTTCTACAGAATTGATTTTTTTGTATTTTATATCTTTTTGTTCCCTGAAGAGGAGGCCTTTTTCAATTACTACACTATCATCTTTAATGATTAATTTTTGAGCAAACACTTGTAGTGTTTTTATTCAGCAAATAACCAAAAGCAGCCACCAAATAAATGCTCCCTGAAATGCTAACCCAATACCTATATCTCCCGTCAGAGAAAGAGTATGAATGATTCCAAAAAGTGCCCATAGTCCTGTAGAGATGAGCCATCCCCACTTAACTAGTGAATTTTTACCATAAATCCTCCCCATCAGTTTAAAAAACAAATATAAAAACTGCCATAGAGTAAAACTGAAATTCCTCCAAAAAGAAAAAGTTCCTATAATCGGTTCTTTTCTTATGAGGAATATTGTTTTGGCGATTGCTCTTTTATTTTTTTCCCCTTAAAAGTCAAGTATGTTTTGTCTTAAAAAATTATTTGAAATAGAGATCTACCAATATTATTGGTAATAAGAGGAGATCTATTTTTATTACACTTATGATATGCCCTCTATCATATTCTTCAGATAATTGGAGGGCTTCCATAAATTTTTATTCATCTCTATTTATTATTTCTTTCTTCGAATATTGAATATTCATAAGTAGTTTTTAAACTTTAGTAGGAGTAAGTATTATTTTTTTTTCGTGCAATTTACAGGTTTTTCCTTTCTGCGAGGAGTTCTGCTTTTAGGTTAGCTGGGATTTTTGGGTTTTTGAGGATAAATTGGAGCATTTTTTGTAGCGTAGGGAGGATGATCTGCAGGATCATTTGATATTTTTTTTCGGGAGTGGTGAGTGGTTCTAGCTGATTATCTCGTCGGAGGGTAAGTTCCTCGATTTTTTGTTTTTGCTCTGATGGGATTTCTCAGTGAAGGGCTTGGTTGAGGAGGCTTTCTGGATCTGCTTTTGTGAGGAGCTGTATGAAATAGAGGAGTCCTTGACTGGCAGCATTGTTTCAGAGATAGGTATTGAGGTGTTCTTGATAGAATAAAGCTACAAATAAAAGTTCCCTTTCTAGTTGGTAATGTTCGTGCTCTTGGGAGTTCTTTTGAGAAGATTGGGTCGCATAGAATTTTCAGTCAGTATTTTTGTATCTTTTGAATTGGGCGTCAAGGATTTCAAAGGCAAATCCCAGTTCTTCTGCTAAAAGGCTTTTATAATGTTCCTGGATAGTGAGGCTATTAACTGAGAGAATCATTTCGAAGAGCGTATTGATCAGCTTTTGTTTGTCGATGGGAGAGCTCATGTCTAGCTGTGAACGAAGATCTTGGTATACGGTGATGAAGCCGTCTTGAGCGGAATTTAAGCAGTGGTTAAATGTCTCCTTTCCTTCTGGTGTATTAGCAAGGTCATCAACGTCTTTTTGTTCTGTAGGGAGTTTTATAATTTTTGGGAAAAGGTTTTGCTGATAAAAGAGTTTGAGTGCTCTTTTGGTAGCTTGCTGTCCCGCACTATCGTTATCGAAGAGGAGGTAGATATTTTCAGTATATCTTTTCAGGGTTTTTACGTGGTCTTCGGTGAGTGCAGTCCCGGAAGTTGCAACTCCGATTGGCATATCAAGTTTTGCAAGTCCTAAAACGTCCATCTGTCCTTCCACAATGATCAGCTTTTCCTGTTCTCTAATAGCATTTTTAGCAAGGTTTAATCCATAGAGGATCTTTGATTTTTCAAAGGCTTTGTGTTCTGCACTGTTGAGGTATTTGGGTTTATCTTCAGGATTTAGCACTCTGGCAGAAAAACCTACGATATTTCCCATGGTATCTGCGATTGGAAAGGTAATTCTGTTTCTAAAAAACGCATAAATTTCACCATTAGCGTTTCTTTTTGCCAAAGATGCCTCTAAAATATCGTTGTCGTTGAAGCCCTTTGTCCTCAGGCGTTGGACTAACTCATAATAGCTTTCTGGTGCGTATCCTATTCCAAAACGTTCAATCAATTCTGGGGAAAGTTTTCTCACTTCTTGTAAATATTGCTGAGCTTCTGGATGATTTTGGAGGTTTTCTCTGAAAAAATTTTGAGCAAGGGTATGGATTCTTTTGAGCTTCCCTTTTTCGTCGCTTTCTGCAGCGTTTTTCTTCAGAGATGTATCGTATTTTTCAAGGTCGATATGCTGCATTTTTGCGAGCTCTTTGACCGCGTCTCGGAAGTCAATTTTTTCTATTTCTTGCATAAAGGTTAGCACGTTCCCTCCTTTTCCGCAGCCAAAGCATTTGAAAATCTGTTTTGTTGGCGAAACCATAAATGAAGGAGTCTTTTCGTTGTGGAATGGGCAACATCCAGAAAAATTACTTCCAGCTTTTTTTAGTGGAACATATTTTCCGACGATATCTACAATATCTGTGGAATGGAGAATATCATCTATGATTGGATTACTCACGAGAATACAAAAGCTACAAGGTAAAATTCAGAACGGGTTTTAGTATGCTTATTTTTGTGGGAAATGCAAGCCCTTCGTTGTTTTCTCTCCAATATCTCTTGCATTTAAGGTGGAAGACTGTAGAATACAAGTCGTTTTTGAGTCTGTTTTGATTTTTTGAAAGAAAGAAATGAAGTATCGAAAAATGACTAGTATTGGAGTTTTGCTGCTTGGTTTGGATCTCTTGACGAAATGGCTTTTTTATGATTTGCAACTTGGGGAGGAATTGCCTTTTCTTCATCCGACGCTAAATACCGGGATTTCTCGAGGGATCAAAATCTATCTTCCTTTTGTTATTTTGATTTCATTCGTAGGGATTGGGCTTTTCTTTTGGTTATGGAGACAAAAAAGGTTTGGAAATCTGATTTTTCTTCTTTTTCTTGCTGGAACGCTCGGAAATCTTGTTGATAGAGTGTTTTTGGCTGGAGTAAGGGATTTTATTAGCATTGGAAGCTTCCCTGTTTTCAATCTCGCGGACTGTTTCCTTACGCTAGCTGTAGGAATTTTGTGTCGAAATGAGATTTTCCCCTTGCAATTAAAAAAGAAAACCGTATCTTCGGGTAAAGTTTAATACTTTTTTTATTAATTATTATTATTACATGCAGTATCAAGGATTTGTGAAGTTTATCGGTCCTAAGGAGACGATTGGTGACGGAGTTGAAAAACAGACGATCGTTTTGGAGGAGAATACAGATAGAGAGTTTAAGGGCTCTATTGCGGTAGATTTCTTTAGAGATAAGATCAATCTTTTGTCAGATGTTAATACTGGAGATTTGATTACTGTTCACTTGAATGCAAGAGCTAATGAATCTAGAAATCAACCAGGAAGATGGTTCAATAGCATCACTTGCTGGAGAGTAGAAAAGGCAGGAGCGACTCCAAGTGCTTCTTCTGATGATCTTCCTTTCTAAGTTTTGGAATTTTTTTTGAGCAGAGAAACTAATACTTTCGGGTGTTAGTTTTTTTGTAAAGGAAAAAGTCTGGTTTTTGCCAGACTTTTTATCTAATGGGATGAGTATTCACTGCTCATGATCTCCATTTCAATCATATCATGATATTTCCCTCAGAAATACCAATGCTCTTTTCTTCTGCCAATTTCTTTGAACCCTACTTTTTCATATGCTTTTGCCGCTCTTGCATTATTCGCTACGACATTCAAATATACTTTGTGAAGTCCGAGGATTTCAAAAGCATACTTGAAGAGGAGCTGAATACTTTCTGTTCCATAGCCTTGAGACCAGTAGTTTTTGTCGAAAATTGCGATTCCAAGTTCGGCATTCCTGTTTTTTCGGTTGATTTCAAGGGAAATGGTTCCGATATTCTTTTCGCCCTCAACACAGATCGCGAAGACTCTCATATTGGGATTTTTGATTATGTGGTCATAATAGTCTTGTTCAGCTTCTTTGTAAAGCAGGCATCCGCCGACGCTTAGAAACTGCTGCACCTCTAGGTCATTCATATGGCGATACCGAAGTAGACTATCTTCTTTCTCGATGAGAGCAAGTGCAACCCTTTCCCCTTGCAAAATTTTTACTCTTTCTGTCATTATTTGTAGGCTCAAGAAGTAAAAGTCTGATTTCCCCGTTATGGAGTGACTCTTTGCATATCTCTTGGGAAGAGTTCTGCTTCCTTGATATTTTCGAGCCCAATAAGTTTCTGGACAAACCTCGCAACTCCGAGTCCAAATCCTCCTTCATCAGGCATTCCGTATTTAAAGGCGTCTAAGTAATGCTTCAATCCTGGATGTTCTGGATTCTGTCCCTGTGCGGTGATTTGATCTACCAATCTCTGGTAATTTACCTCACGCTGCGTCAAAGTGACGATTTCTACGCCTCTGAAAAGGAGATCTGCACGATCGGCAACTTCAGGATTTTCTTGATTTTGGTGGTGGTAGAATTTTGCATCTGATCGAGGGAATCCATCCACAACAACAAAGTCTGAATTCCAATGCTTTGCTGCGTATTCACAGATAAATTTCTCTTCTCAAGGTGCAAGATCTCTTTCATGGCGATAATCTTCTCCTGTCTCTTTGAACATCAATTCGTGTAGTGCGTCTACACTGATGCGAGGATAGTGTTCTACGAGGAGTGGTTTGGTTGCACCGAGTGCGAGGAGTAAGTCTTCAGCTTCAGCCCAGGTTTGCTCTACTACAAAGTTGGCAAATCTCTCTGTCATCTCAATCACATCATCAAAACTATCAATAAATCCCATTTCCATATCGAGCATCAAGATTTCAGACAAATGTCTGCTGGTATTACTCTTTTCTGCTCTGTAGGCTCTTCAGATTTCGTAGACTCTTTCGAAGATTGGAACCATAATCTGTTTGTAAAACTGAGGTGATTGAGCAAGGTAAGCTTTACGTCCAAAATAATCTATCTCAAATACTTCTGCTCCTCCCTCTGTAGGGAATCCGATAATCTTTGGCGAATTGATCTGGGTAAATCCATTCTCATCGAAGAATTTTCTCATGTTTTTTTCTACAATGGCTGCGAGCTTGAAAATTTTCATCTGTCTTGGATGTCTGAGAGCTACCACTTTGTTTTCTAGAAGAGTTTCACCATCAGCATGGATCTCATCTTTGGAAATATCGATAGGGCTTGGATATACTACTTTTCTAATGATGTTTACAGAGGCTCTTTGGAGTTCAAAGCGAAATTTTCCCTTCTGCATTTCAGCTACTGTTCCTTTGGCAGAAAGTACCGTTCCTAGTAAGCAGCCTTCAAGCTTTTTAATCTCGTCTGCATCCTCAAAAACTACTTGTGCGAGTCAGCATTTATCTCTCATGATTAAAAATGCGAGGTTTGCTGATACAACACGGACGGTATGCAACCATCCACGGATTTCTACGACTTCTCCTACGTGTTTTGAGAGGTCTGCCGAAAGGATCATATTTTTATACATCTTACTAATGAAGAAAATAAAACGCCTTAAAAATATAAAAAATAAGTCTTTTTTCAAGAGGGAAAATAAGAAATTTTACTTTTTTGCTGGAGGAATGCTGGTATGTATTTCTTTAAAGGATGAAATCCCTTTTTGATCTTTGTGGTTTCTGGGGTGAGACTTTTGTAGAATATTTATTCTTCAATGAAGAAGTATGTATATAAAAAACTCTCCTCTGGATTTGAATCCTTAAAAGGAGAGATCAATGTCTGCCTATTCAGACTTTTTTATTTTTATAGTTATTGATTGATGTATTCTTGCAATCAATAATTAGCACATTGTTGTTTGTTGTAATCAAGGTAGAGCGGATAACTACCTTTTTCTCAATTAATTTCTACCTCAATGTCTTTTATAAGGGTATTGAACCTTTCATAGCTTTGAGACTTGTTTTCTCTTTCTATTACTTTCTGTACCCCTTCTGTGAATTCTGGGATATTTTTAATTGTTCCTTCATTGCTATATTTGTCGATGGTCACTCGATATTCTAAAACTTTTGTCGCATAATCGGTTCGTTTGCGTCCTGAGTATCTATTGAGAGCTAATATTCGTGCATCTTTTCAATCTTTGGGATTATACTTGCTTTTCAAGAATCTTGCTGCGCAGTCTATAGCAAGTATTGGATGTCGTCTATCGTCGTATTTTGAGAGCTCTTTGAGATCTTTTGTTTTGTTGAATTTTTCTATAACTTTTTTTCATAGTTCTGTGTCTTTCATCTTTCTGCTATTTTTTGAGTTTGGATTTACTTGAAGGACTTTTAAGCCAAAATCTTCTGCGTTTGCACCTTGAATGTGAATGAGTCCAAGGCCTCAATCTGATTCTGAAATTTCAATTTTTTTCGTTTCTGAGTTTGTCTTTCGTTTTAAAATGTTTGGTAATGTCGGATCTCCTACTCACTCTTGTGCCATCATCGCCATAAGGAGTCATCTGGGAAGCTTGTATTTATCTTCTGCAGCATCTGTTATTGATTTTCGTCTTAGGCATCTTAGGATTTTTTCTGCTTTGGATAATTTACACTTTATCAAGTCTTCTTGTGATAGTTTTGGAAAATTTATAAAGTGAATCTTATGTTCTTTATTGATTTCATTATATCCGAGATCTATTGGCTTTTTTTTGAGTTCGCTAATTGAGAGTTCTTTTTTAGGGGTTGTTTGTTCTATTTTCTCGTGTGTAAGTGTATTTGGTTTTTCATCTTCACAGCTAGAAAAACTTCAGCTAAGACATAGTCCAAGTAATGCTGCTATTAATCCATGTTTCATCCTCTCTTGAAGACTGTTTAATTGTGCTTTTGTTTTTCAGAGATTATCTCTTGGAAACTCTTGATTTTCTCTGTGTGTATTTGTGTTCATTATTTTTAGTAGAATTGGATAAAGTTCCTTTTAAAAGTATAGTCTAAATTTTATAAAAAGCAAAAAAAACAGATTTTTTATCTTTTCTTATTTACAGAATGTATGATCTTTTGTTAAAAACTTGACAAAAAATTAAAAGTATGTTTTGTTGGCTTGAGAGCTGGATTTTAAGAGATGAATTGAGGTCTTGGAAGATGAAAAAAGATGAATTTTCCCTTGCAATGTTAAAAAAGTGCTAACTACCTGTTATCAATCTTCAAAAAAATAGTCTGACTTTTCCCTTGATTTTTCTTTGCAATACCATATCTTGTAGTCGAACGAAAAAATGAACACAAGATATTGTGAAAAGAGCGTTCGTCGGCGAAAGTCTGATTTTTTTTATACCTTTAATTTTTGCATCCAAATGAGCATCCAAAAAGTAATCAAGAGGAACGGTTCAGAAGTTCCTTATAATCCTGAGAAGATCCATATTGCGATCCAGAAAGCCAATAAAGAAGTGCCTGAATCAGAACAAGCGAGTGAACTCGTAATTGAAGAGGTGATTAGGGCTTTGGAGGCTTCAAAGAATGGGACGCTTCCGATAGAAGAAATTCAAGATTTTATTGAAATGCAGCTAATCAAGCTGAATAAAGCTGAACTTGCGAAGAAATATATCATCTACCGCTATCAGAGAGCTTTGATTAGAAAGGCAAATACGACCGATGATTCCATTCTCACGCTGATCAGAAATGATAATGTGGAGGTGGGGCAGGAAAACTCTAATAAGGATTCTGCGATCGCTTCTACTCAGAGAGATCTCATTGCAGGAGAGGTTTCCAAGGATCTTGCTCGTAGAGTTTTGCTTCCAGAGGAGATTAGAAATGCACACGATGAGGGGATTCTGCATTTTCATGATATGGATTATTTTGTGCAGCCAATTTTCAACTGCTGTTTGATTGATATCAAGGATATGTTTGAGAATGGAACGGTGATGAATAATAAGCTCGTAGAGACTCCAAAGTCTTTTCAGGTAGCCTGCACGGTGATGACGCAGATTATCGCTTCCGTAGCCTCTTCTCAGTATGGAGGTCAGTCTGTGAATATTAAACATCTTGGGAAATATCTTTTCAATACCAAGAAAAAGTATGAAAGAAAATATAAAGAACAATTCTGATCCGAACTTTCAGACGAACAGATTCAAAAGCTCGTAGAGATGAGAATTAAGGACGAACTTGCTTCTGGAGTGCAGACGATTCAATATCAGATCAATACTCTTATGACAACCAATGGGCAGTCGCCTTTTGTAACGCTTTTTCTTGAGCTTGATGAAAAAGATGAGTATTTGGAGGAAACGGCACAGATTATTGAGGAAATCCTAAATCAAAGGATCCAAGGAATCAAAAACGAAGCAGGAGTTTATGTTACGCCAGCCTTTCCAAAGCTCGTGTATGTTTTGGATGAATGTAATGCGCTCAAAGGTGGAAAATATGACTACCTCACTCAGCTTGCGGTTAAATGCTCTGCCAAGAGAATGTATCCTGACTATATTTCAGCCAAGAAGATGAGAGAAATCCAGGAGGGAAATGTCTTTGCTCCAATGGGGTGTCGTGCCTTCCTTTCACCTTGGAAAGATGAAACAGGAAACTATAAGTTTGAAGGGCGTTTTAATCAAGGTGTGGTAACGCTCAATGTTCCTCAGGTTGCAATTCTTGCGAATCACGATGAAAAGAAGTTTTTTGAGCTTTTGGAAGACAGGCTTCAGCTCTGTTTTAAAGCACTCATGTGTAGACACGAAAGGCTCAAAGGAACGCCTTCAGACATTAGTCCTATTCATTGGCAGTATGGAGCGCTTGCAAGGCTCAAGAAAGGAGAAACCATTGATAAATATCTGACTGGTGGGTATTCAACGATTACGCTGGGATATATCGGACTTTATGAGGCTTCAGTTTTGATTACTTGAGATTCTCATACCAAGTCTGAGGGGGAAGCCTTCGCGGTAAAAGTGCTTCAAAAACTCAAGGATACCGTTCTTAGACGAAAAGAAGAAACCTGAATCGGATTCGCCTTGTATGGAACACCAGCGGAAAGTCTTTGCTACCGTTTTGCCAAGATTGATAAGAAAAAGTTTGGTGAGATCAAAGATGTGACCGATAAGGGCTACTATACCAACTCTTATCATGTAGATGTGAGAGAGAAGATTGATGCTGTTAGTAAACTCGCTTTTGAATCGCAGTTTCAGAAGATTTCTTCAGGAGGATGTATTTCCTATGTTGAGGTGCCAAATATGCAGAAAAACCTTCCAGCCTTGGAAACGCTCGTTCGCTTCATCTATGACAATATCATGTATGCAGAATTTAATACGAAATCTGACTACTGTCACGAATGTGGATTTGAGGGGGAAATTGTAGTCAATGCCGATATGGAGCGAGAATGTCCGCAATGCCACAATAAAGATCAGAGAAAGATGAATGTGACTCGTAGAACTTGTGGCTATTTAGGAGAGAACTTTCGGAATTTAGGGAAAACTAAGGAGATTTCAAAGAGGGTATTGCATGTAAGTTAGAAAAGCTCTTTCACTTGTTTTCTTTAGAAAAAAGAATATACGGGACATTAAGAGTGTTTTGCTGCCTTTTATTTCTTAATCAATGTATTTTATTTTGGCAACATTCTTGTCTTAAATTCAAAATATTTTTTATTCTTAATAATATTCTGGTTTCTGGAACTGTATCTGCTGCGGGATAAGTTTGACCTTTAATGAATCTTTCTTTTATTTTAAATATGCTGATTATGAAGCCTAGAAAAATCATTGCTATCGGTGTAATAACTTTGTTTTTGTTACTAAGTGCTGGATTGATTCTCGGCTTTTTTTATCAGGATGTTTCTGATAACTATGAGGATATCCTTAGTTTGTCTACAGAAAGTCATAGAGGAGATCAGATTTCTACAAAAGATTTGATGGTTAGGTTTAAAAATGGGAGAGATCAGATTTCTTTTTTGAGATTATCAAACGATCATAGACCCTATTTACTTACCATTCCAGAGGGATTGGATTATCGTTCGTGAGGAATTACGATGATTGGGCATTTTGAAAATGTAGTGGGTAAAGATTTCTATTTGACATATGCCCCTTTCCCTCACACGCTACTTACCTGATGAAAAAAGTATTTTAATTTCTTGTTGGATCCTAGTTCGTTTTATTTTGATTCCCAAAATACTGCTTGTAGACGATTTAATGATGAAAAAAGATGTTTCTTTAACGGCAAACTAAAGGAACGAATACTTCGGGTAGTATCTGATCCTAGCAATGTCTATGTGGTACAAATTGATTAAATTGGTGATAAATGCTCTGTAGGAGTTGTTTTTGAAACTTCAGGGTAGACTTTTTTCTTGTTTTGACGAGGCAGTAATTATCGCAAAGAGTGTCTAGAAGGGAAGAGAGGCGTCTGATGATTTATACTTATTATTAATTTAAAAAAAGGGATTCTTATTGTATTAATATCCCTTTTTCTTGGAGATAGTCATAGCATTCTTTCCTTAATGGTTGTAATGAGGATAGGCTATGAGCATCACTATTTACGTATATTTTCTTTGCATGTTTTAGCATATAATCTAGTTTCTCTGGGATTGCACGTCCCTTACGAAAAGTTCCATAATTAAATTCCATAGAAATATCATAATGATTTGCAAGTTCTACGATTGGCTCAACCTCGAGATATTCTCCAAGTTCATTGGTATCATAAGGATGTCAAATCAGATTAATTTTTTCATGATGCTGTTCAATTGCTTTTAAAAGTCCTTGTGTTGCTGTTTCTGGAGCTGCAAGGTAGCCATTCCAATGCACGGAAAGGATTGTGAATTTTCCTTCTAGTTGTTGATTGGTGAGGCAGACGTCTCATTTTTCATTCAAAACATCTCCTTCTACTCCAAAGATTACCTTTACATCGTTATGGACATTTTTTCGGCTATTGAGAGCATATCTTGCTCATCAGGAAGGACGAATTTTATAACGAGTTTCTAAAATCTGATTTAAATGATCGCTATGATCGGTAATTGCGATTTCTTTCATTCCCAGTTTTCAAGCGTATTGGACGATTTCTTCTACAGTAGCAGAACCATCAGAAAGGACACTGTGTATGTGGTAGTCGGAGAAAGGATCGTTTATGATCATCGTAGCTTGTGAGAAAAATCTAAAGGTTGGATAGGAAGAGTAGTAGTGATTTTGGATTATAAGTCAATCAGGATTTTTTATGAGTGAGGTTCTTTTCTCGCTTTGAAGGTGATAAAGTTTCTTCAGAGTATTCTCCTCTAAAATGATAGAGAGCATTTCTATCCTCTGTAAATAGAGAGAAAAATCAGACTGAAATCTTTTGATTTGAATGTTATTTTTGATTCAGTGTTTTTTCTCTTGATTTTTTATAAGTTATGTATATATAACATATTGTTATATATTTATAACTTTTATTTTCTTCTAGACTGTCATGAAAAAAGCGCAAACTTTGAGATTTCTGGGCATCTTTTGGGGATCCTGGGGGTTATGAATCGGAGCTGATCTCTACAGGCAACTTCCTTTTGAGCCATTAACTCCTGCGTATGGATTTTTGATCCTTTTGATGCTTCTGCTCTTGATCGGCGCAGGAATCAGTCTGTATTATGCCCAAAAAATCAAAAAACAGGAAGGGGCAGTTGAGACTGATGAGATGTTTAAGAAAATTGGGTATACCGCTTTGGCGGCTTCGTTTCAACTTTTGATGGGGATTATTGTGCTCCTTCTTTTGGTTAATGATGTTTCGCCCTTCCTCGAAAAGTTGGGAGCGAGAGGGGTATTGATGATGGTAGCGTTGATCGGGACTGCTTTGGTGCTTTCTTGCTCTTGGTATTATACTCGTCATCCGGATAAAACCTGACTTTAATCTTTATTCCCTTTCAAAATGCAGAATAGAATCAAAGAACTAAGGGCAAAGCATCATCTCACTCAGCAACAGCTCGCCGAAAAAGTTGGCGTTAGGAGAGAGACAATCGTTTTCCTTGAAATGGGAAAATATAATCCTTCACTGAAATTAGCATGGCAGATCGCACAGCTTTTTCAATGTCCGATTGAAGAAGTTTTTCTCTTTGATGGAGAACGTGCAGCATAAAGCTATTCTTCTGGTTTTTTTTGATCAAGTGCTAAAGAGACGTAAGATCAGATTCCTTTCATATCACAAAATACTAAGATGACAAGCCTATTTCATCTTTAAAAGAAAAAAATCTGAAACTTTTCGGAGGTTTTCTGTATACTTAAGGATGTTTACTTTTTGCACTATTTGCAATGAAAAAAGGATCGCTTTCTTTGTTTGGATACCTCTTTTGAGGCTTGCTTTTCGTCGTTTGGATCGGATTTCTTTTCTTTGACGCTAAGCGTGATGAAGATGCTGGGGTTTCTCAGACTACTGTCCTAGAATCCTGATCAGAAACGGTAGTTCCTAAGCCAAATGGAGAAGAGGAAGAAGAAGTGCTTTCCTATTCAGGTTTCCTCACAAATGAAAAAACTGCGAGTCTCGATGCTCTCCAAACTTTAGGTAATATAAGAGAGAAGATTGAGCTTTTGGAAAAGGTCTTTGAACAGCAAGCGACCCCAAAGATTGCGAATCTGCTTCTTCAGGCTTATGTGCTTGATAATCAGTTTGAGAAGGCAAAAAAATTTTATAGTTCATTAGCTTCTGATTTTCAAAATACCTTGCCTAAGGAAATGGCGTTTACTATCTGAATTAATGCCTTTTCTCAAAATTCGGATGCTGAGTATAAGGCGCTCAAGGCACTTCTTGAGTCTTTACACCAGCAGAAGATATTCTCAGACCTTGAGTATAAATATTATACTATTGTTTTTGCTCTCGCTGAAGGGAAGTATGAAGAGGCTAAAAGCTGACTGAGTGCTTTAGAAAAAGGTGAATACCAAGGGTTTGCCACAGCAATCCGTTCTGTCTTTAAGCAATACGAGGATCTCAAAGATGTGCCTGCTTATTATCAAGATGGATTGATTGCACATCAGCTTATGAACCAAGGATTCTTCGCTCTTGCCAAGAAAATTGTTCTTCCGATTGTTAATGAACATCCAGACTATATTCTGCCTTATCAGATTCTTGCCAATACCGATTTTTCTATGGGGAAACGAGCTTCTGCAGTGAGTTATTTTTCTCAGCTTCTCAAGCTTGATCCGCAGGAGAAGAATCTCTATCTTTATATGTTGGGAGTATGTTATTATCAGATTGGGAAGTATAGTGATGCTGTGCTTTATCTTGCCCAGATCTCTGATTCAAGGATTCTTCTGGACTCTGATAGGTATTTGATTCTGAGTTATCTTGCTCTTGGAGAAAAGGATAGAGTTATCGCTTGATGGAAAAGGCTTCTGGGGTATACTGCTATTAAAGAGTCAGATTTCTATTCTTTTTTTGAAGAGATGCTCCGAAAACCTTACCGTAGAGGGGAAACTCAAGAGCGTTCAAGTGAATTGAGAAGCTTGACAGAAACCTATCTCAAGGCTTGCAAACAAAAGCTTTCAGGAGAGCACTTGGAGATCTGTCACTATGGAGAACTGGGAAATAAAGCTCAGCGTCATGCGATTACTGATGAAGATGAGCCGTCAATTAACCGTTTCGCTAGGAGAACGCCTAAACCTGAATTTTTCCAACTCTTAGGAGAACTGGCATTAGAACAGAATGAAAGTAAGAAGGCGACGACTGCTTTTATGAAGGCATTAGGACTTGCCTCTGATACTCAAGAAAAACTGCATCTGAAAAAACTGATTTTACAAGCAAATGACCTAGAAGAATAGTCGTTTCCTCGCCCATAACGTTTATTTCAGATTTTAGGTTGTATTTGAGGAGCATTTATCTATCTTTACGCTTGAAAATTTATTTCTAGTGGGCTATGAGAGGAATCGTTAAAAGTAGGCCTTTCGTCAAAAGGACACGTAGAGGCCTTTCTTCAGGTGGAACACTTCCCTTTGTTAGGGGGAGAAGAAGGGGCAAGGATCAGCCTTCCTTTTTTTCTTCTTTCTTTAAAAAATGGGGACTTATCGGCCTTATTATACTACTTACCTCCGTTTTGATTGTTTTTCTCCTTAGAGGAACCCGATATAATCCTACCTATCTCATAAAAACCATCGAAT
This sequence comes from SR1 bacterium human oral taxon HOT-345, assembly GCA_003260355.1. Taxonomy (GTDB): domain Bacteria; phylum Patescibacteriota; class Gracilibacteria; order Absconditabacterales; family Absconditicoccaceae; genus HOT-345. The sequence goes on from MPSQ01000001.1 coordinate 122,521, forward strand.
ATAGCCAAGAAACTAAAGCAAAATATTGAAATACTGAATTATTCGTCCTTGCATCCAAATTCCTCAGAGGAAAGTATTATAATACACTTAGGATTGGAGGTGATGGGAAGCTTTTGGAACGAGTAAGGCAAGAATATCCCTTTACTAAATCAGCTCATATTACTTTCCTCGGTAATCAAAAGGTCAAAGTTGATTTTGATTTTTACAGTCCGGAGTTTCTTGTGAAACTCTGAGAAAAGAAGTTTGGAGTCTGGGGTAATAATAATGCTGAAGAGCTCAATCCTTCTCGATCATTAGGAAAAACAGGCTTTGTTATTGATACGCCATGATATCTTAGTGGAACATCTTCACTTTCAGGATTTTTCTATGAAGTAGATTTTACTCGATACAAAAATAATCTTCCAAAGATTCAGGAAGCTTTTCCAAGAATGAAGCGTTTTGTGTATCTGGCTTGATCTCAAAACTTTGTCGTTTTTGAGGAAAATAAGATGATTTTCCTTTTTAAAGAAGAATTGGACCATCAGCTTCAGAAATTTGCTCGGCTCAAAGGCTACTACAGTGGTTATAATTCGCTTACTACTGTTGATTTGGGAAGTTTGACTCAAGATAAAGTGATTGTAGGAAGGTAATTTTTTGTGTCTATGTCATGAGTTAATAAAAAAATTGGTGCTGATAACAGGATCAAGACCAATTTTAGTGTATTAGTATGATTATTTCTCTTACTATATTTTGTTTTTTTTGAATATTTATTTTTTCTATTTTTTTAGTTTAGCTGATATTTATATTGTTGGTTCTGGTCTTTCTGGAGCCCTAGTTGATGCCTCTGGAGCTGGAGTTGGTATTTCTTCAGTTACCTGTGGAGCTACATCTCTTTCTCCTGGGACTGTTTCTGGTCTAGGTTCAGTTGTTTCTGGAGCTTGAGTTGGCATCTCTGGCGCTCTGGTTGATGCCTCTGGAGCTGGAGTTGGTATTTCTTGAGTTACTTGTGGAGCTACATCTCTTTCTCCTGGAACTGTTTCTGGTCTAGGTTCAGTTGTTTCTGGCGCTGGAGTTGGCATCTCTGGTGCTCTGGTTGACGCTTCTTGAGCTGGAGTTGGCATCTCTGGCGCTCTGGTTGATGCTTCTGGCGCTGCTGGAGTTGGTATTTCTTGAGTTACTTGTGGAGCTGCATCTCTTTCGCCTGGGACTGTTTTTGGGCTAGGTTCAGACGATTCTGGAGCTGGAGTTGGTATTTCTTGAGTTACTTGTGGAGCTACATCTCTTTCGCCTGGAACTGTTTTTGGGCTAGGTTCAGATGCTTCTGGAGCTGGAGTTGGCATTTCTTGAGTTACCTGTGGAGCTACATCTCTTTCTCCTGGGACTGTTTCTGGTCTAGGTTCAGTTGTTTCTGGAGCTTGAGTTGGCATCTCTGGCGCTCTGGTTGATGCTTCTGGCGCTGCTGGAGTTGGTATTTCTTGAGTTACTTGTGGAGCTACATTTCTTTCTCCTGGAACTGTTTCTGGTCTAGGTTCAGTTGTTTCTGGAGCTTGAGTTGGCATCTCTGGCGCTCTGGTTGATGCTTCTGGCGCTGCTGGAGTTGGTATTTCTTGAGTTACTTGTGGAGTTGCATCTCTTTCGCCTGGAACTGTTTTTGGGCTAGGTTCAGACGATTCTGGAGCTGGAGTTGGTATTTCTTGAGTTACTTGTCGAGCTACATCTCTTTCTCCTGGGACTGTTTTTGGGCTAGGTTCAGACGATTCTGGAGCTGGAGTTGGTATTTCTTGAGTTACTTGTGGAGCTACATCTCTTTCGCCTGGAACTGTTTTTGGGCTAGGTTCAGATACTTCTGGAGCTGGAGTTGGCATTTCTTGAGTTACTTGTGGAGCTACATCTCTTTCTCCTGGGACTGTTTTTGGGCTAGGTTCAGTCATTTCTGGGGCTGTGATTGGTATTTCTGGCGCTCTAGTTGACGCTTCTTGAGCTTGAATTGGTCTTTCTGGCGCTCTGGTTGTTACCTCTGAACTTCAAATTTTACTCTTTGGCTCTGCTAAAATTACTTTTTTTAGATCAGAAAGCTCTTTTGATGTTTTTTCAAAAATTTCTTTTTTTTCAGAAGTCAGTTGAGATCCCTCTAATTTTCAACTTTTGCTTTCAGTAGAGGTGTTGAATTTTTCCATGGTATCATAAAATAGAAATAAAAGTTATGATAGAAGTATAACCAATATGTTTTGTTTTGTCAAATTTTTATTGACATAATAAAAATCTAGTTCTTGAAAATCAGACTTAGAAAGTTATGCTAGTGATGTGATGAAAAATTTTACTTTTGCCAAATTTGTATGAATAAAAAAGATTTTCCTCTTTTGATAAAGTATCCGGAAATTACCTATCTTGATAATGCTGCTACTACCCAGAAACCTGCCCAAGTTATTCATGGTGTTTCACAGTTTGTGGAAAATGAATATGCGAATATTCATAGAGGGCTCTATGCACTTTCTGAAGCTTCAGAGCTTCACTATTATCAGAGTAAAAAGCTGGTTGCAGAGCTTATTCATTGTCTGCCCAAAGAGATTATTTATACTGCGAATGCGACTGCTTCGATCAATCTGTTGGCGCAAAGTCTAGCAAATTCTGGTTTTCTTGGAAAATGAGATGCTGTGCTGGTAAGTATTTGGGACCATCATGCGAATATTCTCCCATGGATGGCACTTTCCAAGCATTTTGGGTTTACTGTTAAATTCTTTGGGTTGACAGGGGATTTTGAAATTGATTTTGAAGATTTTCATCAGAAATATACCAAAGAGGTAAAAGTAGTGGCTTGTAGTCAGATTTCAAATGTGACGGGTGGAATTTATGATATGAAAAAGATTTGAGCTTCTCTCCGTAGTGAAACGTTTTTTGTTGTAGATGCTTCACAGTCTGCTCCAAATATGCTTGTAGATATGCAAGATATCGGTTGTGATGCCTTGATCTTCACCTGACATAAGATGATGGCGTATACAGGAATCTGAATTCTTGCTCTTAAACAGCAGTGGATTAAGGAGCTTCAACCGCTGAGCGTCTGAGGTGGCACGATAAAAGATGTTTCCTGTGATGGATTTGAACTCCAAACGACAAATGAAAAGTTTGAAGCCTGAACTCCTAATATTATTGGTGCAGTATCGCTAGAATATGCTCTTGAATACCTAAAATCTCTTTCTCCAGAGCAAACCTTCTCCGCCACTATGCAAAAGATTGCTCATCATGAAAAAGATCTTGCTACCTATGCACTCAAAAGATTTTGAGCATTTTGAAATCAGGTGCAGATTATTGGTCCTCAATCAGAAGAAAGAGTTGCTCTCTTTTCCTTTATCGTTAAAGGGAAAGAAAACTTTAATCAGGTTTGAGAGTTTTTTGCTGAAAGAAATATCTGTATCCGTTGTGGTGGGCATTGTGCCTATCCTTTGCATAAGGCATTTTGACTTGGAGGTACCTGTAGAATGAGTGCCTATCTCTATAATGATACCTCTGATTTGGATAAGTTTTTTGAGACCTTGGAGGAATTTATAAACAATTAAAGGAATAGGGAAAAGTTTTTTCCTTTCTATTACGTGGGAAAAATATATACTTGTTCTGAGTATCATTTTGTAATGTTTTATTGAAAAAAACTCTAATGTCCTGACATAAACTCGTGATAAAAGATGCTTTACGACAGCTTTTTGGAAGAATTGTAAGTGCTTTATTTGGTTTTGTGATTACCAAAATTATTGCTTCTTATCTTGGACCTCTGAGGTATGGAGATTATGGGACGATTTTCAGATTTTTTGCCTGGTGGACGGCTCTTGTGGATTTTGGAATCTATGTGATTGCAGTCAAACAGCTTGGGCAGATCAAAAACACGACTTATGGTGAGGGAGAAAATATTCCAAAACCTGACGCTGATTCTGAGTTGGCTATGACTTACGGAAAGTTTGTTGGAATGAGGGCATTTCTTATTTTTATTATCTATACCTTGGCAATCGTTGTTGCGTATTTGATCCCTGCATATACGAGTAATCCGTTTATTGTGCGAGGCTTGCCGCTTGCGATGTGTTATTCTGCGAGTAATATGTTTGCTGGGATTCAGCAGCTTCCTCTTCAAATCTTCCGAAAGATGAAAAGACTGACCTGGTCGCTGATTATTGCGAGGTTTTCTCAGCTTTTCGTCTTGGTTCCCGTAGTGTTTCTTTTCTTCAAAAATATGAATTTTGAAGAGAGCGGAAATCCTGATAGTATGGCGATTTTGGCTTTTACTTTAGTGATTTTTTCTGTGGTGGCGAGTTCTATTGGTCAAAATGTGGAAATTCATCTAAGGACGAAAGATTTACTTCCATTGAAGATCAGATTTGACTTTTCTTTTATCAAAAATCTGCTTTCCAAAAACCGAAAATACGGCTTTTCCTACTTTTTTAGTAGTTTTCATACCTTATTGGTGCTGATGTTTCTTGGGCGGTTTTATCCGACGGCAAGCGGATTTAAATATGCAGGAATTTGGGCTTTAGCACTTTCTTTGATTGAGATCCTTTTGATTGTTCCTTCTTCTCTGGGAAATAGCTTGCTTCACAAAATCCCGCATTATTCTGCTGAAAACAAAAAGAAATCTCTCTGAAATCTGATGCTTTTGGTGGTTTGGATTGGGGTTGTGATTGCGATGAACTTTTGGATTTTTGCAGATGATATTATTGTGTTTGTTTCTAGTCAAAAGTTTCTTGGAACCTGGGAAAACTTCACTTCCTGGGGATCTAATCAGATTTTGCCTTTTTTGGGTATTGTTTTGGTTTTGAGCTTTATCAAGCAGGTTTATAATTATCTTTTTGTTGCTCTTGAAAAGCAGAATCTGCTCTTTGAGATCAATTTGGTCGGAGTGCTGATTGGAGCAGGAGTTGGAGTGCGACTTATTCCTACTTATGGTTTGATGTGAGGAGTAATTACCCAGATTTTGATTGAATTGATCTTTACTTTGGGAGCGATAGGGCTGGGCATCAGAAAACAGCTTACTCCACAATTACCAAAAAAAGTCTGAATTCAACTTTTGGGTATTTTGGTGTTTTTTGCTTTGATTGGAGTAGGAATTCATTATTATTTCTATGTGAGGGGAGTAAGTATGGTTCGTTTTTTCTTGGTGGCTGGAATCTTCAACCTTCTCCTTGTTGCTGCGAGTTTAAAAGCTATGAAAAAGGTCGCGAAAGGATTGACGAATGATTAGCATTTTTATCAATACTGATGTCTGCATATTCTGATGTTTAAAAAGATTTTACAAGCTTCAGCACAATCCTTGCTTTCTAGGCCAAAAATTATGAGGTTGGCTTTTTTTACCTTGGTTTGTTTTTCTATTGTTCGTTTGTATTATCTTATCTATTATTTTAATACTATTCTTATATGGAAATATGAGTCAGGAGTTCAGATTTCTGATGCTTTGATGTACTTTATCAATACGTTAAATGAGCACCATGCCATTGGTACCATTATCGTTGCAATCATTATTATTATTGTAGGTTATCTCTGGCTTTATCCGATTGGGCAGGCTTCTGTGATTTTTGCGCTTCAAGAACCTGAGAAATCTAATTTTTCTGCTTTTTCCAAAGGATTAGGGAGATTTTTTCCGATGCTAGAATATTGAGGACTTTCAGTGCCTTTTGGACTATTTACGTTTTCTACAGTAGTCTTGAGGCTCTATCTTATTGATGTGTTGGGGAATGTCGTGATAGATATTCTGATTGGAATCCGAGGAATTATGGTTTTGTTTGCCAGTATTTTCTGGTCTTATGCGAAGGTAATCATTATCTTGGAAGGTGTTCAGGTATTTGATGCGATAAAAAAAAGTACGAAGCTTGCTTTTCTTAATCTCGGACTTTCAATTAAATTAATGTTTGTGGAATTTCTCCTGCTTTTTAGGTTTTTGATTACTTGAGCTCTGATTGTAGGGCTTCCTCTAGGGCTTGTTTATCTATCTGTCTGGCTTAATATCTTGGATAATCGTTTTGTTGAGTGATTGATTCGAGTAATTGCAGGGATTCTGTTGCTTATTCTTTCCTATATAAATTGTATTGTAGAAACTTTTTTCTTAACCTATTGGTATCAAGCTTATCAAATGATAAGCAAAAAAGAGGAGTAAAGTCTGAATTCATTCTCCTCTTTTTTTGGTAAATTACCTGGTTTATTTAAATTGCAAATTAGCAGGCAAAGTTTTTTTGTATACTTCCCAGTCTTCAGTTGGAACTAAATTTTGCAGATGTATAGCCCAATTTTTTAGCACTTCTAACTGCTGAATTTTAGCTGGAGGTAGGTGATATTTATTGAGTCCTTGTTGCAGTTTTTTAAGCTCTGATAAAAAGTTGCTAGAAGTAGGAGTATCGGTCTTTATCTGGATTGAGTAAGCATCTCCAATTGATTTTAATCTCCAAAGAAGGGTTCTATATGCTCCTTGGATAGCTTCTGAATTTTCTCCTAATTTTGCAGTATATAAGAGCTGGATGTCTCAGAGAATAAAGTTTGGATTGAGTGCAGCTGTGATTTGACTCAATTGAGTTTCTGTTGGAATAGACTTCTCATCTGACTGATAAGCTAGATCTGAGGTAATTGATTCCTGATTTCCAGAACTTACCTCGGTATGATTACTTGCCAAAAAGCTCGTATCTCCAGAAAGGATAGATGGTTCTTCAGGAGAAGGAATTCCACCAGATAAAAGTTGCTGTCCTGTGGTATTTTGAGCAAGTGTCACAGTATGTGTTAGGTTGTTTTTGGTACTTAATACTTCTTCGAGTGTTTCAATATCTGTGATCTTTGCGATATCATTATCTTGAACTGTCAATAATTTTGCAGTTTCAAGTTTTGTAGGAGCTTCTTCAGTCTTTGTCTTTTTATTTTTGATGAGAAGTGGTGCTCCTGCATTTTTGACCTGAGTGGTGTTGTTGACTTTTGTGAGTTCTAATGCTATTTCTTCATCCTTTGTCATGGAAATTGCCATATCTTCTGTCTCTACCTCTAGTGCATCGACATTACGATTCCCATCTAACTTTAGAAAATTACCTTCAAGTAGAGAAAGACGATATTTCCCTTCAGAAATGTAAGTAATTATAAATTTAGCAGGTCATAGAATTTCTGCTTTAATATGCTCATTGATATTAAATATGATTTTGGCGTTTTCTTTGAGGATAATAACATCTCCATCAAAGAGGACAGAGTTTTTAAATTGTTTACCTTCTTTTTCGATGATATATTCTCCGTTAATCTCCAAAATTTCGGCAACCTGTGCGGCACTTACAGATCAAAGTCAAAAGAACCCTTTTTGTGTAAAGAAGGCTCTGTAATCAACAAGTCTTGTGTCTTCCCAGAAAAAAGTACCAAAACAAGCAAAAAATAGTACAAAAGAAAGGAAGGCATATACTCTTTTTTTTGTCAGAATTTTAGATCTTTTGAGTGAAGGAGAAAATCCTGATCTCTGGTAGCAGATCTTTTCATAGAGTGCAAGCTTCCTATTATCTGGAAGATATTGTCTTGATTGCTGTGTAAAATAGTTATGTAAATTCATTTTTGTGGTTGCTATAGAAGATATGAAATCAGGATGAACCAGTAGTCTCTCCGATTCAGTTATTGATACGAATAATCTCGGTTTTTGTGACAAAAAATTACCGATTTTTGCTTCTCTTTTTGATATGATGAAAAGATCGAATGATGTCCTATTGTCTGTTATTTAATTTTAGTTGCAAAAAAGCCGAGTATTAACAGTAATACTCGGCTAATAGGGATATTCTCAGAATTTTCGCTTGTTTAAAGCTTTAACTCTGGGAGGGGTGGGATTCGAACCCACGACCTTATCCTTAAGAGGGATCTGCTCTACCAACTAAGCTACACTCCCATACGCTGTCTCCAGAATAGATCATCAAGTCATACTCTGTTAGAGGAGACAGCACCATATATAGCATTCTCCTTAGAAAATTCAAGTCTATTTTTGCAATTAAGTGATAATCTAAGTTGAGGAAAGGATATTTTCTTTTGTTCTTAACTTCCTCATCTCGCCAAAAACTGCACAAATCTGATAATAACTAAGGATAGCATTACTACCACAAGCCCGACTATAGAATAGGTAATTCCGTTTTTTGCTTTGCTCTTGAGCGAACTTTCTGCTCCGGAGAAAACGTAGAGAAGACCTGAGACAATTAGAGCGACAGTCACTAGTGTTCCGATAAAAATGACGGGAGCCAATACCGCATCTTGGAGAAAGCCCATTGCAGAGGTGTCTCTGTTTCCTTTTCTGATGTCTGTAGCTTCGTAAGCTTTGAATTTACAGGTTCCATCTAGCATACATTCGGTATTGAGGTCTATTCAAAAATTTTCAGATGCGTTAGTTATTCCCATGAGTAAGGGAGCCAAACAAAAGAATGAAAACCAGATTTTTTTTATCTTTAGAAGCATGGTCTTTGGAAAAATAAATAATGTTATTCTTCTGATTTACCGAAGTGAGAAGATTATTGAGCTCCTGCGCTTCAATTTCCCAAAAGCATAATGAAGCTACCAAAAATAAGCGAAACGGCAGCAATTATAAGGATAATAATCGTAACCCATTTCATAACAGGATTTTTTTTCATACAAAAAAGGTTAATACAAGATAAAACATCAACAGACTACAGTTTTAACTATAAAAATCAAGCTCTTTTTATTTTTCTTCTTACTTTCAGTTGCATTAGAAAAACATTTTCTTATATATTACTCGTTGATCTAGGGGATACGCCTAGTGATAGGTGAGGAAAGTCCCGGCACTCAAAAAACGTTGTCCTCCAACAGAGGCTGGATCTCTCTTGAGCAAACGAAAGTGCCACAGAGATAAAACTATCCCACTAGTATTGGGAGAAAGGTGAAACATAAGGGTTGATTTATAACATCATACCTTTACTCAATCAGATTGGTGATCTGATGAGGGGCAAACCGCAACGTGTGCAAGCTTATCATGTTCGTCATGGTAGTGCAAAGATCGCTATAAGCGATACTAGATAAATGTCCCTAATCATACAGAACCGGGCTTATTGGATCAACACTTTCAAAGGGCCGTAGCTCAGTGGTAGAGCGGGAGTCTCCAAAGCTCCGCGTCGCGGGTTCAATTCCTGCCGGCCCTGAAGTAATGGGGGGTTGGTGTAGTGGTAACACATCGGTCTTCGGAACCGCTGTCGGGGGTTCGATCCCCTCACTCCCTGGTGATTAAAAGTTGCTAAAGCTTGGATCACAAAACATTTACTGTCTAAAAATAAAGACTTAACTTGAAAAAGGAGAGAAGATCCGTATGATCTTGTCCGTAACATTAGAGATGCTGAGGTGATGGAATTGGTATACATGTACGCTTGAGGTGCGTATGCCTTTGGCTTGAGGGTTCGAGTCCCTTCCTCAGCATTTTTTTTATTTTCATAAAAGTCCTGCGGTGTCAATTTTATCAAAATTGTTGAGTTCCAACTTTGTTTTGTAGTCGATTTTTTGTTTAGTATTCTGAATTTTAAATTTTTCTATAGCAATATCAGTTTGGCTGGTCTTCGCAAAGTTTGTCTGGTATTTCTCTGTCGTATCAAAAAAATGATTCTGGATGAACTTTGCTAAAAATGCTACGATATTCAGCTCAGAAACCTTGAAAAATGCGATAAGCACAAAAAAGAGAAAAATCAGAATGGCAAAGAACGTTGCGATAACCTTTGAAGATCAAGATACTTTGGAAAAAACGACGAGCGCAATTGCAATACCTATCGCTAGTATAAAGAGCTGAATTATTGAAATGCTCAATGGACCAATCGAAATATTAAGCCCAGAAAGAAGCCCTTTTTGAATATTTTTGGGGAATACTGCTTTCATCGGCTGATCACAAATAAAATTCTCTACTAAGTATATCTGTCCCCCTCAAAAAAAGCAAGTTTTCGCAATTATTTTACTCTCATAGCAAGATAGGCGAGTCCTAGAGCATCTGCTGCATCATTGTATTCGGGAAGGTCTTGGAGTTTATAGAGCTTCATGGTCATTTTCTGGACGAGAAGTTTTTCTGCTTTTCCGTTGCCGGTAATGTATTTTTTTAGTTCAATAGGAGTGAATTCTTTTATATGGCAGCCCTTTTTCATTGCCATAGTGATGAGAATTGCTCTAATTCCATATACAAATTCTGCGTTATTTTGATTAAATTTTGTGAAGAAAAGCTTTTCCATTGCGACAGTCTGAATTTGAAACTTTGCAAAAAGCTCTTCAAAAAAATTAGCAATCTGAATCATCCTTTCAAATTGGTTTTCTCTCTGAGGAGCGACTTGTTTTTGGAGTAGGATCCCGGAATCAATGATTTTTAAATCATCAGTAATCAATGCGTATCAGAGTTTTCTTACTCAAGGATCTATTCAAAGTATCATTAGTGGTCTGAAGGAGCTAAAGCTGGTGCCATTATTTTATCAAGTTCAATGATCTGGTTCCAAATGCTCATTCATTGAATCTCTGTATTGTGCGTAATGACATAAAATTTCATTTGTCTTTGTTTAACAAATCCATCTAAAAGTTGAGCAACCTTTCCGACGGTTTCTACATCAAGATTATTGACGGTTTCATCGAGAAAGAGCATTTCAGTTTTGAGATAAGAGGAGATTGCGAGCATCCGAACGAGTTTCAAAATTGTTCTTTGTCCTCCACTCAGGCTTTTTACCTCTCTTTCTCCTTTTTCGTCAAGGATTTTGGTTTCTAGTTCGAGTTTTTCGCTTTCCTCTTTTAAGCGGATGTTGAGGATATAGGAGACTACTGTGCTGAGATAAGAATTGATGATTTCACTCAAAATAGGAAGATATTCGCTCAAGACAAAAAGTAATAAATCTCTATTTAATACGGTATACAATACTCATAAAAGTTTTTCTTCTTGTTCTAGGTTTTTGATTTTTACTTGTAAATCATTTCGTTCTCAGAGTAAAACTTCGAGCTGTTGATATTTTGATTGGTAATTTTCAAGTACCTGTAGAATCTCAAGCCATTCGGATTGGGGAGCTTCTTGTAGTGTATTTTTCAAGGTTTGTAATTCTCCAGAGAGCGCGACAATTTCTTTTTCAATTGAGGAGATCTGGAGTATGAGCTGTTCATTTACTGTTAAGAGTCAGATTTTTTCCTGTTGATACTGATCTCTATGTGCGAGGGAGTTTTCTTTTTCTTGGAGCTTTCTTTCAATTTCTTTGAGTGAAGTATTGAGGGTTTCTCGCTGTCCTACGGTAGTTTCAAATGCTTTGTAGTCGAAACTTTGCAAAAACTTTCTCAATAGCTCCCTTTTGTTTTGGTTTATTTCCATCTGGTTGGTCAGGTTTTTTTGGATTTCTTGAGCGGCAGTTGTATTCTCAGATGCTTTGATGGCTTGCTCAAGTTCTTGTTTCTTTTCGCTCAGCTTTAGCATGGCAATTTTCTGAGATAAGGCTTCCTGCTCCTGAATAATCTGGTTTTTTTCTTTTTCTCTTTGCTGAAAATGCTGTTGATTGATCAAACGAACGAAGGGGCAAGGTTTTCCGATCTCTCAGCAATCAAATTTGGCATCTTGATTTGTTTGTAGATCAAATTGTTCCAATCTCTCAGCAAGGGATTTTACTTGTCCTTGGTAAAAAAGCTCCTGTTCCGTCAAAACTTTTAGCTGTTCTTGCAGCTGTGAACGGACTCTTTGCTGATTTTGTATTTCTGCTTCTTTTTTTTGGAGCAGGAGCTCATGTTCCTGCTTGAAATGTATTCCCAATTGAAAAAGCTCTTGGATAAAGTTTCTTGATCAGCAAAGGGAGAAATCGCTTCTTGGCTGGAGACTCAGATATGCTTTTTGTTCGTGGTAAAAGGAGGAAATCAAGCTCAACTCAGGGATCGCTTCTCGTTTTTGTTGCTGGAGGAGGATGCTTTCTCTTTGCTGTTTGTAGCTGGTGATTTCTTCTATCTTAATCTCAGAAAGGAGCTTGTCTAACTTTGAAATCTGATCGTTATTCTGGGTAATGGTTGCCTGATGGGTGAGAATCTGTTTTTTTAGCTTATTTTCTTGCTCTGAACGCACGGAAAATATTGCTTGCTTTTGAGATAACTCAGCTTGCTTTTCAGCGACTGCTTTCTGAAGACGGGGAACGAAACTTTTTAACTGGGAATCGAGAGAAAAGTTCTGAATGCTGAGCTTCTCGCCCATTATTTCAAGTTCTTCAAAAATTTTCCTTTCCTCTTCCAAAAAAGGTTGTGCGGTCGGTAGGGTTTGCAATGTTTTGTAGTGTTGTAGCATTCCCTTCAATAGTGAGAGGAATTTTTGCTCATATGGTGTGCTTTCTTGATAGGATCTTATCTGATATTTTACTGCGGTTCTTCTTTCTCTGATGATTTCTTTGGATTCATCGATTCCGAGGAGTCAAAATACGTGTTTTAGCACCTCTAATCTCTGACTTGGCTGCATTTCAAAGATATTCTCTGCATCTTGGAGGAGAAAAATTGTGCTTTCAAAGACCTCTTGGGGTGGAAGTAAACTCGTGAGCTGCTGCTGTAAATCGGTTTCATTTTTAAAGACGATCTCCTCGGGAATAATGTGATGAGCTCTAAGTTCGTCTTCAATATCAAGGTTTTTTTCGATAAGTGCTCTGGTTTGGAGCATTTCTAGAAGCTGTATTTCTGTACATTCGCAAGAAAAAAGTTGCGAACTGGTCGAATCTTTTGATTTCCCTTGCTTGAGGCGTCTGATAATGAGATACACTTGTCCTTCCGTCTTAAAGAGGAGCTTTACGGTTCCTGTTTTTGACTGGATATTGAGGATATTTCTTCAAGAAGATTTGTAGAGAGCAAAACTTGGACCATCAAAAAACAAAAAACTCTTTCCTGTTCCAATAGGAGCTTTGACTAAAAAGTTTCCCTCCTTAAAAAAGAGGCTCAATTTCTGGTCTTTAAAAGGTCAAATATTCTCATAGGTAATTGCGATGAGGTCAAGCATCTTTTCTCTTCAAGATAAAAAGCTTTCGAGAAGCAAGCATAGCTAATTTCTCTAGATTTACAAGTTCAAGAAGCTTTGAGGCAGATCCATTTTCGAAGAGAAGTAAGAAAAACATTCCTGCTAAAAAAGTTTTTCAAAATCTGAATCCTTCCCCTTATTTTTATTCTGATTTTTGGCTTGTGTTGCGGTTTATGAACGGGAGAGGCAATTTAGGCTTGATTTTTTTTGAAGAATCCTAATACTTCTCACTGGAAGTAGCCCTCTCCGTATTGTGAGAGCTTTTTTAAATTCATACGGTGCTGATGCAGGCTCAGGAAATTGAACAAATCAAAAATATCCTTGCGAATATTGAAGCTAGTCAGAAAAAAATCCCTTATCTTTCGGATCTTGAACAGCATCCGGTTTTTTGACCGATTTTTTCTCAGCTGACTGCTGGAGAGAAACAAGAAGTGGAGGAGGTTATTAGGAGCTATATTTTAGGAAAGGTGGAAAGTATTCAAAAAACTAAAGGTGGGCAGCTTTTTGCCAGGTTTGTGGAATCGCAGTCTGAACTTTTTTGGAAGTTTCGTGAGGCAAATGATCCAAGCTATCAGGGCAAGGCATTTCAGAGCTTAGGTAAAGAAGTCGAGATGGAAATGTTTAAACTTGAGGGGATCCTTACTGAGAAAATGCTCAAACAGGAAAAGGGGCTTGATAAAGTGGTAGATTCTTTTTACAATATCATCTATCTTTTCTTTCCAAGATATAATGAGATTGAATAATTAAGTTTTTCAGAGGATTTCATCAAGGCAGACTCTCCCAGCGGAGTTTGCTTTTTGAAAAAAGAGGAAGAAAGTTCTTCTTCTAGGAAGGAGTCCCAATAGAGAATGCAGTCAGACTTCTTTTCTTTTTCCTTCCTTGCAATCCCAAGAGAAATCTCTATAGTTTCTTGTGAAATCTTGTTTTTTGGTGCCTTATTTGTTTCTATTTTTTGTGTTTTTTGGTGATGTTTCAACTCAAATCTGCTTATCAGCCTGCCGGTGACCAACCTAAAGCAATCGCTCAGATTTCTGAAGCTTTTGATCAAGGGAAAAAGAAAATAACCTTGCTTGGTGCGACAGGAACTGGGAAGACTTTTACGATGGCTAATATTATTCAGAAGGTCCAGCAACCCACTTTGGTGATTTCTCACAATAAAACCCTTGCTGCCCAACTTGCAACAGAATTTAAGGCATTCTTTCCTGATAATGCGGTGCATTATTTCGTGTCTTATTTTGATTACTATCAGCCGGAGAGTTATTTGCCAAGTTCTGGAACCTATATTGAAAAAGAGGCAACGATCAATGACGAAATCGAGATGTATAGGCTCGCAACGATGGCTTCACTTCTGAGTAGAAAGGATGTAATTGTCGTGGCTTCTGCTTCTTCGCTTTACGGGCTCGGACAAAGCAGATTTTTTGAGGAGAATTGTCTTCAGCTCTATGTTGGCAAGAAATACGACTTCAATGAGCTGAAAAGACAGCTCCTTCATATGCAATATAAACCGATTCACGGGAAAATCGAGAAAGGAATGTTTGAGATGAGAGGAGATATTTTGGAGATTTTCTCTTCTACAGAAAGATGCCTGTATCGCTGTTTTTTTGATGAGGAATTTTTGGAAAGGATCGAGATGAGAGACGCCCAGTCCTACGAACTCAAAGCTCCAGTGCAGAAAGCGATGATCCGACCTGCGACGCAATATCTCCAAGATGTTTCAGACCTTGAAACGATTCTCCAGCAGATGGATGCTGAGAAAGAACTCCGTATCAAAGAATTTGAGAAAATGGGGATGAGTATTGAGGCAGAAAGAGTCAAAAAGAAAGTGGAATACGATATTAGAATGATTAGAGAAACCTGATTTGTGAATGGGATCGAGAATTATTCCCTCTACTTTGATCAGAGATTGCCCGGGCAACCACCGAATACGATCTTTGATTATTTTCCTGAGGATTTTTTGATGATTATTGATGAATCGCATATGACGATCCCTCAGCTCAGGGCAATGGCACAAGGGGATAGAGCAAGAAAAAATAATTTGATTCGTTATGGGTTCCGTTTACCCTCTGCAATTGACCATAGACCGTTAAGATTTGAGGAATTAGAAGCTGTCCTCGGCTGGAAACCCTTGGATCAAGTAGCTTTAGATGAGGCTGCCGCTGATTTGGAACTCGTTTCTAGTGCTCATCAGCAAGTCCTTGCAACCCAGACTGAAAAGGAGCAAAAATCAGATTCCAGTCTTTTGAATCGTGAGGCTAGAAAATCCAATCAACACGCCGTTTTGGCGCAGAAGGTAAAAAAGGATGCTAAATCTATCTTCCTTTCTGCGACGCCGGCTGAATATGAGCTGGAGCTTTCCGAGCAGGTCGTGGAACAGATTATTAGACCGACGGGCTTGCTGGATCCGATTACTTTTGTGTATCCTAAGTCTGGCGACTATCAACTTTTGCTGGATTCTCTCCCAAAATTGCTCCAAAAGAAACCGCAACTTTCTACTTTTCTTGAAGAAGAGCCTGAGCAGTCTGCAACGCTTCCAAATTTTGAGGAACTCTTCGGTGATGAGTAACATGATTTGAATTTTTGGTCAAGCTCGGCTTTTTGCTTTTCAGGGACTTTTTGAAGTGGAGGAGTGGAGATCGTAGCAAGAGAGAAAAAATACTGATCTTGAACGCTGCGGTTGCTTAGCTTTTCAAAGGTTATTGATTTTTTGGAGTCTGGGGAATTTTTCTTTTGAGGATTCAAGATTTTTTGGAAGTTGAGGATTTTCGTTTCCTTTCTTAGAGGATTTTTTGGAGTAAATGGTCATTTTGTCTCCAGCTCCAGGGGTTTTTTTTAATAAAATTGTTCAAAAAGTCTTTTCCAAAAACTCTTTTTCTTCTCATTTACTCTTTCCTCTTGCTTCTCATTTACTCTTTCCTCTTGCTTCTCATTCTCTATTTCCTCTTGCTCCTCATCTACTCTTTCCTCTTGCTCCTCATCTACTCTTTCCTCTTGCTCCTCATCTACTCTTTCCTCTTGCTCTTCATTTACTCTTTCCTCTTGCTCCTCATTTATTCTTTCCTCTTGCTCCTCATTTATTCTTTCCTCTTGCTCCTCATCTACTCTTTCCTCTTGCTCCTCATCTACTCTTTCCTCTTGCTCTTCATTTACTCTTTCCTCTTGCTCCTCATTTATTCTTTCCTCTTGCTCCTCATTTATTCTTTCCTCTTGCTCCTCATCTACTCTTTCCTCTTGCTCCTCATCTACTCTTTCCTCTTGCTCTTCATTTACTCTTTCCTCTTGCTCCTCATTTATTCTTTCCTCTTGCTCCTCATTTATTCTTTCCTCTTGCTGAAGATAGCCTATCAAATTCCCTTTTTCATCAATAACAGAATAAGGACTAATTTTCGATTCGTTTCTGATGTTCGCTCATTCTCAGATGATCGCTCCTTTTCAGATGCTCACATCATTTCAGATTCCCGCTTTAGCTCAGATGGTTGCACCTTCTCAGATACTCGTTCGTTCTCAGATATTCGTTCCTTCTCAGATTTTCGCATTATTTCAGATGCTCGCTCTTTTTCAGATTTCCGCTCATTCTCAAATGCTCGCTCATCTTCAGATTTTCACATTATTTCAGATTTCCGTATCATTTCAGATTGTCGCATTCTTTCAGATTTCCACTCATTCTCTGATGTTCACATTCTTTCAGATGTTTGCTCCGTCACAGATTTGCGCATTCTTTCAGATGTTTGCTCCGTCCCAGATTTTCGCTCATTCTAAGATGTTCACTCATTTTCTGATGTTCGTATTAGCTCAAATATGAACATTGCTTTCTAAAACAACCCCCTCCTTAATAATGACATTTGGTCCAATAACACAGTTCTCTGGGACATAAACAGAAGGATGGATCTGTGCTGAAGGATCAACCTTTGCAGAAGGATGGATCTGTGCTGAAGGATCAACCTTTGCAGTAGGATAAATTTTGGTAATTTTAGAACCTCCACTCTCAAGAGTAGCTTTAATAGTTCATCAAGTGGCTTCTTGACCTGAAGATGATATTCAAGACTTATGGATTATCTCATTATTTCAGACAACCTCATAAGAACAGATTTGTTCATTATCTCAGATTATCACTTCTCTTCAGATTCTTGCTTTATCTCAGACTATCACTTCTCTTCAGATTCTTGCTTTATTTCTGATTAGCACGGTTTCTCAGATTGTTGCATTATCCAAGATTATCACTTCTTCTCAGGTTATCGCATCATTTCAGATTTTTACTTTATTTCCGATTTTGGTGTCAGAGAGTATTCTCACTCGATCTCAGATTATCACTCCAGCTCAGATTTCGATATTACGCCAGATTTGTGTATTAGCTCAGATTTTCGTATTATTTCATATTTCCGCATTATTTCATATTTCCACTAGATCTCAGATTATCACTCCAGCTCAGATTTTGTTGTCAGGAAACATTTTCACTAGATCTCAGATTATCACTCCAGCTCAGATTTTGTTATCAGGGGAAATTTTCACTCGAGATCAGATTATCACTCCAGCTCAGATTTCCGTATTAGCTCAGATTTTCGCATCACTTCAGATTTTCGCATTATTTCAGATTTCCACTCATTCTCAGATTTGTATCCTATAGTAGATCGACGCTCTATCTCAGATTTGCGCATTCTTTCAGATTTCCACTCATTCTCTGATGTTCACATTCTTTCAGATGTTTGCTCCGTCACAGATTTGCGCATTCTTTCAGATGTTTGCTCCGTCGCAGATTTCCGCTCATTCTCAGATGTTTGCTCCGTCGCAGATTTCCGCTCATTCTCAGATGTTCGCATTAGCTCAAATATGAACATTTCTTTCTAAAACAGCCCCCTTTGCGATAACGACATTTGGTCCAATAACACAGCCCTCTGGAATAACAACAGAAGGATCAATCTGTGCTGAAGGATCCACCTTTGCAGTAGGATGAATTTTGATAATTTTAAAACCTCCACTCTCAAGAGTAGTTTTAAGATTTCCTGAAATAGCTTCTTGAGTATTCGCTATTGCCTCCTTAGTTCCTCAAGTTTCTGAAGTTTCAGGATTAAGAGTTCATTCCTGATGCTCTGCTCAAGAGGTATATTTGCTCATTCTTATTTTTTACAAGAAAATTAAAAAAAACAAGATAAATATACAAATACAAAACTTGATGTCAAGTAAACTTTTGGAGTAAATGATTGTTTTGTCTCCAGCTCCAGGGTGTTTTTTAGAGTAAATGGTCATTTCCTCTCAAAAACCAACGGTTCTGGCACAAAAAAGTCTATTTCCTCTCAAAAACCGACGGTTCTGGCACAAAAAAGTCTATTTCCTCTCAAAAACCGACGGTTCTTGGGCAAAAAAGTTCATTTCCTCTCAAAAACCAACGGTTCTTGGGCAAAAAAGTCTATTTCCTCTCAAAAACCGATGGTTCTTGGATAAAAAAGTTCATTTTCTCTCAAAAACCGATGATTCTGGAGGAAAAAGAGGGAAAAGAGATGAGGGGTTAGTGCGTTTTGAGAAGGAGGGGAATACTTTCTCCAAAAAATATAGAATACCACAGTATCCTGAAAAATTTAAGTCTAAAAAAAGATGGAAGTCAGATTTCTTTCTTTTTTCTTACTATAAAAAATGGAATTTAGAGATAGGAGAGCTGTGAAGGTTGGAAAAATCTGGTAGGACTACATAATAATGTATTCATCAATGAGATTCGCGTCGCCTGCGGAGATCATCCCGAGGAGCTCCTCGTTTGGATCGCCGTTTTCGGTGATGAAGAGCACGCCAAGCTTTTCGCCATTTTTTTTGCTCTGGGTAAAGAGATCGTTTACCTCAAAAATCGTGGTGTTGCTCGAGATGAAGAGGTAATCTTTTCGTCCACGGTTGAGCTGGATGTGGTCGACTTTCATGAGTTTGAGATTGAGGTAATCATCACTCATAAGGAGGTCTGCGATTCGGTATAAGAGTCTGGATTCACTGAGGATGCCCGCGAAATTTCCTTGGTCGTCGTAGATCGGGATATTGGTATAGTTTTTCCCTTTCATCAAAGGAATGATCTCACTCAGGAGATCAGATTTTTTGGCTGTAAAGACGGGTTTTTGGAAAAATTCGAGGACTTTTGCTGGCTCGGTGATCTTTTGGGCATAGGTTTTGATTTTTTCGATAGCGGAGGAGGTAGGCACGGCATAGGTTTCGCCGTTGGATTTGATTCCATGCGTGATAAAGTTTCTTAATTCACCAAAATTTCTCAGCTGATAGAGATGTTTTCTGACAAAGCTAGAAATGGTATAGTTGCCGTCGGCGATTTTTTTGAGTTTTTCGTTGTAGGGGGAGAAGCCCTCCTCGTTTAGGACTTTATCAAAGTGTTTGTCTATTTCATTGAAAAAGGCTAAAAAGCTGACGATGCCTTCCTCTTGGCTTGGGATGATTTCTGCTACCATATGCGTTCTGTCCTCAAATAAAACGTAGTTAAGTATATTCTTTCTGCCTGAGAAATGCAAATTTTACCAAAGCTTCAAAGTCTGAAAAATTGTCTTGATTTTTCCCCCCCATTTCTGTATAAAACCACACATGTAAAACAACACAACTAAAATATATCAGAATTTATTTCTTTTTTCTATCATGACTCAGTGTGTGAAATGCAAGAGTTCGGAGACGAGAAAGCATGGTTTTGGCAGGAATGCGACGCAGAGGTTTTTTTGCAAGCAATGTCATTCGAGCTTTACGGTCGATGGAGTCAGAGGGACCTATTCTCCTGAGTTTAAGGAGTCAGTCGTGGAATCCTACTGCCACCAGAGGCATACAGCACAGGATGTGACTGAAAAGTATGGAATCTCGACGAGGACGCTGGTTAAATGGAAGAAAGAACATCAAACCCATTGTGATTGTGGGGAAAAATAATATTTAACTTATTCATATCGTGTACTTTATGGAAAGATTGAAAGAAAATCAGGTTTTTTCTTTTTGTTCTCGTGCGAAGAAATTGGCTAGTTATGAACCATCGGAGGAAGTGAATGCGTTTTTTTCAGAGCTATGTCAGTTTGCTAGGGACGAAACAGATTATGAGCTGGATTGCGATCCGATCTTTGTTTCTGATGAAGTGAAAGGGTTACAGGAGATCTGTGCGGTTGCCGAAGGGGAAATGGAGAAGTTTTGGTCAAAGAAGATTCAATTTGCTCAGGATCCGCAGAAGATGCTCAAGAGCTTCATCTATTATCAGAACTATGAGGATTTAACAGGTCTGGAATATGCCTTGCTTGCTCGTCAGATCGGGTTTTTGCAGCAGGTTTTGTTTGTAGGGAGCTGAGCGTTGCCCTTGACTGCGATTATTTTGGCTCAGAAGTGGGGAGTCCGTTCTGTTTTGATAGAGAAAGATGAAGAAGCTGTAGATCTTTCTCGTGGATTGATTGAAGCACTTGGGTTACAGGAGAAAATAGCGGTTGTAGCGTCAGATTTCCTTGATTATAGGTGAAGTGAGACGGAGTATGATGCTGTGATTCTGGCTTCTTTGCTTTTTACCTCTGGAGATGCTGAGAAGCTCGTTGATCATCTGACTCGTTGCGTGAAGTTTAGAGCTTGTCTGGTAAGGACGGCGAGAGGAATGAGGCAACTTTTATACAAAAAGGTAAATGAAAAACTTTTAGAAAAATATATGAAGCTAGAACTTTTGGTTCATCCACAAAATCATATCTTAAATTCGATACTTTTATATTCTCATGTATAATTATTATGTCAGAAGTGAAACTTAATGCGCATTTACCTTTGCGTGAACAAGAAAAACAAAACACTATCGTAAATAAAATTTCTGAAAATTCAGAGGCTACAGGGAATGAAGTTTTTTTGATTTTATGATTTCTTGGGGCTGGGAAAACGACTCTGCTCAGGGATTTAGCTGGATATTTGGCAAATCAGTGAGAGCAATTTAAAGTTATCGTAAATGATATTGGAAAATATAATATTGATGCTGAGAGATTGAAAGATTTTTCTCCTGTCGCTTTGACGGATTGATGTATTTGTTGTCAGGATTTAAGCTGATTGAAAAGTGCTTTGGAGGATTTGAAAGGTAGTAATGAAAAAATTTTGATTGAACCTTCTGGAATCGCTGATGGAAAAGCTATTAAGAGAGTTATTGAGGAGTTAGGCATGCAGGGGAGAGTAATTACCTTGGTGAATGCTCAGTCTTTCCCAACCATGTCGAAAGCTGAAGAACAGATTGCTTCTACACAGCTTTCTTTGGCGAATGTTATTGCGCTTACGCATCTTCCTGCTGATAAAGAAAAGAATCAAGAATTAAGAGCTCAGTTGTCTCAGCAATATCCTCATCAGCCGGTTATTGAAGCGCCTTATACAACCAATAGTGAGGATCTTATGAAAGATGATAGTTCGTATGGAGCTATTGTAAATCTTATGAGAAATCATTCTCACAATAGTCATGCTGAGCATGAACACGAGCATGATCACCACGAACACGAGCATGGTCACCATGAACACGAG
The DNA here is from genome assembly GCA_003260355.1 of SR1 bacterium human oral taxon HOT-345. Taxonomy (GTDB): domain Bacteria; phylum Patescibacteriota; class Gracilibacteria; order Absconditabacterales; family Absconditicoccaceae; genus HOT-345. Next base: position 143,951 of record MPSQ01000001.1, read on the forward strand.
CATGATCACCACGAACACGAGCATGATCATCACGAACACGAGCATGATCATCATGAACACGAGCATGATCATCATGAACACGAGCATGATCATCATGAACATGGGCACCATCATCATGAGCATTCAAAATTTTTCACAAAGAGTATTGCTTTGTCTGAAGAGACTTCATTAGACCAGTTGAAAGACCTTATTCATCAGCTTGGGCAAGATGCGCTTCGTATAAAGTGAGTTATTAAATACTGATCTCAGGCTTTTGAATTTGACTATGTGAGAGGAGGTGAGTTAGAAATCTGAAATATGACGACACTTCAGCCGCATCTTAATGTTATTACTCAACGTTCTTTATCTCCAGAATTGATAGCTATGATTTCTTCGGGTTCAACTTCTTCTGAAAAACTTTCTTATGTACCAGAAAAGAAAATTTACTCTCCAATAGAGGTTTCTGCTGCGGTTTCTGTTCTTTTGAATCAATATAAGGACTATATGAATATGTATAATGAAAAATTAGCTTTAGAGACTGAATATGCCAAAAATCAGGATTCTAAATTGGCTCAAGAGATTCAGCAGCTTGATATTGCTCTGGACAAGCTTTGAGATGATATGAAGTTTGATAATCCATTGATTTGGATTGGCTATAAGAGGCTTGCATATGCAAATAATCCTGAAAAAAAGGTAGAAACTATTTGAGAACTCAAGAAGCATTGTGAAAGAAAAACGGATATTTGCCACAAAAGATTAGATTTTTTGAATGAGCATCTCAAGTCAGATTTTTGAATTGATCTTTTTGATGAAAATCAGGTAAAAGCTGATCAGTCTTTGGTTGACTTTATTAAGGAAAATGAAGCAATTAAAAAACTGAGTCAAGATGAGCAATTTATGACTCAGTGGCTTCAAAATGAGTATTTTCAGATTGATGGAAAAGTTGCAAAATGGCAGAACTATCAGTCTGTGCACTAATACGCTTCTACAAAGATATTTTTATATCCTCTTGCTCTTAAGTTTGTGAGGAATTCTTTGACCATAAGTGGTACTCAGCAGATATAAAACTCTGTTTCTGCTGGGAAATCAATATGATCAATATTGATTCTTCCGTATTCAAATCCCTCAACCTCTTCTCTAGAAATACTAATATGTGTTTCAGGAATGTTGAGGTTTTTGATTTCTTCTCCATAAAAAAGATCTTTTGCATAGGAAACTGAAAAGAAAAATCGTTTCTGGGATCAGCTTTTATCTTCTTTTGCCATACGATAGCAAGGTGCTAGTCCGCTTCCTGTTGAGAGGAAAACTTTGGGATTTGTCGTATCTTTAAGCAAAAAATGACCGTTTGGACCTTCAAGTCAGAATTTTGTCTGTTCATTTGCTATCCTTAAACGCTCAGAACCTAATCCTCAAGGAATAAGTTTTATCAAAAAGGTAAAAATACTGAAATCACCTTCCTGTTCCTCATTTGCGATAGAGTAAGCTCTCTTGAGCGGTGTTTCGCTCTCTAAATAATGGATAAAAAGCCGTTGTCCAGGCTGAGTTGCAAGTTTTTCTGTTTTTAGTTTGAGTTCTATTACTTGGTCATTGAGGAATGTTTTGCTGATAAGTGTGGCTTTTTGCATGGGTAAGGTTTATGAGTAAAATCATTATTAAGTGTATGATTTTTGGGCTATTTTGCAAGTTTTTGCACTAAGAGAAAAATCCGAACTCATCTTATAGTCCGGATTTTTTGATTGATTCAATACCTAGGATGGAGAGGGCAGCTCTGTCATTTTTGACGCAGAAACTTTCGATAGAGCTGTTCAAACTTTGTCCTATACACGGTATATTCTGGATAAAGATAATAATATTTTCTACAGAATACAAGAAATTTCTCCCCCTCATCAAAGGAGAGCCTCTCTATCCATTCGTAGAGGGTTTTTTTCTCAGGTGGTCTACGTTTTGTTTTTATATTCATTATTTTTTTATGTTTTGTGTCTTTATAATATATTTATTTTTCTAAAAGTCAATACTATTTTTTGTATATATTGAAAAAGTTTTGCTTGATTTGCTCTCGGAAAAGATCTTCTTTTTGTCCTACTAATCATGCTATAAAAGATCAAATCTGAATCACCCTTTCAGGCATGTTTAATTTTCCGCGAAATTCTTTTGGAGCGAGGTAAGGAGCGTCGGTTTCTATGAGAAGACGATCTTTAGGAATGCAAAAGATGCTTTCCCTGAGTGTTTCTGCACGAGGATAACTTACATTTCCACAGATACCAATGTAAAGGTTAGGGAAAAGCTCTAGAAGTTCTTTGAGTTCTGCAGGTCCGTATCCTCGACAATGGAAATAGATTGTCAGATTTTGGTAATTTTTTAAGATTTTAACAGTTACTTCAAAAGCGTCTCTTGAGTGGATTACAATGGGTAATGCTAGCTCTCTTGCGAGTTCACACTGAGCTTCAAAGACTTTTTGCTGGAGAGAAAGCGTTTTCCCTTCAGTATCATAATGAAGATCAATCCCGCATTCTCCAATCGCTACTACCTCTTCCTGATGATCTATAATCTGATTTTTGAGCTCTTTGATTTTTTCATCAAGAATTCCAGTAAGTGGCACTACATCACAGGGATGAAACCCAAGGCAGCATTTTACTCGGCAATCTGGGAAAAGCTTTTTGGCTTCTTGGGCAATTAAGAGCCCCCTTTCATTGTAGTTTTGGTTTGCTCAGGCATTAACTAGTCCTTTCCCTCACTTCTCGATGAAAGATTGGAGTAATGTTTTCCAGTTTGGGAAAAGTTCTTCATGATTGAGGTGAGTATGTGAGTCGTAAAATTCCATAGCTACGAGGAAAATAAAATATTAGCTTGACTTTTTGTGAAGTTTTGATATAGATGAGTGTGTTATAATAAAATTAGATCTATGAAAAGACAAAAAAAATCAAATGATGAGCATAATCACACTCGGTTTACTGTGATGTTGCTTTTTGTGCTACTGTTAACAGCTATGCTTCTCCATTTTCTTATTAGAATCTGGAAATAAAATCTGCCTAGTTTAGGCAGATTTTTTCGATGTGGAAAGGTAGTCTAGGTATTCTAAGAGGTCAGGATGCATATCGGGGGTTATTTCTGCATTGGCTGCTTTTTCACACTCTTCTTCTCAATACTCTTTGGTTGTAGATTGGTCGCCTTTTCGTTTTGCTACAGCCTCACAGAAGCTGAATCCTGGAGTAGATGCTTTTTTTTCATAGATAGGAGAGAAGGTTGGTTGGATATAGAGGGTATCTCCTTTAATGGTAGTTGATCAAAGTTTGAAATTCAGATTTTTAAGCTGGTGTTCTTGCTGAATAGGAAGATCAAAAAAAAGATAGCTGTCTCTTTCTTCTCCGTTATTGCTTCCGATTTTAGTCCCTGAAGTGTTACCTGCAAGATCCTGTAAGCTATAGCCTCCTGCATAATAGTATTTTGGTAGATACTCCTTTCCTTCGTATTCGGCAGCAATGATATTTTTCACTGCTCCACTAACATTTTGGCTCCAATTGAGCTGAACATAAGAATCTTTGCTCGGAAAGGTAAAGTAGTCGTTCTCTCCTCGGCTGATACTCAACCATGGCATCATTACTTGTGATTTGAAGCGATACATGGCTCCAGAAAATCAGACTTCTTTCTGGTTTTGTGTCCCTTTTACTTTGTAAAGATGATTCCCAACTTGACGGATAAGTTCCCAATCTTGAGTAATTCTTTCCACCTCTTTGGTATTATTGTCCTCAAGGGCTTTTTTGAGGTCGCTTTTTTGCTGTCCGTAGATGTTTTGCATGGTAGAAAGATAGTGGTCAACGAGTTCTGGATTTCATTTGATGTTCGTATCTAGTTGGGTGATCAATCCAGAGATAATGGCCTGTCTCTTGCCAGTTAGTGATTCATTGGCAAAGCTCAGATTCCAAGCAAAAGCTCCGATTAGAGTGAGGATCAAGAGTTTTTTCATTAAGATTGTGAGGAAAAATAAAAAAAGAATAGTGGTGTTGTATGCTTTTTGGGGTAAAAAGCAACTCAAAATTTATGGAGAAGGCGTCTAATTGTTTTTTTATCTATGAGTGCTTGCAATCGGTTTTTACTTAAAAATAATCCAAACCTCGAAAATAGTAGCATTGTTCATAGAGTGAAAAATATGTTTACATCAGAAAAAATATTTAACTACAAGTGGAGCGAGCAATTCACTATAATGATGTTGCTAAAATGGTGTTTCAGTATAGTATGTTATTCAAGTTTTTTAAACAAAAATCCTGCACTATCGTTAACTCTTGGCTCTTTGGCAGGAATCCCTAGATAAATGTTTTTTCATAAGGTGTTTTTATGCTCTATATCTCCATCTTTGGCGAATACTTCATTTTCCTTAAGGTAGGAAAATCAACTAAAATCTCTTGTAAATTTGAAGTCTTTGGTTATTGGCTGAATTTTTTCTCTAAATTGGTAGATGTTCTGTTGTTTCCTTTCTTTTTTTCTATTATTTGGTGGGAGGTATTGATAATATTCTAAAAAATTCAGAATTTCTTCTTTCCCTCTCTCAAATCACTCTGGATCATCGTGCAGTCCGCATTCGATTCCGTAGGCTTCTTTTTGTTTTCTGGTGCAATATCCTATAATACTTCCTGATTGTTCTAAATTATCGACCAAAATTGTCTCTGTGGTGAATATCTGCTTTGCTTTTTCTCTATTCTGGATATCGCAAATTGCTACAATATCATGACTATTTGAAAAACTATGAATATCTAAAGTAATATCCATTTCTCTAAGTATTGGTTTCAGTTCACCTAATCTTTGATGTTCATAGCTTGTCGATTTATACGCTTGATTAGAAATACGGTTCATGTTATCATCAATGAACCTTCTGTGTTCCTCATAGGCAAGGAGATTCATTGCGATGAGAAAGAGTTTCCCTTGCTGGAGAGGGTGTTTTTTGAGAATTTCCTGTTTTAAGTATGCGAATACCTTTAGTCCTACGGTTTCGTTTCAGTGGGTGATTGCAAGGAGTCCTAGATTTTTTCAGGGGTTTCATGAATCAATGAGCGTGATCCCTGAGATGTTTTTATATTGATTTGTTAAGAATGGATTGGTTATCATTATTTATGATATACAATTAAAAATGCATCTCATTTCTCTGGCTTAAAGTCAGGGAGGAATCGTTTATTTGTAAATTTTACATTCCCTTTATTTCTTATTGCTCATCATACTTCCTTGAAAATTTATTCATTTTTTTGACTTGGATATAGCTAGTGAAATTTTGCTAAAAGTCAATTCTTTTTTTGGAAGAAATTTCCTTCAGGGAAAAAAAGTATTTGTTAATTTTTAGTTATGGAAAATGAAAAAAATCTGAATTTTTTACTCTTAAAAAAAGAATTTTAGGACTTTATAATGCTTGCTTGATTTTTTTACTGTTGTTTACATGTGGAGGCGAGGATTTTGGTGAACAATATGATGCTCTGAGTGAAAAGTACACTGAAAAAGCGAATATTCCCTATGAATGACGAGCGGGAGAGTGTCAGAACGTCAGTTTTCTAAAATCTCATTGCATTTTATTCCGAAATCTGTATATTCTTTCACTGAATCTTATTTTACTTCGTTAAAGAAGCTTTTTATAATGCCAAGAAGAACATCTAAAAACAGAAACATTGAGGTTATTTTGCTTCAGGATAACAAACATCTCGGGGAAAAATATGAAATTATTGGAGTGAAGCCTATCTTTGCTAGGAATGTGCTTTTCCCACAGCAGATTGCTGTGCTTGCAGACAAGGCAAACAGGAATAAATATGAGCAAAAGATGCAGGCGGCTATAGCTGCAAGAGCGAAAAAAGCTAGTGGGCTTGAAGAACTCTTTGCTAAAATGACAGAAAATGGAGGAGTAAAGCTTTTGAGAAAGGCTAATAAAGGAAAAACGCTCTATGCTAAGGTAGGAGAAACTGATATTACTGAGGCAATCAAGGAGGCTTATGGAGTGGAGGTAGAACCTCACTATCTTAAGCTCAAGAAAAAGCTCAATGAAGTAGGAGTTTTTGTGGTTCCTTTTATTTACAAGGATCTTAAGAGAGAGATTTCTGTGACGATTGAGGCTGAAGGTGGAGTTCAAGAAGAAGTTAAGGTAGAAGTTGAGGCAGTGGAAGCAGCTCCAGAAAAGACTAAGGAAGAACTTAAAGCTGAAAGAGAAGCAAAAAGAGCTGCTGAGAAAGCAGATAAGATTGCAAAGCTCAAGGAGAAATATAAATAATCTTTCTTTTCACAAGAAAAGTCTCTCTGCGGAGGGATTTTTTTTATTGATGGAAAAGATTTTGAAGGGGAGAGAGGGAGCTTTTTTTGCCTGAGGCTTTTTGTGATGGAGGGACCTGCTTGTTCTTGATAAGAAAGCTTTTTTGGGATGGTTGAACTGGAGTTTGCTTCTTGTTTGCTGAAATTTTTAGAAAGAGGTGAGAGTGATAGGGCTTGAAAAAGGGGAAGAGTTGGATGAAGGTTGCTTGAAACTGGGTGCTATGAGGTAAATTATTGGCTTGCAAAAAGTTGGGTAAAAGGCTTTGACAATGCTCTCTAAAACGCTACAATCGAGTCGTCTGATTTTTGAGAAGAGGGGAATTTTTGAGAGGAAAAGAGAGATTTGCTTGTGAGTGTGAAATGTCGATGTGCTTTGGATCATCCGCAGTGCAGAAGAGAGTTTGTTTTCAAAACGGAAGGTAAGGAAGTGTTTGTGATGGTGCGTTGGAGGCAAGCTGAATCTTGGAAATTTATCAGACTTTTGAGGCTTTTTTTATTTCTTTCTAAAGAGTTAAGAAAAATTATGAACTACGGAACGATCAAAACCATGGATACGGCGAATGGTGAGGGGCTTAGGGTCTCTCTTTTTGTGTCTGGGTGTCATCATGCTTGTCCGGGGTGTTTTAATCCTGAGGCGTGGAATTTTGCTTTTGGGAAGCCCTTTACACAAGAAACGATTGATGAGATTATCCAAGAGTTGAGTGCTGATTACATCTCGGGATTGTCGCTGCTCGGGGGAGAGCCTTTGGCGCCGGAGAATCAAGAGCAGGTTTGGAATTTGGTTAGGCAAGTTAGAGAGCAGCTTCCGCACAAAACGATATGGTGTTACTCAGGGTTTACTTACGAATTTATCACGGAGGTGATGTTTCCGAATTTACCGTTTACGTATCAGATTTTGTCGCATCTGGATGTGCTGATTGAGGGAAGGTTTGTGCAGCAGCTCGTAGATCTCACGATCAAGTTTAGGGGGTCTAGGAATCAGAGAGTGCTGGACGTTCCGCTTTCTCTGGAAAAGGGGATGCCGATTTGGAGCACTGCGGTCGATGACCAGAAGGCTTATGAGTATTATCCGAGCCCTGAGAAGGAACTCTTTACTGCAAGGATCGAGAATTTCCTTCACAAGGTGACAGTGGAGTAGAAAGTTGGTTGGCAGGGTGGAGAAAGGTTAAGAGGACACTGGTTATTGGAGCGTGCCTTCGAGTTTGAAGACTACGCCATTGGTGATTTTTACTGGGAGGAGGGATCAGATTTTTATGCCTTTGGTCTTTGCGTTTGCTTTGATGGTGATTTGTTTCATATTATCGGTATAGCCGTAAAGGTCGCCGTTGGGACCGATTTCGTTTATCATCATTGTTCTGATTTTCCCGATTTCCTGTTGGTTATTTTCGGTCGAGATTTGGTAGAGGAGTTTGTTGAGGCGGGATCGTCTCTCGTGTTTGACGGAATAAGGGATATCGTCTGGGTATTTTCTATCGGCGAAAGTGCCGGGGCGGTTGGAATAGATTCCCATATAAATCATATCAAAGCGTCCGTATTCGGTCAGTTTTAAGGTTTCTTGGAAATCTTGTTCGGTTTCTCAAGGAAAGCCGAGGATTATATCGGTTGTGATAGAGATTGGTCTGCTAAGGGACCTAATTTTATCTATAAAAGTATAGCACTGCTCTGCGTTATAGCCGCGGAACATTTTTTTCAACACTGGAGTAGAGCCTGACTGGAATGGAATATGGATATGAGGGCAGAGTTTTTGCTCGTTTTGGTGCAGTGCGAGCAGCTCGTCAGAATAGTAGGTCGGGTAAGGGGAAGTGTATCTGAGCCATTCTAAGCCCTCTAGTTTTAAAAGCTCTTTTACAATAGTCAAAAAATCTGGGTGTTTATTGACGATTTGTCCGAGGAGTGAGATTTCTTTGACGCCGTGAGCGAGGTGGGTTTTGGCTTCGTGGATGATTTGCTCTACCGGGAACCATTTCTCCAGTCCACGCGCATATGGCACAATACAATAGGCACAAAACTGGTTGCAGCCGCTTGAGATAGGGATGTAGGCGGTTTGGTCGTGGGCGTTCATACTGGAATTGATGTTTGCTGGGATGATAGTGGAGTATTCATTGGTCAATTCTTGATCATAGTGGATGTTGTAGCCGAGTTTTTGGAGCATAAGAGGGAGGAATCCGGTATCATCTATACGGAAAAAGAGTTCAATATTCGGTCGCTTTTGGGAGAGGGAATGAAAAAGAGGATTAAAAGCATGATTGATCCCTACGATGTTTGCAGTATCGGGTTTTTTGAGGGTATTGATCTCTTCGGAGGTGAGCCCTATGATTGTAGGCTCGTTGGTGAGAACCGCTCCAGAGAAATTTCAGGTTTTGAGCTGGTCTGGAAGTTTGGCAGCAGTGCTGACTTTCTGGTTTCTCATGGTATGCTGGATCATACAGCCGGTGATTCGCACTTTTTTGGTAAGCGGGATTTCCTTGAGTTTACCTGTGACTTTGTCCTCTGACTTTTGGCGGACGGAGCAAGTATCAAAAATAACGATATCTGCCTCGGCGATCGTTTCTACAGGATCAAAACCACAATTTTTGAGAACAGATTTGATTCTGGCGGTGTCGGAATAGTTCATTTGGCAACCCAAGGTAATCACGTGGAATTTCATTCAGTATTTTTTCTAATAAAAGCAACGTGCATCTTATGGATTTGCTCTCAAAAATCAAAAAGAAGGTCATTGGGTGACCTCCTGTTTGTATGTTTGGTTATTCTTGTCTGAGATTACGTTTGGTAAAGAGGACTGTGGCTCAGCCCTTGGAGAATGCTGAGACTCAGATCAAGTGCTTTTCATCATAGAACTCTGGCTGGATTCAGATGACTTCACAATTATTAGGGTTTTGCTCTGGTCTAGTGGAAGCTGGCATACCAGGAACTCCTTTTGTGATGAGGAGACATGATGGGGTTTTCTCATCCTCAAGTCAAAAGGGTTTAATCAAGATCTGAAAAGTATAAGGAATGGGGTTTAGAATGCCTTCATAGCGTGGATTATAGGTAAGGTATTTGAGCCCTGCTTTTCCACTGAGAGCGGAAACTTCAAGTGCGAAGTTTCGATCACTCGCATAGAGGAAGGTTGGCATTGAAACATCGATTCTTCCCTGAGGCACATGAATTTCCGTGTCGTAAGGGATGCTTTCTGTGGTGGCGAGGTTGAAACCTTGTTCTTTTTCAAGGACTTTTTCAACGATGTTATCCTTGATACGTAGAATACTTTCGAAGCCTAGTCTATACATATGGTATTTTAAGTAATTACTTGAAGCGATGAGGATCAGACTTAAGAGTCCAATGATTGCAAGGAGTGTGGTCAAGAGTTTTGTTCGTCTCTTGAGGACGGTTTTGTTGAAGCAGGCTTGGATGAGCTGAGTTTTTGTGGATGTTTTCATTGTGAAGCTTGGTAGAAGATAAAATGATTTTTCGTTTTATAATTGCCTCCCTATTGTGAAAGGTTTTGTTATTTTTTTATGAGCTCTTCGAGGAGAAGATCATTGCTTTTTTTTCTGAGGTTCTCGACTTGGAGTGATTTATTTTTGAGGAATTTTTCTAGATCGAGTCCAAATTCTTCCAGCATGATAGATGTATGATCAGCTCCGATATAGTGGGGCATAATGACGTAATCTGCACCTTTTTCGTAGAGGGTGATCGCCTCGTGAATGTGATTTGCGATACAAATGACGATGAGATCAGCCTTTTTTTCTTTTAAACAGCTTAAAATTGCGAAGTTAGCGTCCACGTTTCTGATCGTTGAGATTACCATTTTGGTGCCTGAAACATTAATGTCATTCAAAAACTCTAAATCGAGAGCATCTCCATAGAGGCAATTGATTTCGTGCGTGTTGAGGTGGTTGATAATAGCAGGATGCTCGTCAATGATTAGAAAAGAATACTTCTTTTTTTGAAAATGCTCATAAAGACTGCTTCCGAGTTTGCCGAAGCCGAAGAGGACGATATCATTTGGGCTTCCAAGAGTTTCCTTTGATTTTCTGGAGATTGAACCCGGGATGTATTTTTGCCGTTTCCCGAGTTTTTTGAAGAGGATATGATTGTATGCTGTGGCGTATCCAGAGATCAGAATACTTGTAATTCCGATAATCGTGATCATCACGAGAAGGTTCTGATCTTTAATCGCTCCAGAAGAGATTCCCATTGAGATCAAGATAAAGGAAAATTCACTCATTGGGATGAGAGTAAGTCCTGTTAGGAAGTTGTTTTTTTTAACATGACCCATGAGTTTCATCAGCCACATTGTAATTCGTGGTTTGAAAAAGATGACGGCAGCCAATCCTGCTCCGATGAATGGTCGATTAAGGTTGCCATCAAAGGAAATCTGACTTCCCAAGAGCACGAAATATACCACGATGAAAAAGTCTTTGAGCACCTTCATTCTGCTGGCGATTTCGAATCTGTAGGGAGAAGTGGAAAGCGTGATTCCTCCCATCAAGGCTCAGATTTCCATTCCGAATCCTAAAGTTTGGAAGATCGCTGAGGTGATGAAGCACCGTCCTATTGAGAAAAGGAGGAGAAATTCTTGAGATTCGGCGATTTTTCTAGTAAAATAGGGGAGGAGATATTTTGAAAAGATAAAAAGTCAGATTCCGATTCCGAGGATCTTGAGAATTAGGATTCCAGCAACGTGCAAGCTATCTCCGTCGCCCATCGCTGTAAATGCAGCAACGATCGACATGAAAAGCATGACTGAAATGTCCTGAGAAACTGAGGTTCAGATCGAAAGTCTTCCGTATGTGGTATCGATATCATCTTTATCTCCCAAGAGTTTGAGGATTACGATGGTACTACTTAGTGCGGTTGCTGTTCCGATGTAGAGGGAGGTCATAATATCAAATTTAAAAGCTAACCCAATCCCAAATCCTAAGATACTACTTCCGATCACTTGCAATACTCAGACTGCAACGGTTTTTCCTCAAATTTTGTGGATAAGTGAGGGATTGAGTTCGGTTCAGATGATGAAGAGCAGAAATGTGATTCCTACCTGCGAAAGCTGAGTAAAGGTTTCTGATTCTGCGAAAACTCCAGGGAAAAGAAAAGAGATTACGATCCCCGCGAGAATATATCCGATAATCATTGGTTGCTTAAGGATTTTCATTGCTCCTAGCGAGAGGAGGACGATTCCTAGAATTACAGCGAATGAGAGAAAAAACTGATCCATACCTTTATTTTGTTACTATTGCTGAGATAAAAGATGGTATAAGTATAATTGAAAGAGATTTTTTTCGCAAGAGTCTGCTTTTCTTTTGCTCTTTTTCGCTTGACATTTTTTTGTAGGAGGCATTTTGGGAGAAGAAAGGATTGCTATTTTTCTTGGTATCTATATAGTGATGCTGTTTTTTTACTTTTATATATCGTATTGTATGACTAAGAAATTAGAAAAGAAAGCCTTTCCCCTTTGGGCTAAGGTAGTGATTGGGGTCTGTGGGCTAGGAATCGTTTCAGTAGGAGGGCTATTTGCTCTCAATTATATGAAGGAGGGAAGGAGTTCAACTCCTGAGACGTCAATTACTGGGCAACAAGAACAACAACCTTCAGATTTATCTTCTAATGAACCTCTAAACATGAATGCAGAAGCGGCGATTAAAGACTATTTAACACAAGCAAATCAGGATATTAAAGCTGATCAGGTGGTGGCAAGCGGTGCTACTATCACGGTGGACTATATTGGTAGGCTCAATGATAAGGAAGTTTTTGATACGAGCGTAAAAAGTATAGCTGAAGCTGCTGGAACGTATTCTCCTCAGAGAAATTATGATGAAGGACTAAGTTTTACGGTAGGAGCTGGTCAAATGATCAAGGGATTTGATGAAGCTGTCGTAGGTATGAAGGTTGGAGAGACAAAAACTGTGCATATCCCTGCTGAGAAAGCATATGGAAAGAGAGATGAGAACTTGATTCTTCGTGTGCCTTTGGAGCAGGCGGGAGATACTTCAGGAGCTCAAGTAGGAATGAAAGTGCTTGTTTGAGGACAATATCCTGCGACGATTGCTGAAATTACGGATAAGGAAATTGTTTTTGATATGAATCATGAATTGGCAGGTAAGGATCTGATTTTTGATATTACGATTAAGGCTCTTAACTAAGAGATGATTTTATCTTTCTTGAGTATTAGTAGATGGCCACTTTGAAAGTCTATAATGGAGAGCTTTTTGAAAGAGGAAAGCGATGGTATGTCGGTTTTGCTGGCGTTATTTTGACGATTCTTGGGCTTTCTCTTTTTTACAAGACAGGACAAGGAGTGCAGAACATCGTAGGAAGCGTAATTATGCTGATGATTGTCGGAGGCTACCTTTTCTTTCAGTCGAAAACGTGGTCAACGATTCAGCTTACGCTTAGTTCAGAAGGAGTTTTTGCAGGAGAGAGGTTGATCCCTTTTGCTGTGCTTAAATGATTTGTTGTAGAGATGGAGAAAAAGACTGGGAAACTCAGAAATATCGTCTTCGTCTTTGATAAATCGGTTGAAATCTTTACACTGAATGATACTCCTGAGCATCAAAAACTTTTTTTTGCAGAGCTAGCAAAAGTAGTGCCTTTCTTGGAATCTTATGAGCAGGGGTTCGTGGAGAAATTAATTAGAAAGATAAAGCTTTAATTCTGAATATTTTATAGTTGTTTGGTAGGAAGGATCTCTGAAGAGGAGATTCTTTTTTTGTGCGCTTGGAAATTTAGCAAGCTATTCTTCTGCATTAGAAAACTCTTTGCTTACAATGTTTGTAGAAGCTGTTTGTCGAAAGTTTTTTTACCCTAAATGGGAGTTTTTTTGGTTTTTTTGTGTTGGAAATAGTGAAAAACTGCTACTTTTCTCATTTCCTAGGGCTACAATCGTTCCTTGTAGGCGTGTAAAGGCGAATTTGAGGGGGCAGAGGCATGAAGGTTACTCTTGTGAGGAGGAATCCTCAACATATATGTCTTCATCTTGACTAAAGAATAAGCATCATTATATTTGCTTTAGTTTTTTATATGTTTTGTAAGAGCTATGAAGATACTTATGCTTATTTTGCTTATGGTGCAGCTCGCTTTCTCCCAGAAGATTTTGCTTTCTCATCCTCATACTCCAGATGATCAAATAGGGAGAGCGCCCCAGACATACGAATCCACGGCTCAGTCAATTCCGCATGATCAAGGAAATGTCAAAAAAGACGCCTCAGAGAAGCAGCGTCAGGAACAGATTAATGTTCACAAAGAGTCACCTCTACAACCCCTTCCTTCTTGATACCCTAAGAGAGAGGCTAAGGACTTACCTGCCTGTCAACATCTGGATATGACGAAGAATTTCTCCAAAGTTAGGAACCTAGAAGACTTTATGGAGAACTGTAGCTTCGAGGAAGGATATAGCGTGTATGATAATGCTGGTCGTGGCGGGACACAAGACCAGCTCAGTATCCTCAAGGATGCGATAACCGACGCTCGAGGATCAGAATCTGATGAACGCAGGTTTTGTAAGTCCGATCTGACAGATATAAATCTTTTGCCAGATAAAGCCTATCAGGATTTTATTGCCTTTCTAGAGAAACATCGCCTTAGACAGAAGTCTTTGTTGGCGATCGTATTTCCTGCTCCGCTCGATGAGTTTTATTCCTTCTGATGTAAAGATACTAAACTTTGTGATCTTCTGCTAAAGAAACAACGGTGAGAAAATAGATCCCATTACTATGTGCTAGGAACAATTGATTATAGATATACCTGAAATCCTGTCCTTGATATTGATGATAAGTTATATTGGGTATGAACATATACGTCATTAAAGAAGACTTGACTTGCAAAAGAGTCAGAGTGGAGGGTAAGCTCACTCTCTGGAGATACTCTCTTCGTAAGTAGATTTATGGACAATCAGATCGTCAATGATCCTAAGCTCTTAGCACAAGAAGAAAAAGGGTATTGACTGACGAAATTTAAGATAAAACGTTGTGAAATCAACTTATGAAAAATCCCTCCTTCCTAGATACAGGAAAGAGGGATAATTTTTTAAAGGGTTATATTACTTTTGTTTTTGCACATGGATGAAGAAGACATCAGAGGCAGAACTCGTTGAAATCTTGCGATTACCAAAGGTTTTGTTCTGAGGTTTCCCTCCATTATAATCCGTGTAGTAGATGGTAGAGTTTGTAACGCTATGAACGAAACCAACGTGTCCAGGAGGTTCTATATGATGAGTCCCTGGAGAGAACCAGATAATATCTCCTGGTATAGCACGACCTTGTTCGATGTCATAGCCAGCACCATCTAAGGCATCTTTCCAGTCTTCAGCATTTCCTAAGCCACTCGGGAAAGCGTTCCAAGTTCCCCACATTTGGTTAACCTTCCACGCTACCCAAGCTGTGCAATACCTATCGGAGTATCCACTGTTATTGCTACTATTATAGTCGTCAATAGCAGGTCCAGCATTAGAGTTTACCGAGATGGATTGAGCAATTCCCAAAGGATATTTAGGATCATCTCCATCAATTGAGAATGCGATCTCACAGCGATAAGTCCCAACTTCTCGGAAACGATCTTTCATAAACTGGAATGTTACTCCAGAGCTGGATACGTCTATTTTATGCATCTCTTCATACCCTGTAAAACCTAGAGGAGAGTTGAATTTTACAAAGACTCTCACCCTCGGATTTGCAAAATGCGGAAACGAGGAATAAAATGTAAACGTAAACCCAGTATCATACACATAACCTGAATACGGATAAACCTCGAACGTCCCCAGAGAGCTGGAACTTGCGTTCCTCAGGGTAGAAACGAGATTGCCTTCCCCAAGAGGACGATTGTCCTCATTAGGGGTATTCTGTTCACACGAGGTAAATATCCCTGCGGATACTACCATCATAAGCATCAATATGAAATCTTTTGTTTTCATAATTAATTTTGCTTTGTGGAATATTGAAGTGGGAATATTCCTGTTTTGTGACTCGTGAGGTAGTCCACTCCATCTACCTTTGAGGAATCATGAGTAACAAAGTCTCCCTCTGACCTCGGATTTCGACTCTTTAGCAAGAGTTTTACTTTCAATTTTTTTAATTTACAACATAGTATTTATATTTTTTTGTTATCGTGAGTATATTCACGAGTTTTAAAAGGTGATTGCAAGTATAATTTTTAGTAAAAGTAGTCTGCAAGAGGTATTTCCCCGTTGTAAAATCCTTCAAAACGTCTGCAAATACAAATTTCCCGTGGGGGGATTTTGCTAAACTAAGCGATTTTCTTGTAGTTCGAGGGGAAAATCGGGGAGTGATTCAGATTTTTTTAGAGTTTTTCAAAAGCTTTGTCTATTTTCTGGTTTACGGAATCCTTGACAGAAGTTTTTGCGTCTTCTTTGAGCTGATTGTATTGTTTATTCAGCTCATCTTTAGCCTGGTTTGCTAAGTCCTCTGCTTGACCCTTAAGCTGTTTTACTCCCTCTTGGGTGGCGGTGATGGCTCCTTGGACTTGCTCGTTTTCTTTGATGAAATCTGCAGTTTTCTCTGAGACATAGTTCATTCCAGAGGCGGCTATTTGCTGAGTTTTTTGGTATTCAGGGGTGTCGGTAATCGTTTTTCGTGAATTACATCCTGTTAATACTAAGCTTCCTATGATGAGGATCAGCATTCTTTTTTTCATAATGATTAGATTAAGAAAAAATAAAAAAGTCTGACTTGGTTATGAGGTTTTGGACCTAAAAATCAAGGGGGAATTTTGGGAGTGAGCGTCTTTGATGCAGAGGAGGCGGTTCCTTTCTTTGAGTACCAGATTTTTCTTTTTGAAAAACTCGCCTAGTAATCTCACTAAGCGAGTTTGAATGATTCTAAACATGTATTGTGGTTACAAGAGCTGTCCCGCCAAGGCGGCGAGAGGGCTCCGCTCTCCATTATTGAGATGGATATGCGCAAATTCAGGTTGCCCTCGGAATCGATCGATCAAATAGGAAAGCCCATTCGATCGTTCGTTTTGATATGGCGAATCTACCTGACTAATATCTCCAACTAACACGATTTTTGTCCCCTTTGCAGCTCGGGTTATGATCGTTTTAATCTCGTGAGGCGTCAGATTCTGTGCTTCATCGATGATGATGAAACGGTTTGCTAGAGATCGACCACGGACGAAGTTTAAGACGAGGGTGCTGATCTTCTGCTCCTTTGCCCAATCTTCGACGGACTGGCTCGTTCCCTTCTTTTTCCCTTTTTTCTTTTCGTTTGCCTCTTTTATTATTGCGAGGTTATCGAAGATAGGTTTCATGTAGGGATCGATTTTCCCGTCTAGCTTGCCTGGCAAGTATCCTAGTGTCTTATTGCTCATCTCTATAGCGGGACGAGCAACTAGGATCTCCTCGTATGGATCTTTTTGATGAAGTGCTGCTGCAAGACTGATGATGGTTTTTCCTGTTCCAGCGTTGCCGGTTATTGCCACGAGCGGGATGTTATCATCAAGCAGAGCATCAAAGCAGAATCGCTGTTCATTATTTTTAGCTTCGATGCCGTATACGGATTCTTTTCCGTTGTAGTATCCTACTGGCATTAGGTATTTTCCACATTTCCTGACCAAGTATTCTTTTCTATTTTCTCCTTTCCCTGATAGGATGATGAATAGAGAATTTTCTGGATACTTGCTCAGACTTTTGGGGACGCGATATCCATTCGTATTCCCCATATCTTCAGTTAGCTCCCCCCAGCCTTCGCTTCTGGGGCGGTAGGAGATCACTGATGCTTGGATACTTTCTAAATCTTTCACGCTATCGTGGCGATAAGATTCAGATTTCACTCCTAATGCTCGTGCTTTGATCTGGAGATTGATGTCGTTTGTTACCAAAACGACGTTTTCTCCTTTCCTTTTTTTGTCCAGTGCAATTGCCAGTATCCGATGGTCTGGAGTATCTTTGTAGAATGATTTTTCCATCTCTCGAGGATAGTCGACCCCCAATGCAACTGTTAGTTTCCCTCGATTTTCTCCCAAGGAAATCCCTCCGTTAAAGAGCCCATCTCCAAATCCGTTGAATATTCTATGAAATATTCTAGTATTGACATTGTTGGGTTCATTTCCTTTTTTGAATTTATCGAGCTCTTCGAGCACCATTATAGGGATACAAATATTGTGTTTCCCAAAATGTTTCAGGCAATACGGATCATTCAGGACGACGTTCGTATCCAGAATGTAGGTTTTCTTTTCCTTCTCGCTCTCGGTTTCGCTTGGAAAAGATGAAATCTCGCCTTTTGTTTTTCCTTTTTTTTTGTTCTTTTTGTTACGAGGGGAATCCTCTTTTCTTTTTGCCATTTTATTTATTTTTTGGATGTATTTATTAATTAGTTTTTTTATAGTTATTTTTAGATCAAAAACAATGTTTTTTGTTTTGTCAATTTTTTTGTCTCTTGAAAGCAATTATGTCTAGATTCTCTGCTGGCTGTTTTATCTAGGGGAAAGTCTTTTTAGGAGCGAAAGAAGGAATGAAATCAGATTTTTTTCTGTTGAATAATGTTTGGATTCAAGGCAAAAGAAGAGTTTTTTTTCTTGCTGTTGAAAAACCTTTCAAAATCCCTACAGTTGTCTCCTGTTGAAAGATTTATCTTTTATTTCGATTCTCCAATATGCAACTTACGATCGCGTCCTATCTTCAAGGACTGAAGAATAAGGATTTTAGCCCCAGAGAAGTCCTCCTTGATTATCAAAAAAGAGCTAAAGCTCTTAATACTGAACTTAATGCCTGTGTGCGTTTTAATGATGAGTATGTAAATGCTCATTTTGAGGAATTTTCTACTAGAGCATTAGCTTCGCTTCCGATTATGGTTAAGGATAATATCCTCGTTAAAGGGCAGTCGGTCACTTGTTGTTCTAAAATGCTTGAAGGTTATACTGCTCCTTATTCAGCGAGCTGTATGCAGAATCTAGAAAAGGCTGGTTGCTTGATGATTGGTCAGACAAATATGGATGAATTTGCCATGGGAGGCTCTACGGAAACTTCATTTTATGGGAAAACGCTTAATCCTGTTTGTGCAAGTCGTATTCCTGGTGGAAGTAGTGGCGGCTCCGCAGCTGCGGTTGCTGCGAATATGGCGATTGCTGCTCTGGGGACCGATACGTGAGGAAGTGTTCGTCAACCAGCAGCGATGTGTGGGATTGTCGGATTTAAGCCAAGCTATGGTGCGATTTCTCGCTATGGGGTGGTGGCAATGGCGTCGTCCTTGGATCAGGTTTGAATTTTTGCAAAAACGGTGGAAGATGTGCAGCTTTTGTTTCCTTATTTAGCTGGTTATGATGATAAAGATGGGACTTCATCTTTGCAGGCTGAGTCTTTAAAAGAAAAAAAATCTGAATTCCCTTCTCCGTATAGGATTTTTGTGCCAGAAGAAGCTCTCTCAGAAGGCGTTCATCCACAGATCAAAGAGCTTTTTTTGCAGAAGTTAGAAATCCTAAAGGCTCAGGGACATCAAGTGGTTATTGATTCTTTGCCGATTATGAAGCATGCACTTGCGGTTTATTATGCCTTGATGCCGGCTGAGGTAAGCACGAATCTTTCTCGTTTTGATGGGATTAGATTTTGACATCAGAAAGAAAGTCAGGATTTTCCTTCTCTTGATGCGTATTATTCGACGATTAGAGCGGAAGGGTTTGGGGAGGAAGTAAAGAGGAGAATTCTGTTAGGAACTTTTGTTCTGAGTTCTGCTAATTATGAAGGCTATTATCTCAAGGCTTTACAGGTGCAGAAGCTTTTGAAGGCTGAACTAGCGAAGATCTATCAAGAGTATGATGTCTTATTGACTCCAACGACTCCAGAGCCAGCTTGGAAATTGGGATCAAAAACTGCCGATCCTCTCAAGATGTATCTTTCTGATCTCTATACGGTTCCTGCGAATTTGGCTGGGTTGCCTGCGATTTCTGTTCCACTGGGAATGGTAGATGAAGAGGGAGATCAGCTTCCTGTTGGAATCCAAGCGATGTGAAAGCAATGGTCAGATTTAGAACTGCTTGATTTTGCAAGCAAGTTGTAGGTTTTTTTGTTGGTGCTTATTTGAAGGATGAGTACTTGGTTTTTTTGATGGAAGTTGCGCTTGAGTGGATTTTCTCTTGATTTCTTTTCTTGAAAGTGTATACTTCTGTCATCTTTGCCGTAGACCGTAGGTCGTCCCTTTGGGATATAAATTGTTCCTACCGAGGTTATTCTTACTACTTTGAGAGATCAGATTTTATCTTTTCTTTCAAGACATGAGATAACTCTGGCAATGAGTTATTTTTTATTTCCAGGTTTTACACTACTCATGACAATCTCAAAAGAGAAAAAAGTAGAGCTAGTAAAACAGTATGTTCAAGACTTACAATCTGCAAAGAATGTAGTGATCCTTCAGCAGTCTGGAATCCCAGTAGTGGGAGCTACTCAGATGAGAAAAGGAGTTCTTGAAGCTGATGGTAAATTTAATGTCATCAGAAAGAAACTGTTTTTACTAGCGCTCAAGGAAGCTGGTTACGAAGATGTAGCTGAAAGCGATCTTGAGGGATCAGTAGTTGTTCTCTATGCAAATGGAGATGAATACGGTCCAATGAAGGTTGTTAATAAGTATGCAAAAGAATTTGCAGCTGATAAGGAGCTTAAAGCTTCTATCAAGTTCCTTGGAGGGTGGTATGACAAGAAGTGGCATAATTCAGAATATGTTACTGAACTTGCAAATATCCCATCAAGAGAAGAGCTGCTTTCAAAATTGGCATACCTATTCAATTACCCTTTACAGTCAGTTGCTTGTGTGATTGACCAAATTGCAAAAAAAGCTGGATAGGCTTTCTCTTATCCGAAATTCCTTTTATTTATTATTCTTATCGTAGAAAATGGAATTAACTAAAAATCAACAACAGATTTTGGATCTTGTAAAAGAGATGAATGCTGTTGAACTTAATGGGCTTGTAAAAGCTTTAGAAGAAGAATTTGGAGTAACTGCTGCTGCTATGGTAGTTGCTGGAGGTGCTGCTGCTGGAGCTGGTGCTGCAGACGCTGGTGCATCTGACGCTATGAATGTTGAGCTTACTGATGCTGGACAACAGAAAATCGCTGTAATTAAGGTGGTTAAAGAAGTTCTTGGACTTGACCTTAAGGCTGCTAAAGAACTAGTAGAAAAAGCTCCTGTAATCATCAAGGAAAATGCTAAGTCTGATGAAGCTGAGGCTTTGAAGGCTAAGCTTAGCGAAGCTGGAGCTACTGTAAACTTCAAATAGTATTTGAGGCTTACTAAAAGTCAAAAATCAGATTTTTGATTTCTTTTGTCTTTTGAAGAAGATGAAAGAGTCGGCGAAGCCGATATTTTATTTTGATTTTAGCACTACGGATGTCTGTATCTGTTCAAGATATTGTTGCTGCACAGGCTCACATTGGGACGCTTAAAAATGAAGCTCATCCAAAGACAAGTAAATACTGGTCTGAGGTAACCAACGGAGTGGTAGTGATCAATCCAGAAGCGATTGCTGAACAACTTGAGGCTGCAAAAGCACAGGTTGCTGCTGCGAAGGCTGCTGGAAAGGAAATCTTGGTTGTATGTGAAAAGAAAATGTATGCTGAAGAACTTGAAGCATTAGCTGCAAAGGCTGGCGTTGCATATCTCAACTACAAGGTTTCTGGAGGGTTCTTAACGAACTTTGATACCTTCAAGAAAAGAATTGATTCTATCAATGAAATGGTGAGCTTTATGGAAACTGATGCTTTCGCATCTTTGACCAAGAAGGAGCAGCTCGTGTACAAAAGAAACTTTGAAAGAGCAAATAAGGTCTATAAGGGAGTAACAAAACTCAAGAAAAGACCAGAACTCGTAATTATTGTGGATGGAAATATGCTTTCTACCCTTATCGATGAAGTAGAGAATCTCAAGGGAAAACTTGAAGCGATCGTAATCGCAGGGACCAACTTCTCAAGATATTGGCCAGAAAACGAGATTATTACCACCAATATCAATAGTTATCAGAGTTTGGATTTTGTTTTGAAGTCTATTCTCCTCTAAGAGAGAAACTTATTGGGACTTTTGTCATCGCGAGGCGAAGCCGTGGCAATCCACTTAAAAGCAAATTTGCTTATTCTCTGGATTACTTCACTTCCTTCGCAGTGACAGAGTTGATCTTTATTCCTCTTATTTCCTATGCAAGAACAACTTTACTTGCCGAGTTCGTCTGAAAGAAAGAGAGTAATTACTGCCTATCTCTTGATAGGGCTCTTCTTTTTTTCAGGCAAGGAGGAATTAACGGTGTATGAATACTTTCATTATAAGCAGGCGATTGGATGGTATATGTCTACGATGGCATTGCTACTTTTCCAACTCATGCTCGTATGGATCCCGATATTGAAATGGTTGCCTTTCCTCTTTGTATTGGCAAATCTTGTCATTGTTGTGATCTTTGTCTTTGGGGCATGGAAGGGGCAGTATGCTCGCGATGTTCTCCAAGAGCATAGATGGAAGATGTTTTATGCTGATCTCGGTGGACGATTGTTGGGAATCTTTGATATTAAGAAGAGGGTGTATGGAGATATTGCAACTGATACTACTGCAGAGAATCTTCCGACGCAGGCTCCCTCACAACCTCTTAGCTAGCTTTGTGGTTTATCCAAACGAACGGAGAAAAAAGTCAGATTTTTTATTCTGGTTTTCATTTCGTTTCTTTTGATAAATGGCAACACTGCTTGTCTTTTATTTCTTATCTTATATGTAGGATGAATATCGATATTAATTTGGTAAAGCAGCTCAGAGAAGCTACGTTTGCTCCACTTGGAGACTGTAAAAATGCCCTTGTAGAGGCTGGTGGAGACCTTGATAAAGCTCAGGAAATCTTGAAGCAGAAAGGAATCGCAAAAGCAGGCAAGAAAGCTGATAGAGAAACCAACGAAGGACTCATCAAGACGCATCAAGCAAACGGAAGAACTATCGTGCTTAAGCTTCTTTGTGAGACTGACTTTGTGGCGAAAAATGAGACGTTTCTTCAGCTTTTTGATAAGATCTTTGCTGAACTCGAAGGTGTTGCTGGAGAGGTGAGATCGCTCGAGGATCTCGACGCTGCAAAAGTAGAGACGATCAATACGATGCTTGCTGAAGCGGTAGGTTCTATCGGAGAGAATTTGAAGATCGGAGAGCTTTTCATTACTGCTGGAAATGCTTATGCGTATGCGCATCCAGGAAATAAGGTCGTTTCTTTGGTGATGTATAGCGGAGATGAGGCAACTGCGAAAGAATTAGCTTTGCAGGTGGCTGCGTTGAATCCTGACTATCTTAATTTTGATGAGGTGCCTGCCGATGAAAAGGCTAAACTTGAGGCGCAGTTTACTGAAGAGCTTAAAGCAGCAGGGAAACCAGAAGCCATGATCGCAAATATCGTGAAAGGAAAGATTGATAAAGCGTTTGCTGATGTGGTACTTCTTGAACAGGAATATATCAGAGATGGTGCTAAAAAGGTGAAGGAAATCTTGCCTGCTGGATTTGAAGTAACGAAATTCTATAGATTTACGGTGTAGTTTTCTGTTAATGATGCAAAGAGAGGAAGTCTGATTACAGAAAGGGATCAGACTTTTTTCTGTTTAAAAGAGGTTGAAATCCTGTATTTTGTCGGCTCTTTGGTTGGATCTCACTTTGTCTTGATATTTAAACTTCCTAGCGAGTATTCTAGGGAGTCTAAAACAACAAAAATTATATGAAAACATTCAGAAATTCAATCTTCGGATTGTTTGTGATGATGTTCGTGGTTGTAGTTCTCTTGAGCTCCTGCGAGAAAGATGTGGATCAACCAGTGGTTGTTCCTAGTGCTGAAACCCTTCAGGATGAAGTTCTTGACTCCACTCAGGAGTTAAGATCATCTAGTGGTAGTATGTATTGCGGGATTGTGATGCGAGAAGGGAAAGGGTTCTCGGAAGATACCCATGGTCTTCCCCAGGAAACTCATTATCGTTTCTACGTGGCTAATCCCTCCTCGGATATTACGCGGGTTGATGTCGTCCTTTCTATCCCTTCGGGGGGAACAGAGGTACGTCCTATGGTCAAGAACGGTAAAGGCAACTTCTTCCATGAACAGACGCTTCGTCAGCATGGGAGGTATGATGTGAAGTATCGAATCTTTAGGCGGAGGTCTTTTTCCTATCAGGTCGTTGATCCCAAACCTAATTATGTCGATAATACTAGGGTTTGGTGTGCATCAAATGCTCTAGGGATGTATTGGGTGTTTGCAGATGGATCTTCCCGATCTAATAATTCAGTCTATAAACAGGTTACTGTCGAGAAGAAACCAGGTGATAAACCAGGCAATGAAAAAGAATGGAAACGATTTAAGTGGCTGAATGGTGAGGCTGATGGACGAGGCTTCGGAGGAAGCGGATTTGGAGAGGGGCTACATACCAAAGGAACTTCTGAGGAATATGCTTTGGATTACAACTTGTATCCTTATGATTGGAAGCCTGGTTCTTCGATGGAGATCTATACTGATATCGATAAGGGCACGGCACTTTACTCTCCCCTTGATGGGAAGGTTATCAAGCTAGAGAATAATCCTAAAGCGAAATTTGGGAAATATGTTGTGGTTGAGCAGAAACTTGGTGAAAAAACCTTTCAAGTCTATTTTGGGCACCTAGAAACTATCTCTGTGCAGCGTGGACAGTATGTTATTGGTGGACAAACTGTCGTTGGGACTCTTGGAAATACTGGAGCTTCGGGTGCCTACCACCTGCATATTAGTGCATGGGATGTGACGCGGTCAAAAACTTCAATACAACATGGTATGTTCTTGAAACCTGGAGAGTGATCAACGTTAGATTTGTGAAAAAGCAGTGGAATTCCCACTGCTTTTCTTTAGAATGCGGATGTTTTATCTTCTTTTCTGATAAGAATGTGAATGTTAATGCTTGGGATGTTTGCGATGTATAGCTTTCTTTTTCCTGCGCTCCATCAAGAATCTGAGATTCCCCACCAAAGGGAGACTGTTGATGGGCAAAAACTTACCCGGGAGGGCTACCCTGCCATTCCTGATAACACCGAAGTCCTTTGGTGGGACTGGAAGATTAACTATCCTCCAATGAAGAAAACTTTTTTAGTGAAAGGGGAACTCACGAGGGACTCGTTCTTATGTACTCGACCCCTTGAATGTGATGAAGAGAGAGGAACTCTTATGGAAACTTGGGAGATTGTCTCTAAAGATAACAAATCTACTCCTGAAAAGAAAATTTATTTGGGGGTGACTTCCTGAGCAGTGATTTATTCTTCTCTTCCTGTAGAGAGGAAGTATCCTATTGCTAACTTTTGAGGTCATAATCTTCGTAAGATTGCTAATAACGGTAAAGAATATTTGTTTTTTGTCTCTTATAACAAACCAGAGAATTGGGAATTTAGGAGCGATAACTCTATGGTAGAAGATCGGCGAATCGTGGCTGGGCAGTAGGTGGTTAGAATGCGGATGTTTTATCTTCTTTTCTGATAAGAATGTGAATGTTACTCTTGGGGATGTTTGCGATGTATAGCTTTCTTTCTCCCACGCTCCCTACTGAACCCGAGACTCCTCATATATGGGAGAGTGTTGACGGGCAGAAATTTACCCGGGAGGGCTACCCTGCTATCCCTGATAACACTGAAGTGCTTTGGTGGGACTGGAAGATTAAGTATCCTCCTGGGACAAAAAGGGCTTTTTTTGTGAAGGGAAAGCTGAAGAGAGAGGTATTCTCGTGTGAAGAGCTGAATGAATGTGAGTTTCCTCGATCAAAGCCTCGCACTGAACAGTGGTTGATTGTTCCCAAGGATGAGAAGTCTATCCGTGAAGATGAAGCAATTTATCTCGGCATGACTTCTTGATGAACTATTTATTCTTCTCTTCCTGTGGAGAAAGGGTATCCCATTGCTAACTTTTGAGGTTATGATCTTCGTAAGATTGCTAATAATGAGAAGGAATATCTCTTTTTTGTCTCTTACAATAGATTGGAGAATTGGGAATTTTGGAGCGATAGCTCTGTCGTAGAGGATCGACGGATCATAGCTGGGCAGTAAGTCAGGAAGAAGCAGCTGAGGGCTATTTCAGAGAGTGTTTCGTTCTCAACGATCATTTTTATGGGCTGCATTTTGCGAGAGAAGCAGTGATTGCGTTGTCTCAGCAGTATGATTTTGAGTGGTTCCGTTCAACTTTGGACGGGGTAGGGTAAGGGTTTGCTCAGTAGGGTGGGAGAAAGGATTGGAAATGGGGGAGTTTCGCTTTTGAGAGCTTTGGTTTCTCGTCGAAATCACCTGATTTCCTATACGCCATATGAAAAAACTTTCAAATTCTCTTGATTTCAAATCCTAGAAAACTATACTGCAAAGCGATCGGCGAATCCAAAAAGTATCTATTTTTTTATTTATTCTTGGTGAAACTTATGCAACATTATGAATTGGTGCTCTTGCTCAATGCAAACACTTCTGAAGCGGACAGGAAGGCGTTTTTAGAAGGTCTTGAATCGAAGTTTGAAGTAAAAGAAAAGGATGAAATCTGAATTCAGAATCTTTCTTTTAAGCTTAAAGATGGGAATACAAAGGCGTATTTTGTATCTTACCTTCTCAACCTTTCTCCAGAACAGGTGAAGGAAGTAAAGGCTGCTCTTTTGTATAACCAGGCACTTGTAAAGTATGAGATTTATAAGATGGGGAAAGATCAGAAATTTTTCCATTTTGAGAAGCTTCAGTCTGAGTTTGATAAAGCGATTGAAGAAATTAAGGAAAGAAAGTATGGACAGAAGATTAGTTTCTTTGCAAACGAGAGAAATGCAAAGTATATCAACTGGAAATCACTCCCTGTTTTGAAGTATTATCTTACGAGGTTTGGTGATATTAAGCCAAGAGCTTATACTGGAAACTCTGTAAAGATTCAGAAGAAAGTAAGGCAGGAGATTATCAGGGCAAGAACACTTGGATTGCTTTCCTTTATTAGTAGATAGTTATTGTTGTTTTATATCTTAGTATTGTATTCTTATGGCATCTAAATTAAGAAGAATTAGAAAATACCAGTGGACAAAGAGAATTAGGACTCATGGATTTAGAGAGAGAATGAATTCTTGGACTGGAAGGAGAGTTTTGGCTCGTAGAAGAGCTAAAGGAAGGCATCAATTGACTGTTCAAAGACAGAAATAGATTGGTTTCTTTATGATAAAAGAGAAAGCTGACTGTGAAAATGGTCAGCTTTTTTTCGTAGGGTTTGATGTTGACTCTTGGTATAGAATTTTTATACTGAGGGCAATTCTTTTGATCTGTTTGATCTCTCCTTTGCTGGAGGAGGGGAAGGTTGGAGGAGTCTGTTTTTTATTCTTTTTCTTGATGCGATGGGTATGAAAGCGTTTAGCTCGGAAGAGAAAGTGCGTTTGCTTGTGGATTGTGATCCTGGTGCGGACGATGTATTTGCGTTGTTATGGTTGTTGATTCAGCATAAGTTTGCTGAGATTCCTTTGGAGATTGTCGGGATTACGACCGTTGGAGGGAATGTAGATGCAGACAAGACCTATGAGAATGTATTGCGTATTTGTGCAATGGTTGATGAGCATCGTATTCCTATAGGAAAAGATCATCGTCAAATTGTCTCTGAAGATGCTTCCTACATTCACGGGAATGATTGAATTGGAAACTTATGAGCGATGCTTCCTCCGGTGCAGTATCCTCAAGAAGTCCTTGACAGTGTAACGATGATTATTGAGGCGTTAGAGAAGTATCCTGATGAATTGACGATTATTGCTACGGGACCGTTGACGAATCTGGCACTTGCAGAAGAGAAAAATCCATGAATCCTGAAGCGTGCCAAGAAAATTATTGCTATGGGAGGGGCGATTGAGATGCAGTGAAATGTTACTCCTACAGCTGAATTTAATATTTTTTATGATGCTCCGAGTGCAGCGAAGGTATTTTCAGCGAGTTCTCGTATTGTGTTGCTTCCGCTAGATCTCACTACAAGTATGCCTTTTACGATGAGGGATATGGAGAATTGTTTCATCTCCACCGTTAACAATACGCAGAAGCAGGAATTTATGAGGGCTTTGACGAAGTTTATTATTGCTACGAATATGAAGTTTAGAGAGACAGGTTATCAAGAAGGCTTTTATATCCACGATGCCCATACGGTAGGAATTTTGCTCTATCCTCATTTGTATAAAGGTTCATTTATGCAGGTTAATATTGAGACGCAATGAGAATATACTAAGGGACAGACGGTTGTTGATAGGAGAAATATTGTAACACTGCAGACAAACTGCTTTGTGGCGATGGAGTTTAAAAAGGAGCAATTCTTGGAGGCAATAACACAGGACTTCAAGTTGTTTGACTTCTCTTAAAACGAGTGCTTTTTCTCTGAGATTTGAAGAATGGAATTGGGACTTTTTGGTGCTGAAGGGGGACTTTTGTTTTACAAGGGAAAAGAAATCCTGATTCTGTTTTTTCTTTTTTTTGAAAATGGTCTTGATTTTTATCGGTATAACGCTATATACTTCTGTTGCATATTGGTAAATGGAATGGGATGGTGGTTTATTGGGCGTTTTGATTTGCCTTTTTGTTTTTCTTTGCGTGATAGGATCCCGATCACCTTTTGTGCAAAATAGAATATGATTGTTGAGAGTGAGGCTTGAACGATGGATGTGGTCTTTGTAATAGAAAGTTCTTCCTCCAATTATTATCTTCTGATGCGAATACAATTATCGAGCTATTTTGTTTATTTTTCATCTGACTAATCGCCTATGGTAAATAAAAAACGACCTTGAGCGGAGAAGGCTGCTAAATCAAGCAAGTCTTTTTCTGTTGTAACAAAAAAAACTTCAGCTACTAAAGGGACTGTAGCTAAGAAAGCAAACTTGTCTGAGATGATCGTGGAGACGAAAAATGTTGCTTTGAGGCCAGAAGTGCAGGAGCTCTTCAAAGACTATTATCAGCAGGATGGAAGAATCTTCCTTACCCAGCCAAGAAGCTATGGAGAATTGCCTGATCTTCTTGAACTTCAAAAGAAAGGGTATTCTGATTTTATCAATGTTTATCTTGGAAAACTTTTCTCTGATGTGGAGAATATCTGGGATATCGCTGGAGATAAGCTCTATGTAAATATTTCAGATTTGCAGGTTTCTGAACCAATTGAAACCGTAGATACTTGTAGGAAGAAGGAGCTTACCTACTGAGGAATCATCACGGCTAAGGTAAAGCTTGTGGAAAGAATTGAAGATGAGAAAACAAAGAAAGTATCTGAGAAAGTGCTTTTCAATAAGAGGGCAAATATCGGTATTCTTCCTTTGATGACGCCTTCAGCTTCTTATATTATCAATGGAGTTGAAAGAGTGATTATTTCTCAGATCATTAGATCATATGGTATCTTTTATGGAAAGAAAGATTTTTGGTATTCTTTCAAGCTTATTCCTGAGAACGGACCTTGGCTTGAAGTAAATGTAGAAAAAACCTGAAATATCGTTGCGAGAATCAATAAATCTAGAAAGTTCCCTATCACCTCTTTGCTTAGAGTGTTCGGTCTAGAAACTGATGAAAGTATTAGAGAGGTATTTAACGGTATCTTGGAAGAGGAAGATGTTGATTTTATAGATATTACCTTGAAAAAAGACACAACCGTTGATGCGATTTCTGCGGCAGAGCATATCTATGGAAAACTCAGACCTGGAGAATTGATTGATGCGCAGTCAGCTTTGGATTATGTGAAAGGGCAGTTCTTACTCCCTGAGAGAATTTATGTTGGAAATATCGCAAGGAGAAAGATCAATGCAAAACTCAATCTTAAAAAGCCTTTGAAATCCGCTGAGGCAAATATTTTTGATGGAGCAGATCTTGTAGAAGCAGTGAAATACCTTGTGAATCTCTGTAATCAGAAAAAAGGTTTCTATACTGATGATTCTGATCATCTTTCCAACAAGAGAGTGAGAACGATGGGAGAAATCTTGTATTCTCACTTGCAACCTGTGATGAGAAAGTTTGTAAAGAGCGTGAGAGGAAAACTTTCCGTTCTCAATATGGAAAATCCGCTTAAAATCACTGATCTCGTAAACTTCAAGATGATTGATAACTCTATCAAATCGTTCTTTGCGACCAGTCAGCTTTCTCAATTTTTGGATCAGATCAATCCGCTTTCTGAAATTGAGCATAAGAGGAGAATTACCGCTCTTGGGCCTGGAGGTTTGAAGAGAGAAACTGCGAAATTTGAGGTGAGAGATGTGCATCCTTCGCATTATGGTAGAATTTGTCCGATTGAAACGCCAGAAGGACAGAATATTGGACTGGTAATTTACCAATCTCTCTATAGCAGAATCAATGATGAAGGATTCCTTGAGACACCTGCATTGAAAATTTTTCGTGAAGTAGAACCAAAAGCTGAATCGCTCGTTGGTAGAATCGCTCATCGTGATATTTATGAGCTTGATGCAAAGGGAAATCCTAGCAAGAAAGTGATTATCAAGGAAAATGAAGTGATTGATGAGAAAATCGCTGCCACTCTTGAAAAAGCCTATGGGAAACTCAAAAAACCGATCGCTGTAAAGCCGTTCTTTACTGGAGAAATTGAATATATCTCTCCAGAAATGGATGAAAAATGCGTAATTGCCGATGCGACCACTCCTTTGGATGAACATAATAATATCCTTTCTACGAGAGTTGCAGCAAGACACTTTAGTGAAATGGAGACCTTCCATGTGAACGATATTACGCATATGGATGTGAATTTGAGTCAGATTTTTTCTCCTAATACTTCTTTGATTCCTTTCGTAGATCATAACGATGCGGTGCGTGCTTCTGTAGCGACTAACCAGCAAAGACAGGCACTTCCGCTTCTCAAAAATGATGCTCCACTTGTTGGAACCGGACTTGAGAGAGATATCGTGAGAATGACGCATGCGGTGATTAAAGCTGAAGCTGATGGAGAAGTGATTTATGTGGATGGAGGAAGCGTTAAAGTAAAATATAAAGACGGAACGAAAGAATATCACTTGACGACTTTCGTGAGATCAAACCATAAAACTTGTATTACTCAGGTGCCTTGTGTAGATTTAGGACAGAAAGTGAAGAAAGGCGATTTGCTTGCAGAAGGACCTTGTTCTGTAAATGGAGAAATGGCAGTTGGAAAGTCGCTTAGAGTAGCTTTTATGCCATGGAAAGGGTATAACTACGAGGATGCGATCGTAATTTCTCAAAGACTGATCAAAGATGACGAATTGACTTCCATCATGATTAACGAATACGAGATTGAGGTTGCAGAGACCAAGCTCGGCCCTGAAGAAACAACGAATGATATTCCTGGAGTTGCGATGGCGAAACTAGGAAATCTTGATGAGGAAGGAATTATCAGGATTGGTTCTATTGTGAAAGGAGGGGATTTGCTTATTGGTAAGATCACTCCAAAGGGAGAAGGGGAGCTTACTCCAGAGGAAAAGCTGATTCAGGCGATCTTTGGAGATAAATCCAAGAATGTAAAAGATACTTCACTCTATATGCCTTCCGGAAGTGAAGGTAAGGTCGTAGATGTGGTGATCCTTGATGCGAAAAAAGGAGATAACCTCATGGCTGGAGTGAGGAAAAAGATCAAAGTTTATGTCGCTTCTACCAGAAAGATTGAAGTCTGAGATAAGCTTGCGGGTAAGCACGGAAACAAAGGTATCGTTGCGATCGTGGTTCCAGAAGAGAATATGCCATATTCAGCAGATGGAAGACCAGTTGATGTGGTACTTAATTCACTATGAGTAATTTCTCGTATGAACCTTGGTCAGCTTTTTGAATCTCAGTTGGGTTTGCTTGCGAAAGAACTTGGTGTGAAGTTTGCAGTGCCTACTTTTGGTGGATTTGGAGTAGAAGATATTGTGAAACTTGCTCAGAAAGCAGGACTAGAAGATAAGCTCAGAACGACGCTTTATGATGGAGAAACGGGAGAACCGTATGCTCAGCAGGTAACGGTTGGATATATGCATTTGCTCAAGCTCGTGCATATGGTAGAGGACAAAATCCATGCGAGATCTGTTGGTCCTTACTCTTTGATTACTCAGCAGCCACTTGGAGGAAAATCCAGACAAGGAGGACAGAGATTTGGAGAGATGGAAGTGTGGGCTTTGGAAGCATATTCTGCAGTGTATACCTTGCAAGAAATGCTTACGGTGAAATCTGATGATGTGGTCGGTAGAAATAAGCTTTATGAATCTATTATCAAATCTCAGAAACCAAGAATCTGAGGATTACCAGAATCATTTAACCTTTTGACCTATCTCTTCAAGGGATTGGGTCAGAATATTGTGGCTTTGACTGCTGATGAACTGGAAACGATTCATCAAGAGAGAACGGAAAAGATCAAAAGCCTTGGACTCTCAGGAATTATGACAGCTTCTCTTGAACATGAGACTGCAACTGATGAAGAAACTGATGAGTCTGAAGACAAAGGAGAAATGATTGGAAAAGTCGTTGAAGACCTTGAAGATTTTGGGCAGATTGAGTAATGAGTGCTTGTTATTGCGAGGCGAATGAAATGAGTCGTGGCAATCTATTTGGAAGCAAATGTGGATTGCTTCGCTTTGCTCGCAATGACGGCAGATATCACCTTTTAACTTTTTATAAGCGGTCCTAATGAACAAAACAAAATTTGATGGATTGATGGTAACTCTCGCTTCTATGGAGGAAGTCGCAAAATGGTCACATGGAGTGGTAGATAATCCAGATACCGTAAACTATAGGACAGGAAAGCCAAAACAAAGCGGACTTTTTTGTGAGTCTATTTTTGGTCCTGTGAAGAACTTTGAATGTAGCTGTGGAAAATATAAAGGAGTCAGATATAAGGGAATCGTCTGTGAAAGATGTGGAGTAGAAGTGACAAGTTCTAGAGAGAGAAGAGTGAGGATGGGACATGTAGATCTCGCTTCTCCAGTTGTGCATGTATGGTATAAAAACTCGCCATCCGGAGGTATTCACCAGCTCCTTCAGCTTTCAGCTAATGAAATAGATAAAATCCTGACTTTCGTGAAGTATGTTGTCGTAAAAGAGGTAGATGATGCTGTCAAAGATCAGATAAAAGAAAAGATCAGCACTGACTTTGAGGCAACCATGCAAGAACTTGATGAACTCTTCAAAAAAGAGACGGCTTCAGAAAAAGATACTAAGAAGCTTGCAGAGGCAAAAAAGCTTTATGAAGAGAATAAAGCTTCATTGGAAGCGGAATTTGGAAGAGTAAAATCGCTAGTAGCTGACCTTAAGTTTGGGGCGACGGTTTTGGAGTCTGACTACAGAAATGTTTTCAGTCAGTTTTCTAAACTGGTTTCTTTCGCTTCTGGACCTGAGGGAATCCTCAAAATGCTTCAAGCTATTGATGTAGAGAAGGAAATCAAAAAGAGAGTAAAGGAGTTTCCATCTATTAGATCGGCTGATCAGAAGAAAAAGGCAATGAGTCTAATTAAACTTTTGATCAATCTCTATGTATCAGGAGTGAAGCCAGAAAATATGATTATCAGAAAGCTTCCTGTGATCCCACCTGACATTAGACCAGTGGTGCAGCTTGATGGTGGAAGATTTGCTTCATCAGATGTGAATCTTTTCTATAGAAGGGTGCTGATGAGAAATATCAGACTCAAGAAGATGATCCAGGTTGGGATGCCTGATATTGTAAAAAAGAATGAAATCAGACTGCTTCAGGAGTCTATTAATAATCTTTTGGTGGGAGAAAAGAATGCTGCTGGTAAAGCAGGAGCAGGAATCAAAGTCTTCAAATCTATTTCCGATATGCTTTCTGGAAAGGAAGGAGTCTTTAGAAAGAACTTGCTCGGAAAGAGAGTGGATTATTCTGGTAGATCAATTATTACCGTAGGTCCAGACTTGAAACTCAGTGAATGTGGACTTCCGATCTATATTGCGGTGAAGATGTTTACGCCGTTTATTATCGGAAAGCTGATTGAAAAGAAGATCGTTTATACGCCAAAGCAAGCGGAAAAACTCATCAAAGAAGGAAATCCGACCGCTTTGAAATTCCTAGAAGAAGTGATTAAAGACAAATATGTGCTTCTTAACCGTGCACCAACGCTTCACAGACTTTCTATTGAAGCCTTCAAAATCAAGTTGATGCCTGGTAAAACAATCAGACTTCATCCTCTTGTTTGTCCTGCGTTTAATGCCGATTTTGATGGTGACCAAATGGCGGTGCATTTGCCTATTTCAGATGAAGCTCAAAAAGAAGCTCGCGAACTTATCGCAGCGGACAAGAATATTATCAAACCGGGTTCTGGAGAGCCAACGATTACGCACTCTCAAGATATGGTGCTTGGAATCTACTTCTTGACTGATTTTTTCAATCCAAAATATCCTGACTACAATACTGAAGAGGAATGGAAAGAAAAAATTCATCCTGTAGCTAGATTTGCTTCTTTTGATGAAGTGATGGCAGCGTTTAACAATAAACAAGTGCAACTCAAAGATAAAATCGTGGTGCTTGATGGTAATGAAGTGCTTGAAACTACGGTAGGAAGAGTGATCTTCAATTCTATTTTGCCAGAGAACTATCCGTATGTAAATAGAAAGATGGGAAATAAGGATCTCAAGAGGCTTTTGAGTGAGGTCTTTGACAAATACGATATGGAGACTACGGTAAAAGTTGCCGATGCGATCAAGGATTATGGATTTAAATATTCAACTATTGCTGCGACTTCAATCAATGTCCTTGACATGAAGGTTCCAAAGGAAAAAGAAGACCTTTTGAGGGCTGGTGATTTAGAAACTAATACGGTATTGAAATATTTCTATAAGGGATTCTTTTCTGAAGCAGAGAAACATAGATTGATCGTAAAAATCTGGACTGCAGTGAAAAAGGATGTAGAAGTGAACTTGAAATCTATTATTGGTGCAGGAAATAACCTCTATACGATGATTGATTCTGGAGCGAGAGGTTCTCAAACCCACCTTACGCAGATTTCAGGTATGAAGGGACTCGTAGTGAATCCACAGGGAGAAATTATTGAACTTCCGATTAAATCTTCTTTCGTAGAAGGATTGAAACCAATTGAATACTTTATTTCAGCTCACTCTGGTCGTAAAGGAAAGGCCGATACTGCCTTGAGAACTGCAGAATCTGGATACTTGACGAGAAAACTCTGTGATGCTTCCCAGGAAATGATCGTGAGAGAGGATGATTGTGGTTCTACAGAATCTATTCTCTATACAAGAGAGGAGGCTGAAATCAAAGGAGAAAAATTCTGAACTTTGATTTATGGTAGAGTGTTGGCTGAAGATGCGATTGATGAAAGAGGAACCGTGATATTGAGGGCAGGAGAAATGGTTACGAAATCAGCTTTAAGTCTGATTGAAACTTCAGGTATTACTGCTGTGAGAGTAAGGAGTCCATTGACTTGCCACTGCGTAAGTGGAGTGTGTCAGAAATGTTATGGAATGGACCTTGCTACGAGAAATATGGTAGAAGTAGGAGTGCCAGTTGGAGTAATCGCTGCGCAGTCTATTGGAGAACCATCTACTCAGCTTACGCTAGATACCTTCCATGAAGGAGGAGTGGCAGGTTCATCAGAGGCATCTGGTATTGATAGAGTGAAACAGCTCTTTGAGGTGAGACCACCAAAGAATCCTGCTGGAATTAGCCCATTTGATGGAACGATCTCTTTTGAAGAGACACCAGAGGGAGGAAAATTCGGAAAGATGAAGGTGACTTCTGAAATGCAAAAGAAAACTTACCTTGTGAAATCAGAGTATAAGGTTATTGTAAAAGAAGGAGCAGACCTTGTAAAAGGTGCTGTGTATGCGAGCAAATGAGCAAGTAAGCTTAAGATTAAGGAAGCTGGAAAAGTTCTTGAGGTGAATGAAGATTATATCGTGCTTGGAGTGCAGGAAACCTATACCAAGTCACTTGTTGGTTTGGCTCCAAAAAAGACTAAAGTTTGAGATAAAGTTTACAAGGGGGAGATCCTGACGACTGGGGCGCTTGATGTGATGGAATACAAGAAAATCGTTGGAGATATTCAGGCTCAGAGATATATTATTACTGAAGCTAAGAGAGTGTATGCTGCGCAGGGACAAGACCTTAACGATAAGCATATCGAAGTCGTAGTGAAACAGCTCTTCTCAAAAGTCTTTATTGAAGATGGAGGAGATTCAAGTTTCATCCCAGGGACTTATGTGAAGTATGAAGAATTTATCAAAGTGAACCGTGAATTGCAGGAGGCTGGAAAGAGAGTTGCACAAGGACAGAGGGTTGCTCTTGGACTGACGACGGTTGCCAAGGAAACCGATTCTTGGATGTCGGCGGCTTCTTTTCAAGAGACGATTAGAGTGATGGTCGGTGCTTCGCTTAGGGGTGCGATTGATCATCTTTCAGATCTCAAGGCAAACGTTATTATCGGTAGGTTATTGCCGGTTGGGGAGAACTATAGGAATATGTTTGGTTATTAATCCTTCTCACAAAAGAGAGAAACCTGATCGGTGTGGTCAGGTTTTTCGTTTGGAGAGGGGGAGGGCTTTATCGCTAAGAGATTGAGCATGGTTGGAGGGGGAAAATGCTTTTCTCGTTTGAGCAATTTTCTTTAGTCTCCCTTTTCCGCTTTGTGAGATTTAAGTCGAGCAGAGGAGGAATGTGGATTGCCACGCTTCGCTCGCAATGATGGGTATGAGGTCACTGGATTGCCACGCTTCCCTTCGGTCGCTCGCAATGATGGGAGGAGGAATGTGGATTGCTCTAGTTGCTTTGGTCGTTTGTGAGGAGAGGGATCGGGGAAGGAAATCAGATTTTTTATCTTTTTATTTTACAAGAAAGGAATGGGGAAGCAAAAATGGTATGTGATATGGCAAGGAACGAAAACGGGGGTCTTCTCCGAATGGAAGGAAGTGGAAGGATTCGTAGCGGGGGTCAAGGGGGCGAAATACAAGGCGTTCGCGACGAAGCAAGAAGCAGAAGTGGCGTTGGGGAAATGATGGGAAGCGTATTATGGAGCGGTCAAGAAGGTAGTCCAGGAGGCCATCCCGTTTTTTCAGCAGAGCATTGTCGTAGATGCGGCTTGCTCCTCGGCGACCAAAGTAATGGAATATCAAGGCATTGATTTAGCGACGGGGAAGCAAGTTTTTGCGGCTCGTTATGAGGAAGGGACGAATAATATTGGGGAGTTTTTGGCGATTGTGCATGGGCTCGCTTGGATTCAAAAAGAAAAGAAAGCTGACTATGTGCTTTATTCGGATTCCTTGATTGCGATGAAATGGGTCAATGAAGGGCGTTGCAAGACCTCGTTTATCGGGGCTGGGAATGGGAGCAGGATTTGGGAAGCGATCAAAAGAGCTGAGCAATGGTTGGCAGAGCATAAGTTTTCTACCCAGGTTTTGAAATGGCAAACAGAAGAATGGGGGGAGAATCCTGCGGACTATGGCAGGAAATAAAAGTGATTTTGGGTATAAAAAGGGGAAAGGGGCGAGAAATTAGCCCTTTTTTGCGATCTTCTCTTGCAATTAGGGCTGAAAAGTGCATAGTCAGGGTAGCAGTCTTTTTTTATTCTTTTTTTAACTACCAATGAAAAAAGTCAGATTTTTATGGTTTGGTGCGCTTTTGGTGCTGGCAGGAATGCTCTTTGCTGGGTGCGAGAAAGCTCAAGAAGAGAAGATTTCGATCAATACCAAGGATGCGATCAAGCTAGATCTTTTCCAATCTCAAGAGGAATGATCCGAAGAGGATTGGGGAGAGCCTGTTCCTAATACAGAAAAGCTGTTTCTTCAAGGGCAATTTGAAGAGCCGTATCGTGGATATTGCAGCAGAAGGGAGCTTCTTGTGAAGCAATGAAGATCGGTCGAAGAACAAGCGAGTGAAATAGAAGATTTGATTGCTCGCTATAAATGGATCAAGGTCTATGATATCCCTGAGGTAGCTGAGGATCAGGAATTGCTACAGTTTAATATCGCAAATTTGATGATCACCAAATATCCTTTGGTCATCAAGGACTATTACAAGCGTGGCAAGGAAGTGGGATTCATCAATCTCAAGACAGAAAAGCAAGGAAATGATTTGGTGATTCTTGGACCAAAGGTGAGCACGGGAGACAGCTATCTTTATGTAGATGTAAAGGAGCAAGGTATTGGTGGATTCAGATTTGAAAATAGTAATGAAGATCTGAAGCAAAGAAAGTCCTGGGAACATCCTCATTTTTTGAGGAGGGCAAGAGGAACATCTTTGTATAGTGGGCGTTGGTTGGTGAAGATATTGCAAGGGGGAGAGCGTTTTGACCGCGTCGTATTTCATTATCCATTAGGGGAGGTGCCACTTCAGCTCCCTGAATGGAATAATAATCCAGAGAACTGTGAAGTTGAGTTTAATGAGTATACGGTATTTACTGAATTGCCGCTCAGAGTCGTAGCTTCAGGGGTTGATTACAAGCTCGATTTTCATCCGGTGATTTCTGGAGCAGTGATAAAAAGTGCAAGGCTCCTCCAGCTTTCAGAAAAGCAGGCAAGTGGCTATCAATCTCTAGAAACACTCAAAGCATCGCTTGGTGAGAAGCAGGTCTTGATTGGAAAGCTTCCGTTTAATTACCAGGGATTTGCTGATAGAACGCAGAACGATCTAACTGATAAGACGGCATCAGATTTATTTCGTTTTAAGTTTTTTAAAGAGTGGACGGCTACGGTCAAAGCAGGCGTTCCTTCGCAAGTGGCGTTTACGATTCCTGAAGAAGGGAACTATCTTTTGCTCGTGGAGAATGATAATGGGCAGCTTTATGCTTTCAATTTTACGCCGAGAGCCGAGAATGCCCATGCTGTAGTCAAGAATGATAAAGAGGCAATGACGCTCACTATCGTGCATGATTGGCTTTTGACAGGGCAGGGGCTTTCTGGGCAGTTGGACCGCATCCTCGGAAGTGGGAACTATACGTTGGAGGTGAGTTCACTTAAAGAGGCGTGATTCCCTTCTAAGTATTGAGGTGTGTATAGAGAGGAGGGGAAAGAGTATTATCCTGAAGGGCAGTATGTGAAGATCTCCTATTTTATTGCTCCTAATAAGCACTACACGGGGAATTTGGAAATTTT
This sequence comes from SR1 bacterium human oral taxon HOT-345, assembly GCA_003260355.1. Taxonomy (GTDB): domain Bacteria; phylum Patescibacteriota; class Gracilibacteria; order Absconditabacterales; family Absconditicoccaceae; genus HOT-345. Next base: position 182,179 of record MPSQ01000001.1, read on the forward strand.
GGATCTTGACGGCAAGAAGTATAGTCATGCGGTAGATTTTTTTGTGGAGAAGATTGGTGATGCGAGGGTTTCTCGTGATTTGTTTTCTCAGAAGTTGAATGTATTACCGAGTGAAGGCTATCGAGCGGACAAGATAAAAGTAGGCTCTAAAAATGCCAGAGAACTCAAGATCTATACCCAAGTTTGTGAGGTAAAGCAAGAGGGGGATTTTTCTGATGCGAAAAGGAAGGAACTGCTTCCGCCTCGTAAATCGCATAATGAGTATGATGATTATGATTCTAGGACTACCTTAGGAGAGTTGCACTTTTTCGATTGCAAGGGGAAGATAGAAGAACACACGGTGCCGGTAGAGAAGTTTGAGTATCGGAAGAGGATTGATCGTGAGCGAGAGCTTCCGGCAAGTGTGAAAACGGTGCCGTATTTCCGTATGAGTTTCGATAAAGGCATGAAAGATGCGAAGTATTATATGAGGAGTCCCGTTTGACTCTTTGCTAAGGTGGCGCCTTATCAGGAATTGTTGATCCGAGGGGTAAATTTTGCGGACGGGGCTGCGGTGCAGCAGGGAGAACTCCAGATTTTTGATGATAAGGGAAAACTGCTCAAGAAGGATCAGCTTTGAGCTAGTGGTTATGTTTTCTCGCTGAGTGGTGTAAGCTCTGAGTATTTCTTTGTTCGCTATCAGGATAAACAGAAGAAGGCTGACACGTTTCTTATTGCAACGGTAGATGGAAGGACAGACTTTAACGAAAAGCGTGCGATTAGTGCGTCTTGGCTGATGCCCGAACAGACTGATCAACAAATGGACTGGTATGAGAGGCGTGAGTCGCTTAAGATTTATGGTTATACAGACAGGGGGCTCTATAGACCTGGAGATACGGTGCATTTCGCCGGGTTTGTTCAGGATGTTGCGAAGGTGGCTAAGGATGGAACGAACGGAGTCCAGACAGGGTTTGTGATTGTTGAGATAACCGACTACGAAAGTGATGATAATAAGAAAATTGTTTTGTCCAAATTAGATGAATTTGGAGGGTTCGAGGGATCCTTTACCTTGAATGAGAGTAGCCCGCTTCGCTATTATCATATCAATTTTCATTATGCACTGGACAAGGATAAGATGAGCGTAGAAGATTTCGGTGGAGATTGGGAGGCTCGAGAGAATTATAGAAAGACGCATCCTGTGCTTTCTTATTGGTCAGATTTTCGTGTAGATGAGTTTCAAAAGCAGACCTTTAGTGTGCAAGTCAAAAAGGAGATCAAGGATAAGCAGCTTTATCTTGAATTGACGCCATCTTATTATATGGGAGGAGAATTAAAGGATTATGATCTGCATTTAACCTATTCCTTGGCGGCTAACCAATCATGCTCTGATTGTCGGTGGAGAGAAAGTAGCGATTACTACTATAACTATGTAGCGGATTCTTCTTTTTCTCGAGGCGGAAGCTATGAAAAGGAGCATCTCACTGGTGGTGCTGTTCTTTTCCAGATGGGGGATTTAGAGAAGCTCCCATATAAGGGAGAAAAGCTGAAGCTCCAAGTGCAGGCTTATGTTAAAGATAATCTTTCTGATGAGACCCGTATGAGTGTAGAGTATTTAGATATTGATCCAGAAGTGAAAATTGGGCTTAATGGCTATGCGTATGATTGGATTGATAGTAGTAGCTTGAAAAATTATCGTCTGACCTCAAGAATAGAGAGCAATCTCAATAAGGTTGCTGAACTTAGCTATGAATGGTATTTTAGACCGTTTGGGTTTGAGCAATCGGTTGATACGGAGGGAACTTTCTATTATATCAATGGAAGTAAGCTTCAGCTCGTTCAGTCTGGAACTTTACAACCAAAATCGGAAGTCAGCATTCCTTTGCTTTTTGAGCGCTATCAAGGAGGTGAGTATTTCCTTAGAGTTATTTCCAAGGACAAGTATGGCGTAGTCAATGGAGAAGTAGATAAGAATATCTATTACTACGATAGCAAGTTTGATAAAGGATTCCAAGGAGATATGGAGAATAACTATGCTCTTCATGTGCAGATTCCAAAGAAGAATTATGAGATTGGAGAAAACATTCCGATCAGTATCAATCCTTATATCAAATGAGCAACGGCTTTGCTTACGGTAGAGAGAGGAAATCAGATCTTGGAGAAAAGGCTTGTTCGCCTAGATGGAAAGCCACTTACCTTGACTGCGAAAGAGGAGTTTTATCCTAATGTGCAGGTGAGTGTTACGGAGTTTGTAGGGGAGCAGGTTAATAGTCAGCTTGGAGGTAGTGGAGAACAAAAGAGAAAGGAGCCAGCTTTTTTTGCCTGATATGCGGAAGCGCTCATTCAGGAGAAGCTTAAGGACATTACTATCAAGATGGAGACGGATAAAGCAGAATATCAGCCTTGAGAGAAGGTGAAACTCAAGATTTTTACTACGGATTATCAAGGTAAGCCACTTACGGCGAGGGTTTCGCTGAGTGTCGTAGATAAAGCTTTGAGCGATCTTTATGATCTGATTAAGGATCCGATTCCTTACTTCTATAATAGAATTGGTAGCAGCATTGGGAACTTTGGAAACTGGAAGAACCTCTACTATGCCTTGAGGACCTTCTTTGCTGATGGAGAGAAAGGTGGATGAGGAATGGATGGTTCTTTGAAGAATTTGAGGAAGAAGTTTTATGATCTTGCATTCCGAGATGCTGCGATTATTACTACGGGGGGAAAGGCTGAGCTTAGCTTTACCCTACCGGATAATCTCACGACTTGGATGCTCGATGCTGTTGCGGTTTCTCGTCAGAGTCAGCTCGGGACTTCAAGAGCTTACTTCAAAGTGAATCAACCTTTGGTAGTGGAGGCGAATTTGCCGACTTTCCTTACCATTGGAGATCAAATTACGCTTCCACTCAAACTGATTGCTTCTCCAGCAAAGCTTGCTCCATGAACAGAAGCGATCCTCAAAGGTGTCGTAAAAGATGAAGCGTGAACGGTGCTCCAGTCTTTTGAGCAGAAGGGGAAAGTCAATGAAAAATTCTGAATCCAGATTTCAGTTGGTGAACAGTTCTTCGATCAGCAGTGGGTGACGATTGAAGTCGAAGCCAAAGCAGGAAACTTTCACGATGCTGCTCAGTGGAAGATCCCGGTAAGGACTGAAGGGCTCGTAAATAAGAGCTTTTCACTTGAACAGCAGAGGAGCGGTGAACGTTTATTTACCTTTGATGATGAGGTGGTGAGGGGAAAACTCGTCGCTCGTCTGGCTCCGTTCCCAAGTTCTGTCTTGGCAGAACCGCTTCACTATTTACTCTTCTACTCTCCAAAGAGTCCTTCTGAGTGGCTCGTTAAGACGGCTCAAACTGCACTTGAGGCAGAAAGCTTGACTAAAGCAGGACTCTTGACCGGAGATTTCGTGCAGAGTGGAGCTATTCGTCTCGCAGAAGGTAAAAAGATGGCAATCTCTGAACTTTTAACGGCGGTGCTTTTCCAGCTCAAGGGCAGACAAGACTGGGATGGTGGAATCAAAGAACAAGATAGAAGTGATTATCCGTCTCGTTTTTGGGAGCAGAAGAATACTTCTTCACTCTTGACGAGTATCTCAACCTATGCCTTACTCGAGACGATGAAGACCAATGGATATGCCAACCTTGTGCCAAAAGATTTCTCAGAGAGGCTAGAGCGTTATCTTGCGAAGCTTGGAAGTGATTCCCCAGAACTTTATCTTTACTATCTCGCTCAGAGAAAGACTAACCTCGCATCAATCAATACCGCACTCGTTTCACAACTTCAGAAAAAGTATCCAAATAATATCGCTATTCAGGCTTTAAGCTTTTATCTGCTTGCACAGAATGCTGGAGAGGCAGATGCGATTCGCTTAGCTCAGAGTGTGGAGAAGCTTTTTGAGCAGGCGTTTGCTCAGGGACGCTATTTTGAAGGGGTGCCACTCACTTCGCTTGAGGAATTAGCTCCTGAATTGCTTGCTTTGGCAGAGGTAGCCGGCAATCGTAATGCTCATTTATCGCTAGATCTCAAAGCTTTACAAGGGTACTATCTGAGAGGAGTTCTCAAACTCCATACTAGATTCCCAAAGCAAGAGCATTTTACGAACCAGATCTCGAGTCAGATTCTTTCTCTTCTCAAGTCCAGAAGTGCGTATGGGCTCTGGAGCTGGTCGTCTACGACAAACTTTGCTGTCTTGAGTGCTCTCAATGCTGCACTCACCTCTTACTATCAGCATCAAAGTCAGACAACTCATTGTGTGCTCCAGGTGGGGAATACGAAGCTCGAGCTTGATGCGGGGAAGACTTGTGTAGAAAAGAGTATTCCGTTTGAGCATACCAAGGATCTGAAGGTGCAACGGTCCTGTGAAGGTCCTGCCTTCCTTGATCTCCAAGTCAACTCTTTACTCAAAGATATTACCAAGAAGAAGACCGAGCTTCACAATGTGGAAAAACTCACGTTTGAGTATCCGACAACGGCTCAAATCGGTGAAAAGATTCCTCTTAAGGCGGGATTCAAAACGCTCAAAGAGGCTCAGAATTTGACTGTTGAGTTTACGATCCCTTCCAGATTTAAATTCTGGTCCAATCTCCAAGTGGCAGAGAATAGCTTTGAGAAGGGAATCTTTGACTTTGGAAATGATCGAGCGTGCTTTCCGGACTTTTATGAGTTTAGGTTTGATCGTGTAATCCTTAACTATGGCACGATGAAGGCTGGTAAGGAATGTAACTTTACCTTTTATGCGGTGAATGCGTTTGATGGGCAGTTCGTCTACCCATCGAGCAAGCTTTATGAACAGCAGGCTACACAAGTATGGTGAAGTAGTAAAGTAATCAGGAAATAAATTCTGAATCTCTCCTCGTTCGGCTGGGAAGTCTTCGGTTGGGCTTTTCTCGGCTGGGTGAGGAGGGGAAATGGAGCCGTTCTTTAGTGAGCAAAAGAGATGAAGTAGTGTTTTATCTTATTTATGTAGAAAATATGAAGAACAAATGGAAATGGATGATGGTTGCTGGTCTTTTGCTTGTGGTGGCTGGAGGTATTTTCTTTTGGATTCGTAGTGATCGTGCAGCTACGAGGCGTGAAATGATCCTAAAAGATAGAGCATGTCTCCTAGGCTATACCAAGTTTCTCCATTGTTTTATAGGGGATACTTTGCAGGGAACTCAGGAGTGTAAGGACTCTTTCACTCCAGAAGAAGAAGCTTTTGTAACTCAATGTTCTTCTTACTTTATACAGAACTATAAATTGAGTAAATGTTTTCGTAAGGGGGATAAGAAATTAGCATCTCTGGCTGAACTTCCTTCAGCAGATCAGTATTCAACCTTGTATACCTACGGATGTATGCTCTCTACCTTGTATGATTTTTAGGTTCTCGGTTCAAGCTGTTTACATTCTAGGTTTTGCAACTCGGGCTCTCTCGCTTTTTGTGAGGATTGGCTCGGGTTGCTTTTTTTTTAGAGGTTTGGCATGATGAGGCGTGGGGGGAGGCACACTCAGCAAGCAGTCGACATCCTGTGCAACTCCTTCTGGTATGTGTTGCAAACCCTTGTTAGCGTAGCTGGATTTAGGTTTGCAGGGCTTGCAAGTGGTCGGAATGGAGCATTTTTGGGGTTTGCAAGACGTGCAAGTGGTCGGAAAGGATCATTTTTGGGGTTTGCAAGACGTGCAAGTGGTCAGAATGGAGCATTTTTGGGGCTTGCATGAGCTGCAAGTGAAGAAAAAGGGGTCTTTTTTGCTGTTGCACGGTGTGCAAACCTCCTGCGAGGGTCCTTTTTGATTGTTTCACGGGCTGCAAACTACTAGCGAGGGTCCTTTTTCACTCTTTGCACGAGCTGCAAACTACTAGCGAGGGGTCTTTTTGATTGTTTCACGGTGTGCAAACTCCCAGCAAGGGTCCTTTTTCACTCTTTGCACGAGCTGCAAGCTCTCTGCGAGAGTCCTTTTTTGCTCTTTGTAAAGGGTATAAAAGGTTATAATTAACCATTGAGAGAGGTACTTGTTCGTTCTGAGTGATATTTAGGTAAGAAAGGTGTGATTTTGGAGCACTGTCCTCTTGTATTTCTATAAGAAGTTCTTAAAATGAGTCTTGTTATAATAAAAATTTAAAAAAATTGAAGTGCTTTTCTCTGTGAGAAAGGAGCTTCTGGAGTTAGAAGAGGGACTCTATGACTCCTACTCTTCAACGAAGTGGACGGACTTCATTTGAGGGGTAGATTTCCCCTCCCCCCTTTCTTTTTTATCTGATTTTCTTATTTCTCATGAAAAGGCATGTATGGTATTGTCTGGCTCTTGTTCTCCTTCTCGGGGCTCTTGGGGTTGTATCCTCGTTTTCTGTAGTCAGGGAAACGGTCGTCTGAAAATTCCTCTGATATTGGTTTATTCTTCATAACGAACATACTCCTTCTCAGCATTCAGAGGTGATTTCACAAGTTATCTGGCAAAAAAAGGCGAAGTATGGAGATCAAGTGATTATTTTACCTCAAGAAGGAGAGATTCCTTTGGATGAGTACATTAGAGCATCACAACAAGCTCGTGTGCAAGAAGGAAGACTCCCGAGTTTTATGATGGAATATCCTCGTTTTTCTTCCCTTCTTCGTGATGCAGGGTTTGTGATTGAGGCGGTTTCTGGAGGGATTCCCTTCTGACTTCGGGCGTATTTACAAGGGGATGATATGATCGAGTTGCCGTCTTTCCCGATTGAGACGAAGCCGTATGCAATCTATGCTGAGGGAGAGAGAGAAGGTGTTGGAGGAGAAGGGTTCCGTTATCCGTGTGTGGCGTATCTTAGAAGTGCGACTATGAACTCTGGGGTAGATCCTCGTTGTTTACAGGTTCTGATTAATAGGCAGGGGGACGATCTTCGTCTGTATTTCGATGCGTTTACGGGAACGGTGCTCAAAGTAAATCCAGTGGCTTCTCCGTTAGAGCATTAGTATAGAGTGTTTTTAGCAAGATGACTAGCAAGTGTTTATCCCATGGGATAGGCGGTTGCTGGTCATTTTTTTTGATGGTCCTTTTAGAATCTAACCTCTGGAAAGAGAGGGGATTTTTGATTTTGGGCTTGAAGATGAAGGCTCAATCCTTACCCTTTGGGAAGTTTCCTCTTTGTAATGAAAGGGGGGTTTAGTTGTTGGGGTGTTGGTCATGCTACTGAAATGGTGAAAAAAAGTCTGATTTTTCTTTCTGGTTGTTATTGGGATTTGGGTGCTGGGGAATTTTTGCTATAGGGTGCCGCTTCCAGAGCTTGAGAGGCAGGTCCTCAGAGGGATCAACGGGGAGCTTCTCCAAGGGCTGAGGGAGATTCCGTATGCGAGTCCTGAAGAAGTGCCTGAAAATCTCAAGCGTGCGGTCGTGCGTGTGGAAGATCGTAGGTTTTATTGGCATCTAGGGGTTGATCCGATTGCGATTTTGAGGGCGATGCGGTTCAATTTGACGAGTATTGGGAAGGTGCAAGGGGCGTCCACCTTGCCTCAGCAACTTGTGAAACTCACTGAAAAGGCGTATCACAGGAGCTGGAAGCAGAAGCTTTGGGAGATGGGGCTTGCGTTCAATCTCTCTTTACATTATTCCAAGCAGGAGCTCCTCTTGGCGTATCTGAATCAGGTAGAGTTTCTCAATGGCGTGCGTGGCTACAGGTCTGCGTGTTTGAGTTATTTTGGGAAGGAATGTGGAGCGCTGTTTCCTTCAGAGCTGAGTTTTTTGATTGCAACGGCTCAGACAGGGAAGAATCCCTTGAGGCAAGGGGATTTTCAGCTCATAAAAGAGAAAGCTGAAGCTCTCTGTCAGGTGGCCTTTAGCAAAGAGCAATGCGATAGATGGGAAGAGCTTCCTCCGCTATCAGCAAAAGCGTTGCTTCTCCAGCCTAACCGTTCGGTTTTTCAGTTTTCTGACTATTATTTATGAGGGTCCTGAGCGAAGGGACAGGATTCTTCGTTTGATGTTCCTTTGTATGAGCGTATTGAGCAGGTGATTTCCTCTAGTGAGCATTATAGGCAGCAGATGCAGATGGAGGATTGTTGTGTATTGGTATTGGATGCGGCGGGTGAGGTGCGTAGCATGAATACGTGTAGACCGTTTTATGAGAAAGAGCAAGGGATGGTCAATGGCTGTCTGAGTAAGAGGCAAACCGGATCTGCGATTAAGCCGTTCCTTTATTTGTTTGCGATGAATGCATTGCAGTATACGGGAGGGACGAAGATTGTGGATGAGCCGGTCTCTTACTATTTAGATGAAGAGCATATTTATAGTCCGAAGAATTTTTCGCTTTCCTATCATGGAGAAGTATCGCTTGCAGATGCGTTGGGGAATAGTTTTAATGTCCCTGCGGTGAAGCTCTTGCACGAAGTCGGGATTGAGGAGTTTATTGCATTTATCAATCAGCTGAGGCTCCGTTTCTGAGGAACCACACAAGAAGTTATCACTGAAGAAGGGAAGGTCTTTAACGCTCAGCATTTGGGGCTTTCGGCGGCGCTTGGAACCTATGAGCTTTCTCCGTTAGAGTTTGCACAGTTTTGGAGGGTTTTCTTGGCGGGAGCTGAGGAGGGGCTTGTTGCTTCCAAGGTTATTGATGAGGTATTTGCTATTTTGTCTGAGAATCGTCATAGGGTGGTCAGTTTTTGAATTGATAACTATTTGGATGTGGCGTGATGGGCAGTTAAATCAGGCACTTCTAGGCATTTCGTCGATGGTTGGACCTGTGGTGCGAATCGTGAGAAGCAGCGTATTGTCTGTGTATGGGCGGGAAACTATGATGCTACTCCTATGAAGGAGAGTGGAAGTGTGACTGCAGGTTATTTGTGGAATTTGGTTGTGCGTATGCTTTAGCTGTGTGGTTTGAGTAGGGGAGGGATATGGGAGCGCTTGGAGCAGGCTGTATATTCTCCTCTTGAAATCAAAGCTCTAATGCTTATCTTTGCTTTGTTTATTCTTGATAACTAGGGATGTGAGGATTTTTGGGGAGGTTTAGTTTTTCGGTCTGTCTCGGAGAGTAGTTTCAACAGAGGAAGTCTGATTTTTTAACTTTTATTGATACAAGCGATGTTAGAGAAGTATAGTCCAAATGAGATAGAAAACAAGCGAGGAAAACTTTGGGAAGAAAAAGGTTATTTTAGAGCGACAACTGATGCTGAGAAGGCGAATTTCAGTATTGTGATTCCTCCTCCAAATGTGACTGGAATCCTCCATATGGGACATGTGCTGGATGAAGCGATCCAAGATGTATTGGTGAGGTGGAAAAGAATGTCTGGATTCAATACTCTACGAATGCCAGGAACCGATCACGCAGGAATCGCTACTCAAAACAAGGTAGAAAGAGCTTTAGCTGAAGAAGGGAAGACAAAAGAAGACCTTGGAAGAGATGAATTTATCAAAAGAACTTGGGAGCGAAAAGAAAAACACGGTGGGATCATCACTCAACAACAGAGAAAACTTGGAGCATCACTCGATTGGGAAAAGGAAAGATTCACGATGGATGAAGGGCTTTCTGCGGCAGTGAGAGAGATTTTCGTGAAACTTTACCATGATAATCTGATTTATCAGGGGGAATATATGGTAAACCGATGTCCAAGGTGCGGAACTGCACTTGCTGATGATGAGGTGGAACATGTGGATTCTGAAGGGCATTTTTGGGAGATTGCCTATCCGATCGTGGGAACTGATGAAAAGCTGATCCTTGCGACCACGAGACCTGAAACGATGCTCGGAGATACGGGAGTTGCAGTGCATCCTGAGGATGAAAGGTATCAACATTTGATCGGGAAGAAAGTGCTTTTGCCACTGATGGATAGAGAAATCCCTATCGTTGCCGATGAATATGTAGATAGAGAGTTTGGAACTGGAGTGGTGAAGATGACTCCTGCTCATGATCCAAATGATTTTGAGGTGGGAAAGAGGACGGGACTGGAAATTATCAACATTTTCACTCCTGATGGAAAAGTAAATGAAAACTGATGAAAATACGCAGGTTTGGATCGTTTTGAGGCGAGAAAACAGATCGTAGCTGATTTGGAGGCTGGGGGGTATCTCGTGCTAGTGAGGAAGCATCAGCATGCCGTTGGGCATTGTTATAGGTGTGATACCATTGTAGAACCTCGCGTTTCTAAGCAGTGGTTTGTAAAGATGAAACCTCTCGCAGAACCAGCACTTGAAGCGGTAAAATCTGGAAAAATCAAAATTCAGCCTGAAAGATGGGTGAAAGTGTATTATCATTGGCTGGAAAATATCAGAGATTGGTGTATTTCTAGGCAGATTTGGCGAGGGCACAGAATCCCTGCTTGGTATGGACCTGATGGGAAGGTTTTCGTGGCAAAAAATGAATCTGAAGCGAAAAGTCAGGCTTTAGCTTTTTATGGGAAAGAAGTGAGTTTGGAGCAGGAAAATGATGTGCTTGATACTCGGTTTTCTTCTGCACTTTGGCCATTTTCAACGATGGGACGACCAGAAAAAACTGAACTTTTGGAACATTTCTATCCGACTTCAACCCTCGTAACGGGAGCAGACATCATCTTTTTTCGAGTAGCAAGAATGGTAATGTTTGGACTGTATGAGATGAAAGATGTGCCGTTTCACGATGTGTTTTTCCATGGAATCGTGAGAGATGAGCTGGGAAGGAAAATGTCCAAATCGCTTGGAAATTCGCCTGATCCTTTGAAACTCATTGATGAATATGGAGCAGATGCGATCAGATTTACGATGATTTACAATACTTCCGCTGGTCAGGATGTGCATTTCTCTGAAAAGCTCATTGAAATGGGGAGAAACTTTGCAAATAAGGTTTGGAATGCGACCAATTTCGTTTTGATGAATTTGGAAGGCTTTGATCCAAAACAGGTGAAAAAATCAGATTTGGCTTTTGAATTGGTAGATCAGTGGATTTATTCAAGACTGAATACTGCGATTGCGGAGACGGAAAGCTATTTGAATAAATATGCTCTTGATGAGGCGGCGAAAGTCGTATATGAGTTTATCAGGGGAGATTTCTGCGATTGGTATGTAGAAATGGCAAAGGTGAGGCTCTATATGAATGATGACATTCAGAGTAAGCAAACTGCACAATGGGTGCTTTGGGAGGTGCTAGAAACCGCTTTGAAACTGCTTCATCCGTTTATGCCGTTCATCACTGAGGAGCTGTGGCAACATGTGAAAACTGAGGGAGAAACGATTATGCTCCAGTCTTTTCCAAAAAGTGAAAAAAATCTGATTTCTGCTGAGGTGGAAACTGCGATGGCTTGGCTCCAAGAGGCGATTACTGCCTTTAGAAATATCAGAGCTGAAGCGAATATCAATCCATGAAAAGCCGTTCCTGCTTTGATCAAAACTGCCGATCCAGAGGAAATGAAGATTTTGACTCAAAATAAAGCCTTTTTGATGAAATTGGCGAAATTGGAAAGCTTGGACTTTGGTGCAGAAATCGTGAAACCTGAACTTTCAGGAGTAAGGGTCGTTGGAAAGTCAGAATTGATCGTGCCTTTGCTTGGATTGCTTGATCTGGAAGCAGAAAAGGAAAAGATTATGGCTCAGATTGCCAAGCTTGAACAGGGATTAGCTTCTTGTGAGAGGAAATTGGCTGATGAGAGGTTTGTTTCCAAGGCTCCTGCACAAGTGATTGAGAGAGAAAAGGCAAATCAAGCAGATTATCAGCATAAGATTGAAAAGTTGAAAGAGAATTTAGCTCATTTAGGTGGTTCTATTTAGCTTTTTTGGTGTGTCTTTTAGGAAGGATCCCGATAGGGATTTTTTCTCTATTGAAAAAACATCGTATGTATGGTTGATTATTCTCTATTCAACTTCTTTAATTAGAATTGTTAATGTGAGATTACGGTAAAAATAAAGCATCCTTTATGATTTCACTTTCCCTATCACGAATTATTATGGTATTGCGGTTTATCTTATCTCCACTATAGTACATGATGTATTTATTGTTCATATAATATATTGAATATATGTTGTTTCCAATTTGGATATTTGATGTGGTTTGTTTGATAATAAGAGTTCCTATTAAGGCAGATAGAAACCAAGTAATTCGTAATATTATTTTTCTTATTTCCCTCGTGCAGTTAAACTTGTTTTTTAACGATTCATCTACCCGAGAAAGAATGGCAATGAATATTATAACTGTACATGTAAAATATCAAGCTATGATCATGCTGTCATTAATCCATGTAGATGCATCAAAATAAGGATAAAAAGGAAGTTTAATCGCTAAAAAATGTATAAACTGGTATAAAAATCCCAATATCCCTCATCAAAGTGTTAGTAAAATTAGTATGTCTGGTAGAGAAAATTTATTTTTATACATATATTTTTGAATTGCTATTTTACTTTCTTTTCGTTTAAAATATTCTCTGAGAAAGTATATACCTCAAAGAATTATTATCAAAAGTGAAAAAATTTGTCGTATGATATTAAGAATTTCCATAATTTTAATTTTAATATAAAGATTTTATGTAGTTGGGCTTTGTTTTTTATGTATTCAAGTTTTTTAGTGTGAACTTATTGATTGATGTAGGAATATTTTGATAATATTCTTTTAAATAATTAGTAATTTTGAATAGATTTTCAAATAAAAGTCTGATTTTCTTGCAACTCCTTCTCAAAACTGTAGACTGATAGAACTTTATTATCTTGTAAAATAAAGATGGTTGCTTTTCAGATTTTTTGATTTTCTGTGTATTGGTATGGGATTTTTTATGCGGTCGCGTTTCTTTTGTGATACTTTTGACTGGCATGGATAGGAAAGAAAAGATGGTTTTCAAATCTTCCTCAGGTTCAATATTTTCTGACTGAAGGTTTAGAAAATCTGATTTTTGCTATTGCTATGGGGGTTTTGGTGGGAGGAAGACTTGGGCATGTGTTGATCTATGGAGAAGGCTATTATTTCGCTCATTTAACGGAGATTTTTAAGGTTTGGGAAGGTGGAATGTCCTTTATTGGAGGGATTTTCGGGGTCGTGATCAGTATTTTTTTGCTTTGTCTGATGAAAAGAGTTTCCAAGAAGGAATTTTTGGTTCTTTTTGATTTGATGCTTATTTTCGTTCCTTTGGGGATTTTTTTTGGGAGGTTTGGGAATTTTCTTAATCAAGAATTGTATGGAATCCCGCTTGCGGAGCTTCCTGATCGATTAGGTCAGTTTTTTTCTTCTTTAGGGCTTTGACACTACTATCCTAAAGTTGATGGTTTGCTTAGGGTGAATACGAACTTTATTTCTATGGCACTGGAGGGAATTTTGCTGTTTATGATTCAGGTTTTGGTCTTTTTTGGTATGATTAGGAAAAAAGAACGAAAAGTCTGAAGCTTAGCGACGAATTTTTTGCTTTTTTATTCGTTGATCAGGTTTTGACTGGAATATCTCAGAGCAGATAGTCAGCTGGAATTTATAGGTTTTTTTACCAAAAGTCAGCGGTTTTTCCTTGGGTTTATGGGTATTGCACTGGTGCTTAAGTGGTTTCTTCGTAGGGAACAGCATTTATCTCTTTTCAAAGCTTAATGTTTAGTATCACTCTTAAATTTTTGGAAGCGGTGAAGCGTAATAACTCGACAGAGTGGTTGCATGCTCATCGGGATCTCTATCAGCAGGAAAAGAAGAGATTTTCTCAGTTTGTAGAGGCTTTTTTGAGGGAAGCAAAAAGTATGCATCCGATATTGGAGGATTTACAGGTCAAGGATTGTATTTATAGGTTTAATAGGGATTTGCGTTTCTCTAAAGATGGGAAGCCGTATAAGGAGAACTTTGGAGCGATCTTCGCTTACTGAGGAAAAAAGTCAGATTACCCTTGTTTTTATTTCCATTTAGAGCCGGGAGCGAGTTTTTTGGGTGGAGGAGTCTATATGCCAACGTCAAGCTCAGAATCGAACGTCAGGAAGTATCTTTTGAGGAATTATCATAGACGAGAAAAGCTTTCTTGAGCTCCTACATTTAGTAAATTTTATCGTCTCTGGGATGCTCCTCATCATTACAAAACGACTTGGAAATTGAAACAGCTCATCAAAACTGACCCGAAGCTTCTTTCAGAGTTAAGTCCTGCTTTGAAAAAGTATTGCCTTTTGGATGAGGCGAATCTTTCACAATCTCCAAGATCTTCATCGTCAAGTGAGCAAGTTTTGAAGCAAGTCGCTTATTTTAAGGACTGGATTTTTGAGCATTCGCTTTCTGATGTTGAGCTTTGTGAGCAAGAGCTTTTGTGAAGGTTTGTTGAGGCTTATCGCTTGATACTTCCTTTGTTGGAATTTTTGGAAGAAGCGTATTCACTTTAGATGTATTATGGTGTTTGTATGCAGAGTCTTGTTTTCTCCTGAGCTCCAGAGAGAATTGATACGTGGTTAGTAAAGCAGTTTCCTTATTCTAGGAGCTTTTTTCATCATATTATTGAGAGAAAGGGGATTTTTCTCAATGGGAAACCCGCAAAGAAATCAGTAAAACTGAAAGTAGGTGATCAGATTGAAATTGATAACCTAGAGAGATATTTGTCTCCTGTGATTCTTGAGGAAGCACCTTCTATTGAGATTCCGATCGTGAGGGAAACCACTGATTATCTGGTTATTAATAAACCGAAATGAGTTTTGTCCCATCCCAACAGTATTTGGGAGGTTGGCAAGCCGAGTGTCGTTGGCTTTCTTTATCATCATTACAAAGAGCTTCCAAGCATTGGGAATTTTATCAGAGCTGGACTGCTGCATAGGCTGGATAAGGATACTGATGGACTCATGATTATTGCAAAGACTGAAGTCTGACTTCAGCATTTTAAAGCTCTTTTTAAAGCGAAATCTGAATCTGAAACCCTTGAGCAAAAAGACAAAGTTCCGCTCAAAAAGCGATATCGTGCAATTTGTGAAATTACGCCTGAGGGAAAGCCATTTTTGGATGAGATTGAGGGGAAATTGCCTTTTATTATCAGCGAGGAAGTGAGAGCGAAAGTCCCTAATGCGGTTCCAAAGCTCGGAATCACGCAGATTGAAAAAATAGAAAAAAAACCTGATGGGAGGATTCAGCTTTTTCTCCAGATTTTTACTGGGAGGACGCATCAGATCAGATTTCATCTGAGTAATCACGGTTTGCCGATTGTTGGGGATTATCTCTATGGGAAGGAAAGTCAGGAAGCGATGCAACTTACCGCTTATCAGCTGGAATTTGAGGATTTAGGAGGAGAGAGGGTAACAATAAAAATTGATTAGTTTTCACTTGATAAAACTAATTTTTTTCCTATTCTTAAGTCAGATTTTTATCTTCTTTTTGCTTGCTGATGAATGAACAGGTTTTTGAGCAGATCAAGAGGGTTAATGAATACTGAAAAGAGTATTGGCATGCTAGAGAGCTTGCGAAGGCTTTGGAATATTCTGATTTTACTAACTTTTCCAAAGTGATCAAAAAGGCGGAAATTGCCTGTAAAAAAAGTGGTCAGGCTACGACAAATCACTTCAGCGAATTTACGGAAAAAGCAAAAATTGGTTCTGGTGCGACGAGGGATTTAAAAAGCTGGAAATTGAGTCGTTATGCTTGCTATCTCATTATTCAGAATGCAGATCCGAATAAGGAAATAGTAGCTCTTGGGCAAAGTTATTTTGCATTGCAGACAAGGCAGCAGGAGCTTTCTGCTCAGTATCTCGAGGATCAGAAAAGGCTTGAGCTCAGAGAGGAGGTCACCAAGCACAATAAGAAGCTTTTTAGCACGGCGAGGGGAGCTGGAGTTTATGACTATGCGACTTTTTATGATTCTGGGTATCAAGGGCTTTATGGGCTCAAAAAGAAAGAAATTATAGAAAAGAAAAATCTGAATCCAGATGAGAATATGCTTGACCATATGAGTAGTGAGGAATTGGCTGCGAATCTTTTCCGTGCGACTCAAGCTGAAGCAAAGATTAAAAGAGAAGCCATCAGAGGACAAGAAAAGGCGAGTCAAGCTCATTTTCAAGTAGGACAAAAAATCAGAGCCACCATCAAAGAGCTCTGAGGAACGATGCCGGAAGATATTCCAGCGGTGGAAGACATCAAATTTGCGAGGAAAAGGTTAGAGGAGCTAGAAGTCCAAGATGCACAGCAGATGCCGAGTTTCGCTCAGCAGCTTGGTGAAAAGTTAGAAGAGCAAGAAATGGTCAAGTATGAGAAATTGCCCGATAATATTCAGCTTTTGGAAGCTTTGGCAAAGATTATCAGAGGTTATCCTGGAGAGAGACTTCTGCTTTTGGGAGAGAAGAAATTTAAGCTTTCCAGCGAGGGGATGAGATTGGTGAAGGGGCTTTTAAATGGATAGTATTTAAGTCTGACTTGAAAATAACAGGCAAATTCCTATCTTTGAGTCAGTTTTTAATTTTTGATAGAGAAACAATGGTAAAAATTGATGCGGCAGAAGTAAAGAAAGGAACTGTGCTTGAGATGGATGGACAGCTTTTTAAGGTGCTTGATCTTTCTTTTATGCAGATGCAGCAAAGGCAAGGGTCTTATACTTATAAGGTAAGAAATCTGATGACTAATGGAGTACAAAATGTGACTGTAAAGTCCGGAACTACCATGGATCAGGCAGATATTTCTACTCAAAATGCAGTTTATCTCTATAATACAGGAGATACTTATTCTTTCATGGAGAACGATACTGGAGAGATTCATGAAATTGCAGCAGATACGATTGAAGATATTACCGGATATCTAAAAGATAATCTTGATGTCTTTATTCAGATCTACAAAGGGAATGTTATCAATGTGATCCTTCCTTCTACGATCAGCTATACGATTACTGAAACCGTTCCTGGAATTAAGGGGAATAGAGCTCAGTCTGGAACTAAGCCTGCTACCATTGAAACTGGAATGGAAATTCAGGTACCACTTCACAAAGAAGTAGGAGATACCGTGACTTTGAATACGCTTACTGGAGGTGTAAACTAGTTTTTGGATTACTATTTTGAGAAGTGGAGATTCAGTTTATTTCTTTTGGTGTGTGGGATTAGAATGGCAAAAATTCTCTTTGTCGTTGCGAATGTAGGGTTTCAGGATGAAGAATTTAGTATCCCTTTTGAACTCTTATCTTCTCAAGGGCATTTTTGTGACGTTGTTTCTTGAAAAGGTGGGAAATGTAGAGGCGTCTTTTTCAAAACCATAGAAAAAAGTCTGAAATTTGAGGATGTTCAGGTTTCTGACTATGCTATTGTGGTGTTTGTTGGTTGAGGTGGTGCTTATGAGGAGTATTTTCAGAATGCGAGCTATCTTGACCTTGCTCGTCAGGCGAAAGCGATTGCTGCGATTTGTATTGCTCCAACTTTACTTTCTGATTCTGGTCTTTTACAGGGGAAACACGTTACCGGTTGGGATGATGGTTTCTGAACGCAGATCGGTTATTTACAGCATAATGGGGCTATTTTTAAAGATGAAGAAGTAGTGCAAGATGGAAATCTGATTACTGCGAATGGTCCAGCTGCCGCGACGAAATTTGCTTGGGTGATTGTTGATTTTCTTAAAAATTCTTGAACAGGAATTTATTCCTCATGAGAATATCATGAGTGATAGCCCGTAGGAACTGGTAAAATATTTCCTTCTTCATCTATTTCGGTGCGATGGGTTTCAAGATATTCAATTTCTCTTTTTTGAGCTTGCTGTTTTTGTTTATTTCTTTCTTCCTCTAAAAATTGTACTTTAAAACATTCTTTAAGATAGCTATCTAATTCTTCTAAGATCGTCTTTATTTCTTGATTATTAAGTTTTTCTCGAGGATCAATCAGATTTTTGAACTGTGAAAAAAAGTTCTCTTCAAAGGATTGAAGCGGATTTTGAAGGTTTCTTGGATCTCAATACAACTCTCTAATATTGTCTCCTTTTTCATAAAGTTCTCTAGTGCTATTTCCCTGTTCATACGAGTTTTCTTGTTCTTGTTCGGCAAAAAGCTTATCCCTGATTTGTCAGTGGCTAAAGATTAAATTGAAAAGTGCTTCCGGTCAAAGCTTATGTAAAATTACTTTTGTTGGTTTTGTGATGTGTGAGCTATGTTTTTTTAGCTGTTCGAGGTCTTCTTGTCCAAGAGCATAAAGCGAACTGCACTTCTGATTCAGCTTTCCCTGTAAGTTTTCAATGAGTTTTTGCTGGGTTTGCTTTTCTTGTTCTTTTCTCTGCTGAGAAATAAAGGAGCTATATTTGTTTAAAAGTGGCTTTAAATGGGATTCTGGATCGATGATAGGCTCTCCGAAGGTATTGCGAAGAGATTTTTCCCGTTTGGTAGTTAGGAATTTAAGAGCATCGTGATAACCTGTCCTGAAATTTCATGAGCTCTTCCAAATTTTTCTCGCTTCTTCGAGTGAAGGCAAAAATTCATTGAGAAAAAATTCTTTTTCATTCTGATTTTTTGCAAGTATTTTAAGTATTTTTTCTAGTGTTTGTTTTTCTTTTTCTAGATAGGTAGAAAATTTTTCGTAGGAGAAAGTCGAGGTTTTATGTTCAGGATATTCTCTGCTATTCATGTCTATTTAGGCAAGGGTAAAATACCCTTTAAGTATAGGTATTTTTGCTTTAAAAGTCAATTTTTACCTTTTCTGTTTATTTATACGTGTGTTGTTGCATAGATAAGTTTACACTTTGTGGCTAGGTATTATGACAGCAAAATTATTTATTTTTTCAGTTAGAGTAGTTTATATATCTGCTGTTTATCTTGGATTTGTAAACATAAATGCGAGGTCAGCACGATAACTTCATAGTCCTTCTGCAAAGAACGACCGATGATCTGCTCAAAAACCGTCTCCTCTCGTCCTTTGTGAGGCAGATAGTAATCCAAGACATAGAGAAGGTTTTTCGCCATTCGCTCAAGGGAAAAATAAAAAAAACTGACCTTAGTGTAAAGGTTTTCTCGCTGCTTTCAAGCGATTTTCTTTCCTTCCAAGAGTGAGAGAGTTTTTCAAAAGGTCGGAAGTCTGATTTTACCTTTTTGGTAGCTTTACGGTGATGGTGAGAGGCAACGTAGTTTTGTTGTAAATGAGGGGAAAGTGCGAAGATTTGCTAGATAACTGAAACAGTGAGAATGAACATGATGAGTCTAGAATGAGGGCTCTTACTTGAAAAGGCAAAGGAGAAAAATATAAGAAGTTGACATTCTATATTTATTTAATATAAGCACACTATGAGAAACAATATAAACATGTATTTAAAAAATTTGATAGACGGTAAATTAAAAGCAATTGAAGAATACTTTTCTTGTGATGCAATATGATATTTTGGAGAAATGACTCCAACAGTATTGAGAAATTTTAGAGACTTTATAGAAGAGCTTAGGTGAAGGCCAATAAGAAAATATCAAAATCCCGATAGATTGATAATTGTATTAAATACTCCATGATGAAGTGCCGAAGCTGTAGAAAAATTAGTAGATATAATTAGACATCATTACAATGAAGTGTATTTTATAGTTCCTGATTTTGCTATGTCTGCCTGAACTATTTTTTGTATGTCTTGAGACAAAATTTATATGGATTATACCTCATCTTTATGACCTATTGATCCACAGATTTATAGTGTCAAAGAAAATAGATTTGTCCCTGCACTATGATATTTAGATAAAATTGAAGAATTAGTTGAAAAAAGCAGAGCTAATCTGATTAGTCCTGCGGAAATGCTTATGATTCAATCCCAAGATTTAGCAATGCTAAAATCATGTGAACAAGCGAGAAATCTATCTATAAAATTATTAAAGGAACGACTTGTGAAATATAAATTTAAGACATGGGAAACTCATTCATGAAACGGAATAGAAGTTAATGAAGATGAAAAAAAGGAAAGAGCAGAAGAGGTTGCTAACATTCTTTCCGACAATAAAACACGAAGTTCTCATTCAAGATACATAAAAATTGACAAATTAGAACAAATAGTTAAACTTAAGATAGATGATTATTCAGATGATGAAAAATTAACGAAAATAATCAGAGAATATCATGATCTTATTACAGAACATATAGGATTTAATTGAAGATGAGTATTCCTCCATTCAAGGTATTTCTTTTAAATTATATATTAAATATAATGATGTATATTGGTTTGAAGCAAGAAATAAAGAAAATAAAAAAGAAAAATAATAAAGATTTTTGCTGTAGAGAAAAAAATAATATAAATAAAACAACTTCAACTTCTCTGCTCAATGGCTTTCCTATAGAAAAAAAAAGTTATGACTTTGCTAATGCAAGAACAATTTCTGAAGCCACGAATATTCAAAATTCTGAAAGATTTATTAAGAATAAGAACAATACTAATTCTTTTTGATATTGCTTTCAGAATTCTTTTTAATTATAATCCATATCTCTTTAACAAAAAAGCAACTTATGAGGATATTATTTATTATTCTCATAAAAATAATTCTCCAATTTCAGACCCATATTTACTTTTTACAAAACTAATAATATATCATTATTTATAAGCTGTTTCCCAATTACCATACCTTCCTAATAATCTTTCTTCGTAGTCAGAAATACAGACGATTCTGACTTTTTTCTTTTTTTAAAGAAGTTCTCATAAAAAATCATTTCTTAAAGCTTCTTCTCATCCGTTTCAAAGAAAATAATTATCCAATAAAATAATATTTCAATCCTGAATTTTGTCTACGAACTCAAGCGGATTTACGATATTCTTTTTTACTGGATAATTCCAATTAGCGAAAAGATGTCTGATTCCTTTATAAATTTTTTCACCATATTCATCATCTAAAATCCAACAAATTTTCATAGAAAGATACAAAATAAACCTCTATTCCAAGACCGAAATACATTCAATATGATGAGTGTGAGGAAACATATCCACCCCTTGCACTTGCTTGAAACTAAAGCTTTCTTCTACCCAACGCTCAATATCCCTCGCCTCGCAAGGTCTTGATCTCCGTTTCTGCATTACGGACGATATCAGCCAAACTGTTATTATAGCTGATCACAAAAGTAGATATCTGCTTTTGTAAAAAGGGACTAGCTTTTTTGCCTTTTTGAAATCGTCTTCAAGCTACTTACAAACTGTTTAAAAAAAATTCTAGCATTCCTCCAAAAATCTCAGCTCTACCTTTCTGAGTCCGAATTTAGGATTATGAAATTTTACGATTCCCATATTATTCCGAATCTCTAAAACATAGCCTGTTCCAAAGAGCTTGTGCCTTACTGTAGCTCCCTCAGTGATGCTTGATTGCTGAGCTCTACTGCTTCCTTGAGTGAGGTCGTAATGTTTGATTAGTTCTGAAGGTAATTCTGAAAGAAATCTGGATTCAGGATTCATTTTTGTTTGTCCCCAAGTCATCCTGCTCTGAGCATGAGAAATAAACAACACATCCTTCGCCCTGGTAATCGCCACATACATTAGTCTTCTTTCTTCTTCCAAAAGTTTCGGCTCAAGCATTGCATTTGCTAGCGGGAAAACCGAATCCTCGGCCCCAACAATAAAGACCACCGGAAACTCCAGTCCTTTACTAGAGTGGACCGTCATGAGTTTTACAGCATCAGCATCCTCATCTTTATTTTCTATGGTATCTACCATCAAGGTCACTTCTTCCAAAAACCGCCTCAAAAGCTCCTCTCCCGAACTTACCACTTCTTGATTCGCATTACTCGCTCAAAATTCATATTTGCTCGCCATATTGATCAGCTGACCAACATTCTCATATTTTTCCTCAGCCGCTTGGTCATTTCCTTCTTCCTTGATCAAATAGTTTTTATAATCAGTCTTTTTGAGGATAAGCTCAATAAAATCCGCTGGATTAAGCGTTTTTAGTGCTGTTGTTAAAGCTTCAAAAGTCTGAATAAAGTTTTTAATCCCCTCAAAAGCTGGGTTCATCAGCTTGATTCAGGTTTCTTGTTCTATGGTT
Source organism: SR1 bacterium human oral taxon HOT-345 (assembly GCA_003260355.1). Classification (GTDB taxonomy): domain Bacteria; phylum Patescibacteriota; class Gracilibacteria; order Absconditabacterales; family Absconditicoccaceae; genus HOT-345. The sequence continues at coordinate 203,946 of MPSQ01000001.1, forward strand.
TTAGTATCTGAAAGTTGAGCAAGCATTGCTAAAACCTCATAAAGACTGACTCCGAGGCTGTTTGCATAGTCTTCAAGCCTTTCCTCAGAAGTTTTTCAGATTTTTCTATTAGGAATATTCAGAACTCTCTTCAAAGATACGGTATCAAAAGGGTTATTGATCACTTTCAAATACGCAAGAATATCCTTGATTTCCTTCCTCTCAAAAAACTTGAAAGCTCCAAAAATCTTGTAAGGAATCCCCTCCTGAATAAACATCGTTTCAAAGTTCCCAGATTGAGCATTCGTCCTGTATAAAATCGCAACCTGACCTCGTGACTTCAGTTTTTCTTTGGCTTTCATCTGCTTGATGAGTTCAACGGTATTTGCTGCCTCATCAATATCAGTATTGTGATTGAAAATTGTGATTTTGTCATTCCCTTCTCTGTGGGCAACAATATTTTTCTCATACTGGTTTTTATTCTGCTTGATCACAGCATTTCCAGCATTCACGATATGAGGTTTGGAGCGGTAATTGGTTTGTAGCTTAAACATCTGAATATCAGGTCGGTACTGTTTTACATTGAGAAAGTTTTCCATCAAGGCTCCTCTCCAGCCATAAATACTCTGAAAATCATCTCCAATGAGCGTAATATTCGCTCCCGTTCCGCTCATGAGTTTCATCAGTTCAAACTGAATCCAGTTCGTATCTTGTGCCTCATCCACGAGAATATAATCAAAGGCATTCTGCCACTTTTTCAAAATCTTCTCATCCTGCTTAAAAAGCAAATACGGCAACAAAAGCAGATCATCAAAATCAAGAGAATTTGCTTTCTCAAGCTCTTTTTCATATTCCTGATAGAGTTTTCCCATAGAGGCTTCATAGTTTCCATTGGCATGTTTGAGAAAAAGCTCAGCAGTATTTCCGTTATTTTTTTGTGTAGAAATAAAACCCTTTACCTCCTGTGGTTTGAAGGTGTCGTTTAGAGCAAATCTTTTGAGGAGATCTCTGATAATTTTTGAACTATCATCACTATCCAGAATTCAGAAATTTTTAGTAAATTTTCTCCCCAGAGCTTCAATATCTTCTTTGAGAATTTTGAGAAAAATAGAGTGAAAAGTCCCAATCCATTTGAGTTCTCTCGCTTCTAAACCTTTTTGGATTTTGGCAGAACTTTGCATTTCAGAAAGAAAATCTGAAAGAGCATCAGAGTCAGCTTTTTCTTGTTGTTTTCCTTGATCAAAATTCTGGCTTAAGATCTCATCTCCCAGCTTAATCAATCTTTCCTTCATTTCATTAGCGGCCTTATTTGTGAAGGTTACGGCAAGAATCCTCTGCACAGGAAGCTGCAATCCTCGGATAAGATAAGCGATTTTGTAGGTTAGCACTCTTGTTTTTCAACTTCCTGCTCCTGCGATAATGAGTGAAGAAGTTTGGGTATGAAGTGCTGCTAAAGTCTGTTCTTCATTGAGATTTGATGCGATATAGTCTTTGAGGTTCATGATCGTTTTTAGATTAAGAATTATGTATTGGAGAACTGAGTTTTAATTCAGTATTTTTTTTCTTTTTTCGTGAGATTTTTCTTTGCTTTGTAGTGTAGGGAAATGATTGCTGTTTTCAATTTGAGTTTGGAGAATTTGTTTGATCGGTTGTAGAGTGCTTTTTAGAGTAGAGAGTTTTTGGTTTGCTTGTTAGAATTTACTTTTCTCCTGAGATGATTCGTGCTTTTTACCCTTTGGAATCGGAGTATTTTTCGTTTTTGATAGCCTTCTTTATTACTGGGTTTTTGTTGGATTTCGAACGATACTAAGCTGACTCTTACCATTTGCCTATTCTCAACGAAAAGGTGATTTATTAGTTCTTTATAGCTTTCTTTTGCTGTTGCTCTTGGACGGTTTGCGGACTGAAAATTTTTGTTGATTTATTTTTTTAGAATGTTATAGTATTGTTATTTTATTTTTTTTAATGAGGAAAATGACGAAGGAACAACTTACAGAAACACAAAAGGCAGATCTTATGAAAACTATGACTCCACGTCTTGTGATGTGTATGGTTCTTTGACCTCTCTATTTTATGGTAATGGTGTTTTTGCAAAAGATGGAGACTTCTCTTTGGGTTTCTCTGGGAATTTCTCTTGTGTATGTGATTTTGATTGTGGTGATTACTTTCCCTTTGACTAAACGTAGATAGTTTTGATTCTGATTTTTGAAGCTTTTTATTGCTCTTGATTTTTTCTCTTCTTTCCATATCTTTTGGATGGGTATTTAGTCGAGAGAATTACAATAATGAAAAAGGTCTTTAAGCCAAAGCTTTACAGAATTGTGTTGAATGGATTTTATGGGATTTTTGCTGGAGTCCTTGTTACTGTGATTGTAGGCTATATTTCTAATAATGTGGTTTATGCTTTTATTGGTGGGATTCTTGCTATTATTCTTTATGTTTGGTGGCTCATTATCAATAGGTTTATTACTATTGAAGTAGATTCTACTCATCTGATCGTCAAAAAAGGAAAAGAGGAGCGTTATTTTGAAATTGCTCAATGTGCCTTTCGTGCGAAAATCATCACAAGAAGCTGAGATACAGAATGTTGATTGTATGTTGCAGATACGGAAGGTAAAGAACATTTTATTGATTGTGAACTTATTGGAATTGAACAATTTTGAGAACTTCTGGAGTGTCTTGGAATCTGGGATAATCAGCCTTCTCCTTTACTTCCTTCTCAGAAAAATTAGTTTTTTTATTCTTTAAATTCTATATTCATCATGTCGACTGGAGCGATTCTCATACTTGTTATTTTTATGGTGGTTTTGCCTGCTACTTTTTACTTTTTGACGAAGCAAGTCTCAAATAAAAAGGTGCAAGCCTTTCTTGAACAACATCCTGATGCTGTAAAAGTTTACCTTCCTGGACTTGGAATGAGCGGAGTGCATGCTGTAAGTGTTGCCCTTGAAAGTGTTGATGGTGAAAAGCCTCTGATTTTTATGGAAGGGATGAAAACGGGATTTTATGTTTTGCCAGGTAAGCATACTTTAGAAGCTACTGCGACAAAAACGAGAGCTGGAGTTCTTCACAAGAGTGTTTCTACAGTTTTTGGTCCTTTTAAGCATGAAGTGCAGGTAGAAGCCTACAAGATTTATCAATTTGGTTTTGATGGTAAGGAAGAAGTTTTTACTTTTTCAGAAAAGAACTAAAAAGCTGATCTCTTGCTTAGATTTGGAGAGATTTCTGGAGTGTAGGGTTTTTGTTCCTTTTTTCCTTTTTTCTCTTGCATTTTAGAATAAAATTATTAGACTGCAAATGTATTTAGTTTTCGTTACTGTGATTATGAAGCTTTTTGTTGCTAGCTTTACTCTTAATAATAATCTACGGCTACCGTAGATAGATTGAGTTGTATACGAAAACTTCTAAAATCTCCTACGGTAGTTTATAAGCCGTGGGGGATTTTTTTAATCTGGATTTTATTTCTTATATAGTATTATCATGGAAATACTGTATGCAAAGGCTAGGCGTTATCGCTCATGCTTGGATCTCAGATCCACCCAGCAGGCAATCCAATTTGTCAAGAGAAGCTTTGAAAAGCAGCTGGAACACTTTTTATCTCTGGAAAAGATTGAAGTTCCTCTCTTCGTAGCAGCTGAAAGTGGGCTTAATGATTCTCTTACAGGAACAGAAAAGGCAGTAAGCTTTGAAATCCAAGCTCTTCCTCAGCTAAGAGCAGAAGTTGTGCATTCTTTAGCAAAATGGAAAAGAATGGCACTTGATTTAGGCTGGTTGCGTTTCTTCTCCAAAAAGCACATATTTAAGCAGTTCAAAGCTCAATTTGGTGATCAAGCTTGGAGCAAGAACTTTATCAAGCAGGAATTCAGCTCCTTTAGCTCTTGAAAGTATCGTCAAAAAAATTATATTACTTCACAATATCCTTTTTATTCTTTGTTCTATACATTATGTCTACAACTAGTATAAAAACTCTATATCAAAGCTATGAAAGCTTGTTTGGAAGTCAACTTATTGTAAAGGGGCGAATTAGAAGTCTTAGAGATTCCAAAACCTTTGGATTTATTGAGCTTAATGATGGTTCTTACCTAAAGAATTTGCAAGTTGTTTTTGAATCAGATTTACAAAACTTTGATGAAATCTGTAAATTTACGACGGGAAGCAGTATCGAAGTGCAAGGAGAACTTGTAAAATCTGAGTGAGCGAAACAGGCTTTTGAACTTAAGGCGAGCAAAGTTATTCTTATTGGAGCGGCAGATGAGACCTTTCCGCTTCAGAAAAAAAGGCATTCTTTTGAGTACCTTAGAACCATTGCTCATTTGAGACCAAGAACTAATACTTTTTCTGCGGTGTTTAGAATAAGGAGTCTCCTTGCCTTTGCTATTCATGATTTCTTCAATAAAAATGGATTTATCTGGGCTCATACACCACTCATTACCGCAAGTGATTGTGAAGGCGCAGGAGAAATGTTTCAAGTGACCACTCTTGATCTCACAAATCCTCCAAAAAAAGAAGACTGATCCGTTGATTTCAGTAAGGATTTCTTTGGGAAACAGGCTTCTCTTACTGTAAGTGGTCAGCTCGAGGGAGAAACGTTTGCGACTGCTTTTGGAAAGATTTATACCTTTGGACCAACTTTCCGTGCTGAAAACTCAAATACCACAAGGCATCTTTCAGAATTTTGGATGATTGAACCTGAAATTGCTTTCGCTGATCTTTCAGACAATATGCAACTTGCCGAAGATTTGCTCAAGTATGCTTTCCGTTATGTGCTAGAAAATGCTGAAGTAGAGATGGATTTCTTTGATAAATTTATCATGCCATGAGTAAAAGCCAGACTTGAAACTCTTGTAAATGCTTCTTTTGGAAGGGTAACCTATACTGAAGCGATAGAACTATTGAAAAAATCTGGGCAAAAATTTGATTACCAGCCAGAATGGGGAATTGACTTGCAAACTGAACATGAGAGGTATTTATCAGAAAAAGTCTTTAATGGTCCGGTTTTTGTTACTGATTATCCAAAAGATATTAAGGCTTTCTATATGAAGCTCAATGATGATGGGAAAACGGTGAGAGCTATGGATTTGCTCGTTCCTGGGGTAGGGGAGCTGATTGGAGGAAGCCAAAGAGAAGATGATTTTGAGAAACTTAAGAAAAGAATGCAGGAGATGCATCTTGACACCGAAACTTATAGCTGGTTTCTTGATCTCAGAAAATATGGAACGGTGCCTCATGCAGGATTTGGAGTGGGATTTGAGAGGCTTGTAATGTATGTGAGTGGAATGGAGAATATCCGTGATGTGATCCCTTTCCCAAGAGCTCCAAAGACCTGTGAGTTTTAATGCTAGCAGGTAGAAAATGAATAAAGGGAAAATCAATCGCAATATAGCAGAATCTTTTAAAAGGCAGAGACAAAGAGAGATTATAGCTTTGAAAAAGGAAAGAGATGGTAAGAGGAGAAATTGAGACCTAATAACCGCTCTTGACTATCATCCTACGGGGCATATTAGGCATGGGAAATAAGAGAAAACAAGAGAAAGAAGTCAGATTTTGATTTCTTTTTCTTTATGAGTAAGAAAGTATGCTATGCAAAGAATACTCTACAACTACTTTTTCTCTTTTTCTTGTATTAAGAAATAGGATAGCTATAGTGAAAAGGGATTTTATCTTTTCTTAATGATGTCAAACTGTATCTTCTGCGACATTATCGCTAAAAAATTACCAGCTTATCTAGTAGCTGAAAATGAATATGCAATTGCCTTTCTTCCCAAAAAAATGGAAAGTTTCGCACACACTTTGATCGTTCCAAAAAAGCACTACGAAAATCTTTTTGATATTCCAGCAAACGAATTAAAAAATCTGATTTCCTTTTTGCAAAATACTGTGAAATCCTATAAAATTTGACTTTGAGCAACAGGTATCAATATCTTAAATGCGAATGGAAAAGATGCTCAGCAATCTGTTCCTCATCTGCATTTTCATCTTATTCCTCGTTTTCCGGATGATCATTTGGATTTACGACCAGATTTTCCTAATTATGATTGAAAATTTGAGGAAGTGCTTGCAAAAATAAAAAGGAAATGTCTCTTTATTGAGAAATAAAATATTATGACTATAATTTGATTATCTATTCAAGATCCACTTTGGAAAAAGGTTATTTGATATGCTAATGATTGTCCATGGGAAGCTGGGACAATTTTAGCACAGAAAATGATTGAGAATGATTTTTCCGATTTGGAAAGAGTGTTTGTCGCTATAGAAGATGATAAAATAGTTTGATTTTGCACCTTTACCAAAGAAGACTGAATTCCGAATTGTGAATATGTTCCTTTTGTCGGATTTATCTTTGTAGATGAGGGGTATCGCGGGCAAAGATTGAGTGAAAGACTGATCAATTCTGTACAGGAGTATGCAAAAGCTTTAAATTTTAAAAATCTGTATATTGTCTCGGATCATAGGTGATTGTATGAAAAATATGGATTCAACAAAATAGATGAAAGTATTGATATCAAGGGTCGTAGAGAAACTATTTTCTGTAGAGCAATAAAAGAAAAAACTGATCAAACCGTCTTTTTGACGAGTAAAATTTGCGAAAAGCAAGAGCTAGATTGAAAACTTGCTCTATCAAAACTTTCAAATGAAAATGGTTTTTTGGATAATTTGAAAAAGCAAATAAAAACACAGAATACATTTGTTATGGTTGCTAGTGATCCTACTGCTTATGAAAAAAATGATCAATTTTTACAGCTTGATAGGCAAGCCCTGACTCTTTCAGACTTACATTTTCAGAAATATCTTGTCTTGGATAATCGTAATAAAGATAAGGTGAAAACTGTTTTGGATCAGGCTTCTTTAGTTATCCTTGCCTGAGGCAATACCTACGAACAAAATCAGTTTTTTAGTACAATAGATTTGGGAAAGCATTTGAAATCTATTGACTGTCCGATTGTAGGAATTAGTGCAGGAGCTATGAATTGTGGAGAAATCGTAATCAATAGCTCAGAAAAAAGTAAAAATCCTGATTTGCCTTTGATTTTGAAGGGAATGGGGATTTCACAATATACTATAGTTCCACATTTTGAGAAAAAGCAAAAAAATCCTGATGAAATGAAACTTATCATTCAAGCCTCCCAAAAGATGAAAATTTATGCAGTTCAAGATGGTAGTTATCTCTTGAATGATACAATCTATGGAAGATGTGATCTCATATATCAAGGGAAAATTACCAAGATTTGTGATATTTGAGAAAGTTTTTTATTAAAAAAATAATCAGATTTTTTTCTTCTTTTTTATAATCTTTTCTGCAAAAATTGCTCAAAATGGTCTGTAGGGATCAGTTCTTTCTAAAGAATCTGCTAGAACAGCCGATAAAAACTGACTTTTTGCGAAGGATTTGGCTAAAATAAGCGATTTTTTTGTTTTTTGACTGAAAGAGGAGGCTAAACTTTCCGTTTTTCTTGATTCAGAATTGTTTTTTTCTCTTGAAAATTGGAATGATAGCTGTATATAGGAGCTAGTTTTATTTTCTAATCACTATTATTGATGAACCACTTGAAATTTTTGGTGCCGCTAGTGGGAGCTGTGCTTTTGGCGGGATGTGCAGGTGATCAACCTTCTCAAGTAGCTATTGATCAAAATCCAGCTTCCAAAACTGCGTCTTCTGAGAGTCTCTTCTGAAGTCGTAAGTCAGATTTTTCTTATGCGACGAAGATGCAAAAGCCTGCTTTTGATGCTCTGAGCAACAAGGATGAAGTTCAACAAGAAACTTTTAATAAGCCTTGGACAAGGCAGTATCAGTTGACTCAGCAGGATATTGATCAGTTTAAAGAGAATATAAAAGGAGGGTATTGTAAAGATAGCTTTGGGCTTTCTCCTGAGTCTTGAGATGGTGATGTAGAGCTTCGTCCTTCTGATTTGCAGGTAGGGAAAACATTTCCTGTGACAGGGAAGTATTCTGTGCATAATTATTTCCCTTTGACATGAGCTCTTTTGGCTCAGGTAAAGAAGCATGGTTTCTGAATCTCTGAAATTACAAGAGAATATCTTAATCCAGAGTATAAGGAGGGGTATGATGACTTTTTTAGTAAGGAAGAACGAGTCAGAAGGATTCAAGAAATTGGTGGAAGTCAGGAAGCCTATGAAAGAGCTCCGTTTAATACGCTTCTTGTTACTGATGATCTGCTTCTTCACACTTTTCACAAGATTTTTTCTAATGAATTGCAGTATTTTGAGGAAAGTCAAGCGAGACCTGTATTGGCAAAGCTTAGTGAAACACTTTTCAAAAAGTTTCAACTCTGATCCAATACTATGGATCCTTTCTTAGCAGCGTATTGGACGATTCCTCATGCTTTGCTTCCAAGTAATGAAGAGTTACTTGAGCTCTTTAGGAAGAGAGAAAGTACTATGCGAGATAATTATGATCATACTTCTGGAAAAGATCCTCATGCAGATTTTGATGATGAGGAACTGAAAGCCTATCTTACTAAGAGATTTGAAAAATTAGTTAAGCAGGTAAAGCCGGAGTATCAAGAACCGCTTAGGAAGGTTTGGACAGAGATTTGGAAGGCAGAACAACCAAAAGCCCCAGATTATCTTATGCTAGCATATAGTCCTGAATTTATTCAAGCAAATGCAATTGAGCAGGACTATACCCAGTTTAGACCTAGGTCTCATTATACTAATTCTTCCTTTCTTAAGTCGTATTTTATGGCGATGAAATGGTTGATGAGAGAAAAGTTTTATTTCTGAGATCAGAAGTTAGCAGAAACGGCTCTTCATCTTGTCAATAGTATTCCTGATACCGATCTCAAAGAATTAAGTCAGCTCCAAAATGCAATTCTAACCTTGATTTGAAAGGATGACGATGCTACGATTCAGGATTTAAAATCTTTTATCACTCAGCAAAACGGCAAGATCACTGGACTCTCAGCAGAACAACTTCAACAGCTTGCTCAGCTTGGAACTCAAAAGATTATCTCTACTTCCTATACAACTCCAGCAGTTTGAAGTACTGATGAGGCAAATGCAAAAGATATGACAAGAGGATTTGTGTTTTTCGGAGAGAAGTTTACCTTGGATAGCTATATTTTTGATCAGCTAACAGCAGGAAGTGCTGAAAAAGAGTTTTTGCAGAAGCCTAACGTCCAGACGGCAATGATTGTGCCTGATGTATTAGAAAATTATGCTCCTGCCCACGAGCTTGTAAAGCTTCGATTACAAGAAAAATCTCGTGGAGATGATGCTCAGGTGCGTGAAAATGTGAGCTGTGATTTAGGAACTTGTAAACAACTCGGTTCATATGATCAAGTAAAAGCACAGGCTCAAGAAAAAGTGAAAGCAGAACTCAAAGACGAATCGCTCTTGAAAACGGTGTATCATAGTTGGTTAGAGATGCTCGGACAGCTCTTTGTAAAGGTTAAGAATCTTCCTTATTTTAAAGAAAGTCCACTCTACGCCCTCAAATCACTTGCGACTTATATGGGTTCTTATACTGAACTTAAACATGATACCTTGCTTTATGTTAAGCAGGCCTATGCTGAGCTGGGAGGCGGTGGCGATGATCCTTGTTATATTACCGTGTATCCTCCTGAGTTGCCTGTGCCAAAAGGGTATATTGAGTCTGATGTGAATTTCATTGATAAAATGATTACCCTTAATCAGTCAGCACAGCAGTGGTTCAACGATGCAGATAATTTCAAAGGATTTGGTGAATATCTTCAAAAGATTAGAAATCTGAGCCTCAGACAAATGCAGAATCAGAAGATTTCAGATGAGGAATTTGAAGATTTAAGATTATCTTATGATGAATTAGCAAAACTTACGACTCCACGCAAACTTTTCTGAGAAGCTCCTTCCAAAGAAGAGAGAGGTGCTCTGATTGCAGATATCTTTACCTCTGAAGGTGGAAATCCGCTCTATGAAGCTATTGGTAGACCAATGTTAATGGCTTTGATGGTCAATGATGTAAATGGAGCGAGAATTGTGATGGGACCAGTTTTTGCTCATTATGAGTTTTATAAGTCTGATAATGTCCTAGAGGGAGAACAGAGATATTCTGATAATCAACGACAAGAAGCCTATGACGGTCTTACTTCAGAAATGAAACAGAAATATTACGGAATTGAACAGAGAAAACTCTTACAGGAACTAGCAAAATAGTCTTGATATTCAGTATTCTAATAACTATTTACTTGATATTCTTTTTATTCTCTTAGCATTTATGATGATGAAAAAGGTATTGCCCGTTTTAGTGCTTTGTTTACTTGCAGTAGGGTGCACGAGTTCTACCGAGCTTGGAGCTCATTTTACGCAGTCTAAAGCGTCTGTAAACTCTCCTTCTGAAGGTTATACCGTGAGGGAGGGGGTTATTCGTCGTATTGATCTGATCGACTGGGGAAAGTTTGGTGAAACCGAAGAAGATGATCAGCAGTATACTGCCTGTAATAATGATAAATCTTTGCGAGGGACGGAGAAATGTCCTATCTTTTCATTCCTTACTTTTGTTCCAACTGATGGGAAACTCATAGAAGATGAATGGTATCCTTCAGGTGTTGAGCTTTTTGAAGATGATAGTAAAAAGTCACTTGATCTTGGATGTTTTTCACCAGAAGAGGGAAAAGGCGATAATTATGTCCCAGCATTTATCTATACCAGCAGTTTTGATGAGAAACAGAGTGAAAATGATGATTACACCATCATGGATAAGGCAACAGAAGATGCTCTAATTAAGTTGGTTGATACCGACAAAAAGGTAAAGCTCAAGTTTACTAAGACTCCTTATAATGTTGCTACAGATTTTAAATGGGCAGGATGTGAATCTTTGATAAACAAGGTAGAAATTGTAAAATAGTTGGCGGTATGCTGTGATGGATACTAGATTAAAAATCAGAATGGATCTCTTGATGCTCTTGATCTTCGAATTGGGAGCATTTTTTTTGATATTTTTCTTGGAATGTCAATATTCTTTTTTTGATTTTGTGGGATTTTTTTCCCTTTTTTGGGAGAATTGACTATACTTAGTGTGAGGATTTTATATGTTAGTGTGCTTATGGCTCGTAAAATAGAACAAATACAGCAAGAAAATATTGCTATTCAGAAGGAATTAGATGCTCTCAAGGCATTGACTGAGCGTGAAGAAAAAGAAAAGAAAAAATCAGAACTTGATCTTCGTATTCAGCATGCAAAGAAAGAAGTTTCGTCTCAGTATCAAGCAGAGACCGACCAAAATATGCGTGAAAAGATAAAAGCAGAGGAAAATAAGCTTGAGAGTTTTTCTACTGAATTAGGAGCATTGGGGGTAGAAGTTCAGGGAGAACAGCCTGCTCATCCGGAAAAAGAAGTTTCGAAAGCAGAAAAAGATCAGAATTCTTCTACTGAAAATCCATGAACCTGGAAGCAAGTGAAAGATTTTGTCTCAGAGCAATGGACTGATGTTTGGGACGCAGATAAATGGAAAACGGAGACGGGGAAAAATATCCTTCGTGCGGCTGGATTCGTTGCTACGGGAGTCTGAGCGGTGGCGTTGGTTTATAAAGGGCTAAAGTCTTTATTTTGAGATGAAAAAAAAGAGAAAAAGTCCAAGAAAAAGAGAACTACATCTGAGGAAACGAGTTCTTCGGATGAAGATTCTGAAACTGAAAAAAAAGATAAGCCTTGGCGAAAGAAGGCATTAGCTCGAACATTAGGAATTTGAGGAGCTGCTGCTGGAGGACTTTTGGTCTATAAGAATTGGGATACGATTAAGTGATGGTTCCTTGATGTTACAGGAAAAAATTTGAATAAAGAAGAGGCCCTTGCGAAAGTGACTGCTGAGGTGAAAAATGGGATTATTGCTGAGGATAAGTTTTGAGTTTTTTCGGCACATTTTGATGGAATTACGTATGATGAGACCACTTGAATGGTTTGTTCGTATGGAGAGCAGATTCCAATTGATATTGGGGCAAGAAAGATTGTAGGGCTGGATGTGCAGTTTTCAAAGCGAGAGGAACTTTTTCATGCTGCTAATATCGTGAATTTCTGTAGGAGGAAGCTTAGATGAAGGGGCGCTAATGCTCAGCCTTTTGTAAAAACTGAGAGCGGAGGAGATATTTGTTTTAATAGTTCAGCGGAATGAAAGCAGATGGCTGTGTCTGCCAGTGGTTCTGATGAGTGGAAACGGATTCTTTGAACAGTTGGAACCGTCGGTGGCGGACTTTTGGGGGGGTATCTTGCTGGTGCAACTGGTGCACTTGCTTGAGCTGCTGCAGGAGGAGCGACAGGAACGGTAGGAGGTGCTGCTCTTGATGATAAATCGAGTGTTAATAGCACGTGTTCTATTTTGGCGAAGGAGCCTAATCTTTCCAGGTTTATCAGTTTGCTTAATCAGCAGAAATATTCTGATGGAACTTCTCTGTGGGCATGAGGGAAGGAATATTATGAGCCAGATAATACCTCTCCTATTCATCCATATTTAAATAAAGTGAAGAAAAAGATTGATGAGGCATATTGAAAAGAGGATAGTGTTCGTAGGGATCTATCGGCTGAGGTTGATCCTAGCAATCCAAGTGTTTTTATTATCAAGTCTTATGGTCAATCGGTAAAATTGTCTTTTGAAGGAGATGATGTGCTTTCTGGAGGAGTGATCAATTTTGATAAGATTCAGAAAATCTCTCTCTGAAAGTATGATGAACAGAATGATTGGGGATCTGGTTTGAATCTTGATTTTCCTCATAATGAAAAGGGGCTAGAAGAGGCGATTATGGTTGCGAATCTCACCAATAAAATTAGAGAAGAATTTAGTAATAAGGCTGCTGAAATGATGCCGTTCTCGTATGGAACTTACAAATTTCCTTTTTCTTTGGATATTGATACTCCGGGCTTTGCTGGGAAACAGGTGCTTTCACATGATGCACTTAAAAAATCATTCCCTACACTTCTCAAAGATTTATCTCAGCAAGGGAAGCTCTCTTCTCAGGAAACGCTTCGAAATCAAGCTAAAGAAGACAAGAAAAAAGGTTGTTCTCAATACATTAAATATCTTCACCAAATGCAGGGAGAGTGACAGACATCCTATTGGAAGGTGAAATAGTATTTATATTCTTATGATTTTGCTATGGCAAATCTCTTGGAATCGATCAAGGATCTTTTAAGCTCTGAAAAGGAAGCAGATACGACGTCCAAAGAGCTTATTCAACTCAAAAAAGAAGTAGCTCAAAAAGTTGTCGATGATGTAGAAAAGCGTCATCCTGATTTATTTGTTTCTGCTTCAAAAGACCTTATTGCAGATTATCTGGTTTCCGATGGTTTTTGGGATTCTGTGATGGATAATCTGGTTTTGGAGAATACCGTTTTGAAAATGACGAATCAAGCCCAGAAGTTTCAGCAGGTTAAAGAACAGATTGATCAGGCTAAGACCAGAGAGGAGCTTAAACAGCTAGAGGATTCTATCCTCAATGGGAAAACAGCTTTAAATTCTGATCTTTCTTCTGTTCAGACTTCGTCTGATGTGTCTTCTGACGTTGCTGCTCCTTCTGATGTTGCTGTTCCTTTACAAGAGGATGTTCCTCCTGTTTCAGCAGTTTCGTCTTCTGCTGTTGTTGCTCCTACTCCTATTGTAAAACCTCCTCAGTCTTCAAGGCAGGGGAAAAAACGTTCTCAAGGAAAAAAGAGAGAAACATCGAGAAGTCAGTCTTCAGTGGATGCTTCTCAATATCATGAAAAAATTCGTGGATTTGATGCTAGTAAAATAGTTTCTTTACCATTTGCTAGGAGTAAAAATTGAGTAACACTATGTGCCTCAACTGCGAGGCTTAATGCACAGAAATTCGGTCTGGTCTTACCTTCTGGAGATGCATGGAAGGCTTCTACTAAAAATCCTGTAGCAAAGGAGTATAGATTTTCTCTTCCAAGTGCTAGAAAGCATGAGAAACCTAGAAGAGGGCGAGCCCCGCTTTCTTTATCAGATTTTGATGCGATGCCTGGTGTAAATATGGCGGATATTTATACTGCTTCTAGCTCTAGGTATTGACATAGGTCATTAGCATTTAGAGATATTTCTGGAGAATGGATGGTGCTTGATCCTTATATTAGAGTGCCCTGAACTACTCAAACTCAACCAAAAAAACTCAAAGACTATATGAAGTCTGTTAAGGTCATCAAGAGTCATTTTTATGCGGTAGAAGCTTAAGTTTCTTTATGAACAAAGTTTCATGGGAAAAAAGAGAAGAAGAGTCAGCTTTTATTTTTATTGCTGTTTCTTTTTAATTCCTCTTGAATATCACAATCTAATCTATATACTCGGCGACAGATGTTTTTTTATCTTGTTTGAAAAGCTTATGGCACATAAAAAAGCCGCTGGTTCGGTAAAAAATCTTAAAGATTCTCAGCCAAAATATCGTGGAGTCAAAGTCTTTGGTGGACAACCTGTTCGTGCGGGAAATATTATTATTAGGCAGAAAGGAAGTAAGTATGAATGCGGTAAAAATACTTATACAGCAGCTGATTTTTCTGTTCATGCAGAGGTTGATGGAGTTGTTTCTTTTAGAAAAAAGAATTTTAAGAAGTTTAACGGAAGGACGTATCTTAAGACACTTGTAGAAGTGGTTGATTCAAAATGTGCTTGTGCAGCTTCTTCATCTGCAGCAAACGGTTCAGAAAAGAAGATGAAAGCTCCTTCAGAGAAGAAGGTTGCAAAAACAGCTGTAAAGAAGCCTGCTGTGAAAAAAGCTCCTTCTAAAAAAGCAGAAAAGGCTGAATAAGTCAGCTTTTTGAATTTAGTTTACTAACGGTATCAGACAAATGACAATTGGTCCAAAGAAAAAGATCAGTAAAACCCAATCACATAAAAGACATTCAACATGGAAAACAATTAATCTTAAGAGATTGTCTAAGAAATATCAGACAGCAAAATGTCCTAATTGTGGAGCAAATAGGCTTAATCATAGGGTTTGCCCATCTTGCGGTTATTATAATGGAAAGCAGGTGCTTACTATCAAGGCTGCTAAAAAGGATTCAGCGGTTGTAGAAGCTTAGTTTCTTAGGTTTCCTTGTCTCTCAGCGGATAGGAGGGATATTTTGATTTATTTGAGGAAGCTGTATTCGATGGATATTAGGAAGAGAATCAATGCTAGAAAAATCGTGCTTTCGTATTTTTATCAGCGTTGTTTTTTTTCTGCTTTAAGCAAAAAACCTGTTGTTGAAGAGTTTCCTAGAGAAAATCGGGCTTTAGAGGACTCTGTTGAGGAAAGAAAGGAGGAAGCTTTTTTGAGTACGGATTTTTTGAATGCTGTTGAACAAAAAAAGCAGGAAGCTGAGCAGTGGTGAGAGGTTGTCCAAGCACAAATTAACGCGTATGCTCTTTGAGAGGCGATTGATGAGGATTTAGCATATATTGTTCGTTATTTTTTTGATCAATGGGGGAGTGAGGAAATAGATATGGAATATGTTTTGAGGATGGGGAACGCTTTTTCTCTCTATGAAAGTGTGCTTAAAGAGAAAGTTGATCGTCATGTTCAGAGTTTTTGATATGAGAGGATGGATATAATGGATCAAGTTTTGTTTCTGGTCTGATATATTGAGTATCGTCTCTTTGCTACGCCAAAAGAGGTGATTTTGAATGAAATGGTTGAGCTTGCAAAAAGGTACTCTGATGAGGGAGCACCGAAACTCCTTAATGGTGTGCTTCATGCTATTTTTCAGGAAGAATAGGTATAATGTATTTTTTAAAAATGAGGTTTTGAATGCCTCATTTTTTTTATTTTTGTTGAGGGGATAAAGGTGTTCAATCTCTGTTGGAGAGGTTTTTTAAGTGATTGGCAAGATTAGCAAAAATCTGATCAGGTTTATTTCTCTTTTTTATATCTCCAAGGACTCGATCTAAAGCTACTTCTAATAATTCTCCGATAATTTTTCCCGGTTTAAGATGGAAATGCTCCATAATATCTTTCCCTTTTATTGCAAGGTCTTTGGCTCTAAATTGTCCTTCTTCTTGTTCTAGCTCTAGAAGAAGTTTTTTGAGATATCGAGAATCACTGAGGTCACTTGCATTCTGAAGAGGGTTATACATTCCCATTCTATCTGCGATATTGATGTCAAGGAGGTTGTTTACTCTTTCAAACCCGGCTTCAGAGAGGAGTTTTCTCAGTTTTTTGGCTCGATTCTGAGGATTTCAAAGGAGAATTTCTCAAGGAGTGTGGTGCTCTCTGATATATCGCTGAATCTCTTCAATCTCCTTGTGAGAAAATCAAAGTTTTCTAAAATCCTCTTCAGCAAGCACTGCTGAACTGAATCTATGGTTGAGTGGACCTGCGAGGAGAGTTCTGATTTCTTCTTTTGAAAGATTTTTCCCATATTCCGCATATTGACCGACTTTCCCGACATCATGATAAAGCATAGCAAACCTGACTAAGTAATTTGGATTAATTGACTGAAGATGATAAAGTGTCAAGATAATATGCGAATAAATATCAAAAGGATGGTATCTGATCGGCTGATCAACGTGTTTGGTCAGTGCAAGAGCAGGGAAAAGAATTGGTAACATTTCTGCCTCATCCAAAAGTCCAATAAGACCGAAAGGATTCCCTTGAGAAAAGGCTTTTGTGAGTTCTTCTTTGATTCTTTCTTTAGCGATAGTTTTGAGGAGAGTATGATTGGATTTGATTGATTTCCAAGTCTCTGGTTCAAAATCAAAAAGTCTGACTTTATTGGTAGGATCAGATTTTTTCTTTTGGGTGGTAGTGAGGAGCTTTTGATTCAAGACATTAACAAATCTCAGTCCTCTCAAGAGTCTGAGCGCATCTTCTTGAAATCTTGTATCAGGATTCCCAACGGTTCTTAGTTTCTTTAGCACGAGATCTTGGATTCCCAACGCTGGATCAATGAGAATGTGAAGTTGAATCTGCTTTTTTTCTTTTTTTTCTCCTGTTCAAAAGATGTAGGCATAAGGCTGAATATCTAGCAAATAATATAAAAAATCAGTATCAAGCTTTGCATTTGGAATAAGCTGAGAAAGAAGTTTCTGATTCTGAACGATAAGAGTTTCACTATTCTGAAGGTAGATAAAGCCCTCCTTATTCAGGATTTTGAGAAACACTTCCTCGCTGATTGTCTTTTCTTGCTCATATATTGGTGTTTTCAGCTTCTGCTGAGTATAATAGATTGCATTGATGGTAAAATCCCTTCTCTGAACATCTAAAAGTAGATCATCACTCCAAAAAATCTCCCCTGGATGTCTACAATCTTGGTAGCCTGTCTCAGCACGAAGAGGGGTAAGCTCATACTTGAGTTCATTATTTTTATCTTGGGGAATTAGGGTAATGGTACCATATTTCTCGGTTATAAAGTGAGAAATTCCATCTGTATTGAGATTTTGATAGATCTCCAAAGGATTCCCTGCCATTGTAAAATCAATATCAAGAGGATCTTTCGTTGTCCCGAGAAGGATTTCCCTCACGCAACCTCCCACCAGGAAAAAATCTGATTTCCCTATTTTTTTTGTTAGAAAGGTATGGTGAGGAATGAGTTTTTTAAGATTATGAAAGTGAAGCATCTACGACGTGATGTGATAAATGACGGCTTTATTTCTAGTTTTTCTCTGATGATATTCAAGAGATAAAGGACTCTTTGCATTTTGCGGTTTTACTCTTGTCTTTAATAGTTTTTTTGTTACTATTAGGATTTGCGGTTTTAGTCTGTATTTTTTGCTATGTTTGTGATTCTTTCGATATCAGATTCAGATAAGCATTTTCTCGTGCCGATTCAAGAATATGAAAAAAGACTAGGAAAGAGCCTTGTAATTGATAATCTTAAGCCTTTTAAGGATGATAATGTGCAGCTTGTTATTGAGAAGGAAACAGAAAGTCTCTCAAAAACTTTACACAAAAAATATCTTAATTATCACAAAATTCTTCTTATTAAAGAATGATGAACATATGATACTTTGGAGTTTTCTGAGCTGATTCAGGGAGAAAATGTTGTTTTTATTATAGGTTGACCCTATGGTGTAGATGAAAAAAGGTTAAAATCAGATTTTTCTGATCTTACCATGCTTGCTCTCGGAAAAATGACTTTCCCTCATGGTTTAGCTAAGTTGCTCTTGATTGAGCAGATTTATAGGGCAACGACTCTTTGGTCTGGAAAAAAATATCATTATTAAGTATTGACATTTTTTATTTAAATGATTATACTTAGTCAGATTTTTTTAGTCTTTGATTGTCCTGAATAATGTCTGGTCAAACGCCATCTCTGCTCCAAGAATCTCTCCATACCGAACAGGTAAAAAGAAAATATAGTAAGCTCGAAAGAGAAATAAAAAGAAAACTTACTGAGTGTTTTCTCTGGGATCATTTCTCAGAAAAAGCTTTTTTGTGGAAAGATATTTCTTCTGCGGGAGAATTTAAAGAAGATTCTGCTTGTAGAGGACTATCTTTTACTAAAGATTTTGATATTAGAGTTCTTGGAAAAGCTGAAAACAGCAAACATATTATGAATCTTGCAAATATCAAGGAAGATACGACTCGAAAGACTAGAAAAATTTTTGAAGCAGAGATTATTGATCTTATTGAAAGAAGTGTAGATGCCGAGGATGAAGCAATAAAAACTAGATATATTAATGGAGTCAAAAACTTTATAGCAAATAATCAGCAAAGAACGATCAATTATCTAAGAGATAATAAGACCTACCTTGCCTTCATTTCTCAATATCATTTTTTGCAAAAAAGTGAGAAAAAAGAAGAGAGAATTAAATTTAATGTCATATCTCAGGTGGGGAAACTGATGAATGAAAAGTTTTGAGAAAAAGCTTTTGTAAAATCTGTTACAGAAAATGGAAAAGAAACTATAGAATTTTCTGATCTTTGTAGAGATTATCTCTATGTGCTTTTTTACAATGCTAATGCTGTTCGAAAGGACTGGGGAAGGAATCTATGACAAGTTTTTCATGATAGTGATTATTCTTTCATAACAACCAATGAGAAAAAAGATATACGAAAATATTTAAAGGCCCTTCAATATCTTATTTCTAGAGATAAACATAATCCTTATGGGAAAAGAGACAAGGAATGAATTAAGGAATGGGCAAAAAAAACATCACAATATGCTGATGTTTTGCGGGCTCTAACGAATAATCAACTTCAACTAGAAAATATAAATTATTTTTCTCCGCAAGAAGAATTTTGAAAAAAGAAAGACCCTTGATTTGCATGGGATTATTCTACTCAACAAATTGCAAGAATTGGTGGTTGAATTTTTAATAATACTATAAAAACTCATAATAAATTTGAAAGAAAAGGGCTCCCTCCTTTTGAGTTTAGTCAAAGGAATAAAAGCCTAGCTTCTTGCGTAGAAAAAGTTATTGAAGGGAAAAAATTAAATGATATAATTGGATTTCGTATTTCGATGAAAGGTGTAAATACAGATCATTTTGAGGAGATAAAACAAATTGGGAAACAATGGATTAAGGAATTTGCTACAAGTTTAGAGGCTTATCCAGAAAAATATTTAAAAGATTGAAATCTGAAAATCAAAAATATCGTTATAGATAATAAAGGTGTTCTCTCGAAAGATCAGGTTCAGAATTTTATTTCTGAATTAAAATCCCTTGAAGTAGGAGAAATACAGGAAAGAGAAAAACCGGAACCAAGTTTTATTGATGTCTCAGAACGAGAACAAAGAATGAAAACTTATTATAAAGAAGATTGGAAGGATACTGAAAAATGGAAAACTTACAAAACTTTTTATACCCAATTCTCTGGGAATACCAAAAGAGGTTCTAATGGTAACTATAAAGATTTTAAGTTTAATATCACGGTTTGAATTTTTGATAAAGATGGAAAAGAAATCTGAGAAAAACCCATAGAGATACAATTTGATGATATTAATAATGCTGAAGGTCTAGCAAACTTTCATATTAGAAACATTGAGAGAGAGGTTAATACTCAAAGCAATCTGAGTTTTAGTATTTCTCTTTCAGAGCTTAGAAGAATAGCTGAAAAGAGTCTCAAAAAAATGTCGGATCGATCTGAAGATAAGGACGAAAAATTTTCAAAAATTGATTTTGGAGAGGGATTAATAATAGATATTTCAGATTTCTATGAAAGAACTCCTGAAAACGATGATCGTATTAATAAAGCTATTGTTGGAATTATTAACTATTTTCTCAAAAAGGGGACTTTTTTCCTCTACTATCAGGGTAATGAAGAAGCTAACAAACAAGACAATCCTGAAAAAAAGATTCACCTTACTAAGGGATTATTAACTACCAATGATCTCAGTCTTGATCCTTCTAATTTTATTAGAGTTTGTTCTGGACTGGAAGTTTGAAATCAACAGTATTCTTATCTTGGAAGTAAGGCAAATGCTTTTGTCTGAATCTACGATGCTCAGGCTGAGCAAATTCGTTGGGCAAAAATTGGAGAACTTATTGATCGTATGAATCTTGGAAAGAAAAAGGATCCTCAATATATAGCTTAAATTTCATTCATAATTTCGGTCACAATTCCATTAAATACATCCATTCCTGCGTCTGTTAGTTTGAGTTTTTCTCAGTCAATGGTGATTAATCCTTCGTTTTCGTAAATTTGTAGTTTTTTTTCGTAGTGAGGGATTAGGAGAGAGGTGAACTTTGAAAGCTGAGGTACTCCTTTATCTGTTCTTAATCCTAGAAAAAACTCTTCTATTAAATAATCTTTTTTACTAAGTGGCTCAAATGCTGAGGGATCGAGAAATTGCTTGTTGCAGTAGTCCTCAAGATTATTAGTGTTTTTGAATCTCAGACCTGCCTCTGGTGTAGAGAATCCTAGAGAAGAAAGAAATTCTGAATTAAACTCTTTTTTATTTAAAAATGAAGAAGCATTGAGTCCCAAACCGAGATAATTCTCCATTTCTCGATAAGTTCTATTGTGGATACTAGATTTTCCTGCAAGAGCAAAATTTGATAGCTCATATCTATGGTATCAGGCATCTAAAAGAATATCCTTTAAAAGGCTAAACTCCTCATAGATTTGTTCATCAGTTCCAAAGTATGCTCCTGAGATGAGTGCGTCGGATTTTTTTCTTTTTCGAGCTTGATTTTCAAAAAGTTCCAAAGTATAAAGCGAGAAACTATCGGCAAATTGTGAATTTACAAAATCTGTAAAAAATTGTAAAGCTGAAGGAGTCCGCAGGTAGGGATTGCCTTTTTTACTCTGGTTCCATTTTCCAAAAGCGATAAAATCAAAATTAAAGACTGTATTATCTTGTTTGAGAGGCTGGAGGTTGCGGAGAAAATCAACCAGTCCGAGGAAACGTGTGTGTCTTCCTGCGAGTTGAAGCACTTCATTATCAAAACTTTGGATTCCAAATGAGAATCTGATTCTTGGATATTTTTTTCAAAAGGTTTTTTGGAGAGCTTTTATGATTGCGTAAATTTCCTCTTCAGGATAAGGATTAAACTCAAAGCTTAGTTCTGCAAGGTTAGAACAATCAAAGTATTGCTCTACGGTGAAGATAATCTCAGAAAGCTGATCTGCTCCAAGGAGATTTGGAGTTCCCCCTCAGAAGTAAAGAGTTTTTATTCCTTCGTGATGAAAATATTTACTGTAATGTTTGATTTCTTCTTTTAAAGCCGAGAGGTACTGTGCGATTTGATCAGATTTTTCTGTTAGAGCAAAAGAAGAGAATGCACAGTAGTTGCATTTGGATTGGCAAAAAGGAATATGCATGTAGAGTGAAAGCATTACTGAGGATTTTAGTAAAATACTCTTGATGATCTATTTATAAAGTAAAGAAAATACTTGTCATTTGCAAGAGAAAGTTTATTTTTCAAAAAACTCTTGCATTTGCTTCCTATTTTCGTATACACAGGGTCGTTCATATTTTTTATTTCATTATGAATGGTAAAATGACAAAGAAAATGTTGGCAGTAGCTTTGATGGCTGGGTCTGTATTGGTATTGGCTGGATGTAATAAAACTCCTGCTGAAACTGAAAATGAAGTTGTATCACCTGATGCAAGCGGTGTTGTAATTGATGTAGATGCAACATCTGGAGCAACTATGGACGATTCTGCAGCTTCTAGTTTTGATGAAACTTCTCTTACTGGAGATGAATCACTAACTTCTGGTGCAGATACTGCTTCTGTTGATGAAGCTGCTAATGCTGCTCTAGCTGCTCAACAAGAAGCTCTTAAGAATGCTGGTGTTGATGCTGCTGCTGTTCAAGCTGCTCAACAAGCTGCTCTTAAGAATGCTGGTGTTGATGCTGCTGCTGTTCAAGCTGCTCAACAAGCTGCTCTTAAGGCTGCTAAATAGTTTAGTACTATAAAACGCTTGTAATCTCAAAGCAAGCAAGTATAAAGGAGAACATCTATAAAGGGTGTTCTTTTTTTTATTCCTCAAAAAAATATGCTACTCAGAGCATACTTACAGACAAAACATCAACTCCCAAGGAGAAAAATAACGCTACTCATTGATAATGGGAAAGTTTTTATTAACAAAGAAAAGGTAAATAACTATAAAGCTGAACTGCATGAGAAAGATCTGCTTGAAATTCCAGATATAAAGCTTCAAGAATATATTTTATCGGATACATCTAATACAGAAAATAAAAAACCAGATTTTATCCTTTTCAATAAACCTAAGGGATATACTTGTTCAAAGGCAGATCCACATAATCAGGTTTTTTATGATCTTTTGCCTCAAAAGTTTAGGAAATATTATTATATTGGGAGACTCGATAAGGAAAGTTGTGGATTGATGCTTTTGACTAGTAAGCCGGAACTCGTCCATCAGTTTGAGCATCCAAGCAAGGAGATTGAAAAGAGTTATCTTGTTCAGCTCGATAAGCCTTTTGATCGGAAGCTTAAAAATAGAATCTTAGCTGGAATCTCTGAATGAGGCGAATTTCTAAGGACAAAACAACTTGAAAAATCTGACTTTTGACTGTTGGAAATTACCCTTAATGAAGGGAAGAAAAGGCATATTAGGAGAATTTTTAAAGCTCTTGGCTATGTGGTGACTGATTTGCAAAGGATTCGTATCGGTCCTTATTGTCTTGGTTCTTTGCCTGAGGGGAAATGGAAGTTCCTTAATTAGTTTTTGCGGATTGTTAAAAAGAGGGACGATTCGCCCCTCTCATTTGCTACCTTTTCTCTGCTTTTGATGTAGCTTTGTTTCCTTCTCCTGCTGTTGAGGATAATTCCTGAACTGTGATCATTAATTGCTGTCTGGATCTTGGAATACTATATCTCTTTCGAGAATTTCTCCGTCCTGCTTTCGCATCCCATATATGGTTTCGGATATCCAGAAGAGTAGTATCATAGGCATTGTGACGAGGATTACTCCAATGAGAAAGAGTAATACAAGACAGCCATTTTCTTTTTTATTCTTTTCCATATATTTTTTAATTTATGTTTATTATGTACAGTGTATGGTTTTGGATGTAGAAAATCAAGTATTTTTTTGCTTGCAATTGATGTTGTTTATCTTAGGATAGGAAACTGCTTTTATTCATTAGGGAGATTCGATGTTTTGAAAATTTAGAAAGCTCTTGAAACCTGACCTGAAAACCCTTAATACAATCTCGATTTCTAAGGCTGCGATTTTGCATAATCTGGATATTATGAGAAAACTTCAGCCAAAATCTGCTTTCTTTCCTGTTTTGAAATCGAATGCTTATGGACATGGGATTTTGCAGATATTGGAAATTTTGAAGGGGCAGAATTTTCCGTATTTGGTCGTTGATAGCTTCCCTGAATATCAATTGGTGCATAATCATTCCAAGTTTGATATTTTATTGCTTGGTGAGACTTTGCCTGAAAACTATCGTTTTTTTGATCTGAGGAGAACTGCGTTTGCGGTTTATACTTTGAATGCCTTGAAGGCACTGGCTCAACTGCACAAAAAAGTCAGAATTCATCTTTTTTTTGATACTTGAATGCACAGAGAAGGGGTTCAAGAACAGAATTTACCTCAGATTTTGGCGTTTCTCAAAGAACATAAGCAGCTTGAATTGGAAGGACTGATGTCTCACTTACACAGTGCTGATACTGATGAAGCATCGATTCAAAAGCAAGTTACTTTGTTTAAAAAAATGGGAAATCTGGTTGAACAGGCAGGTTTTGCTCCCAAATGGAAACATATTTGAGCTTCTGCTGGTTTATTAAAGATACATGATGACTATTTTTCAGCTTTTAGACCAGGATTGCTCCTTTATGGTTATAGTCCGATTCCGGATATGAGGAGTAAATTGGGTTTGCAACCGGCACTTACTTTGCATTCTCGTATTGTTTCTCTGCAACATGTTCCTCAAGGAGAGTGAGTGAGCTACAATCAAAAATGGAAGGCTGAAAACCCTTGTAGAGTAGCCACAATTCCTTTTGGATATTATGAAGGTTGGCTGAGGACCTTGAATTGAAAACTTGTTTATCGTTATCATCAGAAGGATGTTCCGCAGCTTGGGGTGATTTGTATGAATTTGAGTTCTTGCCTAGCGAGTGAAGAAATGGCGGTTGGAGATGTTATAGAGCTTATTAGTCCTCAAGTTTGACTGCAGAATAGTATTGAGGTGATCGCTGAGAAGGCTGACACGATTCCCTATGAGATTTTGATCAGATTAGATAAGGGTATAAGAAGGGTTGTTATTTAATTTTTGTTTCCTATTTTTATTTTTCGTTATGGGGGTTAGATTCAGATTTTTTCTTTTGACTTGTGCATGCTTTTTTTTATACTTGGTTAATTTTTAGGCTTTATTTCGTTTTTTTTCTGATGAACGAACCAAGAGAGGAACCAGAGTCGTTTTGAAAAAATAATTATGATCAGCTTTCTCATATCATTTTTGATGCTTATGGGACTTTGCTTTCTCCGTCTAAATACAATATCTGGCAAGAGCTTGGAAAGCGCGCAAAAGCTACAAGAGAGGAGGTTTGAAGGGCTTTGGCGGCTTCAGATGATTTGCAGGAGATTTTGGATAAGATGGCCATTCCTAAGGCTTCTCAAAAGGAATTTATAGAAAAAGTGCGTGATGATATTGCGCAAATTCAACCTCATCCTGATGCGATTCCGCTTTTGAAGTATTTAAAAGAGCGCAAGTATTCGTTGGCGATAGATAGCTTCTTAATCCCTCTTTATGCTGGTCCTATCAAGGCGCATTTTTCTGATTATGTTGAAAAGTTTGTTTTTTCTTTTGAACAGCAGCATATGAAAGGAGAGAGTCAGCATTATTCTGATCTTTTACAATCTCTTAATATCCCTGCACATCAGGCTCTCTTTGTAGGAGATCATTATAGAAGGGACTATCTTGCTTCTAAAGCAGCTGGAATGAATGCCTTACACCTTTCTAATAAGTGAGGGAAGGTGGGTAAGGAGAGATTAACTACGCTTGATGAGCTCCTTACCGTGCTTAATATCTAATTTTTTTGCAAAACTATTTCGTGCAACTTTAATTGCTTGAGGAGTAATCTTTGATAATACTGCCTCTTTTTCTTCCCAAATAACGTTAAATTCTCATATTTGTTGTTCTAAATCAAATAATTCAGCGAAAAAGAAATGAGATACAGAATGTAAATTAAGATACTGCTTTTGCTCATACTTTTCAAGCTGAATGGTTATCTGCAGATTTTTAATCTTTTTAATATGAAGAAATCAGACTTCTTCTTTAATCTTTCTTTCAACTGCTTGTTCTAAGCTTTCTCCTTCTTCAATTTATCATCAAGGGACAGTAATGCCATATTGTTCTTCAATCAAAGCGAATTTTTCTTCATTCGGGTGCTTTAAAAAGCAGGCAACTCTTTCTCTCGTCTTTCGTTCCTTATCATTTTGAGGAGGCTGAATTTCTGAGACAATCGTAATTTTTTCCATTACCATAGTTCATCAATTAAAGCTTTTATCTCATCAAAATCATCATCTCCAATCAAAACAAGATCAAATGCTTCTTCATACGCTTTAAGTAGTTCTGGAGTCTCCAAAGTCAGAATTCAGATTTTGAGAAGCGTTTCATGATTACTTCCCTGTGCCATTTCAGCATCACCAAGTCCATCACCGATAAGAATTACATTTTTCCTTTTCTCAAGCTTTTCCCTCAGCTCTGGAAACTTAGAAAAGACTCATTCATCTTTATTGAGTGCATGAATTATTTCTCCCTCAATACCTTTTGCAATACCCTCTTTATCTCGGCTAAAACGGTTGATAACATAAGAAATATTAGGAAAATCGCATTGATTATGCTGCATAAAAAGCGGAATCGCATCACCACAGCCACTTGCAGAGAAAATTACGAGCGGAATTCAGTTTTCATCTAATTTTCTAAGACATTCTCCAACACCTTTCCTCAGCTGGAGATGACCATTTTGCGCAATATCTTTGAGGTCTGTAAGTCTGAGTTTTGAGGCAATCAAGAGTTCATCGTGCTTTTCTCGCCATTCCCACATCTGAGCTTTTCTATATTCCAGAGGCAAGCTAGAATCGCACTCTATAGCATGATAATGATCAAAGAGTGCATGAGCTTTCTCTGCATAATCGTCGGTCAAATGATTACCATCTCTCAAAAGTGAGATAATACTCGGTGTTTTTTCCCCATTGAAAGTCCCGTAAGTAAGCGTTCTATCAAAATCAGCAATGATAAAGCAAGACTCTTTCCCAGCCGCTTGAATAGCTTGCTTTTTCTTGGCAAAAAGTTCTAGATTTTTGATATGGACTTGCATTGACTATTCAGCTAAGCTAAAGTGAATACTCTCATTTCAAGAAACAAATTCTGAACTGATCACTCAGTCAGCTTCTTTTTCTTCTATCGTCAATAATAAGGCTTCTCACTTAAATATTTCATCAAATTCTTTCAAAATCACTTTTAAATATTCACTTGCAGTCGTATAGGTCAGCTTTACCTTTTGCTCTACTGCGAAATCCGCATCTTTTCTCATTTGGTTGAGGAAACGAGAAATCTCTCTTGCTACCCCTTCTCTCTCAAGCTCTGGAGTCAAAGTCAAGTCAAGCTCTGCGATCATATTCCCCTCCACTGCGATATTATTGGCATCAAGCCCTTCATACGCTACTTCATAATCCTCGGCACTCAAAACCCAGTTTCACCCCTGTGGAGAGAAAACTTCAATCTGTCCGTTTTCAAGCTCTCTGATATTCCCTTGTTTTCCATTTGCGATGATTTGCCCGGTATCTTTCCCAAATTTTGCAGAAAGTTGGCTTCCCAACGGTTTAAAAACTTTCACTAAAGGCTTATCCGAACTAAAAGGTCAGATTTCTTTTACATTAACTTCTTCTTTGATGATTTCGCCGTATTTTTCCAAAAGTTGCTGTTCATTGAGCATGCTCGTGATTTTAAAAGAATAAAAATCAGATTAAATATAGAAAATCGTCGGTAGAATGCAAGATTTCTTTTTTAGATTGTATCACGAGCGATTTCTTTGTAGTAAATCGTTCTTTCTTGACCTTTGATATTGCCTTTTGCAGAGTTTTGCGTTCCGATATCTGAAAGCTGAAATTTCCCAGTACTTGTCCTCTCTAGCTGAATTAAAGCTCCTCCAAGTCCGAGCTGCTGCCCGAGCCAATAACCAATACTTCTAATATAGGTTCAAGAGCCAACTTCAAGTCTGAGCTTCAAAAGAGGAAACTGATAGTCTAAAATTTCGTAAGCATAGATTTTCATTGGCTTTTCTTGGATTTCTGCAGTTCCTTTTCTTGCATCTTTATAGAGTCTTTTCCCATTCTGTTTTTTTGCACTAAAGGTCGGCAAAGGAAGCAGGACTTCTTTTTCTTCTTGAAAGAGGATTGAGTCTAAAAGCTGAGAAATCTGATCCAAACTTGGGGCAGGAATCAGTTTTCCTTCTTTTTTAAGAAAAAAAGCTGTTCAGGTATCCTGAGACTCAATGACTTCAAATCTCTCTTCCTTCTCCCAGAAACTTGCATCTCGGGTATCAGTCAGAAGCGAAAAATTAATCGTCGTTTCATAACTTTTATCAAGCCCAATCAAAGATGTTAGTTCTTTCGTGCCTTTCCCAATTCCGAGGATCATAAGTCCACTTGCCATTGGGTCTAATGTTCCGCTGTGTCAGACTTTATTTTGGAAATGTGTCCTAATGATTTTTACCACATCAAAACTGGAAATTCCGCTTGGTTTGTAGCAGGCAAGGAGCATTGAAGTCAAAAAAAGGATAAAATTTTCGTTAAATAATAGAAAAAAGCTGACTTTTTTCAAGGAGAGCAGCTTTTGTTCTTTAAAATTCTGCTTCTTATGCTTTGAAACTATTGGAGTAAAAAAGTTTCTTAAAATTTGCATTTCTGATCCTTTCTGCGTATAATAATATCGTCATCAAGAAATAAGTCCTTTATGGTTTTTATTGCTCTTGGTGGTGTTCAGGTTTTTAAGTCTTTTGATTTGATGACTTGGGCGAAGATAATGGATGTGATCTTTAAAATTCTGCAAAATGATGTTATTGGTCTCTTCCTTATGATGGCGAGTTTTGAGCTATGGGGCAACCTTATTGCTTGGAAAATTGGCTTTTGAAATAAACAAAAGTTTAAAATCAGATTTTTTCTGGCTTGGTATTCGTAAGATATAGTCCATTTCAAAGGTGGTAGAGGATTACTGCTTTTGCTTGGAAGTAAGGTAACTGGTGCTTTCAAGGGATTAGACTAGCTTTTGCTCTGGAAAGTCGTGACTATTCTTTTTGTTTGATGAGGCTTCCTCCTCAGGAATTACTGCTGTAGGATGAGAGGACTTTTAGAAAAGGATTCAGTTTTTTATCAAGGTTTAGGTGATGGAGATGGTAGCATAAAAAGAGTATTTGTTATTTGCTCTCTTTAGAGAAAGAGTAAGTCTCTAAATGTATCAAATGATGATTGAAAGCTCTTGATCGGATTTGTTTTTACTCACTATCGTAAAAGTAGATTGATCAATCTTCCTCTAAAAGATATTGCTTTTTAAGTATCTAATTCTGGCTTTAGGATTGCCTAGAGCGTTAGGTAGCTTGGGACTGGTTCCTGAGTCTTCGGTTGTGATGAAGCTTCGTTTGCAGAACATTCATTTCTGTTATTTTCAGAAATGGAGAGTGCATGATTTCGTGTATTCTCTTTTTTTTATAGAGAAAAAAATTTAAAATTAGAAAAAAAAACTGAATAGAAATGATATTCAGTCTTTGAAGCTTTTTCTATAATGTTGAGATAACCGGCGTTTGGAATCAGCTTTTTTGCTTTTTAATAGTGAGAATAGGCAGCTCTTCTTATTCATTGCTAACGCTTTGTGTGGAATCGAGGAGGGGATTGTAAATCGAAAAGAGGAGCGAAATGAGATCTCTCGTATTGAGGAGTTCGGTTTTGATGCCGAGGCTACCGAGACCTTCTTGGATAAGGGCAACTCTTGTGTTGAGCATTTTTTGCCCTTTTATGAAGTTCCTATATCTGGAAACGATGGTTTCGATGTCGTCCTTGCTATTAAGAGTATCCATAAACTTGCTTCGTCGCGGTTTTTTTACTTGGTCGAGATCAGTTTCGCTCGTGTAGTAAGGAATGATGATATAAAATTCCTTGACGAAAATAAGCCCTTGTCTCAGGTTGATCTCTTCCAAAAAAGACGCATAATTTTTTCCTTGCTCTTTTAGAGCTCCCGGGTCTAGTTTATTGATGTTTTCGTGCACGTAATTGAGATATTCTCTCAGGTCTAGGTAGGTATTACGGATCAGAAACTGTAAGGGAAACTCTAGTCCATTGAGAAATCTTTTGTATTGCTCTAAGATGGTTTGGATTTCGTCAAAGTTTTTGAGATCGAGGTTGACGCCGTCTGCCTTCAGGATTGCTCTGATTCCTCCGTCTTTGAGAATTGCGTATCCGTCCTTGATCTCAGAAATAGGAAGCATTGTCTCGGTATTAAACTGAGTTTCTTGTTTCCCTTTTTGGATATTTTGATTTTCAAGGTTTTTGAAGAACATTTTCCTACGGTTTGGCTAAAAGAATGCTGTGAAGGAACAGGAGCTACGGTGTATATGCTTTGTTTTGATAGATTCGGAAGAGGAGTGTCACGATCATTCGTGCTAAGCCCATAGCTGCGATAGCGATGGCGATTCCTTTTAGGGTGCTTTTTACGTTGTTAAATTGTTTATCTCCGTCTCCAACCACCATACCATAGAAACTATACAAAAGAAGACAAAATGCAATAAGACTTACAAAACTGAGTGCATAATTCAGAATTTTTTTGATATAGTAAAAGGCTTTCTGTGGTCCGTGATAATCTGGACCATCAAGGCTAAACACACTGAGCAATCTATTTAGCAGGCTATCTTCTGGGCTTACAGCATCGTCTTTTACGAGCTTTCCGTATTCAGTATCAGTATCTGTTCCTATGACTCCTCCTTCATAGTAAAACGGGTTCTCCTCTGCAAAAATGGGCGCAAAAGAAATGCATGCGAAAATGCTTGTTATCAAGAATTTTATTCAGAGCTTTGGGAGTTGCATCTATTTTTTTATTCACGAATATAAAGCTGAATTTTTTAGAGGTTCATTACCGTTTTTAGGAGTCGGAAGATACCACTTACGACAAATCGGCTGATTGCGATTCCTGCGATTCAGATTGCTATTTTTTTGAGGGTTTTATTTCCTGCCTTAAATTTTCCATCGTCTCCGGCGGCTGTTGTCATTTGGAAGCCAGCATAGAGTAATATGCAAAAAGCGACCAGACTAAGCATTCCCAGTGCGTAATTTATAAGTTTATGGATGAGATCAAGGGTTCTCTTGGTTGCGTCTTTTTGTGATTCGATTTTTGTTTTACTTTCAATGAGGTTGCCGATTTCTTTGTCGCTGTCTTTGGAATGAATGATGTCGTGGCTTCACTGACGCATTGCTTCTTGGTCGGGAGGAGTGATGATGTCTTTGTCTTGAGTAGTGAGGATTTGGTCCGTTGTGGGACCGAGAGATCTTGTGGCTGTAGAAAAGTTTATCCCCAAGATGAGCATACTACACAATCCTAAAATTCCATACTTTCGCATTTTTTTATGGCTATATAAATTCTCCTTAAGTATACTTAGTTCTGGAGAAAAATGCAAATTTTGGCGGTTTTTTGCCAGTGAGAAAAAGAAAAAAATTGACCTCAACGATCAGTTTTAGATGTTTTTAAAATTGTAAAACTCAATTCCATTGATCATATCGGTTTTTACGGGATTGAGAGTTTCGTTTGCCTGGAGAATGAGGATTTTATCATCAAGAGAAATGTTCCCCTTGAAGATCATTCTAATCATTTCTTTTCCGATTTTTTTGAGATTCTCGTAGTTGAAGGATTGTGAGATTTTGTATCCTTTTACTCCTCGCACGAGACTTAAGTATCTGTAGGTATCTTTTGATTGGGTAAAGGTGATGATTGGTATCTTTGGACCCAATGAAGAATATCTCGAGGCAGTATAGCCGTTTTCTGTGAAGCAAATCGTTGTTTTGATTCAGAATTCTTCTATACTTCTGAATGCATTGTAAATAATATAATCTCTTACCTCAAATTCATTACTTGCTTTGAATCTTTCAATTTCCTTGTATTCGTATTTGAGTTCGTGATTTCAGAGGATATCTCCTGCTTTTTCAATTACATCAAAAACCTGATCCTCAATAAGGAAGGTCTCTAGCATGATTCCGTCAATATGTTCCTGAGCTAATTCTTGCATCTCTTTCCCAAAAGATTTCAGAAAAGGTTTTTCGTAATCTCTATTAGTATAGGTGATAAGCACAGGTTTTCCTTCGGCTTTGACTGACTGGATCAATGTGTTTAGTTTCTTGGCTGGATTCAACTTTTCTAGTACATTGGCAACGAGGATTATTCCGTCTGCGGTTTTGAGGATTTCTTTGAAGTTCTGGAGTCAAGACGTGGTTTCTATCTTGGCGAAAACTTTCATTTCTTTCGCATTATTTTGATCAAGGAATTCTTTTGCACTTTCTACATGTTCGGCACTATTGGAGCAGGCAAGTCCGATGACGTGAGCTCCGTATTCTAGTCCCCAGAGGATGTCTTTTTTATCCTTTTCTGTTAGGGCTTCATCTTTGTTATCTAAGGCATCAAAATTTATTCTATCGTATTGCAAAATTTCTCAGTTTCCTGCTGATAAAACTTCGACTTGTGCGGTATCCTCTTCTGTGCTCAGAATTTTAAAGCTCGTGTTGCTCTGTTCACAGGTGATGATCGTATTTTCCTTCAAATTTCCGAGGGCTGGATAGTCGATGTAAATTTTACTCGTTCCTTCTTGTGCGTATTCAGAATACTCCATGGTCCATTTTTCTCCCTTTTTGATTGGAAAATTGCAGGTGTTTTTCATTCTGATATCAATCCCTTTGGTTTCCAAGATGATTGTTTTGCTGTTGTCAAGCTTCATGATGGTATCAATGTATTTTTTGTTATTGTCGTCATAGCCTTTTGAGAGGGTAATTCTAAAGGCATCTACCATATTGATGATTTTAGAAAGCACGGTTTCTTTAGCAAGGATCGGACTTACTCCAGCAATGATTTTGGTAAATCTAAAGTTGTTCATGATGAAAAAGAAGGGTAAAAATCAGAATTAATTTTTTTTGTTATTGTCGGAGAATCGGGTATTATCCTTCAGTATTGACTACGACAAAGCCTTTTCTCTTGATGAGTGTAGCAGTTTCTTTATTTTTGATGACAATGTTTGCTTGATTATCCGCCTTTGCATAGACTAATCCATCATCAACGAGCAGTGGAACCGTTTTATTTCTAAACTCTTCTGGAAGCGAAATCACCAAAGGATCGCCTTTCCTATCGCCTCCTGCAATATCTACCTTCACTTCAAGCAAAGGCAATTCATTAAAGGTTCTGACATGAATTCTGAGTCCGATATCTTTTTCAAGGTTCGTGATTGCGGTTCAGCCTTTTCCGATAATTTTTCCTTTATAGTATTCAGGAATATAAAGCTCAAGCTCGCTTCCTTTGATCGCAATATGGAAATCACAAGGGAGCAACTGCTGTAATTTTCTCTGAATTCCCTCTTTTGCATACTGAGAAACGACTTGGGTTTTGGTTGGTACTTTTGGATTGCCATTTTCATCGGTAGCAATTGGCATTACCACGACTTGCTCTCCAAAGGTATAGATTTCATAAAGTGACTTTTTCTGAAGGAAGCTAGAAACGACAATGACTGGTCTCGCAAGCTCTTCTGAAAGCATTCCATCTGGGACTTTTGCAGTAAGTTCTAGGGTTAGGACTTCACTCACTTGCCCTTTATCAATAAAGATAACGGTATCTACGACTTGAGGAATGATTCCCATTTCAATACTTCCGATGAATCTCTGAATACTATCTACCGGTTTCGTCGCATGGATGACTCCAACGAGTCCAATTCCTGTGAGTCTGAGATCCTTATAGAGTTCAAAGTCAGGTTTATTTCTTACTTCATCATAAATCGTATAATCAGGTCTAGAAAGCAGAAGAATATCCCTCACTTCATCGTGGCTTCCGTAGGTAAAGGAATACTGCACAATATCATCATTCAGCATCAAATCTCTTGGCGACTCAATCGTCTTGATGATATGCTGATCTTTGTGATATAGCTCAATCAAAGCCCCAGTAAAAGTAGATTTTCCGCTTCCAGGAGCTCCAGAAACGAGGATTCCTTTAGATTTATTCCTCAAGAGTTCAAAGAGTTCTGGCTGGAGATTATACTCTTCAATGCTCATTTTCTTTACCGGTTTCACTGCGGTAAGTTCTAGTCCATCGGAAAGTGCAGGATAGACGATTACGATTCTATATGGTCAGATTTGAAGGACTTTAGAGAGTTCTCTATTGATCTCTAAAAAAGCATCTTCTCTGCTTTCTACCTCTTTAAAAAGCTGATCAATCAGTTCATTAAAGGCTTCTTTGGTCATAATTTCATTTGGATCCACGACAGGTTGCCAATTCCCTGGGAATCCTTTTTTCCTGAGAATTGGTCTATTAGCTTTGAGATGGAGAGACATAGTCGTTTCGTCAAAATATTTGTCCAAGACTGAGTTTCCAATAATTGTTTGCGTCATATTTTTGTTTACAAGATTAAAAAGCCGTAGCCTTTCTCATTATAGTCAGATGAAGGAGAAAATACAAAAAAAACCTGACTTTTCTTTTGAGGTAAAACGGCGGAGTATATATTGATTTTTTTGTTTTTTTCAATATAAAGTGAATGTGTAGGAAAATTTTCCTAGGTTTTATCGGTATTTTTGGAAATGTTTTTTCATTTAACGGGAATAAAAGATATTGCAGATAGAAATTATAGCTTGGAGTTTCTCATTGAGGGAGAAGATATATCGTCTGTCAAGCAATTCCTTGCTGATCAGAAGGTTATTGTTCTTGGATTGGAGCATTTTACCAATGAACCTCAGACTTTTGGAGCTGTTTATTTGGATGTTGAGTCTAAGAAGAAGGTTTTTAGGATTGTTGGGAAGTTTGATACGTTAGAAGAATTTCTTGCTTACTTTGTGAAACTAAAACTTAAAGTCGTAGATGCTAATTCTTTTGTTTCTCCTCTAGAGCCTCAAAAAGTTCAATCTCTCCTTCAACAGATTTATCAGAAACAAGAAGAGCAAGAACGTCTCTATCAACAGGCCAAGGAAAAAAAGGCAAAACAGGCAAAATTAAATTTTCAAGATAAGAAGCTAGCTAGGGCATATGAGGCGATTGACCAGATTATTAGTCAAATTGATCAGCTTTTGGCTATTGGTGGGAAAAATATTCCTCCTATGACGTTGAAAAATTTTGATGATATGAGGTGAGCTATTAATAAGCTCCGTTTGGCGACAAACTATGATAAAATTATTGAAGAACTTCACAAGGCAATGAATCTTATTGTTGAAACTCAGGATTTATTACTGTGAAAACTGGATGCATGAAAGATTTTTACTGTTGTTCCGCAGAGTACTATTACGAATATCGAAGTTATTAGAGAGCAGACGAGGCTTGCTAAAGCAAAGTTGCTTGCTGCATTGGGAGCTCAGCTTTCAGGAGATGAAGTAATGTATTCTTCACTTGGGTATCTTAAAACTTTTACTCAATATCTTCGTAAGGATATTCGTACGGCGATGGATAGTAAGTTAACTTTGTGTAGATTGGTTTTTCAGGGAGCAGAATTATTGTTGTTGTTTTTCCTCTTGGAGGTTGTGATTTTTTCTGTTTTTGGTCAGAATTTTGGTCTTAATTTAGGTGTTCAAAGGGTTGGAATTATCCTGATATATGGAGGTGTTTTGGCGGGACTTTTGAGAATTGTGAATGAGTATTTTCGTCCTCAAACGGTTTTGTATTATCTGTTCTTTTCCCTCGGTATTGTTGCTATTTATTTTTTTATTATCTATCTTATCAAATTATTTTTAGTTCTCTAGTAGGTTTCTTGTGATCTATTTTATCGTCCTGCTTATATGTTGAGCGTTTATAGCGTTTTTTCTTCAGCTTGGAGTCTGGTATTTTTGATTATTCCCGCTGATTTTTTTGGTTGTTTTTTTTTCTCAAGGTATAAAGGATGTTCATTTAAAATTACTGGAGACTGATCTTTCAGAAAAGTATGGTCTTTATCTGCTTATTGGATTTATTTTTTTGTGAATCTTCGGAGTTTTGAATTTTATTGGATTGGACTATCAATCTGATTTTTTTGTTTTGCTTTTTCTTACGTTACTTGCTCGATATGGAGCCTATTTTCTAAATTATGAAGATGGGAAGCAGCTTTTTGAGCATTTTTTCTTGATTTTCCTCTTGTTGCTCCTGTGAAATAGTGTGTTTTTGGATGGAGTGATTGGAATATCAGCCATGCTGAGCTTAACTTCACTTTTTGCAGTATTGGCTTATGGAGGTTTGCGATATTGAGTTGCGTCTTTTTTCCCGGTAGATTCGAAATATCAGTATTATTTTTTCTTTTTCCTTTTTTTGGCTTTTCTCCGTGCTCTTTTCGTTAGTGTGAATGGAGGACTTCAAGCATTGAACTTGGATTTGGGAATTTGCTTTGTTTTGCTCCTTTGTTTGGATTATTCCAAGTCTTCTCCGCAGAAAAATCTTGAAGCCTCTAGGAATGTTTCACTTAGGAGGGTTTTGGCAGGGGAGAGGATTTTGGGCAAAAAAAATAGACTCACTCTGATGCACTCAGGAATTCTTTTTTTCAAGGAGTTGCCAATGAAACTTTGGAACTTTTTGGAGTATCTGAATGTAGTTCTTTTGCTAGGAGTCCTTGTTGCTTATCTCTTTCCTGTGTTTCAGGGGCAGGTTTTGCAGCAGTGGTGGTATCGATTGGGGATTGCGTTTTTCTTAGCTAATGCTTTTTTGCTGAAGAAGAATCAGATTTTTTCTCTTTTGAGTAGATTTGCTGTGGTTGTGATTATTAATTTTTCTTTGTATGTGAGTTTATTGGTCGTGGATAAGAATATACAGTCAATGCTTCCTTGGCTTATCGTTTGGAATCTGCTCTGTGGAGTGCTTGTTTTTTATACAAGATTTGGCATGGTAAGGAAATATGTGAAGAAAATTGATGTGCTTTTCTGGCTGATTGCAAGTCTCGTGGCGATGTTGCTTAATATTGTGCTTCTTATGTGACTTTCAATTTCTTGACAGCTGATTTTTTCGCTAATCTTTTTCTATTTGGGGATTCAATGAGTGATTACTTATTATGTCATTCAACTGATAAAAGTGTATGATTTACCAAAGACTGAGGAAGGATCAGCTAATTCTGACCCTCTTGAGAAACTTTTGGAGAAGGAAATTTCTCTTTAATGTAGTTATTTACTCTCTTCTGGGATAATGATAATGATTTGTTTTTTGGAGAGGTCAGAATTTTTTGGAGTATAAAGATTATCTCGGTTTTCTCTTTTTTCTCTCAGGACTTCTAATTTTAGAATATCGCTTTTTGCTTTTGCTGAGTAGAGTTCCTGATTTGCGAGTTTCATAAAATATCCTCTTGTGGTCGAAAAATTAATGTAATACATAAATATGCCTCAGAAGAGAAGAAAAACAGCGAGTAATCCTCAGATTTTTGCTAGATCTCGTAATTCTTGTTTAGTTCTGTAGGTTTCGAGGAAACTTTTGAAGCTTTTGTGAAATGATTTTAATGATTGATAGGCGAAAGTTTTTACTTTATGCTGAGCTATTTGGAAAGAGGTGTTATTCTCTGGCATTGGGCGTATTGTTGAATAAATCTGGTTTTTATTTTTTTTCAATAATTCTGAGTTTTGCACTTCTGGCGGCTTTATTTCTTTGGACTTCAGTATAGTGGGGAACAATTACTTTTTTATTTATTAGCTGAAAGTCTCAGCTTTCTGCAAGGGTTTTGAAGGCATTTTTGGTGATTCTGTCCTCAATACTATGATAGGTAATAATCAAGCATCTTCAACCCTTTTTCAAAGTCTGAGGAAAGTCTTCTAAAAACTGCTCTAACTGTTCAAGTTCACGATTGACCATAATTCTGATGACTTGGAAAATGACGGCAATCTTTTTCTGATTGAAATGATGGCTGGTAAGAAAGTCTTTGAGCTGAAAAGTAGTTGAAAATTCAGATTTTTTTCTTTGTTCACAGAGGAGTTTGGTGAGCCATTCAGCGGTTTTGGGAGAGAAGTCTCCATAGATTTGTAAGGCTTGTTCAATGGTTTCGGGTTTTGTTTTTTGAAGCCAATCTTTTGCGGTCGTCGGATTCTTTTCCTGATCAAATCTCATATCCAGCGGTGCATCGGTTTTGATCGAAAATCCACGGCTTCCATCCTTGAAATGTTCTAAGTTTACACCAAGGTCTAGAAATTCGTAGTCGAAGAGTCAGTTTTCTTTGCTAATATCCTTAATTTTGGCATATGAAGTATGGAGAATTTTGATTTGATGAGCGTAGGTTTTGGTTAGCTCTATCGCTTTCTGGATCATCTGCTGGTCAATATCAGTTCCGATGATTTTTAATGTTTCAATCGGTCTTTTCTGCTCTTCTTGGCTGAGGAAAAACTCCGCATGTCCTCCATGTCCAAAAGTTCCATCAAAGCCAAGTTGTCGGTTTGGTGGGAGCAGATCGTAGATTTCTTGGGCGAGGACAGGAATATGGCGGAGCATAACAAAGCAGAAATATAAACAGGTCTGAGCATACGGAAATAGAGGAGAAAAACAATCAGATTTCTCTTTAAGAGGATTATTAGAAGACGGCAGGCTTTTTTACTTTTCTCCCTGATATTGGTAGGAAAGGATATTATATTCTTCCGTATCATAAGCGACAATCCCTTCTGGATGCCAGAGATTAAAGGTTTTTATTCCTACTTCCAAAGCCATTTTACTGCAAATCGTGCAATAGGGGTTGCCGGATTTAGCAGGTTTCCCTTCTGGATCTAGGCGAATAAAATATAAATCTGAACCTATAAGTTTATCTGAAGCGAATTTCAAAGCATCGAGAATTGCTCTTTGTTCAGCATGGATGCAGCATGTCTTATCAGTAACTTTTCTATGATACTGTTCCTTATCGCAGTGGCATCTTCTCTGGGATTCTAAGTGCTGAGGTGGGGAGTTGAAGCCTTGCCCGATGATTTCTCCGTCTTTGACGATGACACAGCCACACTTGGATCTTTCACAAGTCGCTTTTTGTGCTATTTTTGCGGCTTGTTGGATAAAAAACTCTGCTTGTGTATGATTTTGTCAGGTTAGAAGCTTCATTTTTATTTTTCTAAGGTTAAAAGTTATTCTAAAAAGGTTTTATAATCAATCCATTTTGCATGCATTTGGTAAGATTTTTATTTTTTACGATGGCATATTAGCATTTGGATCTTTTATATTTTAAGCGAGTCTACAGAAATAGAGGAGAAAAACAATCAGATTTTTTTACTTAAAAAAACACTCCAACCGTTAATCGTTGAAGTGCTTTTCGTTGTATTTAAGAAATAAGAGTTCAATAAGATTATTCTTCATCCATTTTCTTTACCTTTCCTGCTCTTTCTTCGATGATTTTCTTTTCAATCATTGCAGGAACCTTTTCATAGTTTGAGAACTCCATAGAGTATGCAGCTCTTCCTTGAGTATTTGATCTCAAATCAGTCGCATATCCAAACATCTCTGAAAGTGGAACTTTTGCAGCAATTGCTGTAGCATTTCCTCTTGGAGTTTGTCCGAGGATGATACCTCTCCTAGATGAAAGATCTCCCATTACGGTTCCTACGTATTCTTCTGGAGTTACGATTTCTACAGACATGATTGGTTCAAGAATGGCAGGAGATGCTTTTGCGAAAGCCTCTTTGAAAGCCTTATAAGTGGCAACTTTAAACGCAACTTCTGAAGAATCCACATCATGATAAGATCCAAAGAAAGGAACTACCTTAATATTGATGATAGGGAATCCAGCAAGGATACCTTGAGCCATGGTTTCTTTTGCTCCCTTATCAATAGCAGGGATAAACTCGTTAGGGATTACTCCACCTTTAATTTCTGATACAAATTCGTAGTTTTTCTCTTCTGGAAGTTTTTCTAGTCTAAGAACTACGTGTCCATACTGACCTCTACCTCCAGATTGTTTCTTGAAGAGTCCTTCTCCTTCTGCAGTAGCGAAAATAGTTTCTCTATACGCTACTTGAGGTTTACCAGTATTTACTTCTACTTTATGCTCTCTCTTGAGTCTATCGACGATCACATCAAGATGAAGCTCACCCATACCTCCGATCACAGTTTGCCCACTTTCTTCATCAGAATGAGCAGTGAAAGAAGGATCTTCAGCCATAAGTTTTGAAAGAGCCAAACCAAGCTTTTCTTGATCAGCTTTTGATTTTGGTTCAATAGCAATATGGATCACTGGATCAGGGAATTCCATTTTTTCAAGAACGATAGGTTTTGCAGCATCACAAAGCGTGTGTCCTGTTTGAGTTTCTTTAAGTCCGAGGAAAGCACAGATATTTCCAGCTGAAATTTCAGAAATTTCTTCTCTCTTGTTTGCGTGCATCAGAAGAAGTCTTCCTACTCTTTCTTTCTTTCCAGTAATAGAATTAAGCAAAGTATCTCATGACTTGATAGTTCCTGAGTATACTCTCACGAAAGTCAAAGTCCCTACAAAAGGATCAGTCATGATCTTGAAAGCAATAGCAGAAACAGGCTCATTAGGGTCGGCTCTCCTTACTACTACTTTTTCTTCATTATCAGGATCATGTCCAACTATTTCCCCTCTATCAAGTGGAGAAGGCAAGAAATCTACTACTGCATTGAGTACAAGTTGAACTCCTTTATTTCCAAGTGCAGTTCCACAAAGCATAGGATAAAGCTGATTGCTAATAGTTCCTGTTCTAATTGCTTTTTTGATAAGATCGATACTGATCTCTTCTCCTCCTAGGAATTTTTCAGCGAGTTCATCATCAAACATTGAGATTGTATCAATCATTTTTTCTCTCCATTCTTCAGCTTGTGCTTGCATATTGGCTGGGATTTCTCCTTCAACAACATCTACTCCTTTTTCTCCTTCAAAATGATAGGCTTTCATTGTAATAAGGTCAATAATTCCCTCAAAAGTATCAGCCTTTCCAATAGGGAGCTGAATAGGAACTACCTTATCGCTCAGTCTTTTTTCTACTGATTCAAGAGACATGAAGAAGTCTGCTCCCATTTTATCCATCTTATTTGCGAAGATGAGTCTAGGAACTCCATATTTATCAGCTTGTCTCCAAACCGTTTCTGTCTGAGGTTCTGCTCCTTGAGAAACATCAAGCAAAGCAACAGCACCATCAAGCACTCTAAGAGATCTCTCTACTTCTACCGTAAAATCTACGTGACCTGGGGTATCAATCACATTTACCTGGATGTCGTGCCAAAAACATGTCGTAGCAGCAGAGGTAATTGTAATTCCTCTTTCTTTTTCCTGCTCCATCCAATCCATATCAGCTTCTCCATCGTGAGTTTCTCCAATCTTGTGCTTCTTCCCTGTGTAATACAAAATTCTCTCAGTTGTTGTGGTTTTACCAGCATCAATATGCGCCATGATACCGATATTCCTTACCTTATCCAAAGGTTTTTTGTCGTTTGCCATCAGTATAAAACTTTAAAATAAAATAATTGGCTTTGCCGTTTTCTTCAAATCTCTGAGAAAAATCCCAAAAATTCAAAAAAATATGACCATCGTTACTATAAAAAAACGCCTGCTGTTTTCAAGTGTTTTTTATCTCGGGAGAAAAGGTTAAAAAAAATTAAAATCAGATTTTTTATCTCTTTTTTTTCTTCTTTTCCATAATCAGAGAAATGATTAGCGAGAGGACGAGGATATTGATCAAGATAATCAGTGAGGCAGTAGAAGAGAAATGAATAACAGGACTCAGAAGCATTTTTATTCCAATAAAGGTGAGAATTACTGCTATTCCATACTTTAAATAGGCGAATTTATCAATAAAGTTCGCTAATAGAAAATAGAGGCTTCTTAATCCGAGAATTGCAAAAATGTTGGAAGCGTAGAGGATAAAGGGATCGTTTGGAGCGATCGCAAAAATTGCAGGAATGCTATCTACGGCAAAAAGTAAATCTGAAAACTCGACCACACCTACGACGAGTAATAGAGGAGTGGCGTATTTTAGTCCGTTTTTTAGCACAAAGAAATCTGATCCGTGAAACTCATCAGTCATCCTTGGGAAAATTAGCTTTACGATTTTTGCTCCTAAAGTGTCAGAGAAATTCTGTTTTTCTGCTGCTTGTTCTTTCTGAAAAAATGACTTTATCCCAGCATAGATCAGAAATATTCAGAATAGAGAAAGTAAAATATTGATCTTTATTGAGAAATTTCTTATGGAAAATTCTGGAAGATAGGTAAGCTGGATAAGTTTTACTCCCGTAAAAATAAAAATTGCTCTAAAAACCAAAGCTCAAATGACTCCTCGAAATAGCACTTTATGATGAGCCTTTTTCTCAACACGAA
Source organism: SR1 bacterium human oral taxon HOT-345 (assembly GCA_003260355.1). Classification (GTDB taxonomy): domain Bacteria; phylum Patescibacteriota; class Gracilibacteria; order Absconditabacterales; family Absconditicoccaceae; genus HOT-345. The sequence continues at coordinate 245,712 of MPSQ01000001.1, forward strand.
AAAAACTAAAAATCATCACAAAGACAAAGAGATTATCTACAGAGAGTAATTTTTCTATCCAATACGCAGAAAGGAACTGTGAAAATCTTTCTACTCCCGAATCTCGATAGACATATCCTGCGAAAAGCATTGAAAGTCCGATCCAAACAAGTGTTTGTATAAGTGCTTCTTTTGTCTTCACTTCGTGACTTTTTTTGTTGAAGAGTCCTAAGTCAAGCAGTATCATAGCCGAGACTATGACTCAAAATACAATCATTTCGTGGGTATACATCGAATATTTGTATGAGTAAAATGGTAGCAAACTATAGCTATTCTTTTTTCTATTTCCATAAAAAAGTAGAAAATCTGATTAAAAATTCAGTATTTTCTTTCGCCTTTTGACTAAAATTTCCTGCTTTATAACTGCTATTTTTCTCTTCTTTGTAAAAAGTCTTCGAATACTTGACAAATATTATTTTTGTGTTATAATAATGTTGTCTTTATTTTTTTATAAAAATACACCCATGAAAAAACTAGTAAAAAAACTCCACAAAGCTGAGGCTGAAAGAACAAAGGTTCAGAAGATTGTTAGAGATGTAGCTTTCTTTTGAGTTGTCGTGTATGCAGCAGTGATGACATTTATGGTCTTTACTGCAGAAGCAGATAAAACTGAGGCTGAACTTGGTGTTGTATCAACAACTATTGAAGCTTCACACGTTGCTCTTGCAAGATAATTTGGAGATATACTAGAAAAAAGTCTGAATGGGGATGCTTATTCAGATTTTTTATTTTTTTTAATATTGTTGCAGGCTTTTTTCGTCGTCAATTGGATCTAGTTTGATGAGTACATTTGCTTTTTTAAATTTCTTTTTGATCGAAGTTTCGACGTCATTGTTTACTTGGTGGGCTTCTTTGAGGCTAATCCCCGCGTTTTTAAACACCATATGAAAGCTGATAAATGCTCGGTTTCCTGATTGGTGGGTCCTGAGTTCGTGGAAGCTTTTTACGGCAGGATGGGCTAGAATGATTGTTCCAATTTCATGGTCTTTACCTAAACTTGTGTCCATTAAGAGGTCAATTCCTTTTTTTGCAATGCTTCGTGCACTATAGATCATGTAAAGTGCCATTCCACTCGCAATAATTGGATCCATCCAAAACCATTGAGTATGTTGTATAATGATTAGGGTAATGATGATTCAAATATTGGTAAGGATATCCATCTCATAGTGCATTAAATCTGCCTGAATAATCAGACTTTTATCCTTTTTGTTTACCTTTCTGAGTAAAAAAATGATGATTCCAGTAATGAAAATCGCAATTCCCATTGCAATAATTCATGCTCATGTTTCTTCCAGTGGAGTCTTATTAAGATATTTCTGTATCGATGAATAGATCAAAATAATTCCAGAGCCTCAGATGAAAACGCTTTCTGCAAGGGCTACGATTGCTTCGATTTTTCCGTGTCCGTAATTGTGTTCTTTATCTGCTGGTTTTTCTGCTGCTTTTAACGCGAAGAGATTGAGCATTGAGATGATTAGGTCCATTACGGAATCTACTGCAGATGCGATGATTACCATACTTCAAGAAATTATTCAAAGTGTTAATTTTATGACTGCTAGTAGAGCTGCACCAAGGGAGGCGATACGGATAACTTTTTTTGCTGATAGCATTCTTTTTTGAAAGTAAAGGATGGAACTATAGCTATTTAAGTTTTTACTTCAATAGAAATTAGAGATTCAGGTTTTGGGCTGATGGAATTTTAGGAATGTTTGCTTTATTCTGGACAAATTGTCATTTCTTTCTCAGAATTATAGAGATTGATGAGATTATCTTGTTCGACTTCTTTGCTAAGGAGATTTTTGATGATGGAAAAAGTCCTCTGAGGAGATGCTTGGTCTATCTCTTCACTATTCGTTTCTAGAGCTTGTATTGGAGTGTCTTGGAGAAGGCAGAAGCTGGATTCTATTCCTATTCAAAGATCACGATAAATTTGTCAGACACAAGTATCTAATTTGCCACTTTTATTGCCAATTGAAGTGACGAAGATGATTTTTTTGGAGAAAGGGATATGGTCGTCGTTTCCAAATCAGTTTTCGCTTAGGAGAAATTTTTTATCGTCTGGAAAGCTATTTTTGAGGTAGTTTTCTCGTACTTTATAGCCTTTTTTTTGGAATCTTTTTTCAAAAGAGAAAATGAGATCATACATTTCTTCTATCTTAACATGGGTGATGACTATTTGGGGTTTTATTCAGGTTGCAGTGGAGATTTTTTTTAACATTAGTTCAATATGATCAATACATGGAAGTCCGTTCTCGACTAGAGGCTGATTTTCAATGATATTTCGTGCATTGATACAGACTAAAATCTCAGAATCCTGTCTGAATTCTGAAACTATTTTTTTCTTGTTATCTAGATCGAAACCTGGAATTTCTGTTGTGGTAGAATTGTTTTTGAGTAATTCCTCACCGATTTCAACGTAGAGTTTTCCTCTGGTTTTTGTTACTTTCTCTTTGAGGTTTGAGATTGCGGATTCAAGATATTTTTTGTTATCAAAACTACTTCCCATAGTGTCATTGAAGAGTAAAAGTTTCTTCATTATTATAGTTTTTCTTTGTATGTTTGTCAAAATATCTTGTATTTTCCTTTAATACATCCTTTACAAAATATGAAATTAGTCTGTTTTTTAAATTCTTTTTGAAAAAAGGAAAAAGTTTCTGTTTCTTATTCTTATGAAAGTCTGAAATAGCGGTTTGTTTTGGAAATGAAATGAATCTTTCGAAAACTGTTCTCTTTGGTTTTTTCTGATTTTAAACCTTTTATGCTGAGAATTGCGTTTTGAGGAGGAATTTCGTGAAAATTAAGGGCTTTTTTTGAATGTTCCGTAGATATTTAGACTAATTTTTTGGGCTGAAAATCCAGCAGGAATCCCTTCCACTTTTACTACCGGAAGGTCAATGTCGTAGATTTCTCCAGATTCAGTATCAATAAGATGGGCGTGTTCTTTTGCGGTGGATTCATAATAGCTTCTTCCTCCTAAAACTATTGCTTCTTTGAGCTCTCCTGAGTCTATGAGTTCATTGATGTTTCTATAGACCGTGGAGAGTGAGATATTGGGAAAATATTTTTTAAGTTCAAAAAAAATCTGTTCTGTGTGGCGATGTTGACCATCACAGACTTTGAGGATGATTTTTTTGTATTTAAAAACTTTTGGCATTGTTTGTAGTTTATTGAGCAGAATGTTTGGTATCATATATTTTTGGTTACTCGAAATCAAGATGAGCTTGATATTTCTTATCAGATTTTTTAACTTTCTCTTGTAAACCCCTTTCACTTACCTATAAAAAGAGCAATTTATCTTTTTTTGAAGAGAAGCTATGGCGACAAATCTAGAGCGTATGAATGAAATCCTTGATTTCTGGATGAAAGATAAGACTTTCCAGAGATCTATTGATGAAAGAGCAGAGGCAATGAGCTATAAATTCTTTGATGGTCCTCCTTTTGCGAGTGGAAGTCCACACTATGGGCATCTTTTGGCTGGAAGTATCAAGGATGTGATCCCAAGGTATAGAACCATGAGAGGGTATAAAGTAAAGAGAAAGCGAGGTTGGGACTGTCATGGTCTCCCTGTAGAAAAAGCAGTAGAGAAGGCACTTTGAATTGATGGGAAAAAGGACATTGAAGATAAAATCTGAATTGAAGCCTTTGTAGAAAAATGCCGTGCCTATGTGAATCAAACGAACGCTGATTGGAAGCGGTTTGTGGATCATACTGGACGCTGGGCTGATATTGAGAATCCGTATTTCACGATGGATTTGGATTTTATGGAAAGCGTGATCTGGTGTTTCTCTAGCATTTACAATCAAAATAAGGTCTATAAAGGGTTTAAGGTGCAGGGATACTGCCCAAGCTGTGCAACTCCGCTTGCCAACAACGAAATCTCTGATGGCTATGAAGACAAGCAAGATATGGCAATCACTATCAAGTTTGCTCATCAAGCTCCAAAAAGTAGTGCATACGAAGCTTCTGAAGATGGTTTTATTGATGTAGTAGCAGGAGTGATCAGAGATGGCGAGGGTCGCTATGCGATGATTCATCACATGAAGGAGAATCTCTGGTTTTTCCCTGGTGGAAAAGTTGAAAAAGGAGAATGCCGAATCGCAGCACTTAAGAGAGAACTCAAAGAAGAAATCGGAGTTGAAGCTGAAGAAAAACACTATCTCGGAGCGATCAAAATCATTCATCTCGGGAAACCTTATAGAGTCCATTGGTTTGAGGTAACAACCAGCGATACGCCAAGCGTTCAGGAAAGCGAAAAGCACAATGCACTCGTTTGGGTAAAAGAAGAAAAGTCTGAAAATAGCCTCGGATTTGCCCTTAATATCAACGGAACAATTATTGATGATGAAAAGGAACTTACGCATGATTTCATTGATTTTCATCTTTTCAAAAAAGTTTTGGATCCTGAGGATAAAGGCTTGATTGAGGGGAAATTCAATTTCCTTGCTTGGACGACGACGCCTTGGACTTTGCCGAGCAATATGTTTCTCGCGGTCGGAGCTGAGATTGACTATGTGACCGTTTACGATCCTGAGAGCCAAGAATACTATATTATGGCGGAAAATCTGTTGAAAAAATACTACAAATCCCCAGACCAATACAAATTTATCTACAAGCAAAAAGGAAAAGAGCTTAAAAATCTGACCTATCAACCGCTCTTTGACTATATTCCAAATTCCAAGATTCCAACTGAATACAAGAGTCAGTTTTTCCAAATTTTGAATGGAGATTTCGTAAGTACTGAGGATGGAACTGGAATCGTGCATATCGCACCGACCTTTGGAGAAATAGACTTTATGGCGGTAGCGGAACTCCTCGGTGAACAGCATGCTTTGGAGTGGCTCTTTATGCCAGTTGATGAGTATGGTTGCTTTGATGAGCAAGTGCCTGACTATCAAGGGATGAAGGTCTTTGATGCCAATAAGCTCGTGATGGATGAACTCAAGGCGAGAAAAGTGACGGTGAAAGCGGAATCTATAACCCACTCCTATCCTCACTGTCGAAGATGCCATTCTCCATTGATCTACAAGGCAATGTCAAGTTGGTTTATCAAGGAGAAAGAAATGAATGCTCAGACCTACCAACAAGCCGAGCAGATCAATTTCGTGCCTGAGACCGTAAAAAACAGATTCGTGAATGGACTTCAGCAGGCTCCTGACTGGAATATCGCGAGAAATAGATACCGAGGTTCTCCTTTGCCGATTTGGCAGAATGTGGAAGATCCTGAAGATCGCTTCTCGCTTGGGACGCTAGATGAGCTTTATCATCTCACCAAAACAGGATCAAAAAATCTGACCAAAAATCTCTTTATCCGCCACGGAAGGACAGATTTTAACGATGAGAAAAAGTTTGATGGACTTGGGGTTTCTGTCTTGACTCCAGAAGGACAAACGCAAGCCAACGCACTTGTTGAGAAGCTTGCAAAGCTAAAAGAAGAAAAAGCTGATCTCGTTTTCGTCGTTTCTCCTCTTCCAAGAGCGTGGGAAACCCTGAAACCGAGTCTGATTTCTTTCTTTGATGAAACGCTTGTTGCTGACTGTGAAAAGAAATACTTTGAAATCGTAAAGAGCTATCAAGAAGCTTTCAATAAGGGAACTTTGCTTGAAATCGTGCAGGGAAGCGATGAGCAAAATGTTTTCCAGCTTCACGAACAGATTTTCGTGGATTGGAGGATGACGGATCACCTTTCTTTTGCAGACCAAGGGAAAGTTCAGCCTTGTGATCTTTTGAACTGGCAAGATGCAAGCAAATCGATCGGAACTGATGGTGAAACGAACGAAACTATGTTTGTGAGAGTAAAAAATGCGGTGCAGTATTGGAATGCAAAGTTTGCGACAAAAACGCTTATCTACGCTTCTCACAACGATACGATTGCGATGGCGAGAAAAGCTTTCCGCAACTTTGATTATGCGAGCAAGAGAAAGCAGTTCTTGACTAAAAATGGAGAAATTCAGACGCATTACCGAGATAATGCGAGAAATACCGAAGTGGATCTTCATAAGCCGTATGTGGATTCTTACTGGGGAATGAGAGAAGGTAAGACCTACAAGAGAATCCCTGAAGTAATGGATTGCTGGTTTGAATCAGGTTCTATGCCGTTTGGACAGGATCATTATTTGGGGGAAGAAAAAGCTGAACTCACCTATCCAGCCGACTTTATCGCTGAAGGACTAGATCAAACCAGAGGTTGGTTCCGTTCTCTCCATGTCGTAGGACACGCAATCAAAGGAGAAAATGCCTTCAAAAATGTGATCGTAAACGGACTAATTCTCGCAGAAGATGGAAAGAAAATGGCGAAAAGTCTGAAGAATTATCCAGATCCTAGAGGACTCATTGAAAAACGAGGAGGGGATGCTTTCAGACTCTATACTTTGAGTGCTCCTGTTGTAAGAGCTGAACCGATGAGATTCGCTGAAAAAGGAGTAGAACAATGCTTCAAAGATTTCAATATTCCACTAGAAAATGTCTTCAAGTTCTTTGAAACCTACGCAAAGATTGATAAGCGAAAGAGTGATGGAACTGAGGTTTTCTTGATGAGGCATGCAAAAGCCGAAGGGCAGGGCATGAATGATCTACTTACTGCAGAAGGGAAAGCTGAACTTGAAAGTCAGGAAACGAGAGAAAAAATCATCAGACTTAATCCTGATATTATCGTTCATACACCATTTTTGAGAACGAAAACTACTGCCGAATATGTGCAGCAAACCCTCAAAACCCTTACAGGAAGAGAAATACCGCTTCAAGTCATCAATCCACTTGGTGATGACAACGCAAAAAAATCCTATATGAAAGCCCTCTATGATGATCTCTTGAAAGAACATCAAGGGAAAAGAATCTTGATCATAGGTCATGCCTATACTTTGAGAACGATCCGAGAAATTCTTTATGAAAACTATTTTGAAGATTATGCTTATACCGAAGTTCAAAGACAAGAAGGACTCAAGCAGCTTGAAATCGTTAAACTTCCGACCTATCAGATTGCAAATGAGCTTGATAAGTGGATTCTCGCAGAGCTTCATCAGACTTTGAAGCTTGTAGATCACTACCTTGAGGCTTGTGAACTTGATGCTGCTCTCAAAAGCGGTATGGAATTCGTTGAGAAGCTTACCAACTGGTATCTTAGAAGAAGCAGGAGAAGATTCCGAGGAAGTGAGATGACAACTGATAAACATTCAGCATACGCTACTCTCTTTGAGGTCTTGAGGACCTATCTCCAGATGATGGCTCCATTTACGCCGTTCATCACTGAGGAACTCTGGCAGAAACTTCAGACTTTTGTTGCTGGTAAAGAAGGAGAAAAAGCTGAATCGCTCCACCTTGCTTATTGGCCATTCGCGAGTGAAAAATACATTGATCAGCAGCTTATGGAAGAAATTGCAACCGTGAGAAAAGCGATCAAGCTTGCCCTCTTCATCAGATCAAAGAATAAAATCGCGGTTAAGCAACCTCTGCAAAAGCTGAGCATTAAGCTGTAAATGATAGTTAAGCTTTTTTATCCCTCAAGTGCTAAACCATGAAAAGAAACTGAATCTTGTGAATTATCATCAGTCTTTCCCTCATTTGTTGAGTGAGCTCAGCTTACTTTCCTTATAAAAGTGAGTGGAATTGTAGTAAAATTGAGGATAAAGAAGCTAGAGAAATGTGCGAAAACGAAATGTCTTTTGCCAAATTTACCGAAACAACAGGGACAAGAGAAATGTCTACCACTTGCTGTAGCTATTTAGACCATGATCCTAAGTTCAACCTACGGCGAGAACAGGTAACAGCATTTGGAGGACTTGATAAACGGACAAACGAAGCTTCTGAAGAAATAAAAAATAAACCCGATCAGGATCGAGCCCTTATCTCAGGTTCTGTCCAACAACTCACAGATCTTATTCTTAAGTTAAGCACTCAGATTTACGAAGAAGCTTCAAATAAAATTCAGGCTACTAAAATGCTATCTTCGCTCTTCAAAGGTTGTAGTGAAAATAATAAGAACCTTGAAGCGAGAATCGTTTGTAAATACTTCGCCTATGATCTTATTTGAAAGGAGCCTAAAATCACTCCCATAAGCTTATCTGATATTACTACAGCTTTTCAAAAAGAAAAAAAGCTGATCCAGAGATCGGTTCAATTCAGCGACTTAAACGAGAATTACACTCCAATCAATTATCATTATGCTACCATCCGTAAAATGTATCGTATCGGAGGTTTTGCTTTCTGACTTATGGACTCTTATGATTACTTTGATAAAGATTCAGATACTGATTTCTTTAAAATTTTAGTTTTGAAAGCTTGAGATACGCATTGGCAAGATTTTGCGGATATTAAGGTAAATGCCAATTTTACTGATGAACTAGCTTTAACCTTTGAAAGTCATAAGTTGGGTCTCACTATTCCTGTCCTTAAAAATAAGGAAAAAGAAAACGAAAGGCTGACTGCTCAATTTCAGATGCAAAGAGATTGAGTCCGAAAATTAGTAGGCTGTTTTGAGGAGAAATTTAATGGGACTCAGGCTACTACTGAGGATCTCATCTCTAGAAAGAAACTTCCTCTTAAGTCTTGCGAAGCTCTGGGAATGGAAGTTACAACTACTTTATGAAAGTAACTCCTCTACAACAAATCATTTCTCAGTATACCTGTAAGCTTTTCTTTTAAGGAAGAGGGAAGATGATCTTCTCTTTTTCTTTTTGTTCAAGGGGGAATGATTGGATCACTCGTTGCCCTTTTAGAGAAAAGTTATTTGACTTTTTTCTCGTAGAGGGGTTAATGAAAAAGCTTTTTTCTTAGTAGAAAGATAAAGAGAAATAATTTGGTAGTTGATAATTTCTTTCAAATAAATGAAAAAGTCTAAAAATAAACTTGAATTTCACTCTTAAAAGTATATGGTGGCGGACACATGAAAATAAAAAACCTATGTAAACAAAAATTATCTATGAAGTTTGCCTTGCGATAGCAAGCTGAACTTCCGAAGTCATAGAGAGGACTTTGCTACTCATGCCCTCTAAAAGGTAGGAAGTGGGCTACCTTAATCAACAAGAAAGCGAATATCGCCACTTCGGTATTTGCAGGAAACAAAAAATAAAAAATAAATTGGTATGACTGCTATTAAGAATCTAATGTATGTATTGATTATCGGCGTTTTCTCTGTTTCGTGTGATAAGAATGCAGAACTTCTAAGTTCTGACCCAATAGAACATTTTGTTCTGCATCAGGAATCCTCCTTTGATATTCAAAGGAAAATTGATTATCTGTGTTCCATGTATGGTTTTAAGGAGTCTTCTGTCCAACTTCGAGATAGTCTGTTAATGGTAGAGGGAGATATAGCTTTTCATTTAAACGGTTTTTGGGAGAAATATGCTGATCGATATGAAGATCAGGTACAGTTGAGATCCCATTATGCTCGCAGAGGGCTTGTTGCATCTCAGTATAGGACAATTCTTCTGAGTGTTCCTTCGGCAGGAGATCGATATGCACTACCTACAAGCTGGCTTACCGCTTTGATTTATGCTGCTGAAGCATGGAATGGTCTTAATGGCCCTATCCGGTTCACTTTTTATAGGGGAGATCCGTATACATTTACTGTAAATGTTATGTATGTCTTTGGTAGTGATCCTGAAACTTTAACTTGGGCTGATTATCCTGGAGGTGGAAAACCTGGGAGTTATGTTTCTATTAATTCTAATGGTTTTGATGGATCTACAAGACCTCTCAATAGTAGAACTGCTGTTTTGATTCATGAATTGGGACACGTGATTGGTTTTTCGCATACAGATGAGGTTCCGGCCAATGGTTATTCTTATCTTTTAGATACTGGAGATAATAATCTTGAGGATCCAACTTCTGTCATGTGGCATCATGCACTGTCAAATTCGCAACCGCCTTATTTTTCTGCTTACGATATAGAAGCTTACAGATATTTGTATGGCTTTTAGTCGGTAAGCTGTTTGGTAACTCTTGAATTTTTTGAAAGCTTTCATATATTTATGAAGGCTTTCTTTTTTATTTTGATTTTTGTATGATGAATAAAAAAAAATTTCTATGACTTATTTTTGGGCTTTTGCTTCTTTTTTCAGATTGTAATGCTCTTTCATTGGCTAGTAATGATATTAAAGAGTATTTAGAAGATCAAATTTTGTCTCATCACTCTATTAATATTCCAGTTTGCAATGATGCTCAAAATGTTCACAGGTTGTTTTCTACCTTGAAGCAGGGTGATTTCTTTGATGTTGAAAATTATGGAAATAAAAAATATTTTAATATTCTTTTGGATTTTGTGCTTAACAATCATCCAACAAATTTATTAATGAGATCTTTATTTCCGTATCTTGATTCCAAATATATAGAGAATGGGGAATGACTTTCTCTCTTCTGTAATGAGGGAGATGGCTTCTTTCACGCAGGATGATTTCAGGTAAGATGAACGATTTATCTCAAAAAAGAAAATATTGATATTATTTATAGTGGTCATTCGACATCAACATCTAGACCAACAGAAAAAACTGAAATCTATTTTCAAATTAAAGATGCTCTTGATCCTTTGGTTAAAAAATTGTCCTATAATAAGGATGGAGTATTGTTTCTTGGATGTTCTACTAATTATCAATCTCAATACATTACTCCGCACTTCGCAAGAATTAGAAGAAGGTTAGGAGATAAAAACTATAGTTATTATGTTGATGACCGTTTTTATGTTAAAACTCCTTATTTAGAGCTTACACAATATGATGGGAAAGATATTACCCTTAGATTCTATGTGGATCCATTTTCTTTTCAATCAAATTCTAACTTAGAATGCGAGAATTCACGAATGTTAAAATATGAGATTGTATCGGAAAATGAGAAAGCATAAATTTTTACTCTTTCTCTTTATAGTTTTTTTCTCCTTTTCTTGTTTTTTTCCCTCCAATAGAAGTATATCGTTTTTTGATATCGTATAATATCCGGGGTGCTGGGAATGGAGTAGCTATAATTTTTAGGTCGATGATTGCTAGTTTATTGGTAAAAAATAAATCTACAACTTCCTCTTGAAAAGTTGGCAGATATTCCTAGACTTCTAGTGGCTTTATTTTCTGACCAACTATTCACTAAGGAAACTGCGACTGTAGATTCTACCGTTTCTGATCCTGATGTTCTCGCAGTGTTTAGTGATCTTACGAAAGTATTAGCAAAACATTTAGTAGAAGGAAGGATTTTAAAGTTTGGAGATTTTGGAAACTTTCAGCTAACACTCAAAAGCGAATGAGTAGAAAGTGCAGAGAAATTCATAGCTAGCCATATTATAGGGAATAAGATTCAGTTCTGTCCTTGAACATATCTTAGAGATATGCTTGCTATGCTAAAGTATGAAAAGTATACAAAATAAAGACTTTTTTCTTCTCTTTTTTCATATCTCTCGATACTGCTAGGAGGAGTTTCTTTACTTGCTTTTTTTGATTTATTCTTCTTAATTGATATTTATGCTTCAAATCAAAAATCTTTCCGTGAAGGTCGGAGAAAAACAAATTCTAAATCAGATTTCTTTTGACTTTGAAACTGGGAAAAACTACTGTATCCTTGGGAAAAATGGCTCTGGGAAGTCCTCACTTGCGATGACCCTTGCTGGAAATCCCAAATATGAAATCAGCGAAGGCGAACTCCTTCTTGATGGACAGAATCTCACAGAAATGACTCCTGACGAGAGGAATAAAGCTGGAATTTTCCTGACTTTTCAAAATATCCCTGAGATCCCTGGGGTGAAATTGTTTGAGTTTCTCAAGACGATTTATGATGCGAGAGCTGAGAAACCAAGCACTTTTTTGGAGTTCAAAAAGATTATTGAGCCGCTGATGGCGGAGCTAGAGATTGAAAAAGCTTTTCTTTGGAGGGACTTGAATGTAGGGTTTAGTGGTGGAGAAAAAAGGAAAATTGAAGTCCTTCAGATTAAGCTTCTCAAGCCGAAATATATCATTCTTGATGAGATAGATAGCGGACTTGATGTGAATGCCGTGAGGCAGGTTGCTGAGCTTTTGAAAGCGGTAAATACGGAGGAAAATTCCTTTATTGTGATTACGCATCTTTTTGAAATGCTCCAAGAGCTTCCACTAGAAAAAATTCTGATCCTTGAGCAAGGAAAGATTAAAGCGATAGGGGGAAGAGAACTTATGGAACAGGTAAAGAAGGAAGGGTTTTAAGAAGGCTGTTCCATTAAGCTTGAAAGAAGCTCATGTTTCGTTTGTTCTTGCGTATTTCAATGGATTTTAATAATCCTTGGAGAATTAGCTTGAAACTTCTCAAATTGTTCATCAGTATTGTCTTGTTGGAGTTTAGAAAGATAAGCTTGAAAAAGTTCTGGTGGAAGGTTTATATTCATCTTTTGAGTAAGGGATAGGAAACTATCTTGAGCACTTACTTCTTGAGCTGAAAGTTCATAAAAAGCAAGCTGATCTAATTCAGTCCCATTTAAAGAATTTGTATATGCTCCTTGATAGATTTCAACCTCATTCTTCCTTACAAAATCAATAATTCTTGAAGGCTGAACTGAGTTATCTTTGAGAAAAAGATGGAATCCATAATTTCAAGTGGATTTTCGACGCAGGAGTTCACATCCGATTGCAAGATTATCTTGAGGAAGAAGCTTTTTAAGCTCCATGAGGAAGACTAAAGAAAAATCTACACAAGCTCCCATATAACAGCTTTCTCAAGAACTTATAATAGCTTCTATCGTTCTTCTCCCAAGTTCATTCTGAATTCTTTCATTAGACCATTTGACCTTTTTAAGCTTTCAAAATAACTTTGCAATATGTTCTGCAAGATCAATATCTGGAAGTGTATTTGGGGATTCTTTAGCTCAATTGATTCCTCTCATAACAAAAGGTAAGAAAATAAACTATTGCTGAATAATATAATCATCTATTAATTAAAAGTCAAGTATTTTAGCATTCCTTCTCTTATGAAACAACTTAAAAAACCAGATTTTAAGACTATTTTCTCTTACTTAGAGCAGCTTTTTCCAAATGCCGATACTGAGCTCAACTACGAAACGCCTTTTCAGCTGCTCGTTGCCGTGATTCTTTCTGCTCAAACGACCGATAAACAGGTCAATAAAGTCACAGCAACACTCTTTCAAACGATTAAACAGCCGGAAGATGTGCTGAATTTGGGGCATCCAGCTTTTGAGCAAGCGATTAAATCAATCGGACTCTACAAAGGCAAAGCAAAAAACATCTATCAGACTTCTGAACTTTTAGTTGAAAAAAAAGGAAAAATCCCAAAAACTGAAGCTGAACTCATGAAACTCCCTGGAGTCGGAGAAAAAACTGCTAAAGTCGTGCTTCATGTCCTTTATAAAAAGCCTGTAATCGCTGTAGATACGCATGTCCATAGGGTTTGCAATAGGCTTGGTATCGTAGATACTACAACTCCACTTCAGACTTCAAAACTTCTTGAAACTCTTATACCAAAAAAGTATAAACAGATTGCTCATCATTGTATTATCCTTTTTTGAAGGTATTATTGTACTGCTAGAAATCCAAAATGTGCTCAGTGTAAGCTTAATCAGATTTGTCCTTATTTTATGTCTTTAAAGCAAGAGTAGTATGCCAAAGATTTTTATGGTAGAACCTGAGTGGTGATTTGACTTTTTGCTCGCTATTGCAGAGCTCTGAGAGAAGTATCCTTGGGTTGGGAATTTTTATCCGATAGGAGCTGATATTTTTGTTTTTGTGTATCCTGTTTTTTTGACCGTGCTTTATCTCTATGGAATGGTTAAAAAAAATCGAGAATCTAAGAAAGCTGCGCTCTTTATTTTCTTTGCCTGTTTTTTTTCGGTGGTGGTCAATATCCTTTCTCAACAGTTTTTTGATAAACAGAGGCCAATCCATGAACTCGGAATTGTAGATGTGGATCAAGAAACCTTGCTTCATCATCTTTTACCATTGACTTCGTTTCCGTCTGATCATGCGGTAGTTACCTTTTCGATTGCAATGGCGACATGGCTTATTTCTCATAAATATCGCAAAATGCATCTCAAAATTTGGTCATTCTTTTTGTTTGTGTTTGCGATTCTGACGGGGATTTGCAGAATTGGGACGAAAGTGCATTGGACTACTGATATTCTTGCAGGAGCAATTATGGGGCTTTTGGTACCAGTGGTTTTGGTGATTCCTTTCTTTTATAAGAGAATTGAAAGCTGAATTTTGATTCCACTTATTCGTTTTGAAGAGTGGATCTTGGGAAAGTTTAAGAAAAAGTAAACACAGCTAAAAGGGGAGGATTTAGTATGCTTCCCCTTGCTTTTTCTGGGTAAATAAATATAGTCCTCTTGTCGCCGCGATAGTTCATTCGGTAGAACGCATCCATGGTAAGGATGAAAGACGAGTTCAAATCTCGTTCGTGGCTATGCTTTTCGTAGCAATTATTCCTGTGAGCTTTTGCAGGTTTTTTTTATTGTTTGGATTCTTTTGAGATATTCTTTTTCGGAGAGGAACTCACGCTCGGTTCAGCTTTTTTCTTCGTGACCAATAGCAAGGTCAGGAATGAGGTGAAAATGCATATGGTTGACACTTTTCCCTACTTTCCCTCCTACAAATCCGTCTCTCAGGAGTAAATTGATATCGGAATGCGTCTGGTGGAGAAAGTCGTCTCGTTTGCTGACGAGGGACATAAGGTCTTTTACTTCCTTGGTGGAGAGATCATTGAAAAGCACGACGTGCCTATGTGGAATAATAAGTAGATGGTCTTTGATATAAGGGGCACGAGCTAGGGTAACAAAAAAATATTGAGAGCTTTCCAAAATAAATTTTGGTGGCATGTCGCAAAAAGGACAGAGATTATATTTTAGGTTGTGGGCAACGATATCGTGGTATTTGATTTGCATGGCTGGATAATTAGCGAGAAATACGAATTAAACGAGTGTTCTATATCCTGGAAGAGAGGAACTTCTTTGCACTCTTTTTCAACAGTTTCGGTGAAGAGTCTGATAGGTCTTGTATTTTGCTGGTGGGAGAAATAGAATCTCTGGTTTTATAGTTTGTAGGTGCTTTCTTCTCAGGTTTTCATATCTTTGATTTTGTAGATGCCAGCTTCTTTTTCTCCTTGTCCGTAAATTATCACGTAAGGAATTCCTTTTTTGTCGGCATAGGCAAATTGTTTTCCGAGTTTTTCTGCTGTCGGAAAGATTTCAAAAGTCTGACTTCTTTTGGCGAAGGTGCCTGCGAGTTTTAGGATTGATTCAAAATTTTCTTCGAAATGGAGGAAAAGATAGTCAGCAACAGTCTGCTTTTTTTCCTCTTTGAGCTCAAAAATTTTTCCGAGCAGTCTACTAATCCCGATACTTCCTCCAACTCCGCAATAATCGCTTCTTTTCGGATCAATATATCCAGTCAAATTCGCATATCTTCCTCCTCCACAGATAGAACCGAGCTTTTCGTCATTTTTGAGCACGGCTTCAAAAATTGTTCCCGTATAATAGTCTAGTCCTCTGATAATTTGCAAATCAATTTTCCATTCAAACTCAAGATGCATTGCTTCCTGAATCTGTTTCAAAAGCGTAAGAACGGTTCTTAATTCTTCTACACCTTCTTTGAATCCTTCCGAATCTGCAAAGCCTAAAATCTGATCGCAGTCTTCAATCTTCTCTCACTGAAAAGAGATAAAATTCAGGATCTTTTCGCTATTTTCTGCTGAGATATTGAGGTCTTCTCTGAGTGTTGCGATAAAGTTTTCTGTTCCAATCTTCTTGTACTTATCAATAAGGGTTGAAATCTGTTGCATTTGCTCTTCATCTTGACTGACTTCTGCGAGAAATGCTTTGACGAGCTTCTTATTATTGATATGAAAAACAGCAGTATCTTGAAGATCGCAACTTTTCAAGATTTTATTTAGCGTAGAACCGAGTGTTGCGATGATCTCTGCATCATAGTAGAAATAGTCCTTTTCTCCTTTCCAAATCACATCAATATCGCATTGAAAAAACTCTCTATATCTTCCTTTTTGAGCTCTTTCTCCTCTCCAAACCGGCTGAATCTGGTACCTTTTGAAAGGAAAGGTCAGCTGATGCTCCCAATCCAGCGTATATCTCGCAAATGGCACGGTAAGATCAAAATGTAATCCGTATTCTTTCAAGTCTTGTGCTCCCTGAGCGATTCCGTAGAGTCCAAAAATCTGTTTTCAGGTTTCTTCTCCATTTTTTGAGAGGAGTACATCATTTCTCTCTACAGCAGGAGTGTGGATATGGGTATATCAAAACTGCTGATAGCTCTGCTCGATGGTTTCTTTGAGCTGATCAAAAATTAACTGCTGACTAGCACTATATTCAGGGAATCCACTAGGACGAAGTTCTGCCATATGATGAAAGAAAAAAATAAATCTGATTCTTTTGTAGCGAAATGGAGTGAGAAAGCAAGATTTTCCAGATTAAAGAAAAGAGCTGATGTAGATCTGATCATCAGCTCTTCCCTCGTATGCGAAAAAACTTAAGATAAAATTATCAGTCTATTTCTGAGCTTGAAAAATACTTTCCAATAACTAGAGTGGAAGTGTTTTATTTTTGTGGATTGAAGAGATGGAGTTTTCGTTTTTTCGTGAGGATGCTACAGTGCCATCAATGCAGGACTTTCTCTTGGCATGAGGGGTAGTGGTCTGATTTTTTGTGCTTTTTTGTTTGATTAAGTTTGGAGCGAGATTTTTGCTTGCGAGACTCGGGAAATGAGCTTCTCTCAAGAAGGATTTCTTGGTGATTTTGTCAGGATTGTCGTGGTATTCGGGGGTTTCTGTGGCACTCTTTTGTGGAAATCTCTTCCTCCCGTTTGTAAAGTGGATCCATGTGGTTTTTTCAGGTTTTTTTGTTGTTGCATTGGTTATTGAGCTGAGTGGAATCCTAAAATTTTTTCTAAAGGTCGTGATGGAAAAGGGATTTGCTCATCAGGACACGAAAACTAAGAAAAATTTGACTGAAATCCTTAATACGCTTCTTCAGATTCTGATTTGGATATTGGCGGCATTGATTTTCTTTGATACGGTGGGGGTTGCGATTACGCCGCTCCTAGCATCGCTTGGAGTATGAGGAATCGCGGTTGCTTTCGCCTCTCAGAAATTGATTGAAGATTTTTTCAGTTCGTTTTCTATTATGGGATCGAGTCCCTTTAGGATTGGTGATATTATTACGATCAAAGATACAACTGGGACGGTCAAAAAGATTGGACTGAGAAGCACTACGCTCCTTACGGTGGAGGATAAATCGATCATTATTCCCAATAGACTTTTGGTCGCAGAAATTATCGAAAACAGTGGAACAATCAAAGTCAGAAGAAAGAGATTTTCACTGACGATCACGTATGAGACGCCGCTTGAAAAGGTGCGTCAGATTCCTAAGCTTTTGGAGCAAATTATTGGGAAGCATAAGGATGTTGGATTTGAATGGGCGGTGCTGAGGGATTTGCAAGCATCGTGCTTGGAGATTTATGTTAGTTATGTGATTAATAATGATGATTGGCTAAATGCTACCCAGCTTCATAGTAAAATCCTGGAAGAAATCCTAGAAAAATTTGCGGAGGAGAAGATTGATTTTGCCTATCCAACTCAAACGCTCCGACTCAAGAAATAATTTTACTTTAAAGTCCCCTCAATGCGAGATAAATTGATCACTATTTTTTTGGAACAGAATCAAAAACTGAATCTATCTGCGATTCGTGATAGGGAAGGTGTCAGGGTGAAGCATCTTCAGGATTCTCTCAAACTTCTCGAAACCGGTCTCTTTACTCCGGGGAAGTTTGTGATTGATGTCGGGACGGGGGGCGGCTTCCCGTTGATGCCTTTAGCGATGAGCTGTCCTGAGATGTGTTTCCTCGGAATTGACTCGGTAAGGAAGAAGACGCTTGCTGTGCAAGCAATGCTTGGTGAGCTTGGCGTGCAAAATGCTGAGGTATTGCGAACTAGGATTGAGGACTACCAGGGAGAAAAGGCTGACCTTTTGACTGCGAGAGCGGTTGCCTATAGCGATAAACTTTTGCAGTGGAGCGTTCCGTTGGTGAAGAAAGGCGGAGCTTTGGTATTGATGAAACAAGTTATTCCTGAAGAAAAAAGGCTTTTGCAAGGGCTCTGTCCTCGTTTTCAGCTTAAGATTGAGCAGGAGTTGAAGTATCAGCTGTTTGAGGGGGATATTGAGAGAGTGATCTATGTGCTGAGGAAAAAGTAACATATCTTCAGGTTTTTAAATCTTCTTCCTCTCGGGTGGGAACTCTTTCGGAGGAGATGAAACGTTTTTGATTACGTGGTTCGTGAAGGGGAGGGTGGATGCTCGTGGGGAATCAGTCTTCACCTTTTTTCTTTTATTAAAAAAAGGAGTGCCCCTTTTCGTAGAACGCTCCTTTCTTTCCTGTTGAGATTAGTTTGCTAGGGGAAGATATTCGACTTCCATATAAGAAGGCTGGAGTTTATCTTCTGTAGCGAGACTCATTCTTAGATGTGTTTTTGCACCACCTGCGAGCGTGATAATATCACAATTTCCACTCTTTTCTTTCATTTCATTGGTGATCACAGCACTGTCGTAGAGTTGGATACAAAAATCTCCTTGGTATTTTTTCCTCAATGTATTAGAATAATAGTCTTGAGCAAGGTAATGATAGTCGAGTTTATCGTATGCGGATTGTTTTTCTGGATAAGGATTCATGAGCTCCATATTCTCTAATCGGAATCTTGCATTTTTGAAAGTGAGTCTGATTTCTCTGTCTCTTTGTGGCTCGATTTCTAAATTTAGGATCTCTGCTTTCTCTGGATTGGCTGCTATCCTCATACCAGAGGAGATTGGCACTGTTTTTACCTCCTCTTGACGATAGCCTCCGAAAGGTTCAGGCTTCCGACTGTTTTCTTTTTCTCTTTCTTGTTTATTAAGCTCCATCAACTTCATATAAAATGTGTCTCTAGCTCCAAAAATTACGGTTTCTCCTCTTTTAATATCTTCTTTGATTCCGACTGCGTGCATGAGCCCGATGATGGCGAAGCAAGCTCCTGTAATCATCGTGATACTCAAGAAGAATTTTCTCAATCCTCTGATTATTCTGGATTTTTTCTTGAGGAATGCGGTGATGGCGTAGACTAAGATTGTGAATCCGACTGCTCGAGCGAAGACTTCCAAGAGCGTGTTGATAACAAGTTCTGCTGGTGAATAGAGTCCCATGATAATAGTATACAAGATAAAAATCTGATCCCTTTGTGCGAGGGATGAATACTTCTAAGCTAATTTTACCCTTTAGCTGTGGGAAAGTCAACTTTTCTCGGAGTATTTTGCTTTTTAAAAGGGGCTTTTATATGAGCGAGGAGATGGAAGTGGCTTGTTTATTGTGTTTGTCAGATGACAAATTGCCCGCAGAGACGTTTTGAGCCGTTTGTCAGATGACAAATCGTTCCCAGAGACGTTTTAAGCCATTTGTCAGATGACAAATTGCCCGCAGAGACGTTTTAAGCCGTTTGTCAGATGACAAATCGTTCCCAGATGCGTTCTGGGACGAGAGGTCCCTCCGCTTCAAGAAAAATAACGATTTGAGAGCATCTCCATTCTGGAGTTTCGCTTGAAAGGGTATTTTTATGGATTGCCACGCTGACGCTCGCAATGACGGGTGAAAGTCCCCTTCGGCTTCTCCTTGTCCCCTCCTTGAATTTCACAAACTCCCTCAATCCTTCGGACAGCTCCCTATTTAGAGGAGCGAAATCGGTGAGGATTCTCTTTGGTCGTTTAGCAGGGGGAAAAATAATAGATTGCCACGCTGATGCTCGCAATGACGGGTGAAAGTCCCCTTTGGCTTCGCCTTGTCCCCTCCTTGAATTTCACAAACTCCCTCAATCCTTCGGGTAGCTCCCCTATTAGAGGAGTGAAATCGTCGAGGATTCTCTTCTGTCGCCTAGCAGGAGGAAAAATAATAGATTGCCACGCTGACGCTCGCAATGACGGGTGAAAGTCCCCTTCGGCTTCGCCTTGTCCCCTCCCTGAATTTCACAAACTCCCTCAATTCTTCGGACAGCCCCCTATTAGAGGAGCGAAATCGGTGAGGATTCTCTTCGGTCGCTTAGCAGGGGGAAAAATAATGGATTGCCACGCTGACGCTCGCAATGATAGCCTTGGTACATGAGTTTACAAAAGTTTTTTTACCAAAATTGTTTCTGGAGGCAATTTGTCAAAAGTTTTTCCCCGTGTTCGAGGATAAAGGATTGCATCTGTGGAGCAAAACGCTATGGTTATTCTGTTTATTTCTGATTTTACGTGATGAAAACCAAGCTCCTTGACGAACTTCAAAGTAACTGAATCCTAAATTTTTCTCTCTTCCAAACTCTAGAAGCTTTTGCAATCCTTCCTGATCTGCTTTGAGAACTTTTGGAACAGGAAAAAGCTGATTTTCAGACCTTAATCCAAAAAAACAATGAAAGTCTGACTTTTGAGGATTTTGTGCCAGAATCTCAGCTTGCTTACCTCTGGAAAATCATCAATCATCTTGATGCGGTAGAAGCAAGCGAAGAAATCAGAGCGATTATTGCAGATTTTAGACCAAAGTACGAGGATTTTGTGAATGAAGTGGCTTATTCTCAGCTTTATTATCAGAAGCTGCTCCGAGCAAGCGAACATTTTGAAAAGAATCCTCATCAGCAGAGGTGGTTTGATTTAACTTTGAAAGCTTTTGAACAAAGGGGAATCGCATTGCCAGCAGAGGAGCAAGCACAGCTCAAAAATCTCAATAAACAGCTTTCGGAGCTGGGAGAGAAGTTTCAGCATAATGTCGTAGATGAACAGTCAGCTTTTCTGCTTTATTTTGATAATGAGGAGGATTTTCAGGAGATGCCGGAGGAACTCTTGGCGAAAATGAAAGCACTTGCTGGGGAGAAATGAGGGCTTGCAGTCAATGCCGATCCGAATTTGCTTGTTGCGGTAAGTAAATATTGCAGTAATCCAGAAATTAGAAAGCAGGTGGCTTTTCAGAGAGAGCAATGGGCGAGTGAGGGAAGATTTGACAATAGACCTTTGGCTTTGGAGCTTCTAAAACTCAATCAAGAGAAAGCAAAGATTCTTGGCTATGCGAATGCAGGAGAAATGTTCCTTTGGGCTACAATGGCTCAAGATCCGAATCAGGTTTTTGATTTTATCAAGCCGATCTCTGCGAAGGCGATGCAAAAAGCGAAATCTGAAGTGCAGACTTTGCAAGAGTATTTTCAGCTTCCAGATTTGCCAAGCTACGATCTCGCCTACTATACGAGGAAGTATAAGGAAGAGCAATATGCCCTCAATGATGAGGAACTCAAGCAGTATTTTGAGTTTGAGTCGGTTTTGAAGTGGCTCCATAGCTTTGTATTCAAGTTTTTAGGTGTGGAACTTCGCGCTAGAGCAGAATCAGCGTTTTGATCTCTTGGGCATGAAAGGCGGTACGAAGTCTATCATCAAGGAGAGTTGGTGGCGTATTATATGCTAGATGCTTTTTATCGTAAGGGGAAAAGACCCTGAGCTTGGGCAGATTACTTGAGAGAGAAGGGGAATGGGCAGTTGCCGATCGTCGTAAATGTTTGCAATTTTCAAAAAGCTGAATCCTGACCAAGTTTGCTCTATCTGAGAGATGTTGAGACGCTATTTCATGAGTTTGGACACGCTTTGCATGCGATGTTGGCGGGTTCTCCCTATGCGGAGCTTTCTGGATTTAATGTAGAATGGGATTTTGTGGAGCTTCCAAGTCAATTGATGGAAAATTGGGTGAGCGATCCTGAAGCCTTGAAAAGTTTAGCAAAGCACTATCAAACCTGACTCCCAATACCAGAAAAACTTGTTCAAACTCTCCAAGATCTCAAAACCTTTATGATGGGAAACTGGGTAAGCAGGCAAAATGAGTTAGCTTTGCTGGATATGACGCTCTACACTTCCGATATCCCAAACTCGGTAGAAGAATTGGATCAAAAGACTCTTGGAATCGTGAATCAATATTCCATTTTTCCAAGAGGGGAGGAATACAAGATGTATTGTGCGTTTCTGCATATTTTCGGAGGTGGCTACGAAGCGAAGTATTATTCCTATATGCGAGCAGAGCTTTTGGAGGCTGATGTATTTCAAACCATCAAAAAAACCTGAATTTTCAATCCAGAAATTTGATCTGCCTACAAAGAGAAAATTTTAATTCCATGAACTCGTAAACCAGCTGCAGAATTATTCTTTGATTTTATGCAGAGAGGACCAAGTGATGAGGCTTTGATGAAGAAGTACGGTCTTTTAGCTTAATTGGCTGAAAAAGAGAGAAAATAATTTTTCCCTTGGAAGGTTTTATTTCGATGAATAGTATGAAAATTGCGTTTGTGAATTGCTGGACGATGCCAGGTGGTGTGCTCAATGTCCTTCAAGATTTGATGATTAAACAGCTGAGAAAGCATGGGAAGGAGGTGGAAGTCAGGCTTTTTACGCTTATTTCGGATCGTGAAAGTCTAGAACTTCCCTTGCCATGAGGAAATGGAGCGATGGTAACGATTCCGATTGTGCAAACCTTACCAAAATGGATCAATCAGATTTTTCTTTTTTTTACTAAGAGGAAAGTGAAGATTTTGTCTGGTGTTTTTGATTATCGTAATTTGATGGTGTTTTATCCTCGGCTTATGAAGCTCCTTTCTTTCAAGATCAAACAACGAAAGCCTGATGAGATTCAGATTTCTTCTTTTGCTATTGCGAAAAATATTACACCGATTCCGTGAGTGCCGACGCATCTGTATCTGCATTCTCCGATGCAATATATCTGGAGCCACTATGATGAATACGATGCAAGGCTGACTTGATGGAAAAATAGGCTCTTTAATTTTATCGTTCCAAGGCTTAGGAAATGGGATTTAAAGTTTCATCATTTTGATTCGGTGGTTTGCAATAGTCATTATACTCAGGAACTTGCAGAGGAGCTTTATGGCCTCAAAAGTACGGTTTCCTATCCAAAGATCGCAGATCAGTATTGGTTTGCTTGAATCTCTCCAAAGCCGATGCCTTATTTTGTGTATGTAGGGAGGCTGGTCAATTTTGTGAGGGAAACGGGCTTGATTATTCAGCTTTTTAATCGTTTGAAATTGCCTTTGGTGGTGATTGGTTCTGGACCTGATGAGGAGGAACTCAAAGCTTTGGCGGGTGAGACGGTTATTTTCACTTGATGGAATCCTGAAGGAATGACGGAGATTGTTAGAGATGCTGCTGGACTCATCAACTTGACGAAAGAGAGTTTCTGAATTTGAACGGTAGAGGCGCTTTTGATGGGAGTTCCAGTATTTGGTTTCGCTGAAGGTGCGAGTGCAGAATTGGTGGATGAGGATTGTGGAGTTTTGGTGAAGAGTAAGGATTTAGAAGATTTGGTGTTAGATTTTGAACTCTTTCGTAGTAAAAGCCGAGATAGGAAGCTTATTTCTGAGAGGATTAGAGAAAAGCTGACTTCCTAGTTTGTTTTATGGCTTATTTGGACTGAAGAAGATTTGCTTTTGATGGAAAGATACGTATAGTCTTGTGGTATTTTATATTCATTGAGGTATAATATGTGAAACTCTTGTAAAGGATTATTTTTGTTGGTTTTGGGTTTTGTTTTTTTCGGTGGGAGGTGGAGTTGTCCTGCTTTGGCCGCGGTAAGTGTTCCTAGTCAGACTTTTGATCTGTGAACGAATGTCGATGGAGTTTGGGATCAAGGGACTCAGACATTAACTATTCAGCCTCGTTGAGCAGGGACAGGGCAGATTGATAGTGCGAAGTGGTTTCCGATGGTGACTGCACTTCAGCTTACGGGCGAGGAAATTACTAAGGTAGAATTTAAGAATAATGTCTGGTTCCCGAACGTTGCAAATGGCTTATTTCAAAATTTTAAGAGTCAGATTATTTTCCCATTAACTCAATATACGAGTAATGTTTGGTCGATGCTGAATATGTTTAATGGGGCAGTAAAATTTAATTCCGACATTTCAAACTGGGATGTGAGTAATGTTACCGATATGTATTGAATGTTTGCTGGAGCAAAGCTCTTTAACTCCGATATTTCTTTGTGGAATCCGCGTAAGGCAGCTCGTATGATTGCGATGTTTCAATGAGCAACGAGTTTTAATCAGCCGATAGGGAATTGGGATACAAGTAGTGCAACTGATATGTCTTTTATGTTCAAATGAGCAACAAGTTTTAATCAGCCTATAGGAAACTGGAATGTCGGCAAAGTAAGGAATATGACTTCTATGTTTAATTGAGCTATAAATTTCAATCAACCAATATGAAACTGGGATACGAGTAAAGTAGAAGATATGAGGCAAATGTTTGCTTTGACGAAGAATTTTAATCAGGATCTTTCTGGTTGGAATGTCTGAAAAGTTAAAATTATGGTGGGGATGTTTTGAGCGGCAGAGAAATTTAATGGAGATATTTCTACTTGGGATACGAGTAGTGTGGAGAATTTCGGTTTTATGTTTGAAAAAGCTAAGAAGTTCAATCAGCCAATAGGAAATTGGAATACGAGTAAAGCGACCTATATGGCGTATATGTTTTGGTGAGCAACGGATTTTAATCAATCTCTCAGTGGATGGGATGTGAGTAAAGTTACTAATATGGATTCTATGTTTAATGCAGCGACAAGCTTTAATCAAAATCTTTCTACTCGAGATGTAAGTAATGTTGTAGACATGGGAGGAATGTTTGCCAATGCCTCTTCCTTCAATGGAGATATTTCCAATTGGAATACGAGTAAGGCGCAGCGTATGTGGTGAATGTTTGAATATGCTCGTAGCTTTACTGGAGATGTTTCTGCTTGGGATTTTACTAAGGTTTATAATCCCTGACTGCCAGCTCAGGCTGGTTTCTCTATTAGGGCTCCTGGTAAGAATCGATATTGGTATCCGAGTGAAAATTATAAGAAGATTTTGCAGGCTATTAAAGTTGCTTATACTGCGGGGACACTTAATTTCTCTAAGTTTAGAATATTGTGAGTTGAATCTACCTATTGTGATTTCTATGGGCTTAGAGATGAACTGATTTCTGCAGGATTGCAAATAGTCAGTGATAAATTTGACTGTGAGCCGAAAATCACGGCTACTGCACCTACCTTACAGAGTAGTGGAGAAATTACGGATACTAGGATTACTTTCAGGAGTGAGTTTCCTTTGACACAAACTGATCTAGATAATGGAGCACTTTCTGTAGATCCTGTAGGAACAACCGTTCAATACTCGAATTTTAACTGTAGTTTAGAACCCTTAGATGCTACTAAGGTAAACTGTAGCGTTAAGATTACTTCTACACAAGAACAAAGCGATAAAAATCTGAAACTTAAATTCTATAAGAATCTCTGAAATAATAGAATCATTCAAACTTCTGCACTTATAACTGGCTATCTTATTGATACACAAGCACCAAAACCAGCTCAACTCGATATTAATACAAGCTCAGGTATTCATACACCAACCGTGACTCTAAGAAGCTTTGAAGATGTCTGAGCGGCAGGAACTGGAACTTGTAAACTTACTTATACTGGTGCTTGAGGAATCCCTCAAACGATCACTCCACTTTTGCTTGGAGCATCACACGTTTTGAACTTCAACCCAACAGAAACTGTTCATACGGTGAAAGTAACCTGTTCAGATAAGGTAGGGAATGTTTCAGAGAATGAGATTAAGTTTCCTCCAATTATCGAGTTTAGTCCGAGTAATGTTACAGTTAGTAAAGACGTAATGAGCTGAACTTTTACGGTTTATTCTCCAAGTAGTTTTAAGATTAAGCATATCAACGTTGCAAATCCAGCAGATACTGGAGTAACAAAGATCATTTGTAATGGGCAGGATTTGTGATTAGGAGGAGCGGTTGATTTTGATAATGGTCCAACTAATAAAGTGCAATGTAGTTTTCAATGAATCAATACGAGTGGAATCCTAAAGATTATCGCAAAGGATGCAAATGGTGCTGAAGGTCAAAATAGTGCGTTCTTTATTCATGATACGAATCTTCCTTCTCTTTTGATTACACCACTTGGTATGTTGACGGGAGGTGATCTTGCCTTTACGGTAATCGCTACGGATGATCAAGGAATCGCTGCTACAGGAGTTCAAATTACTTCTCCAGGTGCAGCAATGAATATCCAAAACCTTGCTTGTGTTCAGGTGAATCCTACGAAGGTGCAATGTGATTTTACGGTAAGTGATCCTGTGATTAGCTGAAGTATTAAGGTTGATATCAAGGACCTTGCAGGGAATCAAAACTCAAAGACTGAATCAAATTATACGATTGATAAGACCCATCCTACGATTTCCTCTCTTAGTTTTACGGCTTCTAATCATGGAAGGAAATGGAAGATTTCATTCCAGACGCAAGACCAATGAGGTGCAGGACTCTGGAAATCTACAGAAGCAACAGATCCTGATTATGATGCCTATGCAATTACCTATGGAGTAGGTTTGGATGTGAATTGTAGTGGATATATGAGTTTAGATGGGGTGGCTCCTGGAGCTACAGAACCCTTTACCCTCAACTTTGAAATTGATGATGCAAATCAGAATGGGAAGTATCTTTGTGTAGTAGTAAAAGATAAAGTCTGAAATACTCATACGGGAGTCCTTGCATCAACTATCAACTTAAACCTTGCTCCTACCCTTACCGATAAAACGCTTACGCTTGATGAAAATACTCCGATTCCTACGCAAATCCTTACTTTCGATGGGCAAGACCAAAATACTGGAGATACATTGAGCTACCAGATTATCGGTGGAAATACCGGCAACGCCTTTTCAATCGTTGCAGATAAACTGCAGGTAAATGGAGTACTTGATTATGAGACCTTGAGTGGCTATCTCTTAACAATTCAACTCAAAGATCAGCTCGGATTAACAGGAGAAGCGAAGGTTACGATTACTTTGAATGATGTGGATGAGATTCCGCCAGTGATTAGTCCTCTTACTGGAGTGAGCTATCAACGTTCTACGCCTATTGTGCCTATTCCATTGGTAGCAACTGATAATAGTGGATCGGTAACGCTTCAGGTAAACGGATTACCAGCAGGATTGACCTTTGATATGACGGGTTCTCAAATTATTGGAACGACTCCAGCTACTCCAGGAAGCTATCCTATCCAAGTGGTTGCGATTGATCAGGCAGGAAACCAGACTACCGTTCAGTTTACACTTACTGTGATAGCTCCTCCAGCTCCTAGTAGTAGTTCAAGTTCCTCTTACCGTTCTGGTGGAGCAGGAACAAGCTTACCAAAAGATAATTGTCCTAACGGTGATTTCTCATCAAGCTATTATGATGGTAGCTGTGGAAATGAGTGAAAGCCTGTAGAAACAAAAGAGGTAGAAAAGAGTCTGTTTAATCCAACAATTAAGACGACGTGTTTTAGTCCGCTTGATCAGAAAACGATTGATCAGGGAAATGCTATGACAGAACTCTTGAGACAAGCTCATCAGATGCTCTATAGTTATCAGCTTACAAGATGGCAAGGCACCAAAGACTTTGCTCCAGAGAGAAGCTTAACCAGACAAGAAGCAGCAAGATTTATGACTGAATTTGCTACAAATGTGCTTTGTAGGAAACCAAGTAGAAACTATGCACATCAGTTCATAGACTTAGGAGATGCTGATCCAACGCTTCTACCTTATATCTATAAATCGTATGATTATCTTATCTTTAATGGGGATGGGAATCCAAACGGAGATAAAGCACAAACGACGTTTAGACCTTATGATCTGATAACGGTAGATGAACTCTCTGCACTTCTCACCAGACTCGTGAAGAATCAAACCATGGAAGAGCCAGCAGAAGATCGAGCAAGAAATTATAGGAATTATATTAGTTCTATCGCCTCAAACTCAGCTTTAAAGAATGATATTAGATGAACGGTTGCTGAGGTATTGTATGATTTGTATAGAAATAATAGCTATGACCTCAAAGAAGTAGGCTATGTGATCAAAGACTAAATGAAATGTATAAAAGAAAAGGGAAATGAAGTCAGATTTTTTTCCCTTTTTTTGTTTTGTGATTATTCGGTTTTTAAGATTGATTTTCCCCCTCTACTTATTCTTTGTGATTAGGTTTTCCTTGTTTGGGGCATTGGAGGCGGAAAATTAAGTGCTTTACTAGATTCTTGGTGGAGAAAGGGGCGAATTTTTCTGCTTTTCGAGCTTATTTTGCGGTAGTGTTATTCTTCTGAGGAAGTCTCGGTAGCAGATTCTTGTTCTTCTCATGGAGTTCCTAGATCTGGGAGGTCTTCCAAATCTGCTCCCATACCAAGTCTGGTAGAGATTTCTGCATCAACGAATTTCCTTGCTCTTCCGTATTTTTTTGCAGAGTATTCCTGGAGGAGAGGAACGATTTTCTTGTTTTGATAATCTTTTGTATAGATTGAATTCATACTGAAAACCTTACTTGTTGCATTGTCAATATTCAGTTTTATGTATGATTTATAATTGGCGATTCCTACGATATCTTGAGGTCAGAGGAGTGGTGAGTACTCTTTTTCCATAAATTCTGCATCGGGAGCACCGATTTTGAAAGACATCATCGTTCCCACGTTACCGAATACTGCGGCTTTTACATCAGATTTTCCGCCTCATGAGTCTCAGAGTCCTTTCCCTGCTTCGAGCTGAGCGATATACTGGTGCGCCATGATCAGTCCAAGCCTATATTTTCTGGCTTCGGAAAGGATATCAGCAAAAGTTCCCGATACAAAGTTTTGGAATTCATCCACATAAAGATAAAAGTCTTTTCTGTCTTTAGGATCGAGTTTGGCTCTTCCCATTGCTGAGTTATAAATTTTGGAAACCAAAATCATTCAGAGCAACTGTGCGTTCAATTCTCAGATTTTACCTTTTGAGAGGTTAACGAGGAGAATCTTTTGATTATTCATCACGTCATCAAAGTTGAAGGCGGATTTCGTTTGTCCGATGATATTTCTGATCAATCTATTGGTATTGAAAGATACGAATTTTGAAGAGAAATATGGGATAATTTCAGCCTTTTCTCTGTCTCCCATGGCATTATAGGTCCTTTCTCGTCGATTTTTTACGACCGCATTGGTGACCTTTGCAACTTTTACTTCTCTATAGGTTTCATCAGTAAAAAGTCTGACGACATCGAGCAGGGTTGGTCTGTCTTCAAAGTCTTCAAGAATTGTGAGGCTTCCGTATTTAAAATATTCCTGAATTCTTGGTCCGAAAATTTCTGGTCCAAACATTTTTAGAAAGATTTCTGTTGCATCGTTTACGGTTCTATCTGCTTCATCAAGAGTATTGATTTCGTAGAGATTAAGCCCCATTGGACGGTCTTCGTTTCCTGCATCGAAATATACTACGTCTTTAGCTCTTTCTTTTGGAACGAAACTTAGCACGTCTTCTGCAAGGTCACCGTGCGGATCGATAAGGCAGATTCCGTCTCCGTTCCAGAGGTCTTGTCTTGCCATGGTTTGGAGGAAGACTGATTTTCAGGTACCAGATTTTCCAATCATATAGTGGTGTCTGGTTCTATCTTCTCTCTTCATATACACAGGAGTAAGGATATTTCTGTAGATATTTGTTCCAAGAAGAACAGCGTTTTTGTAGAGTTTGTAGCCTGTGATGGTTTTGCCAGGGACGATCTCCTTGACGAATTTTTGTCCGTCTTGTTCGAGGATTGGATTATTATTGATCGTGGATTTACCATCCTTTTCCTCAATAGAAGTTCACTTGTGAGCAAGCTGATAATCTGCGAGAGGAGTCAGCTTTTCTTCTTCTAGTGTCCTTGATGCTACGGCTCGGTGGTTTTTGTATTCTTTCAGAATCTCGGAGAGGTTTCCATTTTTGTACTTTTCTGCGAGGATACCTGACATTATCTTGCCATTCCATTCATCATCCTTGAATTGTGGGAGATTTGCTGGTGAAGGAAGGACCTTATATTGCATCCACTCGATGATAGGAGAGCGGTTGTAAATACTATCTGCAAAATGGAAGAGTGATGTGAGTTCATTGGTCGAGAAAAAAGAGTATTTGTAGAAAAAGCCTGTAAGGTAAAAATTTACTGCAATTTTCCACAGGTAAAGGAAGATACCAGAGAAGATATCGTGCTTGGTGTTATTGTCTTCAAGACCGTTGCTGTATTCGTCGTTGTAAACATTGTATGCGGATTCCATAGCTTTCAGGTTTTGTCTGGCTTGTCCTTTTACATCTGAGGAACTAATCACAATGATTCCAGCTCTGTAGGTTGGATTTCCTGCCTCTTCACCAATAGCATTCATCGAGTCTTCTTTTGCTCTGACCATTCTTACCATTCCTACACTTTCCTCTTTTTTATTGGAGAGGAGTTTTTCACTTGGTCATTGGATTAGAAAACTGATGAGTTTGAAGGGGTTGAGTAGGTTTTTTCGGTGTCGCCATTTCGTCGAATAAAGATCAAGCCCTTTATAAAGTCTTTCTGCTGCTTTCTGTCTCTTGGCATTGAAGGTTGAGCTTTCAGGTTTGATGACGAGCATCGCAGTTATTGTGTCGTAGCTAGAGATTTTTCCCATCGTATCAATCAGGTTATTGATTGGATCATCCGGCATTTGTTTAAAAGTTCTGATTGTATAGACGGGGTCTCTTTTAGGTTCTAATGGCATAATATCATGGTATTTCTTTTGGAAAGGCTGCGGTTTGCCGACTTTCTCGAGAGAGCAGTTTGGAAATTGTGCAGAAATCGCACTTTCTATAATACTGATGTATTCGGGATAGCTTCCAACGATAAAACTTAATTGACCATTTTCGTATTGGTAGATGAAAACGATTTTTTGCTTTCAGAAGAATTTGTACATGATTTTTTCCCGAGTACTGAGTTCTGAAATTTTGTGAAGTCCATTGTATAACTGTGACATCCTTCAGACTTTTTCTTTCATATCTTTAGCGATTTCTTTTTCTTGTTCACGATCAGTTTTCCCATCTGATTTTGGCAAAAGTACCTTGATGAAAGTCATCCTTCTGGTATTGTAGAAAGAATAGATGTATTTGAGCGTATTTTTGATGATACCGATGATGACGCCAATACAGAGGAGTGCGATCAATCCATAGCAGAGGTAGATTCCAATTTTTTCGATAACTTCTCGTCCTTTTTGTAGTTCTTGTGTGGCGGTTGATTGTGTAGTTCCAGTTTGTATCCTTGTTTGTGCTGCTGTTTGCATTGTGGTAGTTTTACCTCAATTTGTTCCTCAGGTTTCTTGAGCTGATGAAGGTATGGTGGCTTTTGCCTCGTAGGTCTCGGTATAGTTGGTTTCGATATTTTTTAGAAAGGTTCAAAGCTGGTTGTAGCCTCAGATTTCTTTGAGACATTTATTCTTTTCGCTTCACCAAGCTTGGTTTGTTAGTTTTGAAAGGTTATTTTTTTGACTAAAATCTTTTCTGAATGTTGTGATGAGCTTCTCTTGGCATGGAGTGCTATTTGAATTTGTATTTGGCGCATAATGTTCTTTTTCTTCAAACGAATTGAGTACTGATCTGATTTGAGGAAAACCTCCGATTGTTGTCAAACATTCAGATTTCTTTTCTCTCCAAGCTTGATTTGTTAGCTTTGAAAGGTTATCTTTTTGTTTTGTGTCTTTGAGGTATTGTGTTCTCAAGAGTTGCATGCATTCACTTTGTTGCATTCTCATTCTGATGAGTAAAAACCATACTAAGTATAGCTATTTTTTCTCAAAAAAGCAAAAAATCAGGCAAATTTCTTTACGCTTTCTTTTCTTTTTTCTTGTTTTTGTTTCTTGCAATTGTGAGCTGATTTCTTATATTTCAATCAGTGTTTTATCTTTTCTTTAATGCTTGTGATTGATCGTATAAAAAGTGAAGTTTCTCAATATGTTGCTCTTCAGAGTAAATCTGGGGTGTTTTTGTCAGCGTTTGGTAAAGATGGGAAACTTTTACTTTCTCATGGAGTCGTTAGAACCAATAGAACCTTAGAAATGATTTTGCAGAGTTTTTATACTGCCTTTTTGCAGAAGATAGAAGCTCAAGTAGCAACTGTGATCCTAGATATTGTTCAAGATGTGAGATTGCAGAATGATCCGAATGTTTTAGTGAAGCTTCCTCTTGATCAGTATTGACTTTTTCTAGTGCAAGATGAGTGATTGAAAAGCTGAGTTCTTCTGCCAAATACTAAGGGGATAGACTCGCCTCAGCAGGCTTTTAGTGCGATTAAGCAGAAATATAATCTTGGGAGTCAGGTTTCAGTCTATATTTTTACGACCAAGAAGGTTGAGATTTCTTTTTAGTTGCAAAAAAGTGGGATTGTGTTTTAGAAAAAACTAGGTTAAGTGTTCCTAACCTAGTTCTAATGGTGCTTTCAGAGGAGACCCTGAAATTTTGTTCGCCAATACTTATTTGCGGCTATCCTTTTCTCGTACTCAGTAATCTTACGCGTAAAGAAACTCGTGTCGCACTCTCTGTTTGCTCTTTTGAGGCTTGCTTGTTTCTCTTGCATCTCTTCTTTTAGTTGTCGCCGAAGTCCTGAATCTTCATCCAAGAGATTGATGATTCCTTTGATCGACTGATTGAGCTGTTTTTTTTCTACCCAGAGATATATCGGACCTAAAATTCCGATTAGACTAGGGAGGACGAGCTCTAGGTAGCTTGGTTTGAGATTCATAAACATGGGAACGATTACAATCCCAAACATAATAGAGATTGTGAAACCTGCGATTTTGAGCTTATGCTTCGTTTCTTTCAGCTCTTTAAATAGCTCTTTATTTGAATTTTTTTCCATAGTGAAATTTTTTTTTATTACCCTTGGTATGATACTTAATTTATTATGAAAGTCAATAATAAAGTGCATCTTGCATTTCTTTTGGCTTTTGTTATATTTCAGTTAGTTTTGTTTTTTGATGACTCGTTTTATTTTCTAATGTAAGTATGATGAAAAGATTGGGAATGTGAGTTCTTTTGCTTGGTATAAGCTTTATTCTTGCTGCTTGTTTAGATAAGAGTAAAAATCAGGCTTTATCTTATGAATTTTCTCTGCTTCAAGATTTTGCTCAAACGAGTAAGTTACCGATGCCACAAATTGAGGAAGCTTCCTTTGAATGGCAAGAAGGAGAGGAAAAACTGACTGTTCAATGACGGGGATTCTCGCTTTCATGATTACAAGAAAATCCTGATGAAGCAGTAGAAACTTTCTTTCATACTTGGAAGAAAAATGAAGAAAATAGTCTAGGGCGAGGATCAGTCAATGTTATGGGATTTGAAAAAGATGGGACGATTTGTCTTAGTGAAAGTCATATTCATGCCTCGCTCCAGCAAATCAATG
The DNA here is from genome assembly GCA_003260355.1 of SR1 bacterium human oral taxon HOT-345. GTDB lineage: Bacteria > Patescibacteriota > Gracilibacteria > Absconditabacterales > Absconditicoccaceae > HOT-345. The sequence continues at coordinate 278,956 of MPSQ01000001.1, forward strand.
ATGATGCTCATTTCCCACAGCATGTGCCTTATAGCCTTCGTCTCACTTGTGGACAGAAAAGAGATCTCCAGATAACTACTAAACAAAAAGAAAAAAAATCTGAAAACACGACAAATCTTTGCCTTGCAGAGATTGAAAAGCAGATTTTTGCTTCACCTCAATTCATAGGAGTTAAACAAGACTATGATAAGGCTCTGGCTGCTCCGAATCAGGGTGATACCGAGCAGTTTTTGGGCTATTATCTAGATTTGGAAAGTATAGATGATGAGAGTTATAAGCTTGCTTTAGCTGAAAATTATCCGAGCAGAGTGCTGAAATATCATCGTTTTCAGGTAGATAAAAAGACAGGAGAAATCAGACTTTATGATGTTGCTTCAGATACCTATGATGAGATTATTCCTCACGATGAAAGGTATCCAGAGTTCTTTGCTCAGCACTGTAAAAATTTAGATGATAATAACTAATCTTTCTCTTTAAGGTTTACTTTCTTTTGAAAAAAATGAAAAAAATCTGATTTTTGATCCTTATTGTTTTCTCTACTCTAGTTCTTCTTTGATGCGAGAAAGGTTTAGAGTCTCATCAAACTTCCTCTGATTCTACAAACAGCGGAGCAATGATGATGAATCAAAACATCGTTCCTTGATGATACCTTTATAGAAACTTAGACTTAAGCAAAGCAGCTGACAAAGAGGAGTATGAGCAACTTCAAAAAGATAGAAATCTGATTCTTGAATATCAAACCAAGACTTCTTCTGCGGTAAATAAGTTCATAGACACGATTCATCAAGACCTTTTAGATGCCTGCAAAGAATACGGAACCGGTTATGAAACAAATAGAGGGACTTATTATGAAAAAGATGTCTGTGTAGATCGCTATATCCGTAATTTATATCAAAAATTAAAGACTGAATTAAATAATCCACAAAAAAACTATGCTTGAAAAGATCCAGTCTTGCTCTCGTATTATCAGGATTTAGGGTGAGATCATCCTTTTGTTCGTTATTTTGTGGATTTGTATACGTATCTTCTCAAAAGATGACGAGATCTTGGAGAGATACCAGAATATCCACTGATATGACCTCTTACAAAAAATCCAGATTGATGATATCGAAATGATGAAGAAGCTGGAGGCGATTTAGCTATGAAGAATTGAAGCTGATTTTATACCTACTGAGCATGAAACATCACAAAAAATCAATTTTGATCAATGATATCAAGTATTGGCTCATGAATAGTACTCAATGGTCATATGCTGAAACGAATTGAAAAAGAATACTGATACCATTTTCCATACTGAAGTCTGGAAATTATATATGGCACTTCTCCAATGATTTGACCCTTTGTTCTCCATCATAAGACAAAATATGGGGATTATATCTATCAAATTATAGGATCCGGAGCATGATCATGAGAATTTATACTGCTGGTGCGAGTTTTTGTTGATTGATTATGGATTCCTCTTGGACAATGTGGGTATAGTTGATATGTTTTGTTCCCAAATTATCCATTGCTCTTTGGAGAATGTAAGGAACGGCAAAATAGTGATCCTCTTACGATTTTCACACAGGAGTATAATCTGTATGAACATAATAGGATACCAGATCTAGTTGAAAACTTTACTTTCTTCTTGAGGGCTTTAGAGTCTACAAGGGTATTGAGTAAATAAGTTTTTTAGCTTTTAATAGCATATTCCCATGAAGAAAATCTGATTTTTATTGCTCTTTTCCTTTCTTTTGAGCGGTTGTTTCTTCATCAAGCCAAGCGATCCGATCCCAGAAAATCAAGATCCGAAATGATCCCTCAATTCAGGACAAGCAATTTGCGATGCCGAAGATTCCTGTAATGATGAGCAAACCTCGGCAAAATTGAGTCAGAATTTAGCTGATTTGAAAATTGGAGATGCTATCGGAGGACTGACTTTGCAATCAAAGGAAATCACTCAAGACCATGCGGCTTTCCTTCTTACTGGAGCAACTAAGGTAACCTGAACGATTAAAATGTATAAAGATGAGGAAACTGATGAACTTTTGGTCGATTTCACTCCAGAGCAGACTTTGGAGACTATCCATATTTCTGATTGAAAATTGAGCAACTATAGCATTAAACTTTTTGAATGAAACATTGGATTTGCTAGTTTTGATGCACAGACAAGACAGGCGCTTTTGGCAGGAGAAGAGCTTCAAGTGGAGCTCAGTATCACTTCATTTTTTCATGTAGGATGGTTTGAGTCTGAGTATTATTCAACTCTTGAGATTAGCGGATATAAGGTTATTCTAGATTAAGGAGATCAATAAGAAGGAAAATATGTTTGCTGTTTAGATGTATTCCTTTCCATCATGATTATAATTTTATTTGATGATAACATGATATGCAAAAATTCTGTATTACATTTGCTTGATGTGTATGAAGCTCCAAAACACCTATTTCAAACTATATAAGCACTAAGTTAAATTTGCCGATATTTAATAATGATGCAATCCTTTCTGAAGTGATTGAAAATAGAGGATTTTGGGATATAGAGGAACATAAAAAACTCAGAAATAATAGACTAAAAGAAGTGTTAGATTCATGAATTTCATTTATTGCGGATGTAAGTATTGATAGAGAATGGGAGAGTTTTAGAGAAACCTTATTATCCTATGGTTATACACGGTTTATCATTAGCCTAGACTTGAGCAAAGGACTTTTGATGAAACTCTATAAAGCTAAAGGGTATGATGAGTCATTAAAAAGGCTAGATACCCTTATGCATGATCATGAAAGTTTTTTGGAAAAATTTTCTGATGATGCTGGTGTGCATATTTGAGATGATCAGTTTTTTGATAGATTAGAAATAGCATTGAGAAGTATAAGGGCTTGGATAGAAAGTATGTAAATATGTTGAGTTTTAGACTTTTATTATAACACTATGCGCAATACTTGAATTGAAAAAATAGATGAGAAAATCCCCTTCTCCCCCCAAATTAATGCTGTTATAGATCAAATAAAGCGATAGAACCACTGATTTGATGTAGTAAAAATCTGACAATTGGGAAAAATTATAACAACGATAGAGTTCTTGATGGGGATAGTTGGAGTTTCTCTATGAGATTTGGAAATGGAGACAAGGTTTCTGCTTATGGATATATGGCTAGTCCTACAGGTTTTCGAGAGGGCATAAAAGAGTTTTTGTCTCTTTTTGAAGAAAAATCTGCTCGAACTACAGAAAAAGCTAATGAACTGTTAGAGACAATAGGAAAAAGGCAAAGTTAATGTGAGGAGCGTTATAAAAAGGCTTGCATTTGTTGTTAAAGTCCTTGTGTTGTTAGCATAAACTTTATAATCTCAGGGTGTTCTTTTTTATTTTTTATTCTTTTCATCATGAAAAAACGATCAGGAATCAGTCTTATGCTCCTTTTTTTGGGGGCGACTTTATTTTCGGGGTGTAAGGAAACTCAACCTACTGAGCCGGAAGTCAAACCAGCTACAGCATCTCCTGCACAAGCATTTCTAGAGACGCTTGCACCAGTATTTGGCAAAACAGCTAAAGACATTAAACCCTTAGCCTTTAGCGGAGTGTGGATAGATGGAGAACTCAACGGTTATGTTCTTCGTAATGATGCTCTCGCTTCAACTGAAAATATCTGGGACAAGATCGAGCAGACTTTTGAGGGTTGGGTGGAAAAAATCCAAGCTGATGGCGTATGAGAATCGTATGTAGAGTATTTGAATGATACTCTCATCTGTTCTGTCTCTACTAAGCTTAATTACGATATGGATGAGGTGATGAACCTGGTGTACTTAGGGGAAGAAAATGCTGCTAAAAAGCAAGAAGCGACTGAGAAGCTTGATAAGATTTATGATGAGAGCACGAGAACCATTGAGGTTCATTGTGGGGAGTTTACTGAAAATCAACCTTCTCCGCTTGAGTTTAATTTTGATCTCTTCGGAGAAGAGCCATTCTGGGATGCAAGCCTAAGAGTAGATTCGTTTACTTATACGCTTCCAAATAATGAGACACACGCATTTGAAACTGATAATACGTATATCGGCTATTGGGGAACGTCTGGAAAGAATCTGATTTTTTCTGGTGAAAAATATGATCTTGGTGTTATAGAAGGTGAACTCACTAAAGAAGCTTGTCTCGATACGACTGTTGGTGAGACGCATCCTTACGAAGCAAGAATTAGCTTCTGAGATGGAACGTTTGAGGGGTGTGCAGATAAAGCTGATGATTTCCTCGTTCCGGGTAGACAGGGGAAACTCGAAAATCTCCTCAAAAAAATCAATTACAAAGACTATACTTGAAAACTTAATCCAAAAACTGCATCCTATGGAGGTATTCAGGCGGAAGGAAATCTTGTAGAGGTTTTCTTGACACAGCCAGGGAGTGAGCAGACTGAGTACCTTGTGCTAGGAAAGACTGATAAGGGACGAGAAACCTATTGGCAAGGAACAACTCCTGTAGATGATGCAACTTGTGAAAAATATGTGAATGTTCCTAGATTGATGGATTTTTGAATCTTTTCTTCATGTCCGAGAGGATAGGCGTTTTTGGATTTAAGGCTTTTGAAGAGGAGAGAGATCAAAAAGGATCTCACTTTGGCATAATGGCTATTTTGATAGCAAAAAGAGGAAAGAGCAACTTTTGCAGGATTTGCAGAGGGGGCTTTTTTCTTTTTAGTGGAAATGTCGGATGGGTAGTTGGGGAGATCTATTTTTGCTTTGCTCTCAACCTAAAAATGTGGGAAAAAAGCTGAAATCAGATTTAGGACTGAAGGAGCATCCTCCCTCTGTATGAAAGTGGTGTCAGACCTAGGGTGGATTTCTATCAAAAAGCTCAAATTACTCTCAGACCCAGGGTGGATTTCTATCAAAAAGCCCAAATTACTCTCAGACCCAGGGTGGATTTCTATCAAAAAGCTCAAATTACTCTCAGATCTAGGTGGATTTCTATCAAAAAGCTCAAATTACTCTCAGACTCAGGTGGATTTTCATCAAAAAGCTCAAATTACTCTTAGACCCAGGTGGATTTCTATCAAAAAGCTCAAATTACTCTCGGACCTAGGTGGATTTCTATCAAAAAGTCGAAAGTGTGGTAGGAGGATCATAGGTTCCTGATTTTTTTACAAAAAAGCTATCAGAAACTGATGAAAATCTCTTCAAAAGTTTGAAATGTTCAGATTTTTTCTTCTTGTCGGAGGAAAATGAGCAAACCTTCCCGCACATAATGAGTGTAGGACTTCATAAGCTTCTTTGGTTTTGATTCCTTTGCTGGGGGGAGGGGAGTTGGAAGAGGGAAGGCAGGCTTTGGGGCTGTTTGATGATATTTGAGAGGAGGAAGAATAGCGGTAAATGTGCTTGCATTCGTTCTTCGATTGACTATCGTGAGGGAGTCAGATTTCATTTCTTTTTTCTTTTTTATGCTCAAGCCTTCTGCGATTGCTCACTTTCCAAATACGCCTGGTGTTTACCTTTTCAAAGATAAGAAGGGGCAGATTCTCTATATCGGGAAAGCAAAGAATTTGAAGAAGAGGGTTGGGCAATACTTCACTCCAGGGAGTGTTTGGAAGCAGGATATGATTGCACAGGCGGAGACCGTGGATTTTCTCAGTGTGGAGAATGAGAGTGAAAGTCTCTATCTAGAATCTAATCTCATCAAGAAGCATTTGCCTCCGTTTAATAATATGCTGAAGGGGGCGAATGCCTATGCTTATATTAAGCTCACGAAGCATCCTGTTCCTCAGCTTTTCATCACGAGAAAGAAAGTAAATGACGGAGCGGTCTATATTTGACCCAAGCATAATACGAGGGAGCTCAAGAAATTTCTTCAATATCTCAGGCAAATTGTGCAGTATAGAACCTGTCCTTTGAGTCAATTCAAAGAGGGGAAACTGTGTTCAGATTTTTATTTTTGACTATGTAAAGGGTGGTGTGCGAAGCCGGAGTTAGAAAAGCCTGACTATCCCCAGTTGATTACGAGTTTTTTTAAAGGAAACACTCAGCCCATAGAAAAACAGCTTAAAAAGCTGATTGATGATGCTGTAGCGGTGCAGAATTTTGAGTGGGCGGCAAAATTGAGGGATATTTATTTACAAATTTCGCAGTTTACTGAGAAACAATCTGTTGAATATGCGAAATCTTTTTCTGGTTATTTATTGCAGATTCGTCAAATTGGGTTGTGGAGGTGTTATGTGTTGTTGCATTTTTTTGAAGGGAAGATGATCGATGTGATCCGTCATCACTTTCAAGAAGAAGATTTCGATACCGACGAAATGTTGGCGAATTTTTCTTCTGAGTTTGGGACGTTTAGTCCGCAAGGAAATTGGTTTGCTACGGAGAAGTTTTCTCTTACCAAAGAAGAAACTGCACGCATGGATCAGCTTTTTGATGACTTTTTTCAATCCTATCTTTTGGCACAGACTTTGCAAGGAGGGAGTGTGATGAAGGAGCTGTTGACTCAGCTTCAGCAGCGTTATCATTTATCGCATTTCCCGTATCAGATTGAATGTTTGGATATTTCTCATTTAAGTGGGGAGCGGACGAGCGGAGGATTGAGCTGTTTGGTTGGCGGGCTAGAAGAGAAAAGGAACTACAGGAAATACAAAATTCAGACTGTGAAAAATGATGATTATCAGGCATTACAGGAAGTTTTGGTCAGGAGATTTGGGTTGGCGGAGAAACAAGAGGTGGCGAAGTTTGTACTACCGAATCTTTTTATTCTCGACGGAGGGAAAGGTCAGCTTTCAATTCTTTTTGACTTATTAAAGCAATATCCTGCGATAGAAAAGCTTTTTTCAGAAGTGCAATTTGCAGCGCTTGGGAAGGGAGAAGCGAGGAAGAAGTCCCATATTGGGCAAAAGAGTAAAAAGTCTGATTCCACGGTAGGAGAGAAGTTGTATGTCTGGAAGCATTGAAGTATTGAGGAATTTGATCTGGTGTATGATGAGGCAGATCGTTTGCTGACGAAGGTTAGAGATGAGGCTCATAGATTTGCGAACTATTATCGTAAGCAGCAAGAAAGGTTGGCATTTAAAAAAGCCCAGGAAGGGCTTTAGGAGTTATTTGTTTTTTTTTGCTCTTTATTTTGTGGGAGATCCGTTGGATAAGGATTGGTGCGAGGGAAAGGAGGATAATGGCGAAGATAATCAGTGTAAATCTTTTTTGTACGATTTCCAAGCTTCAAAAGCTATAGCCCGCATAGATAAATAATGCAGATCGTAGAAATCCTCCGATGATATTGAATGAGATGAATTTTTTGTATTTCATTTCTCCGATCCCGGCAACGAAAGGAGCAAAAGTTCTGATGATGGGGATGAATCTAGCGTAGATGATGGTTTTCCCTCCGTGTTTATCGTAGAAATGTTGGGTTTTTTCTAGGTGTTCTTTTTTGATTCGTTTGATTTTCCCGGTGAAGACTTTAGGTCAGAGGAATTTACCGATTTCGTAGTTTACGCTATCACCGATAATGGCCGCAAAGAAGACGATCAATCGAATTAGATGAACATTGATCGTGTTTTCTGGGTTGCCTGCTAAGGCACCAGCAGCAAACAATAAAGAATCTCCAGGCAGGAATGGCATTACAACTAATCCGGTCTCGATGAAGATAATCAGGAAAATGATTCCGTAGATTCGTATTCCATAACTATTAAACAGCTCAACGAGGTGTTTATCGATGTGGATGATGAAGTTGAAGAGGTATTTGATCGCGGAAAGGAGCGTGTTCATTGATAAGGTTTAAAAAGAAATAAAATTTTTATAGTGGTTTTTATCTGAGTTCTCGCATTATAATTGCCGAGCTTTGACCAATATTCAGGCTTTCTTTCACTCCTTGCATAGGAATAAAAACGACTTCATCTACTGCTTTTAAAGTCTGAGGAAGCACGCCTTCTACTTCATTTCCGAAGATGATGGCAAGGGACTGTTTTCCTTCTCTTTTATAGTTTGTTAGAGAAACTGCTTCAGGAGCGATTTCTGCTGCGATGACCGAAATTCAGAGCCTTTTCGCTTCCTGAATAGCGTCTGTGCTATAGTTGAACTGTTTTAGTTGCACTTGTTCTTCTGCACCGAGAGAGGTTTTTTTGACTTTGGGATTTTCTACTGGAGAAGGGGAGTATCCGGTTAGTCGGACTTCCCAGCCGAGAGCATCTGCGGTTCTAATGCAATTTCAAACGTTGTATGCGGAGCGGATATTTTCTAGGATGATAATTTTTCTTGGTTGCATCTCAGGTTGTGGAAAGGAGTTGAAGTTGAATTTGAATTTTAGAATCATTTGTTTGTGAGGGGAGTTGTCGGGCTATTCAGATTTAGTCTCTTTTTAAGATTTTCATTTTCTCAGGTGATTGATGGACAAAGAGATCAATAAGATTATTACTGATGATAAACGAGAAATCTGGTAAAATTCCTCCTGTATCAAAGGTAAGCTCGGTATTGCTCTTGTATTCTCTAGAGAAGTTCTCTTTGATAGCTTTAGAAGAAGGTTGGATTCCCTTGATCCCTTGAAAAGATTTGCCGTCTTTTTCGATATTGATAGGAAGTAAGAGCAGATTTTGTGCCTGGTTTCGGATCGGAGTTCCTAAAAGTTTGGAAGTGCCAGGATAGGTGGTTGGGCTACTTTCTATGAGGGTTCATGAGAGCGATAGGAAAGAAAAGAGGACTTTCCCTTTTTCTTCTCTGATTTTGAGGAGTGAGAGTGGAGCTTCGTCCAGTAGGAATAGCTGCTCTTCTTTTTTTGTGGAGAGCGGGATTGGAGCTGTCTCACCGTTTAATGTAATCAGCATTCAATCTTTATTTTTGGTCTCTAGCAGAAGGGTTTCTCAGAGGAGCGTTCCGTGGCTATATTCTGTAGTTCAGCTCCAGATTTCTTGTTGTTGAAGTTTGGAAGTTTGCCCGTTAAGCTCGCTGACTAAGTAATTGTGGAATTTCCCGCTAGAGCGTTTTGTGATGATGCCAACTTTGTTTTGATTGGAGAAGAAGGCGTGATCAATGATTTCTCCGCTGAGTAAGACAGATCTTTGGTAATTAATTTTAGGCTCAAGTCAGAAGATTTGAAGCCTGGTTTCTTGAGAGGGAGTCGTGGTTGCGGCGTAAAGATGATTTTTGCTAAAAATGAATTGATTAAAGTTTCCTAGAAAGGTATGACGTTCTTTTGTTGCTTTTAGGCTTTTGAGATCGACGCTGATCATTGTTCGGAACTGAGGTAATTCCTGTGGAGTGAAAAGCGTTTGTAGGTCTTGACAAGAAACTGCTTTTTGCTTTGTAGAGCCAAGTCCATAGCCAACTCCTTCATTTAGTGTCGGGAAAAAGTTTTTTCCGGCCTGGCGCTGTTTGATGAAGGTAGCAATTTGTTCGCTTGTTGTATTCTCATTGGTGATGAGGTAAAGTTTTTCGTTTTGAACTCAAAGATAAACGCGTTTCCCACTTTGGGCAAAATAGTGTACAGGAGTGATTTTATTATCTAGAATCTCGTAAAACAGCACGACTGTTTCAGACTTTCAGCTTTTACCTTCATGATTTGCGGAAAGAATGAGTGTATTGTTGTATCGATTGATTTGGAGTGCTTTGAAATCTTGTGGAATCGCAATCCTGGCAATTTTTTTTACTTTTGTGAGATCGACGAGTGGAGAGTTGAAGCTTTTTGGTCATTGGATGACCGTTAAAATCTGTGTTTTTTCGTCGAATGTGGTCAAAAAAGTATTTGATTCAGATTTTTCTGTTCCTAGATCGATAGTTGAGACTTGATGACTTTCTGTATACAGTGGAGAGGGAAGAGGAGTACCGTTTTTGACCAATTTCTCGAATTGATTACTGAGATCGATACATGATTTTACAGGTTTTCGATCGGTTTCTGGCTTCTCATTAGCGTTTGCTTTGGTGAAAACTCCGCAGATCAAAACCCCTAAGAGAAAAGATATTTTTTTTATCATAAAAAGAGTGCATAAGTAAAATTCCTTGCTACACTCTTATCGTTTCTGAATTGTTTTTCAAGAGAGAATTAGTTTTTTGGGAGGTTTTATAGTGGCTTAATTGTATGTTTCGCTGATTTGCTGTTCCAAGTTTTTGATTCTGTTTTCAAGTGTTTCTATTCTTTGTTCAATCGATGGATTGCTGTCTTGCTCTTCTGAGACTCTAAGGTCAAAGGTTTTGAGATTCTCTCGACCGCGGTAAAGCTTCATCCTTTCAGAAGTCATTATTCCTTTTTGCTCAATCCCTTTTACAACACTTTTAGTGTAACTGATTTCTCCATTTTCATCTACTCTTGCTTCAACTTCTAGAAAGATATTGAACATTCTATCGGAAAGTTTCACGATAAACTTCTGATTATCTTTCCAAAGTATACTATCGAGATTCCAATATTGGCTATCATTTCTATAGGCTAAACTCCAGTCGCGATTTAATCATTCTAGAGGAGAAAGTTTGTCAGCTTTATTATCTCTAATATCATCATTGATTCTGTTTCTGATATTCCAGGTGTCGAGGTTAAATTTGATAGGGCAGAAAAAGGCATTTTCTTCTTCAACATAAGAGATTAATTCAGAACACTTGTTTGCATTCGGATCATAATCATATTCAGAATATCCTCGTTCGTTCATTCGTTCTGGTTTGTGAAGGTTGGTCCTATAAACTGGGTTTTTGGTGTTGAATTTTCGATTTTTGGGAATGTAGAGATCTACAGAATAGATCATAGGAGCAAGAGGCACTACTGCATCAAAAAGTTGGTGATTTTTGTGGGAAATATGAAGCACGTCGTCTTTGATTTCATAGATAAGTTCGGAAAGGTTTTCTGTTATTTTAGCGAAAGTTTCTTTATTGTAAGCATTAATTTGATACTTGAAAACTGCCTTGATTTTGGTTCCTTCGTAAGGAATGTAATTAATACTACTATTTTCTATTATAAAATCTTGAAATGGGTCTATTGGTAGGATGAGATTATTTGGTTCTATACTAATAGTTAAAGGTTGATTTTTTTCAGGGATTGGAATATAAAGTTCCCTTGTGAATTCAGACACTTCTGAACTTTCTATTTTAGAGAAAAATTGAACTCCTGTAATCCCTGCAATAATTATTGCAAAAACTCAACTTATGATTGCAGTGCTTAAAGTGGCTGTATTCATAAGCCTCTTCTTTGATAACGCACCGATACTTCCTAACAACAGTAATAATGCTGATAGAAATCCAAAAGCTATTCCTAGGGAAGTAATTGCTGGGAATCGGGAAGTTATCTCCATATTATTCCATACATATCAAGTTTGTAGGTAATAGAACATGATTCCGAGTAGGCCAAGGACAAAGACAAGAAATATACTTCGGAAAAAGAGGAAACAGATTTTTATGAAACTCCAAAAAGGTCAAAAGAGTTTTGCTCCTCGTTTTAAGAGCGTAGGAATAGCCGTTCATACAATTCGTTTCACGCTTCTGAATCAGAATTTTATACTATTGCTAATGAGGAGCCTCAAATCCCAAATTTGAGTCAAAAAGTAAGAAAAAACTGATCTTTCCCCATAGTTTTTCTCTGTGATTGGAAAGATAAGAGCAAGCAAAAGATAAGCCATAACACCCCAGAAAAAGAGAATTCCTGTTCCGCTTGTGAGAAATACATAGCTTGCAAATAGCGTTAATCCTCTCCAAATCCACACGTTTCGTCCACTTATTTGTGCAACCATTCCACAAACTCACAAAAGAATTGCACTCTCTTGAGGTCTGTTTCGATCGCTTTTTTGGAGTTTTTCGTAGAAGAGTTCAGGTTGTTGTATTTTTTGTTCTTTATCTGTGCTATTCTCCTGATGGCTTGAGGAAAATTCTTCTTCAGCAAAGATTTCTTCAGGTTCTCCTAGGTTATTTACGATTTGGATTGCGATCTTTTGCGTGATTCAGGTTTTTTCTGTTGCTTTTTCGGCGAGCTTGTCTGCAAGTCTCTGCAAAATATCTTGATGAAGGTCCGTATCAATTTCATTCTTGGCTACGAAAGTATTGATTCTCTCTATATAATCCTGCAGGAACTTGAAAACATTATTTTCAAGTTGGAATGATTTTTCATTGAGATTGAGTGTTTTCATTGGTGTGACAGGTAGGAAAGTAAAATGATTTATCGTGTAAAGTTCAGAATGACACGGGAGATTGATTTTAAAAGAGGCTCCTTTGTCTTGTTTTATAATAAGAGGGATTTTTTTATAGATTCTGGATTCAGAGAATGGCGGTATTGAGCTGATTTCGGATTTGTTCCATCTTTTTCATAACCTGTTTGCCGAGAGGAGTCAGTTTATAATATTTTCTTGGAGGGCCACTGACTGACTCTACCCAGGAATAGGTTAAAAGCTGATCTTTTTTGAGGCGAGAGAGGAGTGGATAGAGCGTCCCTTCTACGATGAGGAGATCATATTTTTGTAATCCGCTGATAATGTCTGAAGCATAGACCTCACCTTTACTAATAATGAGGAGAATAAGATATTCTAAAATTCCTTTTCTCATCTGGATTGCAATATTATCGGTATCATACATCAGCATTCGCTTTTTGAGATAAATATACTACCTTGTATTACAAACTACTATATGAAAAATTTTTTTAATTGCAAGAGCAATACTATTAAAATAGAAACCAGGTAGCTTGTCTTGAGTTGTGAACGGCTTTTTAAGAGCTTTCTAGGAATAGATCAAAAGCTTTTTGGGCTGGGGTATTGTATTCGACAATCTTGATAATCATGTCTAATAGCGGGAATGCTTCGTTCGTAGTTGCGAGAAATTTGGCAATAGCTTCTGTTAAATAGAGGCTTTCTGCAACCATATTTATCAAGCCTCCTGTAATTTCTGCTTTACTATGTCCTTCTGCTAGTAGGCGTCCAGCGTTTCGGTTTCTGCTTAATACGCTTGAGCATGTAACATAGAGATCTCCGATCCCCGCAGAACTTTTCCGAGTTTCGGGTTTGATTTTTAGAGAGGAGCCGATTTTGCTGATTTCTTGGATTCCCTCTGTCAAAATGAGTGCTTTGGTATTTGTGCCGTATTTGAGACCATCAGAGATCCCGCAAGCAAGTGCAATGATATTTTTGAATGCTCCCATAAGCTGTACTCCGACGATATCTTCGCTTTCTTCACATTTAAACCGCTTGTTGTGAAACAGATTTTTAATCTTTTCTCTTCGTTCTTTGTTGGATGAAGCCAAGACCACTTTGGTTGGCTGGTGTTTTACGACCTCTTCGGCGTGAGAGGCGCCTGAAAGCACGATAATCGGCACGGCACCTAGTTTTTCTGTAATGAGGGAGGAAAGAGGAGAAAAGTCTGATGCGTTCCAACCTTTCGAGGCGAGAACTATAGGTTGTCAGGTATAGTAAGGCTTGAGCTCCCTGAGGCAGGAAGTGAGTCCTTTTGATGGGACTGCCAAAACGATAATTTCTGCTCCAGCTAGTGTTTGGGCTAAGTTTGTCGAGCAGCTGAGTTTTTCGTGGAGCTGGACTCATGGCAGATACTCAAAGTTTTCGTGCTTCTGGTTAATCCTGTCGGCGTCTGCCTGAGAAAGTGAGAAAAGTCTGGTTTCGTGACCATTCTCGGAGAGCACTTGTCCCAGTGCTGTTCACCAACTGCCTGCGCCTATTATTGTGCATTTCATTCTCCTTTTTTTAAGAATAAAAGCTAAATTTTTTATGCGATTCGATGGATTTCTGCTGATTTTCATCTTTGTAAGTATCGGAGGAGTCTTTTCTCTCTGAGTAAGGAATGGTTCTGGTCGGTGGCGAAAATTGAAATGGAGTATTCTGATTTTTCTTTCTTTTTTGTCAGTTCGAGGAAGATCTTTTCGAGCTTCTCTTGGCGGTGGAATCTGATTTTTCTGAAATTTAGGAATTTAGCGATGGTTTTTTCTGCGTTGAAATAGAGGTAGTTGAGCGGAATGAGTGAATCGACTGCTGCATCCTTGAAATAGCGGAGCTCGTGCTTTAAAAGTGTATTAGTAAGAATGCTTTTTCGGGAGAGTCTGCTAAGGAGCGGATTGAGGATGCCGCATTCTTTGGATCGGTACTGGAAGGGAAAGTGAAAAGTTTTTGTGGTTTTTTGTGCGGGAGTCGGAGTATAGGAGCTGGAGAGCTCAGTTAGTAAGGATTGGGCTTTTTCTAAGTCAGCATATTCTCCAAGAATTCCTAATTTTCCGACGAGAGAGTGAGCGAAAACTTCTGTGAGAAGGTAAGTCTGAAAGAGGGGAGCAATCAGCTTTTCTTTTTTTTCTTGTAGGAGATAGAGTTCATATATAGGTGGTAGAATTATGAGGTCTACTTCTTTATTTTTTAGTCGCTCGATTCCTTTTCTGACGGCTTGTAAGGAGGTTTCAAAGTGTTTCTCTCCATAAGGGGCGTTGAGACTATCATAGTAGATGAGGTATTCTTGGTCGTGGCGGTGCAAGAAGCTGAAGAGTGCCAAGCTTTCCATTCCACTTGAGATGATTCCTATTTTCATACCTCTGGCAAAGGAAATAAAGTTAAGTAGCTTTCAAAGTTTTTCATAAAGGTATCCATTGAGTCTGCTGTGAGTAGAAGATTAATCATTTCTAATTTTAGGGTGAGCTCGGAAAGTGTTTTCTCGAGATTAAAGGTATTTCCTGAGGCTTGTGCAAGCTCTTTTTCAGTTTCGATGATTGCGGTCTGGAGCCCTTGCTGTTTCTTAAGGAGGGTATTTTGGAGGAAGAGTTTACTCTTGCTTAGTAACTCGTTCTCAAAATCTTCCATTGCTCCCTGGATCATATTCTTCTGTGAAGCGAGCTTTAAGAAAAGCTTTTTTTTGGATTCATAGAGCGAAGATCGGTAGGAGCGGTCATCTCAGCGGTTGAGGTTGTTCATGATTTGTGTGAGGTCCTGATAAGCTGTTTTGAGGTAACTATTGATGACGGTAAGGTATTCCTGGCATTTTAAGGTCTCACTTTCTTGGACGAGATATACTCTGACTGCGTTTTCGGTCACTTTACAGCTCAGCTTCTTCTGGAAATTGGAGGCTGCATAGGTCGAAGCAGTGCCTCGTAGAAGGGATGAGAGCAAAACTCAAAGGAAGATCAGTTTTTTCATACT
The DNA here is from genome assembly GCA_003260355.1 of SR1 bacterium human oral taxon HOT-345. Classification (GTDB taxonomy): domain Bacteria; phylum Patescibacteriota; class Gracilibacteria; order Absconditabacterales; family Absconditicoccaceae; genus HOT-345. The sequence goes on from MPSQ01000001.1 coordinate 293,982, forward strand.
TTATATCGTTTGATGAGGTAAAAGTGGATTTCTATTTTTGATGTTCGGAAAGCAAGATGCTTTTTGTGGCTAGTCGATAATAAGATTCTGGATACTTTCAAGTTTTGATAGCAAATTCGAGTTCGATGAGCTGTTTAAAGAAGCTTTTGATAAAGTCTTGGTAGCTAAGCAATATGCTAATGTTTTTTAGGTTTTTGTGGACGACAAAAGGGTTAAGCTTGGTCTGTGCGATGATTTCTTTGGCTGAAGTGATGCCTTGTTGATGATAATCTAGCAGCGTAAGATATACTTTCAGTCCTCGGGTCAAAAGTCCGTTCGCGGTGTTTCGGTTTTCTCCGTCGCTCTTCATTTTTTCAAGCGTCTGGGCTGCGAGCACCGGATCAGAAAAAAGCTGATCAAAAAATGCAAAAGAATCTCCCTCTACCATTCCAAAACAGTATTCATCGATCTGTTCTTTGGTGATCTGACTGGTCGCTGGAGGGAGTCAGTATTTTAATTTTTCTGCTTCGCTTACTAAACGGTAAGGATCGTCGCCGATTTTTAGGAGGAAGTAGCTTAATTCTTCGTTCCCGATCTTGAGTGGCTCGAGCTGACTGGTAATGAGCGTTTTTAGTTGTGGTTCTTTGTAAGGTTCAAAGTTTTTGAGCTGGAGATTGTCCATGCATCGTTTGAAAGGTTTGGTTCTTTTGTCGGGTTTATTAGAAAGGAGAATCACGATCGTATCTGCTGGGAGTTTGTCGATATTTTGCTGGAAATCCTCAAAAAATTTCTCAATTTTATCTGCTGAAAGGGTATTCCCTTCTGAAGTGTCTTTTGGTACTCCCTCAATGATTACCATTTTCTTGGAAACGAAAAGTCCACCAGCATAGAGTGCCTGCTTGATCATCCCAAGGTCTCGGTTCTGATTGGAAAAGTGAAAAAGTGCATCTTGCCCGTATCTTTCCAAGAAGTTTACTTTTCGCCTTTGGAGTTCTTGTCTTAATGCGTAAGTATTTTCGCCATAGAAAAGGAAAACAGAAGCATACATTAGGAATTAAGGTTAAGAAGTAAGGGACTTATCAAGTATCATGCTGTGTTGGAATTGTATTTATTTTTTGCTCGGTTTCAAGGAGTGATTTGTGCAGAGCGGGGTGAGCGTGTTTTCTTTTGCCTATGGGGCGAGCTCTTGTGAGAGTAATCCTTCCGGAAAATGAATAAAAAGTTCGTTGACCTCATCCCAATCGAAATTTTCGCTTCAGATTTTTTCTTGTATTGCTTGTGCTCAAGCGTTACTGTCCTTGCTATAGTCTTCAAATCTCAGCTGGAGTAGCGTTTCGAGGTCTTTTTTAAGAGCAGAAAAGACTGAATCCTCTCCGTAGGTTATCGTGATTTTTTCGACGGAGGGAATCAGCAGAAAGAGGAGCGAGGCACGATAGAGGAGCGTCTGGTTCCTTTCTCTGTCGCTTGAGAAGTCAAAACCGATATTTTTTCCCTCACTGGCATTGAAATGGTTGATGGCAAAGGTGTAGGGTCTCTGTTCGGTGCTAATCGAAAAATCAGCATACTCACTGAACTGTTTTAAGAGCTTTTTGATGGTGGCGGTGTCGGTAAGTGCGGTTTGCTCGTATTTGGTAAGTCGCTGCTCGGCAGCTTGAGGAGCTTTAGAAGCTTTGGGTCGCAGCAAGGTCGTGATTCCGATGAGTAGGATTCCGCCGAGAAGGAGCAAAGCTCGCTGTATGTTTTTCATAATGTATTTGGGGAGGTAAATCGTCTTTTACTATGGAGTTTCGCTGTTAAAAATCAAGGATAAAGTCAAATTTTCTTTTGTTTTGTTTCAAAAAAAGCTTTTGAAGGCAGATCGTTCCTCTTGGTTAGGGGTTTTGATCCGAGCAGTTTTGAAATAGGGCGTTTTGGTAGTCGCTTGATGCAACAAGGTACAAAAATGCCTCAAACTTGGATCAAAAAGTAAAAAGTGATGTCAGATTGACTCACTCTAGCACCACCTGAGAGCAAAGTGATGCCAGATTGCCTCACTCCAGCACCACCTGAGTGCAAAGTGGTGTCAGATTGCCTCACTCCAGCACCACCTGAGAGCAAAGTGGTGTCAGATTGACTCACTCTAGCACCACCTGAGTGCAAAGTGATGCCAGATTGCCTCACTCTAGCACCACCTGAGAGCAAAGTGGTGTCAGATTGACTCAAAATTCTAGTAACATCTCCAAAGCATTGATTTTTTGTCTGAAGGGGGAGGGAAAATGGAGGAAGGATTCAGATTTTTTGAGTTTTTTCATGGTTTGGGAGGAGGGGGAGGTTGGAAAGTTTGGATTTTCTCTGAGTTAAAGCGGGTTTTGACAGAAGCAGAGGTTGATTTTGGAGTTATAGGGGCTTGGGAGCCGTGTGATCTGGGCGAAATGCGTGCTGAGGAGGGATTGCAGATGAGGGAATTGTGCTGCTTCGGATTTGGTCAGGAGATGGACTTCACAGAGGAGGGTTTTGATGCAAGATCGGGTCGCGGGCTCTAGAGCAAAGAGGACTTCGAACTCCATTCCTTCGATATCGAGCTTTACCAAGTCGATGGATCAGATTTTTTGCTCTTTGATATACTGATTGAGTGATTGCGTATGGATCTGTTGAGGAATACCTGCGGGATTGAGAAAAGATGCCGCTTTACTCGACTGCATGGTCTTGGATGCATTGAAGGTGAAGGTTGCTGTGCCTGTGGAGCTAGCGATAGCGAAGGGATTGAAGGTGATTTGAGGTGCAAAGTCTTGAAGTCTGATTTTTGCCTGCTGGAAGAGGGCGTCAAAGGGTTCGAAATAATGGAGCTGGAGGTGTGGATTGAGTGAAAGGCATCGTTCAGAGAAAAATCCGAGGTGGCCGCCGATATCAAAGATGGTTTTTGCGTTTTTGATGGTAGGCTTGGCGATGCGGTACTCCTCCTTGATGAAGATTTCGTAGTAGAGGGCTTGCTCGTATTTCCCGAGCTGGGCAGAGGAAGCTAGCATGGGTGGTGTTTGGTTAAAGCGGTGGAAGGATTGAGAGAGCTATGGAGGGAGGCTTTTGTTTATCGGCCTCTTCTTTCCCCTGATTCAAGGGCACGGTATTTGGTGCTACAAGAGATGATGCCGCCGATGTTTACTACGAAGAATAGTGGAATATAGACGAGAGAAAAAGGGATGATGTAAATGATTTTTCGGAGGTCTTTTCGAGATTTGATGAGCGGAATGGTATAAGGGAGTGCAAAGAGGGTGAAGCCTAGCTTGGTAAAGATTGTGGTTAGTCGCCGTTTAGGATTTAAGATGAAGAAGATAGCGGTCCAAGATTGATTTGCTTCTATAATGGTATTGATGAGGATTCGGTCTTTGACAAAGTAGAACACAGAGACTCCCGTGCTAACACAGAAATAACTTATGAAGAGCAGATGAAGGGGATTTTTTATCCAGATTTTTCGATATTTCACAAAGCATTGAAAACCTCATGATCCTCGTCTAATTTTTTGTTTCCATCGGTCTTTAAAGGTATTTGGGACTTCTGTTTCTACTGGGATTTGGCTTTGTTCTACTTTGTATCAGGCTTTATTAAGTTTGAATGCTAAATCCATATCTTCAATAATAGCTTGATAGGAAAAAGAACCGACCTCTAGAAAAGCTTTTTTGTCTACCATAATACAGCCTCCTCGCATTCCCATTGCACTAATGATATTATAAGAACCTTGTATATAGGCTAACATTACATATTCGATGTGTTGCATGGTTGGTAGTATCCCTTTATTAAGTGGTTTGTAAGGGCAGGAAACCCCGGCAACCTTTCAGACTTTTCTCTTGAGCATATCAGCGATATTTGCTTTGGAGATTTTGGTATCAGCATCAATAATGAGTAGGGTAGCATGGCTTGCAGCGGGGATTATTTCGTTTAAGGATTTGGACTTTCCGAGGTTTTCCTTGTTGTTGATCAAGTGGAAGGGGTAGCTTTGGTTGAGCTTCTCGAGGATTGCTAGCGAATTGTCGGTGCTTTTGTCGTTTATCACGAAAACCTCTAACAGCTCGTGGGGATAGCTTGCATAGAGGCTTTTGAGGGTTGTTTCAATTGTTGCTCCGTCGTTGTAGCAGGGGATGAAGGCTGAAAGCGGAGTGCCTTCAATTTTTTTTCTTTTTTTCTGGTGATCCAATCGGAGTAAAGTTCCAATAATAAGGAGAAAACCACATCAGATAAGAATATTTCGCATCCCGTCAAATGAAAATAAATACGCTATCCAATAAATCCACCAGATTGGATATTCCGTAATTTTTTATAGATTCCGTTGTCTTTTGCAAGGAGCTCTTTGTGTGAGCCTTTCTCTGCGATTTTCCCTTGATCCATCACGATGATTTTGTCCATTTTCATAATGGTTGAGAGTCTGTGGGCGATAATTAAGAGGGTTTTGTTTTGCATCAGCTCTTCTATGGCTTCTTGGATAAGGAATTCTGATTCGCTATCAAGTGCTGATGTTGCCTCATCCATGACGATGATTTGTTTATTCTCGAGGATCGCTCTCGCAATCGCTACTCTTTGCCTTTCTCCTCATGAAAGTTTGATTCCCCTTTCTCCAACTAAAGTTTCATAACTGTCCTTGAGATGAGAAATAAATTCGTGGCATCTCGCCATTTTGGCAGCAGCAATGATTTCTTCATCACTTGCGTTAGGTTTTCCATAGGCGATATTTTCTCTGATGGAACGATGAAAGAGAATTGGATCTTGAGGAATCATAGACATTGAAGATCTCAAAGATTCTTGTGTAACTTCAGCGATATTTTGATCATCAATCAGAATTTCCCCTTTTTGAATATCATAAAGTCTGAATAAGAGTTTGGTAATCGTGGTTTTTCCGCTTCCGGATTCTCCGACGAGTGCGACTCTTTCTCCTGGTTTGATATGGAAATTAAGGTCGTGGAAGATTTGGTTTTCTCCGTAGCTGAAATTTACGTTGTTGAATGAGATTGCTCCGTGTTGGAGTTTCAGTTTTTTGGAGCTTTTGTCTTGGATTTCATGCGGAGTGTCAATGATTTCTACAACTTCTCAGATTTCTGTTATCGATCTGAAGAGGCTTCTTAATGTCTGACCAATCCCTTGAAGGAAGTCCATAATTTTCAATACATAAGTTTGCAACAAAACGATCATACCGATTGAGATTACTCCTGCACCTCGCATACGAAGAGCAATATACATGATTCAAATTTGGAGAAAGATAGCAAACAAGCTAGTACTTCCCCAGATTCGCATTGATTTGAAGTATTGAACCTTTCTTGCATGTGTGGCTTCATAGTTTAATTTTGCATATTTTTTTTCTTCTTTTGACTCAGAGGCGAAGAATTTGATTGTAAAATTATTAGTAATAATATCAGATAAAACGCCTCACTGTTCGCTATCTAATGCATTCGCTTTTTCTTGATAAGGATGGATAAAGATATAAAGTTTGTACTGAATAAAAGAGAAGAGAATAATCAGGATCAGAAGACCTCAGGCAAGTAGGAGTTGTTCCTGAGCAATGATAATAAGAATCAGTGTAATATTGATGATAAATGGGATTATTTCCCGCAAAAGAATGTCTGTAATCCTTTCAAAAGCAGACACGCCTTTCCTTAGCTTACTAATTAGAGATCAAGTAAAATTATCAGTAAAAAACTGGAAAGAATGTTGTTGGAGTTTCTGAAGAAAGGTGTTATTTAACCATTCTTGGTTTTTCATCTCAAAGGAGACGAAAAAATATTCATAGATTCTATATACGGTAAAAGTTCCTATTTGGATCCCAAAAAGCACAAAGAGTACGCTGATGGCATGTGCCATAATCTCATTTTGAATTCCTCCTACTTGGGTAATGCTATCAAAAATTTCTTTGTAAAAAAGAGGAGGAACGATCATTAATCCTGTTCCTATAATCCTCGTAATAAGTGCTACTGTTCCATATCCCCAAAACTGTTTGTATGTATAGAGCAGATATTTTATCGTATTCCCATAATTCTTTTTGAAATAGCTTTTATCTGTATATTTTGCAGAGAAAGACATATTCAGTGTTTAGTGTTTTAAAGTCTTAAAGTATCTTTCCATGGAGATTAAAATTTCTTGCTGAGCTTCTAGGATACTTCAAAATCATTTCACTTCTACTTTGTCATATTTTTCGTGTTCGAGGAATTTGATTTGTTTGAAAATCGTGAAGAGTTCTTCCTTCATATGGTGTCCGAGATCATCGATATGGTGGATTTCGTCCCGTCTTGGGTCTACGTCACTTGTTGGAACGGCAATAATTTTAGGGTCATCTCCTGCATTATCGCAAGTATAGAGGATTCCGATAGGTCTTGCCTTGATGATGCAACCGGTGAAAGTTGGATTGGTTGTAAGAAGACATACATCACAAGGATCGCCGTCTTCAGATAAGGTTTGAGGGATGAAGCCGTAATCTACAGGATAGTACATACTACTATGAATAACACGGTCAAGTCTGAAACATCCTAAGACATGATCGTATTCGTATTTATTGTTTGATCCTCTAGGAACATCAACTACGACATTGATATAACCTTTTTGTTGGTCAACAAATGTTGGGACGTCATTAATTAAGTGCATTTTTTCTTGAAAAGAACTAAAATTAGTAGCCCGTGAGTATAGTTTTTTTCTGTTTGATTTCAATTCAAAGATGAGTATATATGGTTTGTTTTTAGCTATGCTATTGTAGGATGCTACATTATTTTCATGGAGAAATAAAAAGGGTGAAGTCTGAAACCTTCCTCGTGAATCCTTATTTCGGGGTTCAGGTTGCTTATGCTGGTGGGCAGTCTCAGGGAGAATTTTTCCTTTATCCTTATTTGGATGATCAAAAAAAGTCAGTTTTCTATTTTGCTTTTGATACTTTTGATCAGAAGGAATGGTTTGAAAGAATGTTGAAAATCTCTGGAATTGGACCGAAAATTGCTTTTCAGATAGTGAAGATTCCGATGCAAGAATTGGCAGCTGCGATTGACCGCTTGGATCCCAAAATTTTTCAGACGATTTCTGGAGTTGGTCCGAAGCTTGCGAAGAAAATTATTCTTGAACTGAAGGGAAATTTTGATTTTTCAGAAGTTGCTGCTGTCAACCAGGATCAAAAGCTTTTTAAGGCGGTAGTAAAGTCGCTTCAAAATCTGGGATACGATGTCCAAGAAGTGAAATCAATTCTAGCTAGCTATCCGAAACCTATCGAAAAGGAGCATCTTGCTGAGGTGGTTAAGTGGGTGATTGCTAAGATGTAATTTCTCTTTATTTCTATTTTTTGCTCTTGGGGATTGATTCAGATTTGTGTTTTTTAGTGCGGGAGTGGAAAATTTTTTGAAAAAGTAATAACTTCTTGCCTTAATGCATCTAAAGTTGCTGGATTTTCGCGGTTGTGGATTGCTCTATCAATGAAGGAGACGATCTTTTTGACTTCGTTTTCGGTAATTCCTCTTGTCGTCATTGCGGCTATCCCGATCCTTATTCCAGAGGGGCGGAATGGAGGACGTGGATCGTGAGGAATGAGTGATTTGGAAACTGAGATTCCAATTTGGTCAAGTATGTTTTCAATTTCAGCTCCGTTAAAAGGCTCTTGTGAAAAGTCTAGGATAACCATATGATTGTCTGTCCCTCCTGTTACGAGTTTGTAGCCTAAACTGAGGAAGGTTTGTGCCATCATTTGGGCGTTTTTGAGGGTTTGTTTGGCGTAATGCTGAAAAGCTGGAGTCTGAACTTCACCTAGTGCGACAGTGATTCCTGCGATAGTATTCATATGTGGTCATCATTGCATTCCTGGGAACACAGCACGATCAATCCTGGTCGGGAGATTCTCTATTGTAGGTTCTGGCTTTTGGAGAGGATTTCAGACTTTCCCTTTACTTAAAATCAATGCTCCTCTCGGTCCACGAAGCGATTTATGCGTTGTCGTCATCATTGCGTGGAAACCATAATCTAGCGGATTCTTCAGCAAACCTGCCGCGATAAAGCCTCCAACATGAGAAACATCAGCATAGGCGATCGCTCAGACTTCTTTTGCTATTTCTGCGAATCTCGCATAATCAAGCTCTCTTGGATAGGCACTAAATCCCGCTAAAATCACCTTTGGTTTCATCTCCAAAGCTAAGCTACGAACTTGGGCAAAATCAATTGTCCCATCAGGCAAAGTTCCATAGCTGTGAAATTTGAAAACTTTGGAAATAAAGGTCACCGGAGATCCATGTGTCAAATGTCATCAGAAATCCATCCCCATACCGAGAATATGATCTCAAGGTTCCATAGTAGCAGTATAAAAGCAGAGATTCGCAGCTGCTCCAGAAAGTGCTTGGACATTGGCATGATCCGCATGAAAAATGGTTTTTGCTCTTTCTATTGCGAGGGTTTCTAGTTTGTCGGTATTTTCCTGTCCTCAGTAGTATCTTTTTCAAGGGAAACCTTCAGCATATTTATTGGCAAAAACTGAAGCCTGAGCCTGAAGAACTGCAGAAGATTGGTAATTTTCACTTGCAATAAGCTCAATTCCCATTATTTGTCTCTGTTCTTCGGATTGGATCAGATTTTGAACTTCTTTATCTTTGATAGAAATTTGCATTTGGGCTTCGGAAAATTAGCTAAAGATTTGATGCTTAGTGTATAGTTATCTAGAGGGAAAAATCAACGGAGATAGAGTTTTATTTTTTTATGACAAGGTTATTTTGTTTAAAGTTTATTTTTCTTTCAATTTTTTTGGCATTTAGAAAGGTAGTAGCTATACTTAGCTATATCTTTATAAACTAAATAACAGATATGTGATTGTCTTCTGAGCCCTCTTCTCGTTGAACAGTATCATCTCATAAAAATTGAGGAGAAAATGCCTCTAATAAATCGATCTTACAAGTTCTTAATCAAAATATGGCAGCATATGAAAAAGGATTTTGAAAAAGTATTATTGTCCCTCAAATAAATGGAGGGTAAAGTGTTCCTGTGTGATGAGAGTCTTTGTCTAATAAAATGAATATATTCTTACAATGCGATTTTGATCATCCACTAATTCAAAACTTTTATCAAAAAGTAGACGAAGGCTATAATACTGCTATTGAAGATCCAAAATTCAAAGAATGGTATGAAACGAAGAAGCTACCTATTCGTGGAGAACTCTTTTTGCGTCTTTCTGCCTATACTTCAATATTTAATAAAATGTTCACGAGAAAAGAAAACTCTGCTCGAGAAAGGCATGAGTATTATAATAAGCAGGAAGTTGCATTGCTATCTGAAATCCTAGAGAAAGGGATATTTATGTGTGCAGAACTAGCTTCGTTAGCACATTACTATCTTAAGACTCATGGGGTTGACAATTTTTATGTTTGATGAGAATTGCTTCCAAAACTTTATGAAGAGAGTGAGGAATTGCGGGGGGGGAGGCACATAGCTTTATTTACCTTAGAGACAATAATATTCAACTTATTTATGATCCAGCATTTCCTATAAAAACATCAAATGCTGGTTTTCTTTTTCCTAAGATCCAAGAAATTTTAAACGACTCAGATTTTCTAAAACTTTTTAGAATGAAGAAACAACAATTTGTTGAAGCTAAAGACTTATTATGCACCGATTCAAAACTTTATTATGGATTTTGAAATTGATCCTGTATTTATCCAGAGAATATTCTTTTGTGAAGCGAATCTAAACAACAAAATAAAGATTAGTCTTTAATGAGTTCTCCCCAATCACCTTGCTTAAGCCCAGCAGCATTCCCTTCTTCTACATCAATATGCATATCAAGAGCATAACTATCTGAAACTCTAATCACTACCTCATCAAAAATCAGACTTCTTTCTCCGTTGGTCTTTACCTTCACGATTTGTCCGTTCGTTACCCCAAAATTCTCTGCATCAGCCACCGTCATATGAATATGTCTCTTGGCAACAATCATTCCTTGAGTAAGCTCAACCTGACCTGCCGGACCAATGATCGTCACTGGAGCTGATCCGTCTAAATCTCCTGATTCTCTGATCGGAGTTGGAGTCCCAAGTTTGAACGTATCTCCGAGCATCACTTCCACCTGAGAAAACTTTCTATACGGTCCTAAAATTCTGACTTTTGAGATTTCTCATTTCGCACCTTTAATCGTTACGCATTCTTCGCATGCAAATTGTCCAGGTTGAGAGAGGTCTTTGAGTTTTGTGAGCTCATAATTAGGTCCGAAAAGGGTATTTGCATCAGCCTGTGAAAGATGCACGTGCCTGTTTGATATTCCGATAGGGATTCTCATTTTTTAAGATAAGAAAAAGTAAAAAGTGTTGCCGTGAGTATAGCTAAGTATTCAGTGTTTTCAAGGAAAAGAAGCAGGAGAAGTCAGATTTTTATTTGTAGGCGTTTCGAGCGTCTTCGACGGCAGTGATGATGGTTTTTTGAGGTTCTCGTCAGAGCATTTTTTTTGCTTTTGAAGGATTGGCTACAGAGATTGCAACGTCTCCTTCTCTTCTCTCTCCAATAGTATGTGCAATCGGTTCTCAGACGATAGATTTGGTGATTGCAAGCATTTCTTTTACTGATTTTCAAGTACCTGTCCCGATATTGAAGGCTTCAAAGAAGTTTGGAAGTCAGTTTTCTACCTCACTACTTTGCTGGATGTATTTTTGGATATAGTCAAACGCTTGTAAATGAGCCTGAGCAACGTCCTCTACGTGAATATAATCTCTAATGCAGGTCCCATCTGGCGTGATGTAGTTTCCTCCAAAGATCGTAATTTGCTCGATCTCTTTTTTTGCCACTTTCATGAGGAAAGGAACGAGGTTTGTCGGAATTCCTTTTGGGTTTTCTCAGAGAAGACCTGAAGAATGTGCCCCGATGGGATTGAAGTATCTGAGGCAAATCGCTGAAAATCCTTTGTGGAGTGCCATATCGTAGAGAAGTTTCTCAATGACGAGTTTAGTCGTTCCATAAGGGTTGGTGGTGCTAAGGCGATCAGTTTCTGTAAACGGTGGGATATTTTTTTCAGTATCGTATACTGTTGCACTAGAGGAGAAAATCAGCTTTTTAACCTGATGCTTGTTCATTACTTTGAGGAGATTGATGCTTCCAATGATATTGTTGTCATAATAGAGGAAAGGATCATAGCAACTCTCTCCCACTGCTTTTTTCGCAGCAAAGTGAATTACTCCGTCAATCTCTTCTTTGGAGAAAAGGTTATCAAGATAATCATAGTTTCTTATGTCTCCTTCGTAGAAAAGAGGTTCTTTGCCTGTGAGTTCTTTGATCGCGGCGAGGACCGATTCTTTGTGGGCGTTTGAGAGATTATCGAGGATAACGACGTCATATCCAGCTTGTATAAATAGGACTGTGGTATGTGCTCCAATATAACCCAGCCCTCCAGTAATTAGGATTTTTTTATTCTCCATAGGTAAGAGAAGAGATAAAAAGATGCTGTAGTATATTGATACGCCTTATAAAAGTCAAGAACAATGGTTTTTGTGGCTTGCTCTCTTGATTCCCCTCTTCTAGAGAAAAAATGTGGATTGGCTTGTATCTGTAAAGGAGTTTCTTAGATTTGTTTGGTGGTCTTTATTTTTGCTTTTGAAGATGTTTTTTTCTTTTATTAATCTTGGTTGCACGAAAAACCTTGTGGATACCCAATTTTTACTTGGAAGGATATTGGAACGTCGACCTGATCAGTTTTTTTATGCTGTTGATCCTTTTTCTGATGAAGTAGAGCTCGTTTTTCTCAATACTTGTGGGTTTATTTCTTCGGGGAGGCAAGAAATGTTTCATACCATGAAAAAGCTCCTGAGAAAAGAGAAAAAAATCTGTCTCTTGGGATGTGCGGTCCAGTATTTTGAGAAATTGGTGAAGGATGCTCGTCTTTCTGATGCAGAAACTCAAGAATGGGAAAGGCTTAAATCGCATCCTGGGCTTACTTTTCTTTCGTGGTCGGAACTTGCGAATTTTGAACCGTCTTTGCTAGAAAAATCGTTGATTGCTGGAGAAAATGAGTTGTTTGATGGGAACGATTTTCAGTGGCAAGAGAATGCAAGAGCTTATACCAATAGTGAACTAGGTTTCGAATATCTCAAGATCGCAGAATGATGTAATAATCATTGTTCTTTCTGTATTATCCCGACTATTAGAGGGAGACAGCGTTCGCTTTCTCTAGAGGCGGTGATTGCAGAGGCGCGCAATTTGATTGCTTCTGGAGTGAGGGAGTTGATCCTGATCGCCCAAGATAGTACAAGGTATGGAGTCGATCTGTATGGAAAGAGTCAGCTTTTTGAACTTTTGGAAGGAATTGATGCATTGGAGGGAGATTTTCACTATAGGGTGCTGTATCTCTATCCAGATTTGCTTACGAAAAGGCATCTTGAGAGGCTTACCAAACTCAAAAAATTTATCCCGTATTTTGATCTTCCGCTCCAACATGCATCTCCGAAAATTCTCAAGGCAATGGGGAGATTTTACGATCATCAGATGACCCTGGAATTGCTCGATTTTATTGAAGGGCATTTTCCTGAGCGTTTTGTGAGGACGAATTTTATTATTGGGTTTCCGGGTGAGACGGAGGAGGATTTTCAAGCTTTGATGGATTTTATCAGAGGAGATTGGTTTGAGAATATTGCACTCTTTGAATATCATGACGAACCGCTGGCGGCTTCCAGTCTTTTGCCTGATAAAGTAGAAGCGAAAACGATTAGAAAGAGATTTTTGGAGGCGAAAAAATTGGTGGATGAGCTTCAGGCACAGAGAAGCCAGCATGCAGCTAAAGAAAAAACCTGAACCATCTCAGAACTTCGATCGGATGCTCAGGGAAACTGGAGGCTTATGGTGCGTCCTTTCCTTCATTGTCCGGAAATTGATGAGGAAGATGAAATTCAGATTGAGCAGGTGATGCAATGTTTTGATGGGGAGGAACTTACTCTTGGAAGCAGAATCGCCTATCGTTTGCCTTAGTGGGGTTTGGGTGGTTGCTTTGTCTGTGTGGGTGCGGTTGATTGTCCGTAAACGATTCCATAGAGCAACATCAGCGGATATACGACCATCCTATCTACAAAGCTATGCAATACCATTCCCTCGAGTGCCAAGCCAAGCATCCCTATTCCAAATCCTGTGAGGCAAACAAGCTGATTGATTTTCTTTTGGTCAGCTTTTTTTCCTTTTTTGCATTCAAGGGCTAAAGGTTTGATCGCTCTGAGTCCAATTCGAATCAGCCAAATAAAACAGAATAATCGTGGGAGCAATCCTAAAATACCGTATTCCATAAAGATTTGCACATATTGGTTTTCTGGATTGTATCAAAATGTGGGGATTTCGTAGCGAGCGTTGACTTCTTTGATGCGTTCGCATCTTGGGTTTTGGGAGTTGGGGTCGGAACTCTGGAGGGCATTAAAGCAAACCTGGTGGGAGGCCGGTCCTGAGTAGCCTGCACCTCGTCAAAAAAATGGGCTTTCCTGTCAGATTTTGAGCCCTTCGATCAAAAGTGCGGCGTGTCCCGTATTTGAGTGTTCTCTGGCAAAGATTCCCCTATAGTGCCAAAACAGTGCTCCACCTACTAAAGCGAGCGGTAGTCCTATGCCGAAGATGAGTCTTTTGGCATAGGCTCGGTAGAGTGCTAAGATGATAATCGCTGTTTCTAGGAGTCGGACCCCGATCGCTGCCCTAGAAAAGGTCGAGAACACCAAAAGTCCGTAGCCGATCATTCGTAGTAATGCCTCTTTTTTGGAGCGGGTCCTGAGATAGCTCAGGGCGAACAATGGTCGGAATGCAACCAAAAAGAATCCGAAATAGATGGGTCTCTCAAAGAGAAACTCGTTCCTGACGAAGCCTTGATTGATATTGGTATAATAGACTGCTGGCGGTCTAGAGCCTATTGTCCCTTCATAATTAAAACGGTTGTAGCCGAGGTGATCAAGTGTATTGGGCATGAAATAGCTGAGCGCTCGCCAGAAGAGTCCTCCGATGACTACCAGCTGGAGAAGTTTTGTATATCGCTTGGTGATTTTGAGGCGAGGCTGAGGGAGGTATCGTGTGAGCCCAACTCCCAAGAGGAAGATCAAGAAGCCCATCAGATCATACTTGAATGACAAGATATAGGTCCCTAATCCTACTTTTTGGATCCCAACTGCAAGGAGGAAACTAATCCCACACGCTATCAAAAATCAGATTAAAAATCTGAAGAGTTCCGAAGCGCGCAAGTGATTCCAAGTCAGCTTTCTTTCTTCTTTTCCCTTACAGAAAAAGATCCAATAGCCAATAAGCCCTGCAAAGAGAAGAATAAAGATTTCTTTCCAGAGTCGGATTAGGGTTCGGATGCCTCCCTCTCGACCGAGTTGGTGTGTAATCAAAGTATGGAGGAAAAACTGCACGAGCAATCCTCAAAAGAAGATTTTGTAAAGTCGAGGGAGTAGGGCTTGGATTCTTTGCTTCATTATGCATAGGTGTTGGTTAAAACTATCGCTGTGTAGGATAAATAATTGCCCCGAATTGTCAAGGTTTATCTGAAATTTTTGGAAGTAGGGGAGTGCTGGCATTCCCTTAGGAAGCGAGGCGGGCGTTGCTGCCGGCTCCTCACAAAGATACAAAGAAAAGTCTGATTCGAGATCAGGCTTTTTCTATTTATTCATTGTATGAGGGGATTTTCAGGAGAGGACTCAAGAATGCCTATTTCAAAAGGGCATTGATGATTTGAGGTTCGACCTCATCATTGATATATCTTTCCACGGGTCTGGCACCGAAAGCTGGGTCGTAGATTTTATCGATAATTTTATCGACCTCTGCTTTGGAGAATTTTGGCAACTTCACTTGATCGTTTTCTTTCCAAGCAGCGAGAAAGGTTTTGATTTGCTGGTTGAAGATGTCTGCGAGGTTTGCTTTGGTCAGCGGTCTAAAGACGACTTTGTGATCGATTCTATTGGAGAGTTCTGGGGTTAGGAAGTTTTTGAGCTCCTCGAGGACTCTGGTTTTGATGTCGTCGAACTGTTTGGTCTCGATATCGTTTTTACTTCCCGTATCGAATCCGATAGCGGTTTTCTTTTTGCTAAACTCTTCGGTGCCGATATTTGAGGTCATCACGATAATGGTATTTTTGAAGTCGATCCGTCTTCCTTTGCTATCTTTGAGTTGTCCTTCATCGAGGATCTGCAAGAGGATATTCAGCACGTCGGGGGATGCTTTTTCGATCTCGTCAAGCAAGATCACGGAATAGGGTTTTCTCCTCACGGCTTCCGTAAGTCCCCCTCCTTCGTCGTAGCCTATGTAGCCGGCAGGCGAACCGATCAATTTAGAGACGGAGAATTTTTCCATAAATTCTGACATATCGAATCTAATCAATGCGGTTTCATCACCGAAGTAATGTTTAGCGATGAGTTTTGCAAGGTAGGTTTTCCCTACGCCTGATGGTCCAAGGAAAAGGAAGGATCAGATTGGTTTATTTTTTCTGATCACGGAAAGTCTACTTCTAATCAAGGTCTTGACTACGGCATTCACTGCGTCGTCCTGACCGATAATTTGTCCTTTCAACTCGGCATCGAGTCTCTTGAGTTTGCTTACCTCGTCTTCGTTGACGATATTGGTAGGGATTCCTGTTTTGTCGGCGAGGACGTTTCAGATATCGCTGGATTCGATCACGCTTCTCAGATGTGCAGGAATGTTTTTATTGGATCTGAGTTTCTGGAGGTTTTTTTTCAATTCCTCCTCCTCGGTCTTGAGTTCCGCAGCAGCAAAATAATCCTGATTTTCAATCGCTTTCTCGATTTGTTTCTGGATTTTTTCTATTTTGGTTTCTTGTTTCTTGTATTCATCGTCGTTATCAAGCTTTTTTTGCATGGTGGATTTTCTGGCACTGGCTTCATCGAGAATATCAAGTGCCTTATCAGGAAGCTGTTTATTCAGGATATATCTTTTGCTGAGCATAATCGCACTTTCAATAGCTTCCTCAGAAATTACCACGCCATGGAAATCTTCATAGGTAGGTTTCAATCCGAAGATGATTTGTTTGGTCATTTCGATGCTTGGCTCGTTCACTATGACTTCCTGGAATCTTCTCTTGAGGGCGGCGTCTTTTTCGATGTATTTTTGGTATTCATCGAAGGTTGTTGCACCAATGAGTTTGATTTTGCCTCTAGAAAGTAAGGGCTTGAGCATTTGGGCGGCGTCGTTTTGGTCCTGGCCTCCTGCACCGATGATTGTGTGCAGCTCATCAATAAAGAGGATGATATTATTGGTTGGGTCGGTCGCTTCTTCGAGAATAGATTTCATCCTCGATTCAAACTCTCCTCTATATTTGGTCCCTGCAACGAGGGTTCACATATCTAAGAGAAAAACTTTTTTACCAATGAGTTTCTCAGGCACCTGTTTCGCGTTGATTCTCTGCACGAGCCCTTCAACGATTGCGGTTTTCCCGACTCCTGCCTCACCGATCAAGAGTGGGTTATTTTTGGTCTTTCTCAAAAGGGTATAGATCACTTGGTCGATCTCTTTTTCTCTACCGATGATCGGGTCGAGGTAGCCGTCTTTTGCTTCTTTCGTCAGGTCGGTCCCGAAGTATTCTATCGTTAGCTTTTTTTCCTCTTTCTTTTTGGGTTTTTGATCGCTGGTCTCCAAGGAGAGTTTGTCAGAATCTGACTTTTCTACGATCTCGCTTTCCATAGAATCGAGGATTTCATCGTCTTTTTTGGTGTGTTCATACTGGATATTCATTTTTTGTATATCAGAATAATCTAAATTAAGTTCAGCAATAAGGGTATCTATTATTTCCAGAAATGCAAGGAATCCCTCACTTCTTATCACAGGAAGATTTGATAAAAAGGAAAGTGTGGTTTTTATTTCTCAGAGGTTATTCTTGTCCTTTTGGATCAGCTTTTTGATTTTTGGGCTGAGTCTCTCAAATGCAAGGATAAAGAGCTGGAAAGGATCAATGTTTTTTTGTCCCTTTTCAATTTTGCTCAAGCAATCGGAAGCAAGGATTTTATTGAAGGGGAGGAGCTTCGTCTCGGACTGAAGCATTGGGACTTGAATCTCCTTGAGAAAAATGGATTCCAAGGCTTTTGTCTTTTTGAGTCCGATGACTGCACAGAAAAGGGGAAAGTGGCGGGACTGTTTCAAAAAAGCATAAATGCCCCAGAAAAGCGTATCTGGGGTAATGCGGGTTTGATGGAGTGCGTGGCTGATTCTGCTCGCGTTGTCCAAGCAAGTGATCGCCTGCGTGGTATAAGATTCAAGTGTTTGCTTCATATATCTAAGTGTCTGATTTTCTCATAAAAGGCGTATTCGCAGTCTATCGTTTTGTGAAGTGAATGCAAGAGAAAAAGTCGGAGAAGGAGTCGCGGAGTTTGGATATTTTGCTAAGATTTGTGATGTTTGCGAGAGTAAATTGGATTGATTCGTCCCTGATCAGCTCTTCCCTCAACAAACGGATCGAAGAAAAGAGCGATATGCTTGATAAAGATTCTTTTTTCTCTGTAGGTAATCCCTCTGTCGATTAAAGGCTTGGAAATGATTCAAGTAGGCTTTTCGTCTTCTTAGTGAGCGAGGTAGAAAACTTACGCTTTTTGAGCTTAAAAATCGTTGGTTTTTCTTCATTTATATAAAGCCTCCTCTCAAGCATCTTCTTCGTCCGCTGATGGATTTTGAGAATGTGAGGGGATTTTTATGTGCGCTTATTCGTAGATTTCATCGAGGTGGAAAATGAGGTAGCTCAGTGTAATGCCAGCTCCGATTCCTAGCACGATGCTTATGCTTTGCATTTTGCTAATGAGTAAGAGGTTATACGTCGCATGAATCACAAATCCGACTGTTAGTGCGAGGAGGTATTTTGTTAGGGATCAGATTTTTCTACTTTTCATAATGATGAGTGCGATGGATCCTGTGGCTACGAGATGGATTATGGCGGTTATGAGTCCTCTTCCTAAGAGAATGCCTGTGGTAATGTGCTCTCCCTGTGTAAGCAAAGTGCCGAGTGCAAAGAGATTTTCGATTACACTGAAAGAAAAGCTTGCAAGTAATGAGAAGAGTAAGAGGTTTGAGGGAGATTGGAGGAGAGAGGCTTCGGATTGGTTGTGGCTGAGGGTGAATTTGAAGTTTTCCTCGGTAGCGGCTGCGAGTATGTAGTAGAGTGCGATATTCGTGATATGGAGCCGATCTCTGCTGAGTGAGAATCCTCAGAGGAGGAGGATTGCACTTATGATTTGGAGTCAGATTTTTTTGTTTTTTGACTGTCCAAAGAGGAGGGCAATCCCTATTACTATAAGGAAACTGTAGATAAGAAAGAGGAGGATTGAGGGTAGCGTTAGGCTTTCGTGTGAAAAGATGAAGCTGGCATTGAATCCGAGGAGCGTTAGTGCTTTTTCATAGATAAAAAGTAGAAAAACCAGAATCCCACATTGGAGGAGAGATTTTCGTAGTTTGTAGCCTGATTTCGAAGCACGAGAAAAAACTTGGTTTAAGAACCAAGCCCAGAACCAAATAATTATTCCTATGCTAAGAATGAGACTAATGATTTGCACCTTATTGGGTAGAGGTAAAAGTAGTCCAAAGCTGTTCTAAGTCAGACTTGTCTATTCAAGATGTTTTTTCTGTGATGATGAAGAGCTCTTGACTCGTAGCTCCTTTGGACATTTTTGCTTTTCGTCAGGTCGGTGTCTGGGTTGAGATGGAAAACCTTAGTGCAGAAGATCCTTTTTGCTGTCTTGCAATTCTTCAGGGAATCATTCTCTGGATTCCCGGCTCTTGTTCTAACTTCGTTAAAAAAGGAAGAAATTCAGACAGAATGGTGTGTTCAGTTTTTACTTTTTTGAACGATTCTTTCATCGGATTCCCTACTGATAAAGCTCTTCCTTGATAGCTATTTTGCTGGGAAAAACAAGTTTATTTTTTAGCGAAAAACTTATCATAAACTCCTTCTTCGTATCGTTTTTTCTGGAGCTCCATAAAGTCTTTTTCTTCAGTTCTATTCTTTTCGAGCTTTTGGTCTGGAAAGCTTTGCCCGACAAATCCTTCAGGATAGTTCTTATCGTATTGTAGGTAGGTTGGATCAAGAATAGTTTCTTCTCCTCCTTCCTTTTTTTCTACTACGAAGCGATGTCCATCTCCTTTTTCGGTGTAAGAATATTGTAGTCTTACTTCTTTTCCTTCCGCTTTTAGAGCATTCAAAAGAGCTTTGCTTGCGATATTGCAATAGTCATTAGGAAATCAAGGCTGTGTAGAAAGTTTTTTAATAATGCTGTGCATAATTTCTTCTGAATTGTTTTTTTTGTTGAGGTTCATTTTTTGGAGTGAAGAAATAAAGTTCTTATTCCTATTATATTGCACTTTAGATGTTTTTGCAAATTTTGTCCTTGTAAAAAAGCTTCTCTTTCGTATAGATCAGTATTGTTTATTTTTTTTGAAGGTATGCAGATTCAATCATTTATTCAGGATAGTGCTTTTAAGAAAAAATTTGTGCTGGAGAAACTTCTTTGTCATTATCTCAATAAGACAAGATCAGAGCTGCGGACTGATGGGAATCAGGAAATTCCTCCTACTATAGAGCAGCAAATTAGGGCTGATTATCGTGCGTATGAGGAAGATGATAAACCGCTTGAGTATTTACTCGGGTTCGTGGAATTTTTTTGAATAAAGTTTTTTGTCAATGAAGATACTTTGGTCCCTAGACCAGAGACGGAATATATGATCAGTGCTATTTCTGAGTATCTCTATGAAAAGTCTCAAACAGATATGGTATTGCTTGATATTTGAGTAGGGTGTGGAGTGCTTGGATGTGCGGTTTTGCTCCAGAATGAGGGGAAATTTTGTGATGTTTTTTTCTCAGATATTTCCTCAGAAGCACTTACTGTTGCCAAAAAAAATTATGACACGCTAATCGGTGATCCGTCTTATAACCTTAGGATTCTTCAGTCAGATTTGTGTGCTTTTTTAGAAGACTATCAGGAGATTATCAGAGATAAGGATCTTGTTTTAACTGCGAATTTGCCGTATATCCCTGACAAAACCTTTGAAGATAACGCTCCTCGTAATGTGCAAAAGTGGGAGCCTAAGGTTGCTTTTGTGGGTGGAGAAGATGGATTGGACTATTATAGGAGGATGTTTGAGCAACTTCAAATCCTTGCAAAACCTGCGAAAACTTTGGTGATGTTTCTTGAAATGATGACTTGGCAATTGGAAATTTTAAGGGCAGAATTCTGATCGATATTAGAGTTTGAAGAAGTGAAAACTTTCCATTTTAATATCAGGATTGTGAAAGCGTCCTTTAAATAATGTCTGATTTTTTATTTTTGTAGGTCATTAGCTTATTATGAAGCAGGTTGTATTTATTCACGGGTGAAACTTGATAAAAGATAATGATGAACTTCTAAAAGTCATGCAAACTTGGGAAGTAAATCCTTTTGAAGAAAAAAAGAGACGAAGACTGGTTTTACAGGAGAGGTTGCCTGAATTTTTCGTTATAAAACCTGAAATGCCAAATAAAGATATGGCACGTTATAGCGCTTGGAAGCTTCGGTTTGAGAAGTATTTTCAGTTTTTGGATGATGAAGAGTTGATTTTGATTGGGCATTCGCTTGGAGCGATGTTTTTGGTGAAGTATTTTGCTGAAAATCAGTTTCCAAAAAAGGTAGCTCAGTTGCATTTGGTAGCTCCTGTGCTGGATGCTGAGGGATTACCAGAGGGGGATAATTATTTATGAGATTTCGCCTATGATTTTGCTGCAGTGAAAAATATCTCATCAAAAGCAGAGAAAGTCGTGATTTGGAGTTCAAAGGATGATCCAACTGTTCCTTATGAGCATAGTGTGCGTATTCAGTCGCAGATTGTTGGTTCTCAGCTGAGAATGTTTGAAGATAAGGGACATTTTAATCAGGCGGAGTTCCCTGAGTTGATCCAAGAAATTAGAAAAAAATAGGGGGAAAGCCAGATTTTTTTTCTCTTTGCTTAGAAGAGTCTATAGTAATTATGCTATAGATTTTTTTGTTGTTCAATAACGTTGTATTTTCTTCGGATAGGTTTTTATCTAGAAATATTTACTTTTTTTATAACAAAAATATGGTATGTCAATATCTAGAAACTTGTTCTTCTTGTGGTCGTCTTTTAAAAGGGCACTTGGTAAGCCTGATTTCCTTTTGTTTCCCTAAAAGTAAAAAAAGGGTGAAAAACTGTTAAATTCTCTTGAAAAAGTGAGAAACTCCAGTATTATATCGCTGTACAAAGTACTTTTTATATCTTATTTTGTTACAACAATGACAAAGACAGCACTTATTGCTAGTTTGGCAAACGAACTTGGAGTATCTAAGAAGCTTGCTGCTGAATTAGTAAATGCTTTTATTGAAACTGTGATTACTGGTGTTAAGAAACAGGGAGAAGTTAGAGTTCAAGGATTTGGAACTTTTAAGGCTTCTAAGAGAAAGGCTAGAGAAGGAGTTAATCCTCAGAATCCTAAGCAGAAGATTAAGATCCCTGCAATGAAGGTTGTTACTTTCAAGGCTGGTTCTGACTTCAAAGCTGCTGTGAAATAATTTTTGAAAAAGAATTTATCAAGAAAGCCTGAGATATCTCAGGCTTTTTTTGAATTAATTATTGTTTGGGTTACTGTGAATTTTAGAGGTGGATACTTTTATGCATGTCCTTTTTTTAGTAACTTTTTGCATAAATTACCCTTCTTGCACTTGGTTTCCCACTCACAGGATCAATTCAAGCTTCCTCAGGCATATCAAAGGGCAGACATCTAATCGTTGCTTTAAGTTCCTCTTGCACTTTCATCGCAGTTTCCTTCGTTCCATCCCAATGAGCTAGCACGAAACCTTGTTCTACTTTTTCTTTAAGTTCCTCATAAGTATCTGCAGTAAAGGTATGTTCCAAAGTGAAAAGCTGATGTTTTGCGAGCATTTTTTCTTGAATTTCAAGAAGCAAAGTCTGAATTTCTTCTGCGAGATTTTCAAGCTTCACGAGTTTTTTTTCCATCGTATCTCTCCTAAAAAGTTCTACCTGTCACTGTTCCAAATCTCTCTTCCCAACAGCGATTCTAATTGGCACTCCTTTGAGTTCCCATTCATTGAATTTTCGTCCTGGGGATTTCTGATCGTCATCGTCAATCTTCACTTTGTAAGGGAGATCGTAAGTTCAGAGGAAATCAGACTTTATTTGTAATTTTGAAGCTTTGAGCTGATTCAAAGCAGGTTGCAAAGCACCTAAAATCTGATCCAAATCTTCTGTATTTTTGAAAATAGGAACTACCACGAGATGAAGCGGTGCGAGTGCAGGTGGCAAGACCAATCCATGATCATCAGAATGTGTCATAATCAGACAACCAAGAAGTCTTGTAGTAACTCCCCAAGAAGTCGCATACACATACTCAAGTTCGTTATTTTTATTGGTGAATTTTACATCAAAGGCTTTTGCAAAGTTTTGACCGAGGTTGTGGGAAGTTCCCGCCTGAAGTGCTTTAAAATCCTGCATCATTGGTTCAAAAGTATAGGTCTTAACCGCCCCTGCAAACTTTTCATGTTCAGGTTTCTCTCCTTTATAATGATGCACTGCCATAAAATGAGAAACAAAATCCGAATACACTTCCATCATTTTTCTCGCTTCAATATCAGCTTCTTCAGCCGTAGCATGAGCAGTGTGCCCTTCCTGCCGGAGAAATTCTGCACTCCTGAGGAAAATTCTCGTTCTCATCTCCCATCTCACCACATTTGCCCATTGATTTACAAGGAGTGGTAAATCACGATGTGACTTGATCCAATTTCTATAACTATCTCGGATAATCGTTTCTGAAGTCGGTCTGACAATCAACTCTTCCTCGAGTTTTGCATCAGGATCTACGACAATCCCTTTGCCATTTTCATCATTTTTCAGCCTATAGTGAGTTACTACCGCACATTCTTTGGCAAATCCCTCTACATGATTCGCTTCCTTGCTAAAAAAAGATTTTGGGATAAAGAGTGGGAAATAGGCATTCTGATGCCCGGTTGCCTTAAACATTGCATCAAGTACATCTCTAATATTTTCCCAGATCGCATATCCATAGGGTTTAATTACCATACACCCTCTTACAGAGGAGTTTTCAGCTAAATCTGCGTATTTTACTAAATCATTATATCGTTCAGAGTAGTTCTCAGCTCTTGAAGTCAATTTCGTTGCCATGGTATTCATTTAATCCAAAAAATAAAAAATTTAGAAAATTCCTTTCTTAACCTTTTATTTTCGTGGGGACATGGCACGTATGAATTCACATACTTACACGATATTACTTAAAGATAGAATCAGCATATATTCTGATACGAGTTTAGCGTAATTATCTTATCTTGAAAAGCAAGTCAAAATTTGTTCTTTATGTGTTCTTTGGTTATTGGTTTTCCTCCGTTTATTTCTTTCTCTTGCAAAAAAATGGCAAATCCCTAATCTAAATCAGATTTCTTTTATCTTATTGAAATATATGATGGAAAAACAATTGACTCAATGAAAACAATGTAATTATCAAGTAACCTTTACTTTTACTGATGCAGAAAAGGCTGGTGTGAAGAATCATGTGCTTGAGCATTTTGCAAAAGATATGAATATCCCTGGATTTAGAGCGGGGAAAGTTCCTCTTCATATGGTAGAATCTAAAGTGCAACCTGCCTATGTTCAGATGGCGATTACCGAACACTTGGTAAATAAGGGAATCCAGGAGCTTCTTGGAGAAAATAAAGATTTGAAATTTATTGGTGAACCGTATGCGTTTGATACCAAAGAAGACAAGGGAACTACGACAGTTTCTTTTTCGCTTGATGTGTATCCGGAGGTAGAAGTGAAGGGAAAGTCTTGGGAAAAAGTGCAGATGAATGCCTTAAGTGTTGAGGCAACAGAAAAAGAAGTAGAGGATTCTCTCCTTAATATCCAGAAAAATTATGCTGACTACAAAGATACCGATACGATTGCTGTCAAAGATACCCTTTCCAAGCTCGGACTTGAATTTTTTGATAAGGAAGGAAAGAGTGTAGAAAAAGGAACGACCTATCTCGGAGAAACTGAATTTGCTGAAGATAAGTTCTGGGAGAAGACTTTTGATGGAAAAAAGAAAGGAGAGCTTGTAGAACTCAAATATGATGTGAAAAAACTTCCTGCCGTTTTGCATGCCAAAAAAGGTGATGCTGCCAGTCTAAAAATTACCGTTCAAGATGTGAAGCAAATCGTGCTTCCTGAGCTTAATGATGAAATGATTGTGAAACTTTTTGGAAAAGATGCTGAGGTAAAGACGAATGCTGAACTTAGAGAGTATATCAAGAAAGAAATCTTGAAACAAAAACAGGAAAACTGACTCGTTCAGACGATAGAAGATTATTTGAATGAGGTAAAGAAGGCTGGAGTAAGTGTAATTATCCCAAAGACGATGGTAGATCAAGAACTTAAAGTCAGAATGCAGAATCTTGAAAAGAGATTTGGTTCTGCTGAAAAGGTAAAAGAATATTTCCAGCAGCTTGGAGAAGAAAAGGCGAAAGAATTTGTAGAAGGAGTGCAGAGTGCAGCTGCAGAGAGCCTTGAAAAGTTCTTTATTCTCAATAAAGTTACCGAGCTTCTTGGATTGGAAATTGATTGGAATAGTGAACAGGAACCTTTCTTCGTAGAAAAGCAGCTCTATACTAAATTAGTAGGGGAGTTGGAGACTCCAGCTGATGAGAAGAAAGCAACTAAAAAAGCGCCTGCCAAAAAAACTACTAAAAAAGCTGAATAATATCTTTTAGTTTGAGATAAAAACCTTGAGGATGTGGACTTTCTTCAAAGATTTTCTTGCTTATCCTTTCTGTGCTGATAAGGAACATAATCAGTTTTGAAAGTTTTTGACGACGATTTTCAAGGATTATCCGGCATTCTTTTGGACCAAGCCGACTTTCAAGAAAGCGCTTGCGTTTCCGTTTGTGGTGCTGTATGCGCTCTTTAGGACCAAGAAAAACTAGAAGCAAAAGTCTGATTTTTCATTTCTTTTCTGGGAGGAAGATCAGGCTTTTTTCTATTAAAAAGATTTTCTCTATTTATATTGTATTGAGTTTTTTTAAAATCACTCTTGAAATAAAAGTCAATATAAATATTCTATTCTGGCTTTTATTTTTTGGTAGAGGAATGTTTCACAAGGCTTATGCTTTTGATATTGATGATAATTTGCTTCATACGAATTGCACGGTGTTTGTAGAAAAGTGGGATGGGAGCAAGATGCAGAGGTGCGAAATCCCGGAAAGTGAGCTTAAGGCAAAACTCAAAGAGGGGCGAACTTACCCAAAGAATGATCCGGAAGAGTGTTATTATAATATGAGGCTTGGCGGAGGGAAGCTTACCCAAGATCTTTTTGATGCACTAGATGCGAAAGCTTATGGACCATCGTGGGAGAGGTTTAAACTTGCTAATCTGCAGGCGAGTCCTATAGGAATCATCACTGCTCGTGGACATCCGATTGAGGATCTTAGGAGTGCTCATCAAGCTCTTTTGCATGAGGCGTTTACGCTTGAAGAAAGAGAACAATTTTTGGAAAAGATGAAGCTTCGTTTGGGAGAGCATAGAGCGAGCTCAGATCATCTTATTCGCGATTTTTTTGATATGAACTATTATGCTGCTTGTGCTAATAAAGACTATTCGGATAGTCTTCAGATCCCTTTTGATACTCCTTCTTCAAAGAAGAAAGTTTATGCTTTTGATAAATTTATTGAGCATATCGTGGCGCTCAATCAACACGGAAAGATCAATCCCCATCAAAAAGCTCTAAAAATCTGATTTAGTGATGATAGTTTGGAGAATCTTTCTGCGGTGGAGGAGGCGATTCAAAACACCTTTGTGCTTAGCTATCCGGAAATTACCTTTGCACTCTACAATACCAACAATCCTCGCTTCGTAAAAAAGACGCTCTATGCTTCCGCACAAAATAAAGAACCAGAATTTTAGTTCTTTTGTGAGAGTTTGCTTTCTTAATGTAAGAAGGAAGCTTTTTAACGTATCCCTTGATGATGATCCTCTGAAAATGCTTCTTTTCCTCGTGATGAGGGCTTTTTTCTTTTTTTTGAACGATTCCCCGATTCCCCTCTTTCAAAAGCTTTCAACGTTTCTACGCTAGGAGCTAGGAAACTTCTTCTGGATAAAGTAGTAAACTTAGCAGGCTTTTTTACTGATGGAGCAATGGACGAACTAAGCCACTAGAAAAGAAATCTGGATTGCAACCCTCCCTTCGGTCGCTCGCAAAGACGGGTGGAGCTTGTCGCTTGATTAAAAATGATCTTTGTAAATGAAGCGGACCCCTCCGCTTCAAGAAAAACGACGTTTTGGGACAAGCGGACCCCTCCGCTTCAAGAAAAACGACGTTTTAGGACGAGCGGATCCCTCCGCTTCAAGAAAAATGATGATTTTCGCCAGGAAACTTTTGTAAAATGGGTATTTTTGCATATTTACCGCAGTGGCTATGGTTGCTCTATATTTCTCCTAAAGAACTCGAGAAAAGTTTTTTTTGGTTTGCTAAATATTGCACAAGATTACTCGTATCTTTCTTTTGCATTGAGGCGGGGAGTGTTAGGCTGTGAGTAGTCTTTTTTCTCTGTATGAAAAATCGGAAGATTTTTCTGGTAATTATCAAAAACTTCGATAAAGGCTTGTTGGTTACTAAGATGTAATGTTGGAAGGAATCAGATTTTTCTATTTTTTATTGAGGAATATTTGCTAAAAATGAGGATTGTGGTTATACTTAGGTCGTCTTTTATTTTCTTTTCTTATTTCTATGAAAAAATGGATAAAAAAACGGATGTGGTGGGTTTTGGTTATTCTCCTGCTCGTTCCTATCTTTTTTAAGACGGGTATTATTCTTTATAATAGGATAGATGCTTCATCAGAAAATTGGAAGTACTTCTCTTGTAAGTTGACGGGGAAAGAACAAACCATGATTAACTGTAGCGATAAGAATAAAGATTTTATTATTTCTGGAGATCAAGTGTCGTTTGCAGGGCGTGGATCATGGAATTCAGTCTATATTCCTTTCTCTTCTGACCGCATTACACTTCGTATTGATCCTGAAACGAGAGCTGGGTATGATTTTTGGGTTTTGTATGACACGTTTGGATGGAAGGAGCTTCAGAAGGTTGATAAAGAGCTTATTGCGGATACCACGGCAGAAGAATCTGAGAAGGTTGCTAGATGGAAACGTAATGATAATTTCTTTTTTGAGAAAGATGCGCAAGGGTATGGTGTCATTACAATTGATACGAGAAAACCTTTTTGGCTATCGTTGCAGGGGCTTGGGGCGATTGATCCTTATAAATGGAACCAATTCCTTTCTCAACCAAAGCATCCTAAAGGAGTAATTGTGATGGTTCAAACAACCGGGAAAACCTGACCACAAACGGTGATTACCAGGGAAGAAAGGAATCCTTAGGTTTTTATTCAGGTTTTTTTGGTTTTGGCTTGTATAGTAATGTACGGAGGAAACCTTCCAATCCATTCCGGGGATGGCTAAGGTGAGGGTTTCTATTGTGACCCCTTCCTTCTCTGCCGGTGGTATGGCTATTAGTTCTTACTAGCTATCAAATTAGTTAGTTTCTACTAATTATTAGATTTGTAAACCTCTTCGATAAGCGGAGAGGTTTATTCGTTAATGATGAAGAATCTATGCAAGAGATGATCATAAGAAGTATCGCACTATAAGAGCCAGAGCGAAGTTTCCTAGAGACCATACAAGAGATCGTTTGCAATAGGATTTATTTTTTAATTCCCATACTTGAGATATGACTAAAAAGATGGCAGCAATGCATATTCATACAATAGTATAGGTGTTATAAATTTCTCCTACCAATCAAGAGATAAACATTCCAACACTATTAGCAGATTCCCCAAAGAGAGAACTAATTGTGTTGTTCATGATTAATTTATTGTGAGCATTGAGCGTTAAAATAAATAACAGTGCTCCAAAAAGGGAATAAAACATTCCGAATAACGAAGATAGAATTGTAAATTGAGAGATTCTTTTCGTTTGCATTTTAATATCAGTTAGAAACTAAAAAACGACTATATTATAATTAATATATCATATTTTACAAATTTATTTAAGCAATTGTAAATATGTTTCTTTGTATCATCAATATCATATGAAGTATACATCAGTGTTTCTGTCTTATCTGTTAGTGATCTTTTTTTATAGTATTTGAGGGGAATTTTAATTGCTCTTGTTTTTCAGGCTGAGAATAGTTATAGTTCAGGTTCGTGCTAAAAAAAGAACTTTATTTTCAATTATACTTATGGAGGCAGAAACAAAACAACTCTGAACACAAACTATTGGAAAGCTTTTACTCAAGCAGTCGGCTCCAGCAGTGATTGGGATGCTCGTCCTCGCGTTATATAACTTTGTGGATTCCATCTTTATCGGAAAATATGTCGGAATGGAAGGGCTTGCTGCGACAAGTATCGTATTCCCGATTCAGATGATTATTGGAGCGTTTGCGATGGCGTTCGGTGTGGGAGCGGCGTCTATTATTTCTAGGAGTATCGGTGCAAAAGCATATGAAAAAGTTTGACAAGTATTTGGGACGCTTCAACTGATGACGTTCGGCTTTTTGGTGATTTTGAGTGTGGTTTGACTTTGTTTCGTGCCGCAGCTCTTGGATCTTTTTGGAGCAACGCCTGAGAGTATGGAGTTTGCGAGAGCATATATGGTGCCTCTCTTATTCGGAGCGGTCTTTTTGGGATTTGAGATGTCCAACAACAATATTATTAGGTCGGTCGGGCATGCGACGATGAGTATGAAGATCATGCTTACGAGTGCGATCACCAATTTGATTCTGGATTTTGTCTTTATGAAGATATTTGGCTGGGGAATGGCTGGGGCTGCTTGGGCGACGGTGATTTCCTGGATCGTTTCTTGCGGGATGATGCTGTGGTATTATTTGAGTCCAAAGAATGTGATCCCGATCGCGATCAAGCATCTTCGTATTCATTTGCAGAGTGCAAAAGAAATAATTCTGATTGGACTGCCGAGTTTTTTTAGGCAGATTGTGGCGAGTTTAACGACGGCGTTGATCAATAATTATCTCAGGAAGTATGGAGGGACGGAAGCGATTGCGATTTATGGGATTGTATACAAAGTCTTGCAGCTGTATATGATGCCGATGTTTGGAATCGTGCAGGGAATGCAACCGATTATCGGCTATAATTATGGAGCGAAAAGTCTTGATCGTGTGAAAAAAGTCGTTCTGCTTGGAATTCAGATTTTGACGCTTTTTACGACAGCGATTTCTTTGATTTATCGGGTGTTCCCGACTTTTTTGGTGTCGTTTTTTTCTGAGGATCCACAGCTGATTGCCAATACGGGAAAGGTGCTTCAGATGGTCGTAGCGTGCTTTGCAGTAGTAGGATTTCAGGTGGTTTCCTCTTCTATGTATCAGGCTTTGGGGTTTGTGAAAAAGGCGTTTCTTTTGACCTTACTCAGGCAACTTATCGTTTTTATCCCGGTGCTTTTCTTGATGCTTTGGCTGCGAGAGGATAAACTCCAAGCGGTTTGGCTCAGTTTCCCAATTACTGATGCGATCGGAGTGGTGTTTACGGTGCTGATTTTTGTGCCTGATTTTAAGAAGATGAAGTCGGCGTAGCAGGAGGCTAGCTAGGTTTCTCTTTCTCATCTCGGTGGAATGAGTATGGCGGTGATTGCTCTTGTATTTTTGGTAAAGACTCTTACATTTGGATCTGGTTTTATTCTCTTATTTTTTTAGAGTGATGCAAAAAACAGGAAAGCTGATTGTCATTGATGGAACGGATGGAAGCTGAAAGAAAACGCAAACTGAACTCCTTGTTCAGCGTCTCACATCTGAGGGTTATGAAGTCGAGAAGATTGATTTCCCGCAGTATGGGAAAAAGTCTGCGGGTCCTACTGAAGAGTATTTGAGCGGGAGCTTTGGGACGGCGGCTGAAGTCTCTCCCTATCAGGCTTCGGTGCTGTATGCGGTAGATAGGTTTTCTGCCTCTTTTCAGATCAGGAAATGGCTTGAAGAAGGGAAGATTGTGATCTCTGATCGTTATGTATCTGCGAATATGGGGCATCAGGCAGGAAAGATTGATGATCTCGCAGAAAGGGACCGCTTTTTGGAGTGGTTGGAAGCGTTTGAATACGGGCTTTTGGGGATTCCCCGTCCTGATATTCAGATTTTTCTCTATTTAGATCCAGAAATTAGTAGAAATCTGGCTCTGAAAGTTGAAAAGCCTAATATGGACAAATCAAAAGATATTCATGAAAACGATGCTGAACATATGAGAAAGGCAAGTGAGGCTTTTCGTTATGTGGCAGAGAAGTATGGCTGGACTCAAATTGCTTGTGCTGAGCAGGGTGAGATGAAAACTAGAGAGCAGATTTCCAGTGAACTTTATCAGAAGATTGCTTCGATGCTTGCGTAAAAGATTTTTTGGATAAAGTCTTGCTTTTCTTTTTCAAATCCCTACCCTCAGGAAGTCTTTATATCTTTTCTTTCCCTTTATGTCTCTAGAACAAAATCTGCACAAAAAGATGATGAAAATGATTCTTGGAACTGTTGTTCATATTGAAGATACTGAGCAATCAGAGGCGGTTTTGTCTGCTATGGAAGATACTGCAAAACCTAAAGCTCGTGGTATAAAGCAGTTTTTCTTGTCTGGAATCAACGAACTGAAGAGGGATATTAAGAAAGGAAAGAAGAAATCAGCATAAGTTTTTGTGGTTTGATTATCTTTTATTTTTTTATTGAAAAGTGTATGAAAACAGAAGGATCAAGTTTTTCTTTTTTGGGTGGAGGAGTTGCGTTATTGTGTGCAATGATGCTCCTTTTGGGATGATGTATGTCGCCTCATAGTGTCCAACCCAACGCTAAAGTCAGCTTTTCTTATGTTGCGGTAGATCCAGAGACGAAGGAGACTGTTGCCTCCGGGACGAAGAAAGATATGCTGCTTGACTTTACAGGGACTGCTCTTTATCAGCTTTTGGAGGGAGCAAAGAAGGATGAAGTCAGAACTTGAATTTTGACTGATCCTTTGACTCAGCATGATGATTCGCTTCTTCAGAAGCAAACATCAGTGGTTCTCGCTGAGATGTGATTGCCTAGTGAGGTAGGAACTCGCGTGACTATGGGAGATGCGTCGTTTTTGACAACGGCTGTTGTGACTGAAGATGGGGTAGAGCAGGTTGTTTTGGATGGGAATCCTGTGGAGACTATAGTGCCTTTGAATTGGTCATTTACGATCACTGAGATTAAGTAGTTTTTTTGTCTGGGTCCCCTTTTGTAGGGGAGCCTTTTTTTGAATGAGGATCTTTTTGTCCGGGATTTTATTGAGTTTACTCCTCATTGCATCTTCTGCTTCTTTGGTCTTGCTGGCTTTATCTGTGAACTCCAGAACTTTATTAGAGAGTATTGAAAAGGTCTCTTGTCCGACTATTTTTAGTCTCTGTAGAGGAATTTCATTTTTTGTTGCCCAATCTTTGAGAGAACGAGAAGATTCTTGCAAAGCGGAAGAAGCTCTGTCGGTTGCAGAGATGATAATCTCTATTGAATTTTTCATAGCCATTCCAACTTGCATTCTAAAATAAAACTGTTATAATTCTGTTACTTTATTTACTGGTTAATATTATGTACTGAAATCTTTATAAGGATTTCCCTCAAGCTACAAAGTCATCCGTGATTTATAATCTCATAAACAAAGATCAAAAATCTGATACTCCGCTTTTTTTGTAGTTTTATCTTTGCTCGCTTTGGTGGTAGCGGTAGCACTTCTTATTTTGATACGATAATTATTTCTTACTTTTCATTACCATTTTGACCATAACCGCTTGTATAATTTCTAGTGGACAATTAAGATAATCTTGATAGCTCATTTAAAGAAAGCTCCAAACGAGGAGCATCGAAATTCACAGAGCTGCATAATGATATTGCTCTCCACCTTGTCATTTAAAAAAAGCTCCAAACAAGGAGCATCGAAACAAATCCGAATATATGGTAGCATTACAATACTGAGCTTTAGAGAAAGCTCCAAACAAGGAGCATCGAAACTCGCTAAATCTTCTGCTAGTAATTCTCATGGTTGTCTTTAAATAAAACTCCAAACAAGGAGCATCGAAGCAAACTAAAAAACAGTTCGAAAATAGCCTCCAGAATTGGTTTCGTTGTGCGCATTTTTCGAAAGCTCCAATTGAGGAGCGTCGAAATGTTTTTGATATTTGTTTATTTTTAGTTTTATTAGTAAATAAAAAGAAATTTCTTCTAGGGCAATCTTGAAGTAATTTGACTTGAAAAACTACCATTCTTTTATACTATATTTTCGTTAGTTTTTGTTTTTTTAGTTATGTTTCCTTTGTATGCATCTTTTTAAGAGGCTTTTGCTGACGAAGTTTCCCAATTCAACAATTCATAATGCTGTCAATCCTGCAAGTATGTTTATTGGCTTCATTTCTGCCAAGGAATTTTTTTCGATTATTAATAGGAAGATTATAGAAAATCATAAGCTGAATCTCTTTGATGTGAACTTGGATCCCATAGAATTTAAAATGGGATTTGGAGAGAATCCAAATTCTGATAAACAGAAAGATTTAGAAATTTATTTTGCTTATGCGGTAGCTGCAAATCTCAATGGAACGCTCTTTTTTTCTCCTGCGAATCTAGCAAATGGAGTTTCTTTGCTTGCTACGCTGTATTTTAAGCAAGCGATGACGAGTTTTCCTGAATATTACTTTGTTCAGCTGATTTATACGGTTTTTTTGCTGAGTTTTACCTTTGTATCGAGGGTTAAGGTTTTTCCATCAGAACATGATCAGGAGAATTATAATTGGTTTGTTGAGGTTTTCTTTGATTTTTACAAGATTACTTTTGAACAGTTACAAACTAAGATTTCTGATTCAGATTTTTTTGCTGTTAAAAAGGCAGTTTTACAAGAAACGGCATTCTGCTTTCTCCTTTTCCATTTTTATAAAAAGCTTAATAGTCTGCTTGCTGAGAAATCTTCGGATACTGATTATTTAGATTGGCTTCTTTGAAAAACTAAACAAACGAATTTGATCAAGGCTTTTAAGGAGAACTATGCGACAACAAAATATCTTCCTCATTCTTCTGCACTGGAGCAGAGTATCCTCAATATGGTGCGGCCTGCGGATATTTTGATTAAATATCTTTTTGGTGATGCGAATCCGATTATTGCCGTGGAGACGATCGTTGCAAGGATTTTTGATAAGACAGAGCTTGATCCATTGGTGCAATCCTTCCTTACTTCTGATGAGCAACTTCCTCAGCTTTTTGAGTATCTTTTGGAGTATAAAAAATATAAATACTGATTCTTTGCAGGCGTTCAGAATTATATTATCAAACTTCTCAGATCCGAGGGGAAAGAAGATATTTTGGAGGATATCGATGAAATGCTCTCCGCGATTGACAATGGGGACGATATTTCCAATTTTGATGTGCCTGAGAGGATTAAAAGGGAATCTAAAGTGACGGAGAGGCTTCTTAATTTCTACGTTACTCTGCTCGGTGGCTTTACGACTGCTAGAGGAGACAGCTTTTATTTAAGGCTTTTGAAGCCGGAAATTTTGGATTTTTTTACAAAAAATTCTCTCAATAGTTTGCTGGGGTCGGAGGTTCAGCTTGAGTATTTCGGTGGTGTTTTGTACCAATATGCCAAAAATCTGTACTACTACAGCTATATTAATGAGAATATCAGAGCTGGGAAAAACAAGTTTTCTATGCCACTTAAAGGCGATAGTTCCAAGGTGACGACCAACTTTTCTGTGATTAAACTTTATACTGAGGGGATGATTGCTTCTTTTTTTCAAGATTTAAATCCCAAAGATACCAAACTTACTATTAAAAATACTCAGATTTTAGAACTTTTTAAAACACAGTTTGGAGAACAGGTTTCGGAGATGGTTAAGTTAGGGGCTGATAAATTTTTAGAGGCTTTTTATGCGCCGATTCTTTCACAGATCAAAGATTCAAAGGCTTTTGTGCGTGTTTTATCCTCATCTTTGCAGGAAAATGATCTTGTCAATCTCAAAGATGCACTTTATAAACTAGATTTTTGGATCAGTTTTTCGTTTTTTAAAAAGTTAGAAGCCTTGAAGCTCTGAAAGCAATATGATGATTCCCTTTTGCTTGCGCTTTTTGGAAGTATCAGGGAGACATTCTTTGGATTAGCATTGCTATTTGTTTATCTTGAGCAGAAAGAAAAGGCTGCTTCTCGTGAAAAAAATGAGATTCTTTTGATGGTCTATGTGCGCGATATTTTGGGGATAAAAATTAAAAAAGCTGATCAGGTTTTTAAGGTAATGGTAGAGACGATAGAAGAGCTAAAGCCAATTTTGAAGCTTTGGATTTCTCTGGATGATAATAAAGGTTTCTTTGATCTTATTGCAAAAAATTGGGATTCTTTTTGTGCAGAAAAAACTGAAGATCAACTTCTCGCTTCTTTTTCTGGCGAAGATTTGGTGTGGTTTAGAGGCTTATTAAAGAATATTGCCTATTATAATAAGAGATTTGTGATGCCAAGGTAGCTTTTAGTTTATTGAGAGGATAATGAAAACGGTAGTGATTACCTCGTGATATTTTAATCCGATTCATCCTGGGCATATTGAATGCTTGCAGCTGTGCAAAGAGCTTGGAGATGAGCTTTGGGTAATCGTGAATAATGATGAGCAAGCAAAATTAAAAACCTGAAAATCTGAGGTTTTTCAGGATCAGGAGTTTAGGATGAAAGTTGTTGATTCAATCAAAGGGGTAGATCAGGTTTTTTTGGCTGTTGATGAGGATTGATCAGTTTGTGAGAGCATTAGAGCGATGGCAGAGAAGATTAGGGCTAAGTATTGAGCAGAAACGAAGATTATTTTTGGGAAATGAGGAGATAGATTTGCTGGAAACATCCCGGAAGTGCAAGTATGCAAGGAACTAGGCATTGAAATCAGAGATGGATTATGATCCAAAACCCACAATAGCAGTGATTTTAGGGTGAAGATTTAAAATAATGTTTTAAAAAGCAGGATGCAACAAGTGAAAGTGGTTCAATTTCTTCCCTACTTCCCACCACATAAATGAGGCTTGGAAACGGTAGCAGAGGAGTTTAGTAAATATTTTGTCAGTGAAAAATGCTGAGAAGTTCTCAATGTCACCTTTTCTGTTGGTCAAAAATCGCTTCAGAGTTATGAGCAAGATGGCTATAAAGTGTTCGTCTTGCCTGCGTTTGATTTTATTCATAATTATCCTTTTCCAAAGTTTTGGATTCCGCAGTTCCGATCTGTTTTGAAGCAAGTGAAAAAGCGAAATCCTGATATTATCCAGACTCATACTAGATTTTTTCTTTCTACTTTTCTCTGAGGAATTTGTGCGAAGTTGTGAAAGAAAAAGTGGGTGCATGTAGAACATGGTTCTGGACTAGTGAAGGGATTGGTTCGGTGGAAATCTTGGATTTCAAATGCCTATGATTATACCCTCGGAAAACTGTGTTTCAATAGTGCGGATGAGATCGTAGCTATTAGTAAATGAAATCTTCCTTTTATCAGAAGGTTTTCTAAAACGCCCACTAAAGTGATTTATAGGGGATTGGATTTTCCAGAGATGAGGAGAAAAGAGAAAAAGACTGATCAGGTTTCCCTTGGTTTTGTTGGAAGACTGGTAAAATTGAAGGGAGTGGACCTTTTGATTTCTGCCTTTGCTGACTTAGTCGTTGAAAATCCTCATTTGACCTTGCAAATTGTTGGAGATGGCGAAGAGAGGGGGAGTCTTGAAAAGCGGGTGAAGAACTTAGGATTAGAAGGGAAAGTGCAGTTTTTGGGATTTCAGGATAAGGAGGAAATTCAGCAGAGACTTCTCCCTTCCTGGGATATTTTTGTGAGTCCGAGTCTCCAAGAAGGTTTACCGACGACGGTGATTGAAGCTTTGTTTTCTCAGTGTATTACTGTTGCTACTGATGTCGGTGGAACGAGGGAAATCGCTGATGGAGAGGATTTTATTGTCATTGAGCCTTGAAATGTTGAAGCTTTGAAAAAAGGATTAAATCAGGCTTTAGCTCTTGTTTGAAAAGTGAATTGAGTTTCTTATCAGCAAGTGAGAGAGAGGTTTGACTGGAAGAGAGGAGCCCAGGAGTATTTAGAAATTTATGAGAAATTGGTATGAAAAAAGTAAAATCTGAGACGGATAGAAAATACTATTTCTTGATCAATTCTTTGGAGATAGGAGGTGCTGAGAGGGTCGTTATCAACCAGGCAAATGAGTTAATCAAAAAAGGATTTCAAGTTTATGTTTTTACTTTGAAGTCTGCTTGTTTATACGATTTACCAAAATGAGTCGTTCATATTCCTCTTTCTACGATTAGTGATAATTTTTGTTTATTTTTTGCTTTGCCTCGGTTTATCTATCGTTTTCAGTCTCTTAGGAAGAAATATTGACTAGATGATGGAATTAGTTTCTTGGAAATCTCTAATTTTATTCATATTTTAGCTAGGCGTGAAGCGAAGATTTCTTTTAGAACACATATAAATTTTTTTACAGGTTTTTTTGGATGGCTTCAAAAACTCTTTATAAAAATTCTTTATCCGAGGGCAGCTAAAATTATTGTGAACTCTAGAGAAAATAGACACGATCTTGCTGCTTATTTAGGCATTTCAGAGCAAAAAATTGAAGTTGTCTATAATAGTATTGATGAGGAGAAAATAATGCTGCTTTCTAGAGAGGCTCTTGAGGATGAACTTCAGAAAAAAATTAGAAATAAGCGTGTTTACATTACCGTCGGTAGACTTATCAAAGAGAAACACCATGAAATAATTATGGATGCGTTATCTTGTTTGAAGAATAAAAATTGGATATGGCTTATTGTCTGAGATG
This sequence comes from SR1 bacterium human oral taxon HOT-345, assembly GCA_003260355.1. Lineage (GTDB taxonomy): Bacteria > Patescibacteriota > Gracilibacteria > Absconditabacterales > Absconditicoccaceae > HOT-345. The sequence goes on from MPSQ01000001.1 coordinate 330,743, forward strand.
GTCCAGAGAGGAGTTTTCTAGAGACAAAAGCTCAGGAATATGGACTGGAGGATAGTATCTTTTTCCTTGGTCAGCAAAAAAATATCTTTAAATATGTTGCAAAATCAGATTTCTTTCTTTATGCTTCCTCTGTAGAAGGATTTCCAAATGTCTTATTGGAGGCAAGATTTTTAGGGATTCCGATTATTACGACTGATTTTAAGAGTGGAGCGAGAGAGGTCATCTTGGGAGAGGATACAAATATGATTTGAAAAGTTCTCAGATATCCCTATAAGGGAAGACACTGATATCTATTAGATGCCAATCATTATTGAGTTCAATTTCTTGAGATAGTGAAATTGATAGGAAAGTAGATGTAAAGTCAGAATTTTTATATTGTTCTTCATTATTGATGAAATTACCTTATTATGCAAAAAGATATATAGAAGGAAATAAAAGTGCTTCTAAATCTTTAGGTTGGAAAGATGAGAAGGTTGATCTTTTGCTGAAAAAATGAGATGTGGTGCTAGATATTTGATGTGCGGTCGGTGGTTTTTATGATAAGCGAAAGCATAAGAAAATTGATTTTCATGGCGTAGATTATAATCCAGATCTGGTAAAATTTTGTAATGAAAAATGATTACAGGTTAAGGAATGAGATATTTCCAAAGGGAAACTGGATTACCCTGATGAAACCTTTGATTTTATTTACTGTTCGCATGTTTTAGAGCATATTTTGAGTAATGAGCAAATTGCGCTCTTTTGAGAGATGTCGAGAGTTTTAAAAAAAGGAGGAAAATTGATGCTTTTCACTCCTACACCTTATACTTGGTATTTCTGGGATGATCCTACTCATCAGAGGCCTTCGACTCATGGTTCGCTAGAACATTTGGCAAAGGATGCTGGTTTGAGAGTGATTGAATCTAAATATTCTAATACGAGATTTTTCCCTCAAAGTGCTCAGAAATGGCTTAGATTGCCTCCATTTAGGTCTTTCCTCTGGGAAGTATATTTAGTAGCTGAGAAGTCTTAAAATGCAGATTAAGCATAATGTTTTGGGGAAGGGAGACAAGAAGATACTCTTTGATATTGAGATGCTACTCTATTATAAACAAGAGTTTGATGAGTTGGTGAAGAGTGGAGAATATACCTTCTATTTTTTGGAAAGGAAGCAGTTTACTTCTCTATTTTCTCACGATCTTTTGAATAGAGTTTCGTTTTCTGGTTTGGATAAAACCTATAAGAAAAATTCTGATTTAAAAGATTATTATCAATCATTATTATCCTTTTGTAGAGAAGAGAAAGTAAAGGCTTGTGTTTTTACAAGTACAGGACAGTATTGGCATCCAGATTTCCTAAATTTATTAAAAAGGGAATGAATAACTATTGCTTTGTCCACCGCGGATGATGACACCAGTGCTATTAAGTATTGTTCGTTGCCTTATACTAAGTATTATGATTACCACTTTCATGTTGGGGTAATGTACGATAAGGAGGGGAAAACGATTGCTGATGTCTTAAGAGAGCATTGATGAAACCCAATATGGGTTCCTTTGTGAGCTAGAGCCGACCATATTAATCAAGATATTCGTTTTGATAATAGAGATATTGAGCTCTGTTATATAGGTAATATGAATCCTCCAAAATTCTTCAGAATTTCAAAGTTAAAAAGGCATTTTGGTGATAGATTAAAGCTCTATTGAGCACAAGGAAATGGGGATCGGAAATCATTGAAAGGAATTTTTTATAAGATTTGTAACAAGCTCTTTAGACTTTGATATATCCAGAAACTGACTGAAGATGAACTTTTGGAGGTATACAGAAGAGCAAAAATCTGATTTAATCTGCATTTAGTTCCCTATAAATGACCAAGTAATAGTAGAATGTATGAATTAGCGAGCAATGGCGTGATGCAGGTTTGTGATAATAAGCTCTGAATGTCTAGGGTATTTGAAGATGGGAAAGAGATTGTTTGTTATGAAAGTATTGATGAGGCTATTGAGAAGATTGAGTATTACTTGAAAAATGAGAAGGAAAGAATAGAAATAGCAAAGGCAGCTTATCTTAGGTCCAAGAATGAATATGCATACTTACATGTAATGAAAAAAACGCTTGATTATATTTGTGGATAGTTTTTTTGTAGAATTTGTTTAGAGGTCAAACGTGAAACCATTACGAGAAATATTTATTTTTTAAAATTGTTAGAGATGATAAGGTCATTAATTAAGAAACTGTATTGAACAGGAATATGAAAATATCCTCCATTTAAACGAATGTATTATCTTCATGATAGATGGTTTAAAAAAAAGTATAAATGAAATAGACAGTATTTAATTACGATTGGTTGAGTAGATTTAAAGATAATAGCTGATGTCACAAATTCTTTTCTTGCTAAAGAAGTTGCGATTAAATGATATTATGAAGAAGGGACCTCTTCCTATTTTTGTCATAATATAAAAAAATGAAGTGTTTTTCTTGATATTGGTGCGAATATAGGTTACTATTCTTTAATTGCATCAAAGAAAGTTTGATTAGATTGAAGAGTTATTGCATTTGAACCTGTCAAGAAGAATTATGAGTCCTTATTGAAAAATATTGAGATAAATAGCATTAAAAATGTCTCAGTATTTAATTTTTGATTATGAAATAAGGAAGAAACTTCAAAGATTCATTTAATAGACTCAGATTCTGGGAAAAGTTCAATTATGGTTGATTATCAATGAGATATTGAACAAATTCAAATGAAGAAATTTGATGATTTAGACTTAGATTTTGATAAATCAAAAGTACAGTTTATAAAAATCGATGTTGAAGGATATGAATTTGAAGTTTTGAAGTGAATGAGGAACTTACTGCAAGAAAACAGAACATTGGAAATTATTCTCGAATTTTCTCCAGAATATTATGAAGAATTTGGAAAAGACTATACTGTTCAGTTTATAGACTTTATTTATGAACTTTGATTTAATGCATTTGATGTTGATCATGGTTTTGCCCCTATAACCTTGACTGAGGAGAATACCTATCCTCAAAAAAATATTCTCTTAAAAAGAAATAGTTAATTTTCTAAAGCCGATTTTCGTTTTTCTACTATTTTATCACTGGAAAAATCTGTATATCTTTTCCTTCATTGTTCTTTATATGAGTTATAGCATTCTTTGTCATTTAATAATAGTTCCATTGCCGATGAGAAAGCTGTTTTGTCGTTATTCGGAGTTGTTATACCATAGGTATTTTCTCATAGAATGTCTTTAGGTCACTGCGTCTTAGTACTAATAATTGGAAGTCAAGATGCCATTGCTTCAAGGATTGCTAGAGAAAAAGATTCAGACAAACTACTTAAGAGAAAACAATCACTTTTCATTAGAAAAGGGAAGATGTTTTCATGGTTTCCTAAAAGGTAAACATTTGAATTGTCTCAGATTTCTTTTTCTAATTGAGGTCTTAATTCTCCTTCCCCTAGAATAATAAGCTGAGTATCCGGATATTTCTTGTTAAGTTTGATAAAACTCTGGATCATGAGGGATTGATTCTTGATAGGATTGAGACGACCGACACTGATAAATGTAAATTTTTTATTTTCAAAGAGAGCAGTATATTCTGCTGGGAGTGCAGCTTTTTGCTTCTCTTTTATTTCATCTAGATTGAGTCCATTAGGAATTATTTGCACTTTTTGTGCTGGAATTTTGAAATTTTGTGTTAGTTGTTGTCTTTCATAACTGGTAAGTACGGTGATAGTATCTGCAAATCTATACAGATATTTAATGCATAAACGGTATAGTCCCTTGCCATATGCCGCAATACTATGATGGATTGATACGATCATTTTTGAATCATTACCAAAAAGGCTGCTGATGATTGTTGGTATGTTAGCATCTTCCATCAGGGAAATCACAGTATTAATCTTATGTTCTTTGCAAAACTTTTTGATTTTTAAAGCTCTAGTAAATAATTTTTTTATTTTACCAAAAAACGAAGAAGTCTGATCCTCATTTAGGGTATAATAAGTTCATTTGAACGGATATTTTTCTTTGCTATCATAGAAAGTAAGATAAGAAATATCATATCATTCTTTATGGAGTTCAGTCCCAAGAATTGAGGCTACTTTTTCAGCTCCTCATCAAAACTGAAGTGAAGGAATAATGATTACGATATTTTTCATCTTTTACTTTTTAGTCTTATGGAACTAAAAAAATGATTTTATTTTTCTTTTTTACCAAATACTACTATTTTTCTATTCCCAACAAAGTATGGAGAGCTCTTTATACACACATAATCTGATGGAAGAATTTCTAAAAAGTTGTGATTAAAACGATAGTTGTTATTGTTGTGAAGCTCATCAACGATAATCGTTTTTATGGTATTGTCTCTGCATAAGGTGGCATAGTAGCTTTTCAGTTCTTCTGGTGGGACAGCATGGATAAAATTAACTGTTATTAGATAGTCTATTTCATATCCCTTAATCGTATCAAATGATCCTACTGAATAATTGCTAGAGGGATACAGTTTTTTTGCTGCATTGATCACTTCTGGTGCAGTATCAAATCCATATTTATTTGGAGATTTTATCTTTGAGAGAATTTCTCCCAGTCCGCATCAGATTTCAAGGACAGTGCCTTTTCTGCTTTTATCATCACTGTTGACTGTTTCTGCTACATAGGTTGTATAGGGTCTCCATTCAGCTGGCAAAATATGCCATCTATCAAAGTGATATCTTTTATATGCGAGGTAATGTCTAAGGTATCTTGCACTCCCCCTCAGTCGTGTCAAAAAGCTCCCGCATTCTTTACTCTTTCTATAAGGAAAGGTAATTAGGTTTTTGATTTGAATTAGTCAACGATAGAGTTTTTGTTCAGCATAAAATCTATAGAAAAAAACTGACTTCCTTCGTGGAGAGCTATAATCCAAGGATTCAATAGCATTGATACAGTGTTGAGATTCAGCTTTACAGAATGCTTCTATATTATCCATAAAAGCTGGACTATAGCTATTGGGATGCAGACAAATGGTCCAGATTCCGCTTCTTTTTTTTATTGGCTTTCGGAGTTGCTGAGGCAGCCATTTGAGACCTTCTCTTGAAAATGGGGAAAGGGCTATCCCATCTGTGATATATTCAAATTTTAATTCTTTTAGTGCCTTACATGTATTTTCATCAAAACTATGTGCTGGAGCCATTCGCCATTTTATTTCCTTTTTTAAGTGCTTTTCAAGGATTTCTTTCCCCTTTTTTATTTTTTCATATTGTTCTTTGTAGGGGAGTCATGCAAATTCACTATAGTTATTGAGAGCTATGATTCCACTGTTGTGCGTTGTGTAGAGGTGTTGATACCCATGCTGTGCAAAGATTCGTCATTTCTCCTCTAAACTTCTCATTTTCTCCCGAAATTCTGCTGTGTATTCTGCAAGTCATAATTGCCTATCTTGATTATCCGGCACAAGTCCAATGATTGGTTTAATAGCGTATCTATCAAAGATTTTTTCTAACCTCAAAAAATTATCTCGATTCATTCAAGGTGTGACATCATCGATACGAAAGATATAACCAGCTTTCTTTGTTTTTGTATGCATTATCTATCACTATTTCATAAAAGGGAGTGAATCAGATCCTTTCCTTATTTTTTATAAACTTTTATAGTGCTTAAATCCTTGTCCTCTTAACTTGCCCTTAATGTCAAAAAGTACTCAATCTTCCTTGAGAAGGCTTTTAATATCAAGCTGCTCAAATTCCTTATGATTTTGAGCATAAATGATGGCATCGTATTTATTTTCATTAGAAAGTGCAGTAAGTATCTCTGCTGGGGTGAGATTAAGTTCTTCTCTATCATAGTCTCTAAGATATTCATGATAGGGATCATATCCAGCAATGTTAGTTCAGAATTCTTTGAGTTCTCTGATGGTCTCTGCTATTTTACTATTTCTAAAGTCAGGGACATTTTCCTTAAAGGTTAGGCCTAATATCAGAATATTTGCGTTTTGTACTTTGTTGTTTGCCTGGATAAGGAGCTTTATTGCCTGATGAGCAACTCGAACTGGCATATCATCGTTTATTCTTCTTCCTGCAAGGATAACATCAGGATGAAGTCAGACTTTTATTGCTCTTCTAGCTAGATAATAAGGATCTACTCCAATACAGTGACCTCCTACAAGTCCAGGAGTGAACCTTAGAAAATTCCACTTAGTTGCTGCTGCATCCAAGACATCATAGGTATTTATTCACATTTTATCACAAATTTTTGCGATTTCATTGATTACTGCAATATTGATATCTCTTTGGGTATTTTCAATAATTTTTGAGGTTTCAGCAACTTTTATGCTTGGTGCTTTGTGAATTGTCCCTGTTGTAATTGATCAGTACATTTCCGCGAGAATTTCCAGTGTTTTTGGGTCAGAGGCAGATACTACTTTTGCGATTTTATCTACAGTATGCTCTTTGTCTCATGGGTTGATTCTTTCTGGAGAGTATCCTACATGAAAATCTTGAATGTATTTCAGTCCACTATTTTTTTCTAGAAGAGGGATACAGATTTCCTCAGTGCATCCAGGGTCTACAGTCGATTCATATACAACAGTTTGTCCTTTTTCTAGCACTTTACCTATCATTGTTGATGCTTTGATTAGTGGTGTGTAGTCAGGGTTATTGTCATGATCAACTGGAGTTGGTACAGTTACGATCAAGATTTCAGCCTTTTTTAATTCTTCTGGATTGTTGGTATAGTGGATATTAACTTCTGCGATTTTGTTTCAGATTTCTTCTGTTGCATCAAATCCATTTTTCAGCTCAGAGAGTTTTTGCTCAGAAATGTCGAATCCGATGAGATTGTTCCCTTTTTTTGCGAGATGGTAGGCTAGTGGGAGCCCTACATATCCAAGTCCAATGATTGCAATAGTTTTCATAGTGAATTTATATTAAAAAGATAAATTCTGATTATATCTTATAGTATTCTCTGTATCGTTTGATAAGCTGGTGCACTCCTTCTTGGATAGGAATTTTTGGTTCTCGTCAGAGGAGCTTTTGTGTATGATTTATATCAACTCAGCTTTCGGGAATATCTGCTAAGTCAGCAGGGAGATATTTTTTATTTCCAGTTTTCCCACATTCTTTTTCAATATAAGAGATCATATCGTTTAGTACAACGGTGTTTGTATTCCCAAGATTGAAGATTTCGTAATGATTTTCTGGAATATAATTTAGAGACTTGATCACTCCATCTACTATATCATCAATATAGGTGAAATTTCTAATTGTTTTTCCTTCATTAAATACCTGGATTTCTTTTTCTTCCAAGATTCCTTTTGTAAAGATAAAAAATGCTCCATCAGGTCTTCCTCGAGGTCAATAGACATTAAAAAATCTGAGTCCAACTGTTGGTAACTTGAAATAAAAGCTATAACTGTGAGCGATAAGTTCGTCTGCTTTTTTTGTTGCTCAATAAAGACTTATCGGAGTATCAGTTTGATCCCCAACAGTAAAAGGCATTTTTTTATTTGCTCCATAGATACTAGCGCTAGAAGCATACACAAAATTTTTGATATGATGCTGTTTTGATAGCTCAATAAGGTTATGAAAACCTACAATATTTGTCTGAATATATGCATAAGGATTAATAAGACTATATCTTACTCCAGCTTGTGCAGCAAGATTTAATACTTTGTCTATTCTATTTTCTTCAAAGAGCTTTGTTACAAATGCTAGATCTTCTAGATTGCCTTTGTAGAAACTGAAGTTTTCAAACTTTTCAAGCTCTTGTCTTCTTGCATGTTTTAGGTTTATATCATAGTAATCATTTTCATTGTCAAGTCAAATCACTATTCCCCCCTGTTCTAGGAGTTTTTTTGAGACATGATATCAGATAAATCCACTGGATCAAGTGATGAGAATTGTTTCCATCTCTATATAATGAATTAAAAAAATCTTTTGATTTCGCTATTTTATACTTAAGTAATTTTTTTTAAATTTCTAATTTCTTGTTTTAAGAGGCTATATTTCTTGATGTTCCATAAAAAAATTAGAAGCAAAAATCAGATTCAGATAGTAATAAGATATAAGAGATTATTTCGTCTATTATTCTCTATAACAAATACTAAATGCTTACTATTCTGAATACAAAGTGTTAATATAGAAATAATTAAAACATTTGATCATATAAATTTCCAATCTGGTTGAAAGTATATTTTTTTCTTTAAGTAAATCAAGCTTAGTCCCCAAGCAAAGAAGTAGCCAACTCAAAATCATACTACAGCTCATAGGAGTCCAAAAAGGTAAATAGAAAGGTTACTTATGAGGATTGTTAATGCTAATGTTCCTACTAGGATGTAAACTCTTTGTCTTACTGCTCAAATTCATCCAAGTATTGCAAAGTTGAAATTTGATAGGATATTAAATATGAGGAAACCGGTTCCCCAGATGCTGATCTCTCATGATAAACGAAATTTTTCTCAAAAAAGAACAGTTGCTATTTCAGGACCGAGGGCTATGAGTAGGGCACTGAAACTTAGTGTAAAAACAGAAAAATAACTATAAAAAAATGAAATAAGGAGATTCAGTTTTTTCTCATCTTTTTTTTCCATAACTTCTGCAACAATCGGAAAAATTAAGCTCATAATCGGTCAAATCAGTACAAATCCTATATTAAACAAACTCTGGAAATTTGCGAAATATCCAGCAGATTCATCTCCCAGAAAATAAAGCACGAGCTGTTGAATAATCTGTCAAAATATGCCACTAATATTTAGTCAAATGAACGACCATAATGCATATTTGCGATATTCTTTAAGCATAGGTTTATTCCACTCAAACTTTCCCTGCATTAAAGAATAATGGTAATTTTTATAGTAAATAAATCCAGCAATGAGTATTCCAACTCCTAATCATAAAAGTCGGTTAAGACTATACCATTCTATTGTCCCTCTGTTGGTCAAAAAACAAAAAAATGAAAATCAGACTACAGATCGCATTCTTATAAATTCCACAAGTTGATAGTCGAAAGTCTTTTGAAATGCAATAAAAATGCTCTGAAATGTCTGAAAAAGATTTATTCATAAAAAATAGAGACAGAAGTATTTTAATATATCAACAGAAATAGGGTTATGAAAATAGTTTATTGCAAGCCAATCACTACCAAACCACAATCCAAAAGCGATCAATATCGCGGTTCCGAACTGGACTAGAAAGCTGAGATAAATTGTCGTTTTGATGTGATTGTATTCCTTTTTGATCCAGAATTTTGGTAAAAAATATTGTAGGCTTTCAGTTAGTCCAAGGTCATTATACACATTTAAAAAGCTAATTAAGCTAATAATGCTGTAGAGAATTCCAACATCCGCAACCGAAACTTCAGGAGAATTAGAAATTAAAAGCCTGATAAGATATCCTCCTGGTGCAATAAGATATCAAAAAAGATAAAGCCAGAAGCCTTTTTTTATTAGTTTTTGACTTAAGGTTTCGTCTTGAAGGAGATCTTTATGTTCTGAAGATTTTTCTGTCATCATTTACAAAAAAACTAAATTCAGATTTACCAACTCCTTGCAAATCTTAAGTCTCCATTCGTAAAAAGCCTAATATCTTTGATTCCATATCTTACGGCAGCAAGTCTGTTGATTCCCATACCAAAGGCAAATCCCGTTCGTCATTCTTCAGGGTTAATTCCAGCTTCTCTGAGCACATTAGGATGGATCATTCCAGCGCCGAGGATTTCCATTCGATTGGATATTTCTTTGGCTCCTGTCTTAGGATTCGTGTATTCATATCTCGTATCAATCTCAAAACCAGGCTCTACGAATGGGAAAAATCCTGGTCTCATTCTGATTTCAACTTCTTTTTGCAGGGCAGCAGAAAGAAACTTAGTAATCACACTTTTGAAATGTCCGATACTGATATTCTTATCAATATAGATTCCCTCAAACTGATAAAACATCGTATCGTGCGTCGCATCAATATTCTCAAAACGATATACTCTTCCTGGCAAAACCGCTTTGATTGGCACTCCATATTTTTTAATCACATAATTCTGACCTGCAGAGGTGTGCGTTCTCAAAACATAATTTTCTCCTCTTTCATCTTTCTCCGCCACATAAATTGTATCATGCATTTCAGTAGCAGGATGAGAAACCGGAATATTTACCGCTTCAAAATTCTCAAACTTGCTCACAATATCCGTTCCACTTTCTACGATAAATCCCATATTCTGAGCGATCTCTTCAAGTTCTCTTCTCACTTTCGTAAGCAAAGAAAAATGTCCTTCCTCTAGTTCAGTTCCAGGAAGCGAAATATCTACCGTTTCTTTTTCTAGTTGAGCATTGATTTCAAGCGTCTTGAGTTCGTTAAATTTTGCTTGATAGGCGTCTTGAAGGCTGGTTCTTATGCTGGAAAGTTTTCCTCCTTGTTCTTTTTTCTCCTCAGGGCTGAGTGTTGCGAGTCCTTTCAAGGCTTCAGTCAGCTTTCCTTTTTTTCCTAAAAGTTCTTGATACCAAGTTTCTAATTGGTCAAGATTATTCATCGCATTGAGCTCCTGAAGGGTCTGTTCTAAATTGAGCATTATCATTCAAAAGTGATAAAAAACTGTTTGGAATTTTAGTGTTTTACTTCCCCTTTGCAAGGAGAATATCTCTTGACATTTTGTGTTTTTTGTATATACTTGTGACTGAAAATAAAAAATAAAAAAATTATGAAAAAGTTGGTTTCTCTTTTAGTGTTTGTTTCTTTCCTTTTTAGTTGTGATTGTGATCGTGTTCTGGATGATCCGGATTTGGCTTGGTCTATTGGGATTGTAAATAATGCAATTCTCAAAGAGCGGACCGTGGCTTTAGAATTTAGGTCTTCGAGACAGGTTCAGAGAGTTGAATTTGAATCATTTTGGAAATTTGAGGTGAATGGATCGATTCTTTCGGTTCGTTTGCTGGATTCAGATTTTACTTGGGAGCAACGAGGGAATGTCCTTCGAGGTGTATGTAAGATTCCTCTTGGGAGCTTGCTTTCTAATCCTCAGGTTCGGCATCGTTATACTCACTTTGTCGGTTATGCGGTGATTGATGGTCGCAGGGTCAGGTTGAGGAATTAGGAAGTGAAAATGAGAAAAAAAGAAGGCTGAGTCTCGTTTTGAGATTCAGCTTTTTCCTTTTAATTTATTTTACTTTTTATGATCTTTTCTCCTTGTTTTCCTAGGGCGAAGCCTTTTCATTGTCGTTTTAAAATGAGAAACTCTCATGGTTTTCAGAACTGTTCTCTAAGGAGGTTATTTTCTGAAAGTTCTTGAGCCTGTTGATTGGAAAGGTCTTGAGTATTTTTCTTGGCAGAGCTTCAAAAGCAGGTTGCAATGCTTTGCTGAGGAAGTCGTTCTCCAGAATAACTGATTTTTATGATAGGAAGTCAGATTTTTTCGGTATGAATTTTTTTGGAGAGGTTTGAGTAGTCTTTGGTAGTGCAATAAATTGCGTTATTTGTCGAGATAAAGGTTGTATTTGCTTGCTTGCAGATGCCTCGATGATGATCAAGATAGTCTCGGACTTTTTTTTGAAGTTCAGGTCAGGTATAAAGTTGAGATTCTTTTAGAGTCCTTTTATCTTGCTTATTTTCTGTCGCTATAGAGGCGACTTTTTTTAGCTTTAAGATGAAAAAGCCTCAAGTGTGTTGGATATGAGGTCGAAATCTGGCTACTTTTTGTGTGTCGTCAGTAGAAAGGAAGGTTTTATCTTGAAATTTGCTGATTCCATTGCTTTTTTGCTCAATAGGAACCGAAATTATTTCTATTGCAGGTCAAATCTTATTGATTACTTGGCTGATCACGCCTTCGTTTTCAAAAGGATTGAGGGTACAGGTCGAATAAACGAGTGTTCATCAGACTTTTAGAGCTTTTATTCCAGAGATTAGAAGCTGGGTTTGAAGCTTCGCTAATTTACCTGCTGCTTTCTGATCTCGCATTTGGACTTTTTTATCGTGCTTATATTGCATCCCTTCCCCGGAACAAGGGGCGTCTACGAGAACTTTATCAAAAGTTTCAGGTGCGAGGTCTCCGATATCTTCTCCTTTATAGGCAGAAATCGCTGTATTAAGCATTCCACAGCGGTTGATGTTGAAGATTAGGGCTTTCCTTCTAGAATTTGAAGGCTCATTGGCTAAAACAAATCCTCCTCAACTGTTTAAAAGCTTGTCTGCAAGCTGGATCGTTTTCCCTCATGGAGAGGCACAGAGGTCAAGTACCAGGTCTCATTTTTCAGGATTGAGAACTTGGGCTGAGAGCCCTGCAGCGACTTCTTGGATGTAAAAAAAGCCTCATTGATGCAGGAAATGTGTGCCGAGTGTTTTGGTATGATAGTTGTGGACGTAGAAAACATCATCATATTTCTTGTCTCAATGTGAGAGATCTGGATATTCAAGTTGCCGTCCTTGATCAATAAAATAGGGGAGTAGATCAGCTTTTTTTGCTTTTGAATTGATGAGTTTGATGCTCTTGGGAATGGTTTGTTGGTAACACGCTTTAAATGCGGAAAACTCGTCCTTATTAGTAAGGAACTGAGCAATAAAGTCGAGATAACTGGTCGTTTTCATGATATAGAGAGGGATAGAAGAAAAAAACTGGTTGTTATGTGCGATTCTTATTTTTCTGCATCCCTTATGAGTGCTTGTTTTTCGATTTCGAGCTGATTGATAGATTTTTCTAGTTGAAGAATTTCTTCTGGCATAGTAGCAAGGTTCATTTTTACGCTGGCTGCGGCCTCATCTAATAAATCTATGGCTTTGTCTGGGAGTTTGCGATCTGGAATATATCTCCTTGATAGGTCGACTGCTGAAACTACGGCATCATCAGTAATTTTTACTCCATGGTGGGTTTCATAGGCTTTTTTAATACCGCGAAGAATTGCTAGAGCATCTTCTCTAGTTGGTTCATTTACCATGACTGGTTGGAATCTTCTCTCAAGTGCGGCATCTTTTTCAATGTAGAGACGATATTCATTGAGGGTTGTTGCTCCGATTACTCTGATTTGTCCTCTGGCGAGGGCTGGTTTGAGCATATTTCCCATATCCATCGATCATTCTGTCTTTCCTGCTCCAACAACGGTATGTAATTCATCGATAAAAAGGATGATTTCTCAGTCTGATTTTTCAACCTCTTTTAAAATGGCTTTTAGTCTTTCTTCAAAGTCTCCTCTATATTTACTTCCTGCCATAAGTGCTCCCATATCGAGTTCAATGATTTTTTTGTTCTTAAGAAGCTCTGGAACCTCTCATTTGACGATTTGTTGTGCAAGAAGCTCAATAATGGCGGTCTTTCCAACTCCAGGATCTCCGACAAGGACGGGATTGTTTTTGGTCCTACGAGAAAGGATTTGGAGTACTCTTCTTAGTTCTTCATCTCTTCCAATGACAGGATCAAGTTTCCCTTTTTCTGCAAGAAGCGTAATATCTTTCCCATATTTAGAAAGAGCTTCAAGGCTGACTTCTGGATCATTTGTTTCGATTTTTTCTCCGTTCCTCATTTGGAGGATTGTTTCGTGGGCTATTTGGTAAGTAATGTTAAGCTTTTCAAGGAGCTGCTTGATCTTGTTGTCGCTTTTTAGAATGGTGAGAAGAAAATGCTCGGTCGTGATATAGGCATCTCAGAGCTCTTTCATTTCTCTTTCGCTTTGTTCCAAGATGCGGTTTAACTCGTTGCTAAGTCCGATTTGGTTTGTCCCTTGAATCCTTGGGAGCCTGTCCAAAAGTACAATGGTTTCAGCTTTTATCTGTTCGATGTTTTTCCCCATTTTTTTTAAGATTAAGGGGAGGTAGCCATCAGTCTGTTCGAGCATCGCAAAGAAAAGATGTTCTGTTGTGATTTCATTATTCCCCCTATTGATGCAGAGGCTGTTTGCTTCTTGAATTGCCTCGCTGGCTTTAATGGTAAGTTTATTGAAGTTCATTTGTTTAATATTATGAAATAAAATAGCACTTATTTTTATCTGGTGCTATATATAGTAGATAAAAAAGATGAAAATGCAAGAGAAAATAATCTATCTTATTACTCAGATAAGCGTCAAGCTAAAGTTTTTTGATTTGGCAGAAAATATCGCTATTCTATCTGTAAATTTTTTGTGCTGGAGGAGCTTAATTATTGAGTTGAGAACTTTTTTGATAATAAAAAAAGAAATCTGAGGTCAGACTTCTTTCTTGTTCTATTTATTTTTTTCAGGATCTGAGGCTGTATCTTGGTTTCTGAGCTTCATAAGTGGGAACATTACCACGTCTCTCAAGTTTTCTTGTTCTGTCAGAATTGCCAAAATTCTCTCAAGTCCCATTCCAAAACCAGACTGTGGAGGCATTCCATACTCCATCGCCTCTACGAAGGTATCATCTCCACTGGTCGCTTCATCATCGCCTTTTTCTGCAGCAGCAGCTTGTTTGTCAAAGTTTGCTTGTTGGAGTAAAGGATCTACAAGTTCAGAATAGGCTTTACAAATCTCCCAACCATTTACGAGGAGCTGGAACTGCTCTACGATATTTGCATTAGCATCAGAAGTCCTCGCTAAAGGCTGCATAATCACTGGATAATTATAGATGAAAGCTGGTCCTACGATCTTTGGCCTGAGCACCTTTTTGAATAAATAATCAATCAAAGTCGGAGTTCCCATCTCGTCCATTCCCTCAAATTCAATGCCTTTTGCACGGATGTCAGCTCTTAATTGATCTGCATCATCAGTATCATATTTGGTAATATCAATCCCTGAAGCATCAAGGATTCCCTTGGTATAATCTATTCTTTCTCGTGGAGTTGTAAAATCAACCGTTTTCTCTATTCAGTCTTTATCTTTTACTTTAAGCTGCTTAGAAATCCCAAGTTCAGCAAAGAGATAATCAAACATTTCCTCAGTAAAACGCATATTATCCTCATAGTTCCAATACACGGCATAGTGCTCCACCTGCGTAAACTCCTGCAAATGTGAAGGATCAGAACCTTCATTTCTGAAATCCTGCCCAATCTCAAACACTTTCTCAAATCTTCCAACCGTCGCCTTTTTGAGTGAGGTTTCAAACGCGATTCTGAGATAAACATCGGTATCATAGTCATTATGATGGGTAATAAACGGTCTTGCTGCCGCACCAGAAGCCGCATTATCCAAAATCGGAGTCTGAATCTCAATAAAGTTATGCTTACGATAAAAATCCCTTAAAGTCTGATAAAACTTAGACTTAAAGAGGAATCTCGCATAGGTTTCAGGATTCATCGTCATATCAAGGTATCTTTTCCTATACAGCTCCTCCTGATCGCTCAAGCCGTGGAATTTTTCAGGCAAAGGTCTAATCGCTTTGGAAAGGAATTTGAAAGCTGACACGAAAATTGTGAGTTCTCCTTTGTGAGTTTTGAAGACTTCTCCTTCTACTCCGATAAAATCTCCGAGATCCACCATTTTTTCCATAAATTTGTAAGCCGTCATCGTTCAGGTTTCACTCTCTGGAAAGTCTAAACTCTGAACCTCAATATCTTCCATGCTTCCATCAGCTTTTTTTTCTGTTTTGATAATCTTGCACTGATCTCTATGAAACATCAGCTGAATTTGCTCGGTGCTATCAAGGATTTTTGCAAAAGCAAGCTTCCCATGCGAACGATAGAGCATCACTCTTCCAGCAGTTTTGACCTGCACTTTTGGAGCTTCGATAATCGCCTCAATCTCGCGAAGCTGCTGATTTTCATAAGTCGCGATAATATCTTTGATGAGGTGCGTTTTGTGAAAAGATTGAGCATAAGGATGAATTCCCATCGCTTGAAGTTTCTGAGTTTTCTGTATTCTGACCTCTCTTTCGCTAAGTTGAACTTGTGCCATTTGCAATTATAAAGGAAAAAGTTAAAATCTAACTCTGACTATAGGAATTCCCGCAAGAAATGCAAGAAATTTCCGTGGGTTTGATGTTTTTCTTTGATGCTTATCTAAGGAAAGTAACGGAGAGAAGCATATTAAGCTCTGATTAAAAAAATTTATCATTCAACTCTTCATATGCTCAATTCAACTTCAGAGAAAAAGCAATTCTTTCAAAGTCTCATTAGACGAGTAATGATTTTAATTGGGATCAAAGTTCTTATTATCAGCTTTTTCTTTTTTCACTTTCTAGAAAAGAATAAACTCAGTCCTCAAAAACCTCAAATGTGTTATGAAAATCACTGTTTTGAGCTTGAAATTGCTGATACACCAGAAAAGAGAGAACTCTGACTGATGTTTCGTGAATCACTTCCAGAAAATCAGGGGATGCTCTTTGTTTTTGATAGATCAGACTTTTGGAGTTTTTGGATGAGAAATACCTTGATTCCGCTTGATATTGTCCGATTAGATACGGGGAATAGAGTTGTGGATTTCGTTTCTGCAGCTCCGTGTGAGAAGATGCCGTGTCAGAATTATTTTCCGAGGTCTGAAGCGATCCAAGCGATCGAACTTAACAGCGGCACATTGGAGAAACTGGGGATTCAAATTGGTCAGGAGCTTAAGATTATTAAATAGGAAAAAAACAGGGAAATTTGCTTTGTTATTTATAGTCTTCTGAGTAAAAAGTTATAGCTTTGTTCCAGACGTTTTGTGGTAAATGTCAAGAGAGGATGGATTTTGGGGAGAATTGAGGATTGCTCTTGATTTTCAGGGAAAAATGCCCATACTTTAGTCAGATTTTTTATCTTTTATTTATTAGATCATGACTCACGAATACTTTATGGAGAAGGCGGTAGAGTTGTCCCTAGAAAATATGAGAGCAGGGAAAGGTGGACCCTTTGGTGCGATCATTGTGAGGCAAGGGAAGATTGTTGGAACGGGGGCTAATCATGTCACTTCTGACAATGACCCTACGGCACATGCTGAGGTGGTAGCGATCAGAGATGCTTGCAAGAACTTGGGGACGTTTCAGCTAGATGATTGTGAGATTTACACAAGTTGTGAACCTTGTCCGATGTGTCTTGCAGCGATTTATTGGGCGAGACCAAAGGCGATTTACTATGCCAATACGAGAAAAGATGCTGCAGATATCGGGTTTGATGATGACTTCCTTTATGAAGAGCTCAAAAAGAACCTCGAAGAAAGAAGTCTTCCTATCCATCAGCTTGATAAAAGCAATGCACTCAAGGTTTTTGATGAATGGAAGAGAAAAACTGACAAGATTGAGTACTAAAATGTTGCGTTATTTCTTTTTTCTGTAGATTCAAGGTCAGATTTCTTGGATTTGCTTATCTATTTCTAAGAAGGTTAGCTCTTGGAGGAGTTCTCCGTAGCTGAGATGTGTGTAAGCAAGCAGACTTTCTAAGCTGGAATCCCCCTGTTTTTCGAGATGTTGTAGGAGCTCGATTTGACGGTCGGTTAGTGATGTTTTTTCTATTTGCAATACTGCTCCTTTTTGAGGAAAGTGTTTTTGTAAGCAGGCGTCAAAGTCTGTGATGAGTTGGATTTTTTGTTCGTTCATTTTGGCAAAGACGCCGGCACTTTGAGGTGAAAAGATAGGAGCTGGGACTGAAAATACAGGTTTTCCCATAGTGTAGGCGAACTCTGCGGTAATCAGACTTCAAGACTTTTCTCTTGCTTCGGGTAAAAAGAGGATTTCGCTGAGTTTTGCAATGAGTTTGTTTCTCTGGGGGAAGCTTCGTTTGGTTGGCTGGAATCAGAGTTTAAATTCTGAGAGAATGAGTCCTCATTGATTTATGATTTCTGCGAGAAATCAGCGATCGGAACTTCTGAGATAGTGTTGGAAACCTCATCCGAGCACTGCGATGGTTGGGATGTTGTGCAGTAGTGAGAGTTGATGTGTTTTTTGATACACTCCTTTTGCAAATCCTGAGAGCGAAGCAAGCTGAAAGTTGCTTGCTTTTTCAAAAAAAAGTTCCAAAACCTGAATTCCATATTCACTGGGCTGTCTTGGTCCTACTATTCCGAGAATTTTTTCCTCGAGGAGAGAAAGATTCCCTTGGTAGTAGAGCAAAAAAGGAGCTTGGGAGTCGTTCATCAGTCTCTGAGGATATGCATTATCTCATTGCACGATGCATCAAATTTGGTTTTTTTCGCAATACGCTTGGATTTTTGAGGTTTCAATGTCAGAGTTGAAGTTTTTTTTCTTGAGATTTCAGAGAGTTAGTGCTTCTTGGGCAGAGTAATGGAGACCTAGTGGATTGAAATACATTAAATTCTGATATGGTTAAAAGAATGACACTGAGTATAAAAAATGTTTTTTGCTTTTCAAGTGATTATTTGGTTTTTTTCTTTTGTCAAAAAAAGTTTTGATGACTTTTTGTCTTGATTTTTGGTTATGAAATCACTATTATCAATGTTGTCAATAATGACATAATAACAAAAAAGATAAATAATATGAACTGGAGAAAAGAAAAAAGAAGCCTTCTTAATCAGGTGAGGCTCAGTGTACAACGTGAGATAAGGTTTTCAGGGAAAACGGCGAAGCAGCGTATCAAGTTTTTACAGAACTTGAGTCGTAGTTCTTGTGACTTGGAAAATCCAACATTTGGTAAAGTTAGACCGGGTGCATTGGTGGCTCTCAAAACCGCCGAAACTGTGACTTGGCTCTTTATTCTGCCGTTTGGATTTGATGCTTCTTACAAGCTACGAAATGAAACTCTCAAAGAGGTTGAAGTCATTTCAATCTTTGATGAGCGGTTTAAATTTCTGTGTGAGAGGTCTTCCGGAGCCTTGGTAGAGATTGGAGAAATTGTCCAAGTTCACTGATGGAGTAATCATGTAAAACCACTTTGTGTATTAAAACCACTTTGTGTATTCGCAGAGTGGTTTTTTAAAATAATCCTCCTTGGATAATCCTTTCATTTTCATCTTTTAGCTTTATTGGAATTGTGAGATGGAATTCTTTTAGTATGGTTTCTCGATTTTCATAGATTAAAATTCAGAATTTTCTTGCTTTTTCAGCTTTGGATCAAGGTTTTTCTCAGATAAGCATAACGGTTGTCCCTGAAGTCGGATTTTCTTCGTAGCGATAGCCTAGTTTTTGCATTTGCTGAATGAGGTCGGTTCTTGCAATGGGGAAAGTTCCCGTGAGCGAAAAGGTTCAGTGTGATGAGGATTCAGGATTTGTTTTTTCATTTATTGCGGAGAATTGTACGCCTTCTTGTTCTAAGCTACGCAGAAGCTTTAAGGTTTCGGGATTCGTCATAAAAAGCTGAATTGCTTGTAGCGATTTTTCCCCAATACCTTCGACGTCTGCTAAGCCATCATTAGAAAACGCACTGATCATCTGATCTAGTGACGTTACTTTGTGTAAGGCAAGATATTCTGCTACATCTTGAGCTGTTTTTTTTCAGATATGAGGGATTCAAAGGGCATTGAGAAGTCTCCAGAGTGGTTGTTTTTTTGAACGTTCAATTTGATTGACAAGCTCGGTGATTTTCTTTTCTCCAAAGCTTGGGAATTTACGCAGGAGAATCTGATTTTGAAGCGTAGTCAGGTGGTAGATATCTGCGACTGAATTCAGCATTTTTTGTTTGACTAAGACCTCAATCATCGCTTCACCAATTCCACTAATATCCATCGCATCTCTCGAAACAAAATGCGTAATCTTTTCTCTTATTTGTGCTGGACAAGAGGGATTGGTGCAATAGTAGTGAATATCTATATTGGTAATCGGATCTCCGCATTCAGGACAGAATAGAGGAGGAATAATCAGCTCTTCACTCCCATTTCTACGTTCTTTGATGCTTCCCAAAATGTAAGGAATCACTTCGCCACTTCTCTGCACTCGGACAAAATCTCCCTTCTTGATCTGCTTTTTGGCAATAAAATCAAAATTATGAAGACTGACCCTAGAGATCGTGGCTCCGCTGAGGGAAATCGGTTCAATATGGGCGACTGGTGTGATAATTCCCGTTCTTCCGACTTGGAAGGTTATCTCTTGGATCTGGCTTGCGACCTGTTGCGCGGGGAATTTGTAGGCGATTGCTCGTCTAGGGTGATGTTCCGTAGATCAGAGTGCTGAACGAATGTCTTCGCTACTATTTACTGGAGTCTCTGTATCAAAAAGAGAAAAGTCAGATTTTTCTGAGGTATTGCAGTTTGACGTATTTTGAGGAGTTTTACTATCAGAAACCTTAATTACCAAGCCATCAAAATCAAAATCTTGCTCCTCCAAAAAGTGCTTGATTTGAAAATCCTGACACCAAGTGATAATTTGCTCAATATCTGTAGTCACAAGGAAGTTTTCTGGCAACTCAAAAACGGGCATTCCAAGCGACTTGAGATCCACTATTTCTCCTCAGAGCTGATCATATATGAAAGCAATCAAGCCTCTTTTCGCAACTTCTCTGCTATCTAGGAGTTTTATGCTTCCAGCAGCGGCATTTCTCGTATTTGAAAAGGGGGTTTGACCGGAGTGGTCTCTTTGCTGATTGAGCTTGAGGAGCTGGGATTTTGGCATCATAATCTCTCCTCTAACCTGCAAAGTTCAAAGATAAGAAATCTGCTTTGGAATTGAAGGAATCATCATCACATTCGCGGTAATGTCTTCCCCAATTTTCCCATCGCCTCTGGTGATTGCTTGGGTGAGTTTCCCATCATGATAAATGCATTCTACGCTGAGTCCATCAAATTTTGGCTCTAAATGATATTCCCGGTTCAGAATTCCTTTTTTTTCTGCCAACTTTGCAACTCTGACTGCCCATTCTCTAATATCCTCTGCATTATAACTATTTTCTAGGGAAAGAAGTGGGATTTGATGGACTGCCTTTTTGAAGCCGTCAGAAAGTTGTCCTACTAGACCTTGCGTTGGAGAGGTGCTGGAAATGATCGTCGGGAAGTATTCTTCCATTGCTTTGAGATAGGCGAAAAGTTCATCATATTCTGCATCAGAGATGATTGGCTTTGCCTCAATATAGTAGAGATGATTATGATCGGTTAAAGTATCGATGAAAAGCTGGTAGATCGTTTTCAATTCTGAATCGGGGATATGTTCAGGATTTGGAACTTTTTTGATGAAAGATTGAAGGTATTGAGTAGATTCTGAGAGATTCACGAGTATTAGGAAAAGAGTAAAGTCTGATCTTAGCTTAGAGAAAAGCAAATGAAAGGCAATATCAAATTATCGGTTTTCTCTCCTATTTTTTCAGATAGCTTATGTTGACCAATTGTCCTTTGTTCTCGGCTAGAGCTATTTTGTCAATGATGAGCGATTGGATGTTAAAGTGTTGCTTGAAGTAGGTGGCGGCGAGATGCATTTTTTCAAGACGGATATAATTGCATAGATTCATATGATTTGCTAAATAGTTAAAAATGTCTTGTGGATCTCGGTATTCTCAGGTTGCATTAGCGATATTTTGGGCATACGCTAAAGAGTCGTCAACATCAAAGTTTTCGGCAATTTTTCTTATTTTTTTGGCGGTGTGGATCAGGTTTTGATTCTTTGGAAAGAAAAGTGCGAATCGTCCACATCATTCAGGATATTTTTTGTTTCGTTCTGGATTTTTTTTGATTCGATCGTGCTCTTGGAGGATTATCTGAAAGTTAGTCAGGTTTATTTTTCTAGTATTGATGAGACTACTTTCAACTTCTGACCAAAAATTTTTAGATGAAGAATCCTTTAACTGTAATAAGGTAATATGTGCGTTTTCTTTGCATTTGGAAACTCTCTGTCTAAAGCCATTTTGGTAAAAATAATTTCTGATCGTATTCAGTTTATGTAATTGATCATCCTGAGGAGGTGCAACTATGGTATAGAACATCGGTTTTGTGTTGGAATAAATTCTAGTCGACTATATCGATATTGTCTGAAGATACAATAAAAAAAACGGTTGATATGCCTAGTATTAATGATTATACTTTCGATAGTTTTTTTAATTTATTGATTGAATATTGTGTTTAAAAAATCAATATATGGCTTTTACTTAGCGACACTTCTTCAAAATGCATTAAAGGTCATTACTCCTTTCTATATTATTTATTTTGTAGCTTTAGGATTTAGCTTTTGGCAAATTGCCTTGATTTCTAGTTTAAGAAGCATTGTTGGACTTATTTTTGAGATTCCAACAGGAATGATTGCTGATATTTATGGGAAGAAAACGAGTGTTATCCTTGGTTATAGTCTTTCTGCTCTCACTTTGTTTCTGATTCCACTTACCGATAATTTTCTTTGGATTGCGGTTGTTTTCTGTTTTAATGCTTTTTTTGAAACTTTTTTTACAGGGGCTGATAATGCTTGGGTTTCTGATAGAATAGAAGCTGAAAATCCTGATGATATGAAGTCATTTTTTATGAGGAAAATGAGTTTAAGAAATATTGGATTTATCGTTGCTGGGCTTTTGTGAGCCTGAATTGTAAAGTATCGAGGCATAGAGTATTTGCGATATGTGTATGGAGGAGGGCTATTACTTGCTAGTGGGGTGCTTTTATTCCTTCCTGATGGGATGAAAGGTTATTGCTGAGAAGAGGAAAATATTCTCAGTAAGATATTTTGGCATCATTTGAGAGACTCTCGAAAATATCTTGCTCAGCATAAAACCTTATGGTTTTTATTTGCAGGAATCGGGCTTTTTCTTATTTTAGATGAATTGACAGGATTGATTTGGGCGCCTTATCTTGAAGAGCTTGGTTTCTCAATAGAGAATCTTGGCTATCTCTCATCACTTTTATGACTCTTATGAGCTGGAGTTCCGCTCTTGCTTGAAAAGGTTCTTAAGAAAAAGAAAAATAGTCCTCTTGTTTTGGGTACTTCACTCTTGATCTTTGTAGGAATTCTTATCTTCGCAGGATTGACTTCCTCAATTACAATGCTCATTTGCCTCTACATTATCTACAATTTTATTGATGATATTATTTTCCCTGTAGATGAGCTATTGACGAATCAGCTTATCTCAGCAGAAAAAAGGGCAACCATTTTATCTATGAAATCAGTTGTTGAAAATTTGAGTTCAATTCTTGGTTGACCTTTGGTAGGGTGGATTTTGTGATATTTAACTTTCTCTCAAGGTCTTTTTCTCTCTGCTGGTTTGCTTTTGGTTATTGCTGGAGTCTATGTGTATTTTTCTTGTTATTATAATTTTTCTATTAAGCATAGGTCTTAATTGGAATTATCTTTTGTTTCTATTTGCGAGAATTGGGACTTTGATCTGTTGGGTTAAGAATGTAGAATTAAGAATATGGAATATAAGAGAAGAGATAAATATCATACTCTCATTTTAGATAAGCATCATTAATTTGACTTTATAAAAAATGCAGTTATAATAAAATTCACAAAATCACCTTAATAGTGAAAACAATACTTTTTACCTATCTACTTGATATCCTCCATGTCTCGCACAAAATCGAATTTTTGAATCCCGAATAAAACTCCAGATAATACTTCCTCAAGTTCATGAAATTGGTATGAAGAATACTCCTGTATTATTGAAAAACCTACATATGAATGAAGACCTAAAGTTACACAAGAGCGTCCTGATGGTTCATCAGATGGGCTCTTTGAAGCACTTGATATAGATTTATGAGATGGGACTAAAGCTTGCTCTAATTGGGAAAAATTTGATAAAAAATGAACATTAGAAGAAATTTTCCCTCCTTTACGTGAACTAACAGCAGAGAAGCTCGTTGAGGAGTTTTATAAAAATCAGGAACATAATAGTAGCAAATAAAAACTCCTAGTATTTCCCTAAATTCTGTAAATTTTCTAACTTCTCCATCAAATCTCCATAGTTTTTAACTGGAATAATCTTTTGCTTTCATTCACGAGAGCATGGAATGCCTTTGATATACTGAATAAATGTTTTTGAAATTTAATGACTCAGTGCTAGTATTGATGAGGATTCAGATTTTTTTGTTTTCTCTGAGGTATTTCCTCATCCACTTTTCAAAAAGTTCAGAAAAAGTCTGGTTGAGTTCTTTGGTCATATTTACCAGATAGATTTTCTTATTTTAGTGATCAAAAAGTTCGCAATTCATGAGCAGAGTCTAATTATTTAGAAAATAACACTTCTCTCTTCTCTTAGAGGAGTTTATTCTTACCAGCATCTATATCTAATACTTCATACTTTTCAAGTAATGTTTCTAAGCTTACTTTATACATGACAGGGACGAGGTTTTCAGAGATGAGTATTGTTTTTTCTTTTCCTCATTTTTTATTTGTTTTTTTGATGGTATTGTATCTCCAGAATGTCCCTTGATAACGAATAAAGCAATGATCTTCTTCAAAAACATGAATTTTCACTTCTTTGGCTTGAGGCGAGCGGATTTGTCCCTTGAGATATTTCTCATCAGTCCAAAGTTTGATTTGAATCGGGTATTCCAAAGTATTTTTTATCTTGAGATCTACATAATTGTAAAAAACTGTTGCACCTGAAGCAAAGGGCAAGACTCTCCCAGAATCTGGAAACAGATCATAACTATGACGGTGCCTTTCTATAATTTCTACTGGGAGATGCAAAAACATCCAGTACAAGAGATTCCCAAGCTGACATAAGCCTCCTCAGATTCCTACTTTTACCTTTCCTTTTGAAATCAAGATCCCCTCTAGATAGCCCTTTTGGGCAGTGGGTTTTCTCACCAATTCCCAAAAAGAAAAAATTTCTCCAGGCTGAATCAGAATTCCATTAATTTTTTCTAAAGCGATTTGAAGATTTTTTACTTTATTGACTTGAAGCTGCATATCCACATCGCCCAGCTTTCTGAGTAAAACGGATTGATGTTTTACATTGATATAAGGTAAAAAATCTGATCTTCCCCTTGCAATTGGCTGAAACACATTTTCAATTCTCCTTATCCATTGTTTTATTCGGACAAAAAATGGCATCACAAGCGGAAACTTCATACTTCGGGAAGTTTTGATCTTTTTCTGCTCTTGAAGCAGTGTTTTGATATGCTCAGCTAATTGAGGGTTATGAAGTAGAGGCATAGTTAAAGAAAGGGTATTAAAGCATATGTTGAAGCTTTTCCAATTTTTCCATCAATTCATCATAGGTCTTGACTGGAATAACTTCTTGCTTCCATTCACGAGAGTTGGGAATGCCTTTGATATACTGGAAAAGATACTTTCTAAATTCAATTACTGAACGATATTCAGCTTCAGAATTGATTTCTTTTTTTAAAGATTCTAAATCTGATTTTTTTGGTTGATTGAACCTATAATCTTTTACTTTTTCTCCTCGGTAATCAAATCGCAACTCACAGGCAATCATCACTTCCAAATGTGCTTTGATCACTTCAATCTTCTCCTCCAAAGTCGGCTCGTGAGGCGTAAAAACCCGAGGGTTCCCAATCGCCCCCTGCCCAACCATCAATGCATCAAAATCTCGCTCTTGACTGATTTTTTCGGCTTGTTGATAATTCGTGATCCCTCCATTCGCGATGATAGGGCAAGTAACCTGGCTTTTGACCTGCTGAATAAACGAAAAATCCGCCTCTCAGCTATAAAGTTGCTTGAGCGTCCTCCCATGGATAGTAATCAGATCACAAAAAGGAGCAATCTGACTAAGAAACTGGAGCTGTTCAGGCTTATCGTCTTCATTCAAACCTGCTCTGGATTTCACCGAAAAGGTCAGCTTTTTAGTGCTTTTTATGATTTCAGAAAGGGATTTAATGATGGCTAGGGTTTCAGTGCGATGCTTGAGCATATCAGATCATCAGCCACATTTCATCACTGTATTGCTCGGACATCAGGTATTCAGCTCAATTCCCGAAAAATCATCAGCATATTTTTCCACAAGAATTTTAGCAGTTTCAATGAGCGTTTTTGCGTTTCCTCAATAGATTTGAGCAATGGGCTTGGTAAGTGTGAAGTGTTTATTATGGATTGTTTTGTCCGCTTCGTTCCCTCGCAATGACGGTCATTGTCAAACATCATGAACAGTCATTAGATGCTTCACAACCTTACTCGGATTGATAATGAAACCATCAGCATTCATAAATTCAGTCCAAAGCTGCAATTCATCATCAGGATTTTTATACCTTTCAAAAATCTGACTGGTGATGAGGCGAGTCGCACAGTCGGTAATTCAATCCATAGGTGCAAAGCAGAGTTTCACTATTCCAAGAAGAAAAATAAAGCTGACTTAGTCTACGGAAAGACTCAGAAAAAAGCAAGAGAACTTTTGTCATAAAAAGTTTTGACAACGTCTTGAAATTTGTTATAAACTAGAAAATTTATTTTTTTGTTTGTGCATGGAAAATTTTTCGCAGCTTATTGTAGGAATTGCTATCTGAGGAATTTTGGCATATTCTTTGGCAAATCTTGTTTTTCATTGTAAACTTTCTGCAATCAAGAAGAAGTCTATTTGTCATTCGAGAAGTTCTATTTTGGGAGAAGTGACAGAAAAAGTTGTCCCGCTTTTGCCAGAATTCCCTTATCATATGAAGGATTTAGTTTTTGTCGGAAAGGGGATTGATTATATCGTATTTGATGGGCTTTCGCGTGGGAAGTTGAGAGAAATTGTTTTTTTGGAAGTCAAAAGCAACTCCTCTCAGCTCAATAGAAATGAGCAAATGATTAAGGAGTGCTTGGGCGCTTTTTCTGTGAGGTATGAGGTAGTGAGGGTAAACTATTAGATTTAAATCAGATTTTACATCTAGTAGTTTTGAACTTGATCCTCAAGATATGTGAGTTCTACACCTGCATTTTTGAAGGCTTCTTCGCTGAGCTTTGCATCGTGGAACTTCCTTTCGCAAACAACTCTTGTGATTCCACAACTTATAATCAGATGAGCACAATGTCTCACGTAGCAAGGAGTCATTTTGGTATAGAGCGTTGCTCCTTCTAGGCTGATGCCCTGACGAGATGCGTTTGCAATTGCGTTAAGTTCAGCACAGCAATTTCTCATACAGTGTTTTGTGGTTTCATGGGTGTCTTTCGTTACCTCCCGGATCTGATGTCAGACTTCATCACATTTTTTGCTTCCACGAGGAGCATCTACAAAGCCTGTGGAGATTACTTGTCCATTTTTTACAATAATGCAGCCGCTTCTTCCGCGATCACAGGTGCCTTTTTCTCCGACTACGCGGCAAATATCCATAAAATATTCGTCTTCTGCGATGTCTTTTGGATTAAGGTGACCATGGTCTTTGATACTTCCGTTTTGATACATTATTGTTTTTTGTGTGATTAAAGATCAGAATTCTGACTTGTTTTTTTGTGGTTACATTACGAGCATACTTATACCTCCCATTCTGTTGGTTCCCATATTGATTGCAGTATATACTGGTCCATTTTGATTGGCTGTGAGCTTTATTTCTACCTTTCCATCTTTTACAAGGCTGATTGCTACTGGGTCTATGCTAATATTGGTGCTATTGGCTACGAGAACGATAGGCTGTTTCAATACTCCATTGAATTTATCTCAATTAGCTTTGGTAATTTCTAAGGTGAAGATTCTGGTTTCTCCTTTTTTGATTTCAGAACTATTATCTCCCTTTAGACTGATGTTCCATTCAGAGAAGAACTGTTTTCCTGTGGCATCAAGTTTACTACTATCTAATGCAATCAGATTTTCTCCTTTTGATGCTGTTTGATTATTAGTATTCGGTATGCTTTCTGGAGAAGGCTGGATTGGTTTTATCTCGGGCTGTTTTGCAGGGAGTCAGGCACTATTTGGTATTTTACTCAGCGAGAGGAAGCTTTGGGTAGCTTTTTCTTTATTGTATTTAATGCTCAGATATTTGAAGGATCCTATACCCTTGAAATGTTCTTTTCGGTAGCCGTCCATAGTGGTAAGCTCGACCTTTTCATTTCCAGCGTGGATCATAAGTCCGTTTCCGGCATAGATTCCAACGTGTGTGATCTCAACGGCTGCAGGATAGGTATTTTTGAAGAAGAGCAAGTCGCCGATTTCAGCTTGGTTTAGATTGTCGTATCGGTACCCTCCGTTAGAAAACTGATGAGCTTGATCTCCAGCACTTCTTTCGAGCTCGATTCCAACGTTAGTGAATACATTTTGCGTGAATTTGCTACAGTCGGTTGGATTGCCAGGAAGTGTTCCGGTTGCTCCCATTTGGTAGGGACTATCAAGATAGAGTTTTGCAATTTTTAGAATTTGTTCACGATCTGCAAAATCAACTTTATTTACAGGATTTACTGGAGCTGCATTGTGTTCTGGTTCAGATTTTTCACTTTTTTCATTATTATTGGCTTTATGAGGAAGTTTTGCGTTGGCAGATTCAAGCAGAGGAATTGGATCAACGGTAGTATTGAACATTTCGGTCCTACAAAGTCCTTGATTGATGATATCCGTTTCATTCATTCCTTTTTTGAAGTCTGCACAATTCATGAATGCGTAAATTGGTCTTCATTTTTCACCTTTATCAATTTCAAAATGCACGTGATACCCTCCTAAACCTCACATAGTGAGTCCACTATTCCCTACGGTTCAGATTTTTTGTCCTTTACTAACATTTTCACCTTCTTTAACGGTAATGCTATCCATATGTCCGTAGGTTGCGAAATATCTGATGCCTTGATAAACGAATTCGATTTTTACGACATTTCAATATCCGGCTTGTTGCCCAGCAAAGAAAACTTTCCCATCTGCAATAGCGTAGAGAGGTGTCCCTTTTGATGTTGCGATATCTACACCGTAATGGCTTCCCATATCTGTTTTCCAGCCGCTGTTATAACTTCCTCAAAAAAGTACGGTATAAATATCAGTATAATCCGTATTATTCTCATAGTTGGCATAGTTTGCTCCTTTAATGATTGGAAGTTCTTTTTTACAATCAGAGGCTAACGTAGACCATTCCTTTGTTCTACACTCAAGGGTAGAGACCTCAGTGAGAGGATAAACAAGCTCACGATTATTTGGAGTAGCATTCCCGTTTCCAAATATTAGGGTAGAACAACTGAGCACTACCGCAAGTGAAAGCTCTCCAATATAGATCCAGTTACGATGCAGAAAATTAGAAGTATTGAAGGCTTTATCAATTCTTTTTCCTTTGTGGTGTTTTTTGAGAATCCTCGTCCCAAATCTTTTGTGAAGTTTA
This sequence comes from SR1 bacterium human oral taxon HOT-345, assembly GCA_003260355.1. Taxonomy (GTDB): domain Bacteria; phylum Patescibacteriota; class Gracilibacteria; order Absconditabacterales; family Absconditicoccaceae; genus HOT-345. Next base: position 359,627 of record MPSQ01000001.1, read on the forward strand.
GCTTGAAATGCTTCTAATCTTTTCCATTGGTTATTCATGAGTCTTGGCATTTTGTATAAAATACAAATCTAATTTTATACACAGAAATGAAAAATGTCAAATTTTTAATGATATTTTTTTGAAATTGGCAAGTTTGAGCTTTCGACTATCTGTAAAGTAGACTATTTTAGATTTTTTTAGTTTTTCTGGTAAATTACTTGATGTTTTGTATAAATCTAATTGTGCTGAATTTCTGTGGTCTTGTTGCTTGTCTATGGGCGCTTTTTGTTTATTTGGATTACTTTTTATCTAAAAAGGAGGCGCTTCATCTCCTTCAACCACTTGACTCACTTTTATGTTGGTTAGTTTTAATAGTGAAGGGATGGAGCTTGTTCGTGCTGGTTCTTGTTTGGTATTCAGATAATTATCCTTCTTATTTCACTTTCCCTTCCACTTCAAGTGGACTGTGCTTGCAATTCTGAGCTGAGTTTGTATACTTTCCACGAGTAAAAAATCAGATTTTAGATTTTTTTAATTATTATGCAGGTAGAACAGCAGCCAGAACTTCGCGTATTTCTCGCAGATATTGTAGATAAACAGACTCCGAAAGCACTCCTTGAAGATAGGATGAAAGAGCTTGAAAACCTCGTGAATACCTATGGTGGGGTGGTGGTTTTGCAGAAATATCAGAAAAAAGATTTCCCAGACCTCAAAACTTATGTCGGGAAAGGGAAACTAGAAGAAATTATCGCAGATATGCTTCGCTTAAACGCAAATTTGCTGATCATTGGAAATGCACTTAAGCCCTCACAAATCTATCAAATCAATGAACAACTCCGCCTCGTGAGCGAGGAGCATAATCTCAAAGACAAAATGGTCGCTTGGGACAGGATTGATCTGATTTTGAAAATTTTTGAGAAACATGCAGAGGGAGGAGAAGCGAGATTGCAGATTGAGCTTGCGGCGATTAAGCATATGGGACCGAGGATTTATGGAATGGGAATGGAGCTGAGTAGGCAGGGAGGAAGCTCTGGAAGCGGAGGCGGAGCAACCAGAGGAATCGGAGAAACCAATACTGAAAGGATGAAAAGGCACTTGAAAGAGAAAGTAGGGAAAATAGAAAAAAAGCTGATTGAATACGAACAGATGAGAAAGCTCCATCGTGATGCTCGTAAAAAGAAGGGGATGCCTACGGTTGGGATCGTTTGATATACCAATGCTGGAAAGTCTTCTCTCCTCAATGCTATGACCAAAAAAGGCGTTTTAGCGGAAAATAAGCTCTTTGCAACGCTTGGAACGAATGTCGGGAAATGCTATTTGATTACCAATCCTGAAACCTGACTTGGAAAGGAGATTTTGCTCAATGATACGATCGGTTTCATCCGTGATCTCCCTCCAAAGCTGATTAAGTCCTTTTCTTCTACACTGGAGGACAGTATTGAGTCAGATTTGTTGCTTCATGTGATTGATGCGAGCGATCCTTTTGTAGAGGAGAGGATTGAGGTTGTGCACCAGGTTTTGTCTGATATTGGAGCGAATCAGGATAAGATTTTGGTGTTTAATAAGATTGATTTGATCAATGAAGAAAAAAAAGCTGAATTAGCTCAGAGATTCGCTGATTTTCCAGTGGTTTTTGTTTCGGTCAAAGAGGCGGTTGGCTTTGAGCAGTTGAGAGGAAGGTTAGTAGAGAAACTGAAGTAAGCTTTAGTTTTGAAAGTTGGTTCCATCTTGATTTTTGAATCTTGACTTTTGTCTGTTTTGTTTTCCCCCTTTTTGTATTTCCACTTGAAAAGGAGGCTTGTTTTTGATATACTGTGGAAGTGAGTTTTTTTAGCTGTTGGGAAAAATTAGAATATGTGGCGTAGAAAGTTCGTTCATAGCTTACATAAATTCAAGTCTCGGTTGCGGGTTCAGATGGAGAAACTTGATGCTATTCCTTATGTAATCAGATTGCCTCTCGGAGTGTTTTTTTTGATCATTGGGATCATTTTCTTTTATATCCCGTTTATTAACGGTCTCATCTTTATGCTTGTAGGAGCGAGAATGCTCGGTAAAAGGCATATGAATAGAGTTTTTCGCTGGGTTTCTTCTCAGAAATCTTATTCTTCTTCTCGTGAAGCACTTTTCAATCTTTTGAAAAAATAACAGCTTTTGTTCTATCTTTACTAAATCACTATGTCTGAAAATACTAAACTATTGGCTCTTCTGGATACCGTGATTGACTGTTATCTTGATAAAGGTGAGCCTGTCGGCTCTAAGTTTTTAAATTCTCTTGAGGCTGTAGATTATGCACCTTCTACCCTGAGGAAGTATTTAAATGCTTTGGAGAAGCAAGGGATGGTTTATCAGCCTTATAATTCTTCTGGAAGAATCCCGACATTGCAGTGACTCTCTGCTTATTTGGATTCAAGATTGTCTGAGCGTCCAGATGATTTCGATTTGCCGCTTAATGATGCGAGGAAAGGCCTTAAAACCTTGGTGGAAGCTTTGGGGGAAGTCTCAGATGGGGTAGTAGTTGGTTTTATTAGGAATGATGAATATTATTACTTAGGAATTAATAATTTGCTTCGTGATGATATGATTGATGAGTATTCGGCTACGAGAACGATTGTTCGTTTTATTGAGGAGAAAAAGGTTGTTGCTTTTATTGACAAGAAAATACTGAAAAATCAGGAAGTTTATTATACGTTTGTGAATGATACAGATACTCTGATTTCTTGTGTTTATGTAAAGGTTAATTTGGAAGGGTATGATGCGGTGCTTTCTATTGTAGGGCCTCTGAGGGTGAATTATAAGAAAAATATTTCCATTCTCAAAAAAGTTTTAGAATCCTTAGCAAATTAGGATGAACAAGGAAAAAAGTCAGAATTTTGAAGCTGTATCCGCCTCGTCACTTGGAGAAAGACAGGAAAAACAGAAAGAACTCCAAGTTCGTATCAAAGAAATGCAGGAAAATTACTCTGCTGTGAAGGAAAAAATGCACAAAGAAGCTCGTGATTTGCAGGCTGATATTTTGTTGACTGACCTTGATAAGAGGATTGATCTCTTGGATGTGAAAAATAAGGTTGTTTTTGACTCAGAAGTGGAAAAAATTGAAGCGGAATTGGCAGTCTTTGATGAGGCTCATCGTTCCTTTTCTAACTTAAAAGGGAAAATTACCGCTCAGCATACCCAAGTTTATCAGCAGATGCAGAACCAATTCCCAAGCAGCTCAAATCAGGCAAACGAGGGTAGAGCAAAGAGCTATGAAGCGATTGCAGAGATTAAACCTCAGGACGGGGAGAATAAAGTTGCGAATTTTTTTGCTGGGATTGTGGAGAAACTGGTAAGTTAAAAAATGATTTATTTATATTTAGTAGTGAGTATGATTTCGATTGTGCAGAGTGCAGGAGGTATTGTTTATTATCTTTGAACTGATGGAGAGCCTAAATATCTTTTGATAAAAAGGCATGCTCTTTCTGGAAAGATTGAATGGGTCGCTCCCAAAGGGAAAATTCAAAAGGGAGAAAAAATAGAAGATGCAGCATTAAGAGAAGTTTCTGAAGAGTGCGGTATTCCTTTGAAATATTTGAAGTTGAGGCAAAAGGTTTGAATGACTTCGCTTAGAAGTTCTGAAACGAAAAAAGGGCATTTGGATAAGGATGTTACTTATTTTTTGATGAAATATGAATGAGATCCAAGTCAGATTCAGGTTACAGATGGAGAGGGGTATATCGGCATCTACAAATGGGCGGATATTCAGCAAGTGCTTGGACTTTTGTATTATGAAGATATTAGGGAACTTATTAGGAAAAGTTATTTAATGATTAAAGAAGAAAGGAAAAATCGCTCAATTCAGCAGGACTTTCTCAAAAAATTAGGATAATCTGTGTGTTATTGTTTGCTTGTTTATGCTTATTCAAAATATAAAAAATCTTGGGCGATTTGGGCTTGCATTTCAGAGACAAAACCATAGGCTGAAATCTGATTTTATTTTTTTTTATAAATACGAATGGCATATACTATTCAAAAAGTGCGAGCAAGAGAAGTGCTTGATTCTAGAGGAAATCCTACCGTTGAAGTAGAATTGACCCTCGCAAATGGCGTAATGCATAGAGCTTTAGTTCCTTCTGGAGCTTCTACAGGAGTGCATGAAGCTTTGGAGCTCAGAGATGGAGACAAGAGTAGATACCTTGGGAAAGGGACTTTGAAAGCGGTAGAAAATGTGAATACAACAATTGCAAAAGCAGTTGAAAATCAGACTTTTGATTGTTTTAGAGCTTTAGATAAAGCCTTAATTGAGCTTGATGGCACTCCAAACAAATCCAAGCTTGGAGCGAATGCAATCCTCGGAGTCAGTATGGCATTCGTAGGAGCCTGTGCAAAAGCGGAAGAAAAATGGATCTACGAATATCTCGGAGAAGGAAAAGGAACTACACTTCCTTACCCAATGATGAATATTCTCAATGGAGGTTCTCATGCGGATAATAATGTTGATATTCAGGAGTTTATGATTATTCCAAATGGAATGCCTAATTTCCACGAAGGACTCAGATGTGGAGCTGAAGTTTTCCACAACTTAAAAGCGATTTTGAAGGCAAAAGGGCTTGCGACTTCTGTAGGAGATGAGGGAGGATTCGCTCCAAATCTCGGTTCTAACGAGGAGGCGCTCCAAGTGATTGTTGAAGCAATTGAAAAAGCTGGATATACCGGAAAGGTTTCATTGGCATTGGATGTAGCTTCTAGCGAGTTTTACAAAGATGGAATGTATGATCTTGCAGGAGAGGGAAAAAAGCTGACTGCTGATGAACTTGTTGCTTTGTATCAGGATTGGTGTGAGAAATATCCGATCATCTCTATTGAAGATGGAATGGCTGAAGATGATTTTGAGGGATGGAAAAAGCTGACTGATGCTTTGGGAGAGAAGATTATGCTGGTAGGAGATGATCTTTTCGTAACCAATATCGCTAGACTTCAGATGGGAATTGATAAAGGAATTGCAAACTCAATCTTGATCAAACTTAACCAAATCGGATCAGTATCAGAAACCCTTGATGCTATCACTATGGCTCACGAAAACGGTATGAGATCAATTTCTTCTCACAGATCAGGAGAAACCGAAGATACCTTTATTGCTGATCTTGCTGTTGCGATGAATACCGGATTTATTAAGACCGGATCTGCTTCTAGAACTGATAGAATCGCGAAATATAACCAACTTTTGAGAATTGAAGAAAGACTTGGAGCGAGTGCGAAATATGGAAAATAACTTGACTTGCTGTTGTGAATATGAGAGAAAAATTCTTAGCTATGCAAAGTTAAAGCAATTGAAAAAAACTGACCTATAAGTAGAGTCAGTTTTTCTTTTTTAGTGGAGCTTTTTTTAGTGCTTTTTACCTAATGTTTCTCCAAGACCTTTGATTGCATCTAAGATTTCAATAGGAACCATCCAGATTGTCGTATTGGACTGGTCTGAGCTAATGTCATTTATGGATTGTAAAGTCCTGAGGTGAAGGGCTCATGGTGCTTCGGCGAGCATTGTTGCTGCTTTCTTGAGATTCTCCGCACTTGCGAGTTCTCCTTCGGAGGTAATAATTTTTGCTCTTTTTTCTCTTTCTGCTTCTGCTTGTTTTCCGATGGTTCTTTTGAGGTCGTCAGGGATATTGATATCCTTGAGCTCTACAGAGAGGACATCAACCCCCCAAGCATCAGATTTTTCATCAACGATTTCTTTTATCTTACTAGCGGCTTCTTCTCTCTTTGCAAGCAGTTCATCCAGCTCAAATTGTCCTACGATATTTCTCATTGTCGTAAGGGCAAACTGTGTCATAGCATAATCGAGGTTTCTTACGTTGAGAACGGCTCTTTCTACTTGATCATCTTTGATTCTATAGTAGATCACCGCGTTTACAGTACAAGAGATATTGTCCTTTGTCATTGCCTCTTGTGATGGTACATCGACAGCTTTTTCTCTGATATCAACATTGATCGTCCTTTCTACCATTGGGATGATGAAGTTGATTCCTGCACCGAGTGTTCTGGTAAATTTTCCGAAAGTGAGTACCACTCTTCTTTCATACTGGTCTACTATCCTTACTGTCATTACGACAATGAAGATGATGATTCACAAAATAATTCGTACTTCCATGGGTATATAATAAAAAAAATAAAAACTGATTATTCAGAGAGAGAGGTTTTGACTGCGATAAAATCTCCTTTTTGATGTTTACTATTGGAAAGGAGAGCTTTAGGATTTTCAAAATCTTCCTCCTGGGTAAAACAGTGCATTAGTGACTCTTCTCAGGTTTCTTTTGCTTTTGATGTGTCGATGGAGCTCAGCTGTCCTAGAAATTCAACAATATTGTCGAGACCTTTTTGGAAACTTTCTTTTTCTTGCGGAGTAAGGTTAAGTTTGGAAAGCTTTGCTAGATGCTCAATCTCTTTTTCAGTAAGCATTCTTGGAAACTTTTTAGAAGATAAATTTTTTATAGCTGTAGTGCTTCAAGTATGCAAGAAGAGCATTCCTCACATAGGCTACAATTTCCCTTATATCTTAATACAGAGAAAAGTCAAGCAAAACACGAAGAAGGGAGTCAAATTTTTTCGCTTTTGTATTTTTTTTGAGTATATTTGAGAGGTATATTTAAATTATTTTTTTATTCTTAGAATAGATTATGAAGGTAGTATGGTTTGGATCTTTGATGGTCTTTAGCTTGAGTACATTGCTCTCACCTCAGGTTTTTGCACAATCTGGAACTTCTTTACCTGGATGAAGTGCCGTTTCTGTTGCCTCTCAAGAAGCAATGCTCCAAGATTCTGCATTTAAGACCGCGGTTGATCAAGTGGCAGGATTGAGATTGAGTCTTTTTGACTTCAAAAAAAAGCTTGATCAAATGGATTCCAGTACTAAAGAACTTCACGCTGGAGAGTTTGATGCAGAATATAAGCTCATCAGGGCAGAAATGGTCAAAGTTATTCAAGATATTGATTATTCTACTGCTAAAATTACGAGAACGCTCAGGACGCTCTATACTCATAAACAAAATCTCCAGAAAACTCTCGATGAACTGCAAGAGACGAGAAAACATTTGGAAATCTGAAAGAAGTATCTCAATCAGCTTTTGCTTTTGGTTTATAAAGTGGAGAGAGAAATTTATGACGAAGAGGGCGAACAAATAGATGCTGTTAAACTTTTTATCAAATCAGATGCTATGCCTCAGCTACTTGCTGGTGATGATACGCTCAAGATTTTGTTAAATCAGATTAATACTCTGATGAAGGAGGCAACCATGCAAGAAAAGCAGAAATCTGATACTATTGATAAGTTTGTTAAATTAAGAACTCAGGCTCAAAAATCACTTGATTATTACAAGACAGAGATTAAAAAACTTGAGCAGAAGAAGGCGTATTTGATGAGTTTTATGCAACTGTATAATGAAAAAAAACTTTGAGCAGAAGCAGTGAGTGGAGTAAGTTCAGAGGAAGTGAATCTTCATGAAACTATTAATACTATGGTCGCTGATATCGTAGAAAAGAAATATCTGACGACAAATGATTTGCCAGAGAAAATAAAGCAATTGGCGGATCATACTGATAGTTCTGAAAATGAAACTTCTCCAGCTGCTTGGCCAACTTATCCAATTTCTCAGATTTTGACTATTTTTAAAGATCCGGCTTTTGAGAAGGAATATGGATTTAAAAATCTTTCTCTCAAACTTGCTGTAGAACAGGGAACACCGGTTTATGCGATGAGAGATGGTATTGTTTATTATACAGATACTGGTTCATGAAACGTGAATCGAATAATGATTCTTCATACCGATGGTTATATCTCTACATATGCGTATTTGAGTAGGATTTTTGTTCAGCAAGGTGATTTTGTAAGAAGAGGTCAAATTATTGCACAGAGTGGAGGAGAACCTGGGACTGAAGGTGCTGGATTCGTTTCAAAAGGAGAAAATCTGACTTTTTCACTTTTTAAAGATGGAGTAGCGATTGATCCGCTTACGGTCCTTGATCTGAGTGTTGTTCAGGATAAAGATAAGGTTTTGCCTGAGGAATATCGCTTGAAATACTTTAATGATCAGTATGTTAGACCAATTGATATTACCAAGGTATCGCTCATAAAGGGGGATTCTGTCGATGAAAGGGCTCAGACTTTCCTTAATTCTTATGCAGTAGGTACGTATAGAAATGTTGCATTTTGGGATCAGGTCGTTGCTGGAACCAATATTGATAGAGATATGGTGATTTGTATCGGTTTTGCAGAGTCAACTCTTGGAAAATTTCTTGCTACGGATAATAATATCGGAAATGTCGGTAATAATGATAGAGGAGATCGTATTGCTTATAATAATCCGTTTAATGGAGCGAGGTTGATTCCTTTAACCTTGAATAATCAATATCTTGGAAATTATCATACTATTAAACAGCTTTCGAGATATGGAAATAGTGATGGCAAGATTTATGCCTCTAGTCCAATTAATTGGCAGAGTAATGTCCAGAAATGTCTCTCCAAGATTAAGGGATACTATGTTCCTGAGGATTTCCCTTTTAGAACTTGACCAAATCCTAATACTCAAGCAGGAGCTGCTTTCCTTAGAGAGGCAAAAGAAGAAAAGACAATGCTCATGAGTGGGTCTGTGATGAAAAAAATTGGAGGAGTTGAGGTTTCCTCCCTCTAGTTTTTTCTCAGGAGAAGGACTTATGGTTTCATATTGTAGGGACATTTATTTCTTTATCTTTTCAATATATTGCTTTTCTGTAAAAAATAGGTATAATATAGTATGCTTTATCTCTTGTTTCAGAAAATAAAGTTTGACTCATGCCACAGCAATCCACATCTAGATATCGTTATTTTCAAATCAAACCATTCAAGGACAATGAACTTTGAGTGGGGCATTGGGAAAAACTCATAAAAAATTTCGTATCTCTCAAGGCGAAGAAGATCAGCTTTTTTCTTTATTGAAATAGTGCTGAAATTCAGCTGCTTGTCAGGGTTCCTAAGGATTTTGAGGCTTATTTTCAAAATACTTTTTATACGACTTTCACGACTTCAGACCTTGAAGAATGTGAGCGTATTTGTACTTGAGGAGAAAAAGTGCATCTAGGATTGGTAAAACAGAGCTTTTTTTCTTGAAAATCTAGTTCTGGCGTCTTGAAATCGAAGGAGGAATTTTCAAAGGACGGTTCTTATCTGGATCCTATGACGGATATTTTTGCGGTTTTCCAGAACGTGGATAGGAACTCAATGCTCAAGATTGCTTTTGAGTATACTTTTAAGCTTGAGGACAGTGATTTGACGAAGCTCTTCTCTTTTATAGAGAAAGTGTTTAGCTATCTTTGGTGGGGAAGTCAGAAGAAAGAAGAGTCTGGTGAGACTAAAGAAGCTCCAAAGGATTTATTTATGAGCATTTGGTATAGTATTCAGACTCAGGATGCTTATATGAAGGAGAATCTGAATGCTCTTCTAAATTCTGTATTTGCACCTTTTCTCTCCAGCGGAAGTTTTGTAAAAAAAGAAAAAACTGAATGGATCCCGGCTAGTTTTTCTCAGGTGATCAATTTTTTTCATTTGCCGACCAAGATTAACTTTATCAAAGGGCTTGGTTATACGGTCTATAGAAAGTTGCCTTATCCTACTACGCTTCCTACTCCAGAAAATACGCCTGCAAAAGAGCTTACTCTCCTTGGGGATACTGATTACAGAGGTGATAAGATCAGATTTTGAATCCGTGAAGAAGATAAATTTAGGCATATGTATATCGTAGGTAAGACCTGAACTGGAAAATCTACCTTCATCAACAATATGATTATCTCGGATATGAGGGCAGGAAATGGGCTTTGTCTGCTGGATCCACACGGAGAGCTCGTAGATGATTTGCTGGAATATATCCCATCAAACCGCATCAATGATGTGATTCTTTTTGATGTTGGAGATGCGGAATATCCGATCGGGTTCAACCTTTTGCAAGCCGATAATGAAGACGAAAAAAACAGAATTGCTTCTGGGGTTGTTTCCACTTTTCAGAAACTTTTTGACAATTCCCGAGGTCCAAGGCTAGAATATATTTTGAGAAATGTGGTTTTATCAGTAATTGACTATCCAAATGCAACCTTGATGCATATTCTGAGAGTCTTGACGGATAAAGAATTTCGTGAAGAGGTGATTTCCCATATCAAAGATTCAGTTTTATTAAAATTTTGGAATAACGAATTTAATAAATGGCAAGACAAACAGAGAGAAGAAGCCGTAGGACCGATTACCAACAAAGTCGGACAGTTTCTCTCTTCTCGCCTTGTGAGGAATATCTTTGGGCAGCCAAGAACGAAACTCAGTATCAGAAAAGCAATGGATGAGGGGAAGATCATTCTTGTGAACCTTTCAAAAGGAAAAATCGGTGAAGATAATGCTAATATGATTGGATCGCTCTTGGTAACGAAAATTCAGATTGATGCGATGGGAAGAGCCGATATGGCGAAACATTTGAGAAAGCCGTTTTACCTTTATATTGATGAGTTTCAGAACTTTGCGACCAAGTCCTTTGCGACGATTCTTTCAGAAGCGAGAAAATATAAGCTTTCTCTCATCGTAGCCAACCAATATACCTCTCAGCTTGATGAAGCGATCAAAGATGCGATTTTTGGAAATGTAGGGACGATTTTTTCCTTTACCCTTGGATATGATGATGCTTCTGTGATGACTTCGCAGTTTAAGGAAATGGTCAGCACTAATGACCTGATTTCTCTGCCAAAGTTTACCGCTTATACGAGGCTGATGGTAGATGGAATCTCTTCAGATCCTTTTAGTATGAAGACTTTGCCGCCTTTTGCATTGGAGGGGGATGTGGAGCATATTGAGAAGATTAGGAAGCAGTCTCGTCAGAGGTATGCAATGGAAAGAGAACAGTTAGAAAGTCTGATGAATGCTCGAAGTAAGAAATCTTTTTCAGCGCAAGAGAGGGTGGCAGAGCAGGCGAGGTATCAATGAATTGGACTTTCAGAACAGGAAGCTAAAAACTTACAAGATTTCCAGGTGCAGCAAAATATGAAATGGTTTACCGATCTACAGATTGGATGAAGACCAGCAGATGCAATGATTGTTGATACGGAATGGGGAAATCATAAAATGATTTGGTATCAACAGCCTGAAGGTATCGAGTCGATCGCGAGTTTACAGGTGCAAAAGGGTAAAATTGTAAAACTGGATGCAAATACTCAGCTTTCTTTCTTTGTGAGTATTTGGCAGCATAAAAGCCTGCTTTGCGCTAATAAAAAACCGCTTACGATTTGGGTCGGGACGAAGACTGATGTAGAACGCCAATTGAAGGAAATCTATCAGAAATCTGGTTTAGATGAAGAACATTCAGACTTTTTTAAGTTTGTGCCTAACGTTGATCTGATGACGGCTCAGCAGGAGCAGAAGAAAACCTCTCAAAAACCTTCCTTATCAAAAGCAGCGAAGCCTGCTCCGCGTAAGGCTCAGGCTTCTGTTGCTCTTTCACAAGCAGGGTTTTCTGTCCATGATGTTCAACTTGGGCAAGAATATGAAGGATATGTGAAGCTGATTTATAACTATGGGATGTTTATTACCGTTAAGGGGGTAGAAGGACTTCTTCATAAGAAGCAGATCGTCACGCCAGATGGAGTAGATTGGAAAAAATACTATAATATCGGGGATAAAATTAAGGTCAAAGCTTTTCAGTTTAAGGAGATTGACTGAGAAAAAAGAGTCGTTTGGACTCAAATGTAGTCACTTACGGTAGTTCCTTAGGTAAAACATCCTGTTGAAATGATGAAAAATCTGACTCTGTTGATTAATGGTGTCAGTTTTTTGATAAAAGAAGATAAATTCTCTTGCCTTCCTTCTGCTGATAACTACACTTGTTCTGGATTTATTTTTTTGTTATTGAGATAATGTTGACGAAAAGGCAGATTTATCTTGTGATTTTTGCGGTGCTTTCTGTGCTTTTGGCGGTAGGGACGCTTTTTTATCTTAGGGAGCTTGATCGTAGGCTTCAGGAACCTCTCCAAGAGGAGTTTATCTATGAAGAAACGCCTGTAGTACCAGTTTCAGATTTATCATCTTCTTCATGAGCGGACTATTTACAGGAGGATTTTGATGCTTTGCTCTCTGGAGAGACGGTTGCAGATATGTATGAAGGTGAGCGTGATTATGGTTTTACCGGGAGTCAAAACTAAAGCATGGTAGCATATCATACTAATGCTGTATCGGAGCTTCTCCTCCAAGAAGATTCAGTTTTTGAACTTTGGGATGGAGCATGTGCTGAGAAGACGATCTTACTAGGAAATTCTAAACCACTCAAGTATGCTGCACTTGTGCATGCCAGCACGCTTGCTTTTCAGGTCAATACGATCGAGGCAGGAAGCGAACTTGAGATGATGCTTCTGTGTCCTGTGCTGGATACTCGTGAAACCTCGGTTAATCTTATGCTTAATCTCAGGCATAATGATTGTAAGATTCATCTCCATCTCGTAGCGCTTGTTTTTTCTGACGCGAAGACGACTTTGAATGCTACGATTTTTATGGAGCCACATATTCAAGGCGCGGCAAGTAAACTTTTGGAAGAAACGGTTGTGCTTTCTCCTGAGGTCCAGCTTCAGAGTCTTCCGATTCTTGATATTCAGGCAAAAAACATTCAAGCGGCTCATGGAGCGAAGATTTATCGTCTCGACCAAGATACGCTTTTCTATCTGCAGTCAAAGGGATTATCCTATCAGCAGGCACAATACCTCCTTCTTGCTTCCTATGGGGAAAGGCTTTTTGAAGGAGTCGCGTTGACGGAGGAGGAAAAATGAAGGTTGGTTTCAGATTTTTTAACTTTTGATTTGTAGCGAAGATGAAAGCATATTTTGATTTGGTATTGGATTTGCTTGAGATCGAGGAGAAGGAGCCCCTTTCTGCACTTGCAGAGGAGCTTGTGCTTGCTCATCAGCAAGGCAAACGCATCAAGATTGCTCATCGTCATCAGGTATTGTTTGAAGGGCGGCTTTTGCTCTTGGCGGGGAAACTTAGTCCTGAGGGGTTTGTGCAGATTGGTGATGTTGAGTCAGCTTTGCCTCTTTGGAAAGAAGAGGGGAGTCGTGAACTTCTCCAACAGCTACAATCCTGAATGCTTCCAGAGGAAGAACTGATTATTATTGATGAACGTGCATGGAAGCTTTTCCTTAGCCCGGACCAACAGCAAGAGCTTCTTGATCTCTTAGAAAAAGAAAATAAAGCAGTAATTGTAAAATAGGACTTGACCCGTTGTCCAAAATCTGTATATCAGGTAGTGTTTTTATCTCATTTGTTTGTTTGCTCATGCCGAATAAAAATCTTCAAGCTTTCACGAAACTTTCTCAGAAGTATGTTCGTAGGTTTACTAATTATACCAAAAATCAAAAAGCTTTTTCACTCTTTTTGATGGTGTTTGCTTTTGCGCTGGTGGCTTTCCCGCTGGTGAAGATTGCTCCAGTCTTGATTTCGAAGAATGGGCAACCTACGATGGCAGATGCAAGTGATGCACAATCAATTTATCTCCTTGGGAAGACCTACTTTAAATCTATGTTGATCATTTTTTCGAGTCTGATTTTTTTGCTATGATGGAATATGAATATCAGGTTTAAGGGCTTTATCGTAAATTTCTTGGGATTTAGAGAGAGTGAACCGATGCTTAACTTTGCTTTCCTCTGGGTGATTGCAAGTGTCTTTATGGGAATCCTTGATACGCTTGGTATGCTTCCTGAGGTTACTGGTCAAATTACGCTGGCTCGAGGAGGAAAGGTGATGTTGATTCTGCTTTTGATTGGGTTGGTGCTCAGCTTTATAGAGGTGTGGAAAGGTGCGAGTAAGAACTCTCAAAAGACTAAAATTCTGAATATCGTCGATGATGAAGCTCCTTCCAAGAGAGGTGATGGCAAAAGGGTGCTTCAACATCTCTTTGATGATGAAGACTTGGAAGGTTAGCTTTCGTTATGAAAGGCTCTACTCCTTTGCTAGGGGGTAGGGTTTTTTGTTTCTGGGGATTGAGGAGCGGGAGTGGTCGCGGTAGAGGAGGCGTTTCCGGTATTTTTTGAGGCTTCTTGTCCGAGAAAATTTTCCATTGCATGGAGCTTGAGGGGGTTCCAATGCGGCACGAAAAAGCTGACGGTCTTGCCGACATAGCTACAAAGTGAGATGGGATCACCAATGATTTTGTAGGTGTGGATCTTTTGGGTTCGGTCTTTTTTGAGGAGGGTGTCTTTGAGCATTAAGATGAAGATTTTGTTGGGGGCGGAGCCGGGGTTGAAGGTGCAACAATAATCAACTCTTCTATGTTTGGCTACAATATAGCAGAGGGTCCCTCCGAGTGAATGTCCGCAAATTCGTTTTTGGTAGTCGGGATGGCTTTTTCTTACTTGGTCAAAGAGCTTGAGGCTTCCGCTTACTCTGGGGTCAATCGCATTTACTCCGAGGATAATCTGAGCGTCGGAAAGGAGATCAGATTTTTCTTTGGTATCTGTCCCCCTATATCCAATGATACAGATTTTTTGGGTATGGTTGAGATAGATGCAATGAAAGAGATCGTTGTAGTAGGGCTCGAGATAAAAGTCGCCGATTTGATAGGGTCTCTGTTCTGGGTCGTAATATGCGTATCTTGTTACCTGTGCACAAAGCTCGTCCTCGAGAGGAAGGACAATGTTTTTGCTGATCTTACTATTTTTGATAAGGGTGGTGAGGGTATCTTTGGTCGTAGGAGAGAGTTCAGTCAGGTTTTTTTCTACTGATTTGAGCTCTTTATTTTTGGGAAAAGCATCAGAAAAGAAATTTTTGCTTTTCTGTATTCGTTGGTCTGGGAGATCAATGAATCGTTTCTTAATCTGCATGTTCCTTGAAGAGGTCTAAAAGGTTTTGGTTGCTGAGGAGATCAATCATCGCTGTCATAACTTCTTCTTTTTTCTTTTCATCCATGGTGGGTTTCCCGCTAAAAAGCTGTCCGAAGATACTGGTATCACTTTCATTGATAAGGTTTTGCTTGAGGTAGATGGTCGTCCTATCGATTGCAATGTTTGTGACGCCGAGTTCTTGCACTTTGTTGATTTGCTCTTTGAGGGCGGGGGTAAAGATCTTGAGGTCGTAGGGATTGAGATAAGTCACCATATGGTCTTGCATGGATTTGCTGTCCCTCTTGGTGAGATCGAAAAAGTATCTGATGAATTTGTAGGCAAAGAAGAGAATGAAGATGAGCAACGTAATTGCATTGACGATCTGAATGATTTTTCAGATTTTTCCTGGTATCATTAATGAGAGTATCATAAAAATCAAGAGGGATACCATAGGAAAAGATTTTATAAAGCCGAAAACTTCTTTGAGGGTGATGGATTTTTTTTGGTTGAGCTTGATGGAAATGAGGGAACGGGTGATTCTGGTCTCTCTTGGGATGGTAATTTTGTAGATAAAGAAAGTATCACTGACTGCGTGGTCGTTGTCGTAGATGTCTGCCTCGGCTCCTTGGATGATTGTGGATCGGTTGGTCTTTTGGAAGGAGTATTTAATATCCATATCAATACTCAAGACACTGATGAACCCTAGCTTCTGCAAAAATTCAATGGTTTCTGGGAAGAAGTCATTGCTGGTGCTGTATTGGAGTCCGAGTTTCGGGGCATTCGTATCGATCGCCATCCGTTTGCAAGCAGGGATAAAAGGTAGTTCTATTATAGTCATAAAGGGAAAAAAATCAAAAATCAGACTGTTTTTGTGGGGATGGGGGACTCTGCACAAAATGAGTAAAGCTCCTCTATAACGCTCTTGATGATGAAGCAAGAGAAGATCTCAAAAATTGAATTATTCTCTGACTCCTCCACAAAGCTGGAGATGCTACGAAAAACACAAGATTCAATGCAAAAATGACTATTAAAACAGCCGTAGATGCTTTTTCCCATGCTATCAACGAAGGATACAAAAGTGGGAAATTTCAGATGTGGATAGAAAAAGGGTTAGCGAATGAGAATGGAAAATTCCAAGATTGAGCTCTAGGAAGGATTATCAAAGAAGGAACTTCGGAATTTAAATCTGCCTTTGCTAGAAATCTTGGAAGATTTAATGAAGTGCTCGATGCAAGGAGAAAGCAGGGGTCAGCTCCCTAAAAATCTTTCAGAGTTTTCTGATGCGATTAGTCAAACTAAGAAGAAGCTTTATAGCGAATATGATGCTTTAGCAAAAAGTGCTGGAGAGGGCGGAGCATTTGTAAGCACGGAATGAATAATCAATGAGCTAAAACACCTAGAAAATAATAGAACCCTTAGGCTTGCTAACCCGGGGATTGATGGAATTACTTCTAATATGAAAAAAGGATTAGAAGAAATAGGGACATTAACCGTTGAAGAAGCCCAAACTTTTTCTCAACATCTTAATCAAAACTTAAAAGCTTTCTATAAAAATTGAAATGCCAATGATATAGGAAGAAGCACTGTAGAAGCTCTGGTAAATAATAATCTGAAAAAAGCAATCGATGAGAGTATAGAAAATGCACTATGACAAGGAGAAAGATATTCTTCCCTCAAAAAGCAGTATGGACAGCTAAGAAATATAGAGGAAGAAGTCGCAAAGAGGGCTCTTGTAGATCAAAGAAGAAACGCAAAAAATCTTTTTGATTTAACTGATATTTATAGTGCAAATCAAGTAATAGATTCTCTAGCAAATCTTAATCCAATAGGACTCATAAAATGAGGGGCAACAAGTCTGATCAAGAACTGGTATAAAAAACTGAATGATCCTAATGTTCAGATTAAAAAACTCTTTGAAAATATCGATAAAGAGATAAGTCAAAATGGAAAACTTAGAAAGAAGTGAAATCGATGGACTGATACGGAAGAATGGATCAATGAAAAATTGGGAAGAAAGGAGGAAATCGATAATTAAAAAAAATCTACCGCAGGGAAAGAGCCTACATCGGCAGATGGAACAGCAATAGACAAGGACTTAGATAAGCTCCGTGAATGAGCTGAAACTACACAAGAACTTACACTCTATAGAGGACTCAAAGAAGGAGGAAAGAAGAAGTTTAGCTTTGATGCTTATACTGATAGTGAAAAAGTGGCAAGGTGATATGGAGAAAAGATTATCACAGAAAAAATTAGTCCAAAAAAGCTGGCTGACTTTAGCAATCCAAGTGATGAACTTTTACAAATCATTAAAGATAACTGGAAAGGTGGGGAATGGTATGATATTGAAAGATTGAGAAAACTTGCAACAGCTGAGAAATTCTCCGCTGGGACAAATATGTATGAAATCTTTGATGATGTAAACGTAAGAAATGCCCTAAAAAATGCGGGGTATGATTATGTAAAATTCAATGATTTTGGAAAGGACTTTAAGCCACATACTACCTATTTTGCTACTGATGTAGAAAGTCGTTGACCTAAATCTAAAGTTCTCAATGAAAGTAGAGAAGAAAAAATAACACTAAAATCCGCTTATCAATGGGACTGAAACCTTGCCCCGATTATAAATAGATTAGGAACGAAAGGAAGTAAGACCATGAAAATATTAGACGTTAGTAATAATGTAAAAACAATACTCAAAAAAATGTGAGTAGAATCTGAAATAAAAGGACATTATCTGTCTAGTAATTGAGTCCAGCACATTCTAAAAAGACATGGAGAATGAGCAAAAGATTTAAAGTTTTACGAGATCCCTGTAAGTATAGAAGACATTAAGCTTATTCCTAAAATTATTTCTGAAGCAGATGAAATTATGCCTAGTCCAAAAACGACTGGGAAATTAAATCGCCCAGCGATCATTTATAAGAAAAAAATGGGAAACAAGTACTACTATGTAGAAAGCGTCAATACAAAAGATGGGAAGTTAGAACCTCAATCAATGTATATCAACAAACCGTAATAAGAAAAAGGCACTATAAGAAGTGCCTTTTCTTGTGAAGATAGTATCTAATGCTTTAACCCTAGATATTACGTCCGAAACGTCATCTATCCATCAAACGATGGGAATTATACTCAAAAAATCCAAAAAATCAAGAGAAAGTTCTCGAAATAAAAGGAACTCTGGCTGAGGTCAGGTTTCTTTTTCTTTTGAAAAAAGATAGCTATTCACCTCTTCTAGCTATCTTTCCTTATACTCCTATGAGTGATTATTTACTTTTATTTGTCTCTCTTACAGTAGTCTTAGGATGTGATTTAGCATAGCTTTCTTTCACATACTTTCCTGTAACAGCAGACCTATAATTTACTGTTGTCTTTGCCATTAATTCAGATCAAAAAAGTAAAAGTGTAATCAGACTCCGAATACAGCAAAATCTTCACTTTTACTTGCAATCAGAGAGTATTTGAGTATACTTTCTGAGGTAGAAGATCACTAAGTAAAAGTATAGAAAAAGTAGTAATCGGAGGTGGTATTCTGATTACTTTTTCTTTATAGTGAAATCTCAAAGAAAAGCAATAGTTAAAAAGGTTTGGTTTTATGTCAAAACAAGCTTGACTTTGTCAAAAATATCTATGACGGAGCCTGATAAAACGAGTCAAGATAATTAGAAAAAGAAGACAAAAAATCTGATTTTCTTTCTTTTGAAAAAAGCCCCACGATTGTGGGGTGCAAAGCAATGGTTAATGGGTTAGTGGGATGGTTTGCAAAAATTAATCATAAAATTTATTTCTTATACGACCCATCATCCAATATCGTATTCATACCGCAATACATATCTTTATAATAAAAAGTATTCTTCGATCAATACAGTCCTGGAATTTTTCAGTTAATCATGCTAGTTCAGCAATAATGTAGAACATTAAACTAGAAGTAATTCCAATCATGAGGTTCTTCTGTAATGAGGTAGGTTTCTTTTTGTTTTTTGTCATAATGAAGACTGTAAAAAACTAAAATTATGATACAGAAATAGATTCCTTTAATCTATAAACCTCAGATTGAAACCTCCAAAAACTTATCTCAAATTCTGATTTGAATTCTTGATCAAAAGAAAAGTTACTTTCTCATAATTTTCAAAATACATTCAAGAATTTAATATAATGATTCTTGAATGTCTCTATTTTTTTCGCATCTCATCAGAGACGATTATTAGCTTGTTCTAGTTGAGCTAAAATAAATCCCATTCTTTTTGAGGTTAATAAAATCGTTGTTTCAATGTTTTCTTTTTCATTAATAGTTATTTCTGTAAATACTAATTTATTTAAATCATGAAAACTATCTTCAAACTGATTTAAGATTGAAGTTAAATGTTTTTGTGTAAAATCTTCTTTTTTTTGATTGCGGTGAATTGCTTTGGGGATAATATATGCTGCCAATAAAATTGATAAAATATTTAATAAATCGGATCGTTCTACAAGATTATGTTCTTCATAAATAAGATAATTAGTCATCCAAAAATCAGTTGAAATGGTCTTTACACTTTTACTAGAGAAGAAAAAAAATAATACAATCCAAAAAATAACTAACAAAAAAGAAGCAATAGTAAACATATTTTTTTCAATTTTTTTAATCATTCTCATTTTTATCGTAAGTAGATACAGCATATTCTATACGATTAATTAAAGTAGGATCCTCATTACTGATAAATTTTACCCTCTTGAACATATCAATTCAACTCTTTTTAAGTTCATATCAGAGCTTTCCAAAAGACTCTGACAAAAAAGATGGTCAATATCAATATCATCAATCTAAAATAACGGTTAATGTATCTCATTGTTTTAATGCATTAAGTTTCCCAGCAAGGAACCTTTCATAAAACTCTTCTCCAGAATTTTGACCATCTTTTATATATCTTGGTCAAGGCTTTCTTGAAAACTCCTTTGCAATATTTATCTTGTCTAGTGTAGTATTAGTTGGCATGATCTATTTCCCAAAAATAAAAGGTTCAATGAAAATTATTTTTTAATTTTTTATATTTTTCTTCTTTCATGTCTACTTTTACCGTATTAGAGATAAGTATAGCTTTTTTTACTTTTTTGTCAAAAGAAAACTGATAAATAAAAGGCAATCATTGTCCCCTTTTGGATTCTCTTGTACTGGAAAATACTCCATTCAAGTATTTAGAATCTTGATTTAACAATGCTTCTATTGTTTTTACATGATCAGCCTTTACTTGAATTCCCCATTTTTTTTCCGTATGTCCAAAATGATTTAAAATCCCCTCTCATAAATCAAAAAAACAAACATATGAAGACTTTGTATCTTTATAATAGGTTAGCCACCACTTACATGTAGTATGTCCCTTTGTATTAGCCATACATTCAGTTAATCTAGGGAAAAGTAAGGGAATATTTGACTTACTTTCAAATAACATATCAACCACCTTTCTCGCGTATTCTGGTATAACTTGCCTTTCTGTATAGTTTCATATCATTCCTCATTGGATATGCTCTGTCTTTATTGTAGAAAAAACATTTTCTAAAAATCCTGATTTTTTAAATAGAGAGTTTGCCTTTTCATTATTAGGTAAACTTCAAGAAATTAAGCATCATGTTCTTTTACTATCATTATGTTTAACCATGCCGTGTAATAAGCTCAAAGCATCGAATCATAATTGATCAATATCAGTTAAGTCAAACTTAACGGGTTTCCCTTGACTAAGAGCTTTTTCATATCTATAGAAGTATTCTATCAATTCATCAGTACTTTCAATAAAGGAGAAATAAGAAGGGGGAGTACATTTAAATTTTTTCTTTTCTAAAAGATCTTTTTTAGAGAAACGATTTGAATAGGAGATTCCCTTGATATATTTTTGACGTTTTTTATATCTCATTAACAGTTTCTTCCTAATCTTTTTATGTCTTCTAGTCCTATATCTAAATTGTTTCATATCATATAATCTTTTTTTCGGAGAAACTTTTTTCATCTAGAATACTATGAATAAAAGAAATTCTCCATACACTATATAAATAGTATTTAAGAAATCAAAAGGAAATAATTTGAATTACTATTTTATATTATCAACTAAAAAACCCAGCCAGCTTCTCCTCTGGAATTAGTGCTGACTCTAGGAGTCGGTATTGGTAATCTCTTGCATAATGAAATAAATAATCATTTTCATTAAAGTCAAAGTATCTCTCTATCTTACCATTATGTTCTTTATACAATTTATTCTCACAAACAAATGGCCAAAGCCTACTCTCTAGGCTTACAAGCCATCTCAAATCAGCATAAAATCAAAATCAATCCCTACAGCTGCAATAAAATACGTTCTTTCATTCTGATTTTGTAAATTCTGGATCAAGCGCAATTGAGATAACCTCTCTGTCTTTAGGTTTCCAGACCATCTTAATAAGAGAGTTTAGTAAGGTTTCTAGTTCTTGCATTTTATAAATGAGCTAAATAAAACTGATTTTAAAAAATAGCAAGCATACTCGGAAATAGTGCTGAATTTTTATCATCCCCGAATTTTAATCTACCTTTCGGTAGATTTAGCAATAGAAATAATAATCTGTACTATATTGCGGTGCTATGTTTGTAAGGGCTTTTGTGTTCTTACAACTGCATAACACGGCGGTATAATTCAGATATCGTGTTGTGCCCCCCTTTTTTGTTATCTTTTGCCTTAGACCAACCTATCTTGTGCAGTATTTAGGTGTATGTGTATAAATACTATATCACTATTTTTTATAAGTCAAGATTCTAAAAGCAATTTTGCTTGCATTCAGAACTAGGATTTCTAATATGATAATGAAAATGAGTCAGATTTTTTTATTTTTTCAAACTTTCTTCATGGACGAAAAAGAACTTCTTCAGCCAAGTAATGAAAAGCTGATTACTCATCCGATAGAAAAAGAAATTACGCAGTCTTACATTGATTATGCGATGTCAGTGATTGTTTCTCGTGCCTTACCTGATACGAGAGATGGATTTAAGCCGGTGCTTAGGAGAATCCTCTTTGGAATGTATCAAATGAACAACTTCTACAACCAGAAGCACAAAAAATCAGCGAGAATTGTCGGAGATGTGATGTGAAAATATCATCCTCACGGTGATTCTTCTATTTATGAAGCGATGGTTCGTATGGCGCAACCATGGTCGCTCAGATATCCACTTGTTGATGGGCAGGGAAACTTCGGTTCTATTGATGGTGATGGAGCAGCTGCGATGAGGTATACTGAAGCGAGATTGACCAAGATTGCAGAGGAAATGCTTGCAGATTTGGAGCAGGATACGGTGGACTGGAGAGATAACTTTGATGGATCGCTCAAAGAGCCTGTGATGCTTGCGACCAAATTCCCAAATCATCTCTGCAATGGAACGATGGGAATTGCTGTAGGTATGGCGACGAATATGGCTCCGCATAACCTCAATGAAGTGTTGGATGCGTCTTTGCTTCTCCTTCAAAAGGAGGGGAAAGAGGAGATCGTGACTGATGAAAACGGTGCTGAGATCAAAAGACCGATTTCGGTTTCTGTTGAAGAGATTATGGAAATCATCAAAGGACCGGACTTTCCAACCGGAGGAATGATCTTTGATAGCAATAATATCACTGAAGTCTACAAAAAAGGAAAAGGCTGAATCGTTGTTCGTGGGAAGACTCACGATGAAGTCTATGATGGAGCCCATGTGATTGTCGTAGATGAGATTCCTTATCTCGTAAATAAAGCCAATCTCGTTTCCAAGATCGGAGAACTTGTGGTAGACAAGAAGATTGAGGGGATTAACGATATCCGTGATGAATCCAATAAAAACAAGATCAGAATTGCGATTTATCTCAAAAAAGGGGTAGATCCAGATGCGATTTTGATGCAGCTTTTCAAGTTCACCGAGCTTCAGACTAATTTCAATCTCAATAATGTGTCCCTGATTGATCAAGGAACTCAGCCGAGACTGCTCAATATCAAGGATCTCTTGATGGAGTTTGTGACTTTCCGTAGGGGGGTGGTGTATCGTAGATCGGTTTTTCAGCTCAATAAGGCTAAAGACAGACTACATATTTTGGAAGGACTGAGAAAAGCGATTGATATTATTGATGAAGTGATTGATACGATCAAAAAGTCAGAATCCAAAGCTGATGCGAGAACTAACTTAATGGAAAAATTTTGATTCTCTGAGAAACAGGCGGAATACATTCTTTTGATGAGATTGCAATCCCTCGTTGGACTTGAGATTCAGAAGATTAGTGATGAAATTGAG
The DNA here is from genome assembly GCA_003260355.1 of SR1 bacterium human oral taxon HOT-345. GTDB lineage: Bacteria > Patescibacteriota > Gracilibacteria > Absconditabacterales > Absconditicoccaceae > HOT-345. The sequence continues at coordinate 382,704 of MPSQ01000001.1, forward strand.
GAAAAGATTAGACTTATTGAGGAATTGGAGCGCATTATTTCTGATCCAGAGAAACTTGATGAGGTCGTAACTAAGGAATTCCTCTATATGAAGGAAAAATATGGAGACGAGAGAAGAACTGAACTTTCTAACGATCTCAGTGTCTATAACATCAGCGGAAGCCTCAAAGAATTCCAAAAAGCAGCGGATAGAATCAAGGAAGATGTGATTTGCTGGATTGGAAATGATTTTTCACTCAGAGTGCTGTATCAGACCAGAATTCAGAATATCCCTGAGGAAACCCTTGATCTCATCTATACTCACAACCAGGACAAACTCATCGTGATTACGGATATTGGAGAGCTTGTTGTGCAGAGGCTCAAAGATTTTGGTGCGGGAAATATGGCGAAACCTGCGATCAATCTCAAAGAACAATTCTGACTCAAAGGAAAGATCGTTTTTGCCAAGACTTTGCATTTTCAATATGATTACCTTGTATTCCTTACCAACCAAAATAGTATCAAAAAGACCAAAAAAGAACTCGTTTTGAGCTTCAAAAAATTCCCTACCACGATTATGGGACTTCAGTCAGGAGAAAAAATCTGTAGAGTTTTGCCAGTCAATGACTGAGATAATGTCGGAGTACTTACTCAGCAGGGACGAATGCTCCTTTTCAAATCCGATGATATCAGACCGATGGGAAAGACTGCTGGAGGAGTGAAAGCGATTGAGCTTCAGGAAGGAGATCAGGTTGCCAATATGTTTTTGCATAATGATGAGCCATTTATCTTGATCTACTCTGATAAAAACGGAAAACTTCTCTCACTAGAAGACCTCAAAATCCGAAAGAGAGCGAGAAAGGGACAGGTCGTGATGACAGGCAATGAGAAACTTGAAGGTGGAATCTCAATCATTGAAGGTGCGGTCAGAATTCGTTTTGCTGATGGTAGCCTCAAAACTTTGCATTCCAACGATATTTCGCTTGATGAGCCAGAAACTCCGCTTTACAAGATGGTAGATCAGAAGATTGATGTCGTGTATCGTCCTTGGGAAGAGAAGTCTGAAAATATGAAGTATAAAGAAGAAAAGAAAAAGGCTGAAAAAGCTGAATGAGGACTCTTTGATCTGTCTGCTAATGAAGAAAAAGAAGAAACCGCTCAAATTGCAGAAACTATAGAAACTCCTGAAAATACTGAAAATGTTGAAAATCCACAAGACTAAAACAAGCTGAAAGCTACTCTGATACCATAGAAACGCCAAGGCGTAGTTTTCTTTTACTCACAAAAGCCTATGACCAGAATCAACCTTTTGCCTCCTTCTCAACTCGCAGATCAGCACCTCATTGCCGAATGGAGGGAATTACCGAGGATTTTTGGGCTCGTAAAGAAAAAGCTTGATGAACAGAAGCCGATTCTCGTGTGAAAAAAGTATACGATGGGGACAGGGCATGTCCGTTTCTTTTATGATAAATTGCTTTTTCTTCAAAAGAGGCATCAAGCTTTAGTGAAAGAAGCTCAGAAAAGGGGATTTAAGCTCTCTAAGACTGAAAAAATTAGTTTACAGGGTTTCCCCAAAGTCTATTGTAAGGATTTTTGTCCTTCAGAGGCGGATCTGGCGATCTCCCAGCAAAGAATCCAAGAAAAACTCAAGGCAAAGCCAGATTTTTATACTTTTTATGGGAAGTAGGGGATTGATTTTTTTTGACTAAAGACTAAGTTTCTCTTGATTTTAAGGCCAGAAAGTACGTCTTGTATTTATTTATTCTTTTTCGTTTGCTATGATGTCATATCTTCAGAAACCATCTGCTCTTAAACAGGGTGATAAAGTGGCTATTGTGAGCTTATCAAGAGGACTTTTGTGAGAGCAGTTTTGTGCTCATCAGCTTGAGCTTGGTAAGAAAAGAATTGAAGAAATGGGACTTGAGGTTGTTTTTATGCCGAATGCGCTTAATGGAATTGCCGATTTAGAGGAACATCCAGAAAAGAGAGCTAGTGATCTGAAACTTGCTTTCAAAGACACAACAATTTCTGGAATTATTTGTGCTATTGGTGGAATTGATGGATTTAAAATTTTTCCATATCTTATGGAGGATTCTGACTTTAAAGAGCTTGTCAGAACTTCTCCTAAAGTTTTTATGGGATTCTCGGATACGACTAATCATCATCTAATGTTTTATCGCTTAGGAATGCAAAGTTTCTATGGACCAGCTTTTTTGACTGATTTTGCAGAGATGGATCATCAGATGCTTCCCTATACTCAGCATCATTTGCAGATGCTTTTTTGAAAGGAGGCTTTAGAGATTCGTAGTAGTGATGTGTGGTATGAGGAGAGAGAAAAGTTTTCTCCAGATCAGCTCGGCACTCCCAGAAACACTCACCAAGAAATACATGGATTTGAGCTTTTGCAGGGGACTCAGAACTTTTCAGGGAGACTTTTGGGATGATGTATAGAATCACTTTATGAAATGCTGGTTGGAGGCGGATTTCCTGATCAAAAGTTGATCTATGATAAATATCAGATTTTCCCAACTTTAGAAGAACGAAAAGGAAAAATTCTTTTTATAGAAACTTCGGAAGAAAGGTCTACTCCTGCATTTTATGCACAGATGTTGAGGATTTTTAAGGAGAGGGGGATTTTTGATCAAATCAATGGAATTTTTGTAGGTAAGCCTCAAAATGAAATTTATTATCAAGAATATAAGCAGGTTTTATGTGAAATAGTTGATAATCCTGATTTGCCGATTCTTTATAATGTAAATTTTGGTCATGCATATCCTCGTTGCATTTTGCCTTATAATGCTTTGGTTGCTTATGATCATAATGAAAAGGTGCTTCGTTTCCTTGAGTCACCATTTCAAGAATCGCTTTAGTGGGGATTTTTTTGAGCAGGGCTTGCATTTTCTTTGCATTTCAGTAAAAGGAAGTGATTTTATATTCTATTCTAAATATACTCATGACACAAGAACTCTTGCAAGTAAGCGACATCAAGTTTAAATTTGTGAATGTTTCTGAGGTAATGGAGGCAGAATTGAAGAAGGTGGTAGATCACCAAATTGCAAATAAGGGACAAACTATTCTTAGGAAGATTTATTCAAAGAATATTGATGCTAAGGTGATTATTGACTATACTATTATAAAGAATAAAAGCTGACTCTATGAGGCTGATTTTATTTTTACCTATAATGGAGAGAGATTTGTGGTTGAAAATCATAAGGGCTTTAAAGTTGCTTCAGATCTTGTTACTCATGCTTTTGATAAATGGAAGAGAAAAGTGCTCGGTTTTTGGGGATTTTTGAGTAAATAATTCACTTTTTGTGGGTGAATCTGGGGAAATATTCAGCTTTTATTTTTTTGTTATGACGCTGCATTATGGCAAGTAAAAATTTTCTTACGAGAGAAGGATATGATAAGCTTATTCTTGAACTTCAAGAGCTAAAACAGGAGAAATTACCTGCGGTTTTGGAAAGACTTGCTGAGGCTAAGGCTATGGGAGATCTTTCTGAAAACTTTGAGTATAAATCTGCAATGGAGGATAAGGATTTTATCAACTCTAGGATTGTAGAAATACAGAATCTTATCAATGATGTTGAGATTATCGATAAGGATAAAGATTCATCTAAGTCTGATAAAGTTGTGGATTTTGGTTCGACTGTTACTTTTAAGATTGAAGATGATGATAAAGAATATCAGGTTAGAATCGTTGGAACAGGAGAAGTTGGGATAGAAGATGGAGTGATGATTTCTTTTGATTCTCCTATTGGACAGGCTATTAGAGGTAAAAAGGCTGGAGAAACTGTTAAAATGAGACATGAAAGCGGAAGAAAGAGTATCAAGATTTTGGCTATTTCTTAAGTGTTTGTTCTTTTTTGTTCCTTTGCTGGTCTGTATAAGTTTGTTTTTCATCTCTTAGTTGTTCTTTCATGTATAATCCTTACGATTTCTATTTTAAAAAAGCGAAGCAGGAAGGATACAAGGCGAGAAGCGCTTTTAAGCTTGAAGAAATTCAAGAAAAGTTTTTTTTGATCAAAAAGACGACAAAGTATGTGCTTGATATTGGATGTGCTCCTTGAAGTTGGCTTCAGTATACGATTGGACAGCTCAAGAAATTTAGAGTGGAAAATTATCAGGTGATTGGTTTAGATTTAAAGCCCGTTGAATTACATTTCCCTGGTTTGTTTACTTATGTGCAAGATATCTCACAAAAAGATCAGGTAAGAGCTCTTTTGCAGAGGCATCAGATTCCAAAATTTGATCTGATTCAATCTGATATGGCTCCGAATACTATTGGTTTAAAGGATATTGATGCGATGAGAGCAATAGATCTCTTGGAACAAACGTATTGGATCTATGATGAATTTTTGAGTGATACGGGTGTATTTGTGATAAAAGTCTTTATGGGACCTGGTTTTGAAGAATTTGTATTAAAGCTGAAGAAGAGGTTTTGAGGGAAGAATATAAAGGTTTTTAAGCCTATTAGTTGTAGAAGTCAGAGTAAAGAGACCTATATTATCAAGCAGTATTCTCCTTCCAAATAAAAAAAACAGAATCCTTCAAGGGGTTCTGCTTTCTCGCGGAGTATGGTACTTCTACCTTATTCCACTTACAAGGTTCTACTACACAAAGTTTATTATATATCTTTTTAGAGATTTGTCAAAAAAATAATTATTTTCCTAGGGATAGAGCAATTTTATTTTGTAAATATGTGATACTATAATGGATGCTATAAAGAAACAGCTACGAGACAAACTTCAGGATGATATTAGTGAACTTAATGAGGGGCTTCAGGACTTGTTGGAGAAAGGTGTAAATAAGGGAACAATCGAGGAAGAAGATGTGATTTCTGAGATTGATGACATGGAGGGGAACATTAAGCTGCTTGAAAAATTTTATGATTTAGCGGATAAGCTTTGAATCAAAATTTTGACGATAGAAGAGGTTCTTGAGCAAGAGCAGGAAAGTAGTAAAAAGGAATCAAAACTTGGAAGAGTGAGTCTCTATGGGAAGCCAGATTTGATGGCTGATGGGCAGCATAAGGATTTTATAAAGCTCTATTTTAATGATATTTCTAAAATTCCGCTTCTTACTTATGAAGAAGAAAAGGAAATAGCGAGGAAAATCAAAAAAGGAGATGAAGAGGCCAAAAAAAAACTGATTGAGTCTAATCTCAGACTTGTGATTTCTATTGCTAAGAGATTTTTCGGTTCTCGTCTGACTTTTTCAGATTTGATTCAAGAGTGAAATATTGGTCTTATTAAAGCTATAGAAAAATTTGATCCAGATAAAGAATTTAAGTTTTCTACGTATGCAACATGGTGGATTAAACAGTCTATTACTAAAGCGATTGCTGATATGAGTAAACATGTCAGGATTCCGGTGCATTTGATTGATGAAATGAACTCTTATAATAAGGCTTATCAAATTCTTTTTCAAAAACTTGGTCGTGAACCGACAAGTAAAGAGATCGGTCAAAAATTGGGATTCCCTATTAAAAAAATCAAGAAGCTTGAAGAGGTGATTTTTGGAAATGTTTCTCTTGATAGGGAAGTCGGTGATGAAGGAAGGGATACTTTGGCTGATCTTTTGGAAGATGGAAATACACTGAGACCAGATCAAATTGCCGAAAGGGCTGCGTTGAGAAATAATCTTGATGCAATTTTGTGAATGCTGGATGATAGAGAGGCAAAGATTGTAAAGATGAGGTATGGAATTGATGGACCGAGATTTACTTTGGAGCAAGTTTGAGAAGAATTTGATGTGACAAGAGAAAGAGTAAGGCAGATTGAACAAAAGGTTATTCAGAAACTGAAAGAACATCAAGGACTCCAAAAGATGTTGGGAATTGAGGATGATATAGAAAAAATGAATAGTGAATGAGGAAAGAAGAAAAGGGGACGTAAACCTGCTCCAAAAGTGGAAAAAGATGATGACGATGATTATTATGATGCTTCGTATGATGACGATGATGATTTTGACTTGGATGTGGATTTTAGTGGAAGTGATGAAGATTAATATATTTTTTGTGATTGGGCTGTAAAATCTGATTTTTGAGGTATTTTTTCCTGAAATTTATGAATCAGGTTTGTATCTTTTTTTTGTTCTTGGGGAAAAAATTATAACTCCTACGGTCTTTGGATTGAAAAAATATCGATGAGAACTTGGAATACTATTTTTGGTTGCATTTAACATTCAGAATTTTATACTTCTTGGGTATTGGATTTTCTTTTACATAATTTTTTATGAATATAAATAAATGATGCTGACACCAGAAACTTGATTGATTATAACAGCAGCTGTTTCGCTGACGCTCGGAGGTTTTGCTGGGTTTTATGGGTATAAGAGGACGCTTAATGAAAAGCAGCTTCGCTTTAAGAAAAAAATGGAGAGGGTGAAGGAACTTGAGGAAGAGCTTCTCCAAGAGGCGAAGAAAAAGGCTGAAACTGTCTTAGAACAAGCTGAGGTAAAGGCTCAGAAAATTGAAGATCAGAGGCTAGCAAAGATGGAAGAGATCCAAAATAGGCTCCTTATTAGAGAGGAAAAATTGGATCAAAAATTAGAGAGACTTGAAGAAGAAAAAAGAAAAGTGCTTGATAAACAAAGAGAAGTTGATGAAATTATTGAGGAGCAGAATAAGAAGCTTTCTGAAATTGCACAAATTAAGTGGGAGGATGCTAAGGAGCTGATTTTTAAGAGAGTAGAGGAAGATAATCAGAAAGAGATTGTGAGATTTATTGAAAAATTTAAGACGATTAAATCAGAGGAAGCGCAGAAAGAGGCAGCTCAAATTCTCGCTCAGGCTATGCCAAAGCTTGCTGCAGATACTGTGAGTGAATTTGTTTCTAAAGTGGTGGATCTTCCGAGTGAGGAATTTAAAGGGAAGCTGATTGGGCGTGAGGGGAGAAATATTTCACTTTTTGAAAAGTTGACGTGAGTTGAACTTTTGATTGATGATACGCCATTGTCAGTCAGAATTTCATCTTTTGATAGTGAAAAAAGATTTATTGCTGGGAAAACCCTCGAAACTCTAATTAAAGATGGTAGGATAAATCCTTTTTATATCGAGAAGGTATATAATCAGGTAGTTGCTGATCTTGAGGTAACGTTGATGGATAAGGGAAAAGAAGCTCTTACGGTTTTGAATCTTCCAATGATGAATCCTGAGATTGTGAGGACTATTGGTCAGTTCTTTTTGAGATATAGTTATGGGCAGAATTTGTGGATACATTCTTTGGAGGTTGCTAAAATTTGTGAAAATATAGCGATAGAGCTTGGTTTAGATCCTTTGGTTGCTAAGAAGGCTGGATTGCTTCATGATGTCGGAAAGGTGATTGCTGGAGCTGGAGAATCTCATACTAAGATTGGAGCAGATATGCTTCGTAAGTGGGGGCTTGATCCTATCGTTGTCAACGCTGCAGAATCTCATCATTATGATGTAGAGATGACGAGTCCTCATTCTCGAGTTGTTGCTGCTGCAGATGCTATGTCTGCCTCTAGACCTGGTGCAAGATTTGACACTAAGGACTTTTTTATTGAAAAAATGTGAGAACTTGAAAAATTGATTCTTGAGGTTGATGGTGTAGAAAAGGTTTATATTATGCAGGCAGGTAGGGAGATTATGGTTTTTGTGAATCCAAAAATGATTTCAGATACTCAGGTTGAAGGACTCTTGGAGACTATTGGAAAAAAGATTGAAGAACAGCTTGATTATCCGTGAATCATTAGAATTACTGCGTTGAGAGAGACAAAACTTGTACAATATCTCAGATAAGTATTTATTAAATAGTTTGCTAGAAGAGTGAAGCTTTTCTGCAGACTACTTTATATTATCTTTACTAGTATGTATCCGTATTTTGAACTTTTTGGAACAAAGATTTATTCAACAGGTCTTGGGATTGTGCTTTCTTGTTTAGCTTTTTTGATAACAGCTTATTTCCTTTGTAAAAGATATAATCAAGAGTTCCTTAGGTTGTTTAATGGCTTGCCATGGTTGTTAGTTGCTGTTTATGTCGGGGGACTTTATCTTTCTTTTGTATTGGAGAATGGAAGGATTATTCCGACTTCCCTTGGCTTTTTAAGTCCTTATGGGTATCACTTTAGTTTCGTTGGAGTTATTCTTGCTTGTTTTTGATTCGTTGTATTGTTTATGAAACAGTTTAGAAGGAGTGAAACGAAGAAAGTCTGGCTTGATATTCTGTTTTTTTCTTTTGTGAATGGCATAATTGTCTTGGGAATTGGTTTATTGCTGGGGGATAATTTTGTAGGAAAACCGTATGATTGAGCTTTAGGTGTGAGAGCCCTTATTGCTGAGAGTAGTTTGGTAAAGTATGGAACTGTTTATCCTATTGGGCTTTTTTTGTCGCTCGGGGCGTTGATTCTTAATGTTGTTATTACGTTTTGGAAATTTATAGCAAAGAAGGCGGGACTTTGAATTTGGGGATTTATTTTGCTTTTCGTGCTTTTTATTGGATTACTTCCTTTTTGGAACTATCCTGCACATGGAGTGTGGTCAGTATTTGGCTTATGGACCTTAGATCTCAATTATTATGTGTTTTGATTCCTCATTATCTATTTCTTACTTTGGAATAGGAGGTTGAAAAAGCCTTATTAAAAGATGGATTTGGCTCGATTTTTTGGGTGATTGTTAGTATAAAATGCGACTAAAAGCATGAGTTTTATTCTTGATTGAGAAGCTGTATGGAAAGAAGGGAGCTGGCTGAGCTATGAAAATAATTGAGGAAGGTGGTTAAGGACTTTGGGGTCGACTTTAGAGATTTATTTAGACTGATACGATGAAGTTTTTTTTCCTCAAGACTGATAGTTTGTATAAGATTTTCAAAACTTTGGAGAAAATCCCTGCACAGAAGCCTGTTCAGATTTTTATTGATCCTGAACATCCTTTTTTTGAAAATCAACGATGGGGGAAACAGCTTTCTGACCTTGTTAAAGAAAGAAATCTGAATATTACTTTTCTGGCGGAGAAGGAGTCTAGTAGAAACTATTTTCGTCAGCTCGGTTTAAAGGTGTATTTTGAGGAAGAGAAGCCTATTATTAAGATTTTGAAAACGATTTCATTATTTCTTTTTGATATTAAGAGATTTCATCTTCATGCTTATGATAGGAAAAAATATCTTTTTTATCTTGTGTTTGTAGCTGAAATTTTAGCGGGGCTTGGAATCCTTTGGTTTCTCTTTCTGCTTATTCTTCCGAGTGCGAAAATAACGCTTAAAGTAGCCCAAAATACAGAAGATATTATTTATAACTTTCGTTATTATCCTGCAGGGGAGAGTGGCCATCTTGGTCTAATTAAACAGATCAGTATTCCTTATTATACAGGGAATTTGCAGTATGCATATCAGCTTTCTATTAGTACGGAAAATATCCAGCATATTATTAATCCTTCTGCTGGTTATGTGAAGGTATATAATAAGACATCGAACACTATCAATCTTCTAGCCAATACTAGATTTGTGACGAATAATGGACTCATTTTCCTTTCTAAGATTCCGGTTACGATTCCTGCTGGGCTAGCAGATAATCCTTCAGAGACGAGGATTACGCTTTATGCGAATGATGTTGATGAAGAAGGGCTGATGATGGGGGTTAGAGGGAATATTTCTAAAGGCACAAAATTGACGATAAAAAATATTAGAGATAGCTTTTATCTTGGGCAAATCTGGGCAGAAAGTATAGAAGCTTTCACAGGAGGGAGCACTACTTCTGTTGGAATGGTTTCTGAAAAAGATAAAGAGCTTCTTTCTGCTAAGATTAGAGATGGAGTTTATGCTGATAAATTAAATATTGTAACTAGAGAGTTTAATCTGCCAGGAGCCCTTGTTTTGATGTTTGATTCTTTGATTAAGACGACTTTTCATTCGCTTTCTGTAGATGGAAAGATCGGAGAAAAGGCAACCTCTTTGAGAGGGCATGCTGAGGTTTCTTTTGATTTTTTCTACTTGAAATGGGCAGATATTGTGCAGGCTTTTACTTCTTATGTAAAGGAAAGGCAAGCTGACAGTATTCAACTCATCAGTATTAATCCTAATTCCTTTGCACCTATTAACGATATTAAACACACCACAAGAGATGAGGTTTTCATTATCCCAACCAAAGCGACCATCTTGCAAGGCTATGATTTTGGAAAAGACGTGAAGGGGATTCTCCCTACTATCAAGAATACTGTTTCTTGAATGACTGTAGAGGAAGCCAGGAAGTATATCCTCCAATACTCAGAAATTGCTAGTGTAAAGATAGATTTGGGATTCTTTCATTCAGAAAAAATTCCCGATGTGAGATCGAGAATTAAGATTAATGTGGAATTATAACTTCGCTTTGTTTAGAAGTTTCTGAAAATATCACGGACTGCTTTCATTTTTTCTTTTTCCGCTTCAATTTCCTCTCGTTTGTTTGCTAATTCTGTGTGTTTTTGTTCGAATAGGAAGTTGAATTTGTTGATTTTTTCTAGGACTTGGGTTGCTTTGAGCGGATCTTGAAGATCTTTGTTTTCTTCGTAAAGAAGTGCTCCATTGATATTAACGGTGAGATTTTTGTCGGCTTCTTCCGGTTTAAAGAGGAGCTCGTGTTCTATTACTTCGTTATGGATGAGGTCTTCTATCTTTTTGTGGAGGAGGAGACTGTTGACTTTTCCGTTTTCCTCAAGCTGTGGCGAAATGGTATAGCGAATTACACTTTTTTCTGTATTGTTCCCAAGAATTTCAAAGTCAGAATTGGTTGCTTTTTCAATTTTGTTTTGTAAGGTCAGGATTTCCTTGCTCAGAGTAAAGAGATTTGTATATGCTTGCATAAGATTTGAAAGCTCGGACTTTGGTTCGGATTCCATTTGATGATGTGCCTCTTGTTCGGAAGTTCTTGCTTGTTCTTCTTTATGCTCAGCGCTTTTTTCTTCTTTTTCTGAAGGGGCAGTGTTTGTTTTTTCTTGATTTAACGGCTCTACGTATAATGGAGCCTCAAAAGATACCTCCTCTTCGGTTTCTTCGGATGCAGTCTTTTCAACTGGAGGGAGAATCTCAACATTGAGAGGAGATTCTGAGATAAGATCAGATTTTTCTTCTGGTGCAATTTCTGCTGGCTGGGAATTTCTTGTGAAAGAAGGGCTTTCTATTTGGAATGTTTCAGCTGATGAAGGTGTGGAGGTTTCTTCATTAGGGACTGATTCTTCCTCCTCAAATGAAAAATCAAACTCTTGATCTGCTCCAGTAGGATTGGAAATTTGCTCAAATTTTTCTAGGTTTTCAAAGACACTTTCGTTGCCTCAGAAAAACGATCTTTTGGTTCAGGATTCTTGATTTTGAGAAACTGTATTTGCTGTGGTAGCTGGGGTTTGAGTTGCATCTGCCATTTCTTTGCCTAAGAAGAATCTAAAACGATTTTTATTATATTCAGAAAGCTTTATAAAGCAAATTATTGTTCTTTTTTTGTCGTTTTTTGATAAAAAGATTTGTATTATGAAGACTAAATCATATACTCTGGTTATCGCTCTTAGGCGATTCTTTAATTTATTATTCTTTCGGTTAAATGACAGAAGAAATGGTAATCAGCCAGACAAAATTATTCGTGGGTTGATTGAACTGGAAAATGAGGGGAAATGACCTCAAAACGGAATTCTCTAAATTTGGAGAAGTTGTATCAGCAAGAGTGAATCTTGATCAAACAACAAAACCTCCAAGGAGTAGAGGATTTGGATTCGTAGAATTTTCAAATGCTGCGGATGCTGCTAAAGCTCAAGCTGAGATGGATGGTGTAGAGGTTTGGGGGAGAATGATTAAGGTCGATTTTGCTAAAGAAAACCCTAACAGAGTCCCTAGATCTGAATATCAACATGAATCAAAGGTAAATGCTTTTATGGGAGATGATGATGACGTTACTTTCTAGTGCGGTTTTCAATACTCTACATATCTAAGAAATCTGAGTGGTATGCTCAGATTTTTTTTGAAAGAAAAAAAAGAAAAAGCTGACTTTTTTCCGTTGTTTTGTTTGGAATTGTGTGTTTTTTGAGTAAAAAGCAGAAAGTGGTCCAAGAATATGATATTTTTCTATCAAAAAGCAGAAAGTGCTCCAAGAATATGATATTTTTCTATCAAAAAGTAGAAAGTGACCCAAGAATATGATATTTTTCTATCAAAAAGCGGAAAGTGGTCCAAGAATATGATATTTTTCTATCAAAAAGCTCAAAGCGCTCTCAGCCTCTGATAGCATCTTTCTCGTAATTGGAAAAGCTCTAGCAAAAGTGATAGGTTTTGGGAAGCTCAGGATTGATAATCGAAAAAACCTGACGATTCATCAGGTTCTTTCAGATTTTTAGAGCTATACTTATGATTGTTTAGAGTTTTTCGATCGAGATTTGTTTTGCAAAGTCAAATCGGGCTGGATTTTTGACTTCGATAACGAATTTTTTATTGCCAAACTCTTTGAGGAGGTAATTATCACCAGGAAGGGTAAAGTCTTTTTTGAAACTACATTCGTAGATGATCACGCTTGGAGAGGACTGCAGATTTTCCTCGTCGGTATATTGGATCACTCTGGTTGCATAATTACAGCGAACCCCTGCCTGTCCAAAATCTTCGTCTGCACTATCTATAGAATATGCAATATTTGGAGATGGAAAGACTATCGTATATTCTCCTCTGCTTGAACTTAAGCTCATTGTCTTTTCAAGGTTAACAGGAAACTGTTTTACATTAGGGGTTGTTGGGAGTTTATTTGCGTTTGAAGTTTCCTTGGAGGGATTTGTTGGCTCTTCCTTTTTTGGCTCGACTTTTGTTTCGCTCTTGCTGGTGGTTGTTTCGTTATTTTTGGAACCAGTTTCGGTTGCTTCTGCTGTTTGAGCGGTTTCTTTGACTTTGAGATCAAGGAATTTGAGTTTCGTTGGTTTGCTGAGGTCGAGCATTGCTTCGCAGGTAAAGGTTTTTTCTCCCTTTCCTTCCATTGTGATCTTCAAGCCATCGCTGGTTTTGGTTGCGGTATGGTTGGTGATGCTTTCGGTAGTTGCGTCTGCTCCTAGGCAGGTTTTTACTCCGTATTGATTTACAACGTTTTTGATGAGTTCTGCATTAGCGATAATGATCAGATTTTTGATCTTTTCTACTTCTTCGTCCTCTGCATTGTTGATGAAGTAGCCTCGTCGGTTTCCGTTTTGAAAGAATCGGGTTTTCTCTTCAGGGAGCTTGTAAAAGGTATCGCCATTAAGGGTTGTAACTTTTTTGGCAGATAGACCTTCAAAGGTTCTTGTGAGTTCTTTACAATTGGTATCGCCTTGACTAGTGCAAGTGAAATAATTGATGGTGGTAATTTTCTCGTTATCGAGGTTTTTGATGCTGATTTTACTATTTTCTCCCGCTTCGCCTACGAAAGCATATTGATCGAAGAAATTAGATGGAAATCAGATCCCTGCTTGGTTTAGATAAACGCCAGGATTTGTGGTTTCTTCGCTGTTCTCGGAAGGAGAATCTGTTTCGCTTTTACTACTATTATTCTTTTCGATCGTTTTTACCTCTACGAGAGCTTGTCCTTGGTAGATGGCTTCGATTGTTCCTTCAATCTTGAAAATATCCCCTGTCATAATAGTATAATTATTGAGCGAGATTGTTGAACTTTTGAGGAGGAATTTTTCTCCATCAGGCGTCGTTAACGTATGTGTATAGGTCAGCAAATCTCCATCTGCAGTCAGTTTTCCTTCTTTTTCGATGGGGTTTCCCACGGTATAGCCGTTTTCTACTGCGGGGGTAGGAAGGGAGGGATTGAAGAGTTTATTCTTCATAAGGTATCCGCCTCCTCAAATCAAAAGGATAATCACAATTCGGATCCAAGCTCAGCTTTTTTTCTGTTGAGGGTTCCTGATGACTCCTCCAGAAAAATCTGCTTTTTTGGGCTGTTTACTAAAAAAATCTTGTTTTTGCATGGTTATGGTCAAGGTAGGGAATAAAAACGCTTGTATAATAAAAAAAGAAGACTGATTTTCAAGGTCAGATTTTCTTTTTCTCCCCATTTTTTGATGATGGAGGATGTGGTTTGTTGGGCGTTTTTTTGCTGGGATTGAGTATTTAAAAAAATCAACCGGCTTTTTGATTTCCGGTTGATTTGATGGCTATGAGCGGTAGGATGAGGATTAATCCTTTTTATTTTTGTAGATAGTGCGTAAAGCCTCCTCGATAAATGGCACATTGAGCACTAAAGTAAGAATTGCTGTTAGAATAATCATTGATCCGAATCCCTTGAAAATACTGATTCCATAAGCGAAGAGCAAAACTCAGATCAAGAGGGTAGAAACTTGACCATCTCTGATGGCAGATCGGCTTCTTTTTTGTGCGGTTTCAATAGCGGCACTATAAGATTTTCAGCTCTTTACTTCTTCGTTCATTCTTTCAAAGATGAGGATATTCGCATCGACTGCCATACCAATAGAAAGGATAATAGCAGCGATTCCACTGAGTGATAATGCGTAATCAATAAGCTTGAGTGTAGCTAAGAGCACTATAAAAAAGAAGAACATCGTTGCTGTTGTTACGGCGGCTTTTCTTCGTCCGTAGATGAAGAACATGTAAATAATGATAGCGAGTGTTCCTACTCCAGTAGCGATTAATGCTCCCTGAAATGCTGAGTCTCCTAGCGAAGGGCTAACTTTTTCCTCTTGGAGAAGTATGAGTGGAGCTGGCATATTTCAAGCATTGAGTTCTTTTGCCATTGCGATTGCTTCATCTTTTCCAAATCCTCCAGAGATCTGGGCTTTCCCATCGCAGATTTTTTCACGGATGTTTGCTTGGGTTGCAAGTGCTCCTCCTACGAAGATTGCCATACTTTTTCCTACGTTGTTTTGAGTAACTTGGCAGAAAAGCTCTCCTCCTTTGGTATTAAAACCAATACTCACTCCTGCCTGTCCGAATTGTGTGGTTTCAGGTCTTGCGATGGTAAAGTAAGCTCCATTGAGTGGGGTTCCGTCGTTTCCCTGTGCGATTTTTCGAGAGAGTCTGTCTTGAATGAAGATTTCATCAATAGTGTAGAGGGTTTGATTACCTGAGGAGTTGTTTCCTGTGTTTGCGATAGCTGAGATTTCGTTTTTAGCTGTTACACGGAAGACGAGGAATCCGTCAATTTCTATAGGCACCTCTTCTCCTGAACCATTTTGGTAAGATTCTCTCAAATATGCTCCCTCTACGACGTTGGAAATTTGGTTGAGTGGGATGGTATTTAGAAGTTCACTATTGTCTTTGTAAATCTCTGGAAGCTGCTCTAAAGTTCAGGTAATCGTTCTTGCTGCGATATTTTCTGCACCTTGATTTGCATATAATTCTATCATCTTTGTAGGATTGGCGAGAACTTCGGTTCTGATTTTTTCGGCAAGTGCCTTTCTCTGGGCAATAGTCTCCTCAGTTACAGCGTCTTCATTTTGGAGTCTGAATTCAAGTTCTACAGTTTTTCCGATAATTTCTTTTGCTTGATCGAGATCTGCAACTCCTCCAATTTCAACGACTACTTGAGTCTCATCACCGATTGTTTGTGTTTTTGCTACGTAGTCACTTACTCCAAGTCCTGAAATTCTAGAGTCAATGTTTTTTAGAATGATCTGTTCGATATCCTTTTTGACCTGGAGGAATTCATTGCTTGTATACAGTTTTTCGTATTTTGAATAGTCGATCTTGTAGGTTAGTTTTGTCCCTCAAGAGATATCGAGTCCTTTTCTAAAATGAGTAATTCCTTTTGTGGTAAGGATCCAATCCCTTTTAAAGGTTTCAGAATTAAAGGTCCTTCCTACAAAAAATACAAAAAAAAGACTGATCACAAATAGGACTGCGAGTGTGAGTCTTTTTGTCGTCAAAAACCCTTTCATATGCCAATAAAATGTAAAATAAAACGGCGTTAATATATGGTTTTTCTCTAAAAATACAAGACTAACTTGACTTTTAGCTTGCATTGGAAGAAAAGAAATATACTATGCACTGTGATTTAGTTTGTTTGTATTTTCATGATTCCTGAGTTTCTGTTTTTTTTCTTTCCTATGTCTAAGCTACAGATGCTGCTCTTTCTCGTAAGCATTGCTTTTATGATCTTTTCACTAAAGACATATAAGAGAAAAAAAATCTGATTTTTTACTTTTTGTTTTCTTTTTTTAGGTTCTCTTGCGGTTGGAGTTTTTTCACTAAAGATTCAGCGACTTAATGCGATAGGAATTACCTTTGGGCTTAATAGGGGAGCGGATTTGATCGTTTATCTCTCTGTAATGGTACTTTTTTATTTGATTTTTTATCTTTTAAATACGGTTTCTAAGTCGTGAACCGATCTTACAAGATTGATTTCTGCAATGGCGATTGAAAAGGCTTTTCTTGAGAATAAGGCACAAATTCTTGCACGAAAAAATAGTTCTCCTTGGGATGAGTTCGTTTTTAATGTTAGAGTATTTAATGAGGAAAGAGTATTGTCTCAGGCTCTTGATGAAATGATTGAGTTTGGAATTAGAAAATTTGTCTTTATCAATGATGGATCAAAGGATAACTCTCTTTCAATTTTAGAAGAAAAAAGGAGGGAACATCCAGATTTACTTTTTATTATACTTTCCCATACGATCAATAGAGGTTGAGGAGCTGCGAATAAGACCTGATATGCATTTATCAGGAAATATGCTGAACTTCTGCAGGTTAAATGGATGGTTGGGTTTGATCCTGATGGACAGATGGATATCAAGGATATGTTGGCTTTTCAAAAAGCTATTCTCAAGCATCCTGAAGCTGATCTTTTTTTGGGTTCGAGATTTATTAAGTGAGCGAAAACACTTGCGATGCCTAGAATGAGGAGGTGTATTTTGGCTATTTCTAGATTGGTTACAAGGATCTTTTATGGGGTTCGTGTTTCAGATCCGCATAATGGATATAGGGTTTTTACTATCCCTGCATTACAACAGATTACTTTAGAAGCGGATGGTATGCATTATGCTAACGAGCTGAATGAGCAAATTTGAATTCATAAGCTCAAGTTTGTAGAAGTCCCTGTTTATATTCGTTATACTCAATACTCTCTTTCAAAAGGGCAAAAAAACAGCAACAGTATTAAACTGGGCTTTGAAATGCTTTATAAGAAGTTTTTGGGATAATTAGTATTTAAAATCTGATTTTATTCTTATTTTTTAGAGCAATGATTGAGAGTCTTCGCCATTCATTTATGTTTGCTCGGTCGAGTTTGACGAGCTTTGTTGCTGAGCAACCTTTTTTGTTTGTTATTATTGCTTTATTGGTCCTTTGGTCGATTATTTCTCATTTTATAAAATCTGCTCTGAAGAAAAAATATATTGACCCTTATGAACGTTCTAAAAATACCCAAAATAAGCAGTTTTATATTGAGTATTACAGAAGAAGTCAGTATGTTAATGTATTTGGGGTTGCTCTTGTTGTAATTCTGTTTTTTACGTATCTTTTGACTAAAGATAAGATCGTATGAACGGTATTGGCAGTTGGAATTTGAGCGATATTGATTACCTTTCAGACGTTTACAGTTTCCTTTTTTACTTATTTTATTCTAGTGAGGAACTATAATGTTGGAGATACCGTTAGTGTAGGAGCTTGAAAGTATCAGTGAGAAATTTTGTATATTAAATCGCTCTATATGGGGATCTCTGGGAAAAATGATTTTGGTGAAAATACGGGAGAGTTTTATATCATTCCTAATCATCAAATTTGGACCAATCCGGTTGTTAAGGTTGATCTTTCTCTAGATAATGTGACTAAACATTCCCTTACTTTAGTGTATGATGGTACAAATTTTTTGCTTCCTTTTGATGAATTTATTCAAGAATTAGAGGCTTTTCTTCTTGGATTGATGCCAATTAAAGCCGCATCTCAGGTTTCTTATTTTAAAAGTTATATAGGAGTCCGTTATAAGATTGATTTTACTTATGACAAAGATGGAAAACCTTGTGTTTGGATCTGATTTGTGGCAAAGAGGTCTGAATGAGTTCGTATTAAGAAAGCAATTCTTAGCTTCGTTGAGGCAAAAAAAATCTCTTGATCCAGTATTGTCTGATAGCGTAGTTTAAAAGTTTTTTTATTTTCTCCATTGGAAATAGCATTGTTCGTTGCCATTGAAGAGTTTTTTTTCGTTTCGCCTTTCTTCTTTTGTTTTATTAATAGAATAGGTGCTGATCCATCCTCAGAAGATATTTCACTCAAAAGTATCGTTTAATCTCGTGTATATGTTCTCTAAATTCTGATTTTTGATTCTTTTCCCATAAGGAGGATTGGTGATGATTCGAGTGTTTTCTTCTGTGTGAAAGTTGCTCGTTAAAAAGTTTTTTTGCTGAAAAGAGATGATATCTCCTACATTGGCACGTTTTGCATTGTTTTGTGCAATATTTATCATTTGAGTGTCGATATCCGAGGCAAAGATTGTATATTTGTTTTTGAAGATTCACGCTTTGGCATCTTGCTTGATTTTTTCAAAAGTTCAGGCTTCGAAATTTTTGAACTTCTCAAAAGCAAAGTTTCTCCGTGATCATGGTGCGATATTTTTGGCAAGGAGTGCTCCTTCTATAGCGATGGTTCCAGATCAGCAAAAGGGATCGATTAATGGGCTTTTGAATTTTCGGTTGGCGAGTAGAAGTAGAGCAACCGCGAGATTCTCTTTTAAGGGTGCTTCTCAGGCTTGGGTTTTGTAGCCTCTTTGGTAAAGTGCTCTTCATGAGCTGTTTAGATAAAGGTGAGCTTTGTTGTTTTCAATACTCAAGAGGAGCTCAGTGGTAAAGCTTTCTTCTTTTCAAAAATTGGCTATACTTTCAAGAAGTGCTTTATGTGCTACAGATTGGATTGCTCTGCTTGCACTTAGCATTGAGTTTTTTGTCTGGATCTTGAGTGATAATTTTGTATTGCTAAGGTATTGTCCGTAGGCGCTTCATTTTATCAGATTGAAAAGCTGATTGAAGTCTTTTGCCTCTCCGGAAGCAAGTTCGATGAAAACTTTATTTGCTAATCTTGACCAAAAATTAATTCTCATCATATTATACATATCAGTCGTGAGAAAAGTTCCTGTTTGAAAGGTATCTCTTGGAGTTACTCAGATTTTTTTTAGTTCGTTTGCAAGTAAACTTCAAAGTCCAAATGGACATGTGATTAGGAGATTCATATGCTCTTTAGAAAAAATAAAGCAGATTAACTTATATTTTTTTATATGAAAGTTTCAAGTTCTTCTCCCTATTGGAATTTATCGGGGGGAGTATTTCTCTTGATTTAAGAACTAGTTTTTTTATCATTCTTTTATTTTTTTGTTAAACTTTGGAGTTTCGGTTTAGATCTAGGGAAGGTTGGTATTTTTGTATTCTTTATATTGGTTTATATGTTTTTTTATTTTCTTAGGTGGTGCTATGCATATAGAGTATGAGTTAAAAGTTTTGGATATTGATGTGGAGCAGGTGAGGGAAAAGTTATCAAATCTAGGAGCTTCTTATTTGGGAAAAAAGTTTTTTCGCAGATATACCTATGATATGCATCCACCTCAACCAGCGAAATGGATTAGGTTAAGGACGGATGGATCTGTTTCGACGTTAACCTGTAAACATATTCTTGATCCAGATGCAATAGATGGTGTAAAGGAATGGGAGTTTGAGGTCTGAGATTTTGTCGTTGCGAATCAGTTTCTTGAGCAAATAGGATATAAGGCAAAGAGCTATCAAGAAAATATGCGTGAGAGTTATGTATTTATGAATTGTACAGTGGAAATAGATTCTCGACCTTTGATTCCAAGTTATCTTGAGATTGAGGGGAATTCTGAAGAAGAAGTGCTCAAGGTTTTGCAGGTTTTGGGGCTTGATCGTTCTGATCATACCTCCCAAAATACTATTCAGATTTATGAGAGATATGGAATTTGTGGTATGGATCAATTTCCTTATCTTGCTTTTGATTGTGTGATAAAAAAGTAGGAGTTTGATGTTATGATTTTTGAAATTTCGTTTGTTGAGTATTTTTTACTAAAAAGGTAATTCTAGATTGATTTTTCTTCTGAATAAAAAATCTCTTGCATTTTTTGATAGCATCTATATACTTTAGGTGCTACGGGGGAGAAAAAGAAAAATAAAAAATCTGACTTTTCTGGGCATATAATCTGAACTATTCAGACTTTTATTTTGTTTACATACGTATTAAAATGGCAAAAATTATTGGAATTGATCTTGGAACGACCAACTCTTGTGTATCCTATATGCTCGGTGATAAGTCCGAAGTGATCGCAAATGCAGAAGGAAATAGGACTACGCCTTCTATCGTGTATATCAAGGGGGATGAATTGCTTGTTGGAGATTTGGCAAAGAGAAAGGCGATTTTGGAGCCAAAAAATGTTGTATATGAGGTGAAAAGATGGATCGGTAGAAAATATTCTGAGGTAAAAAATGAACTTGCTAATATGGCTTATGAAACTAAAGAAGGAAGTGATGGAGGAATCTTAATCGTTGTTGATGGAAAAGAATATAAACCTGAACAGATTTCTGCATTCATTCTCCAAAAACTCAGATCTGATGCGGAGAAATTCCTTGGAGAAACGATTACTCAGGCGGTGATTACTGTTCCTGCTTACTTCAACGACTCTCAGAGAAATGCAACCAAGGCTGCTGGAGAAATTGCAGGGCTCAAGGTAGAAAGAATCATCAACGAACCGACTGCTGCGGCTCTTGCTTATGGAGAAGGGAAGAAAGCTGATGAAAAGATCGTCGTATTCGATCTTGGAGGAGGAACTTTTGATGTAACGGTGCTTGACATCGGATCAGAAGGGACTTTCCAGGTACTCTCTACTTCTGGAGATACGCAGCTTGGAGGTGCAGATTGGGATCAAAGAATTATTGATTATGTTGTTGATGCTTTCAAAACCAAGGAAGGAATCGATCTCAAAGGAAATGCAATGGCAATGCAGAGAATTAAAGATGAGGCTGAAAAAGCAAAAAAGCAGCTTTCCTCTGTAGAAAGAGTTGATATCTCTATTCCGTTTATTACGACAGGAACCGACGGACTTCCTAGGAATCTTGATGAATCGTTGACTAGGGCTCAATTTGAGAATATTACTTCAGATTTGTTTACAAGATGTAAGGAGCCTGTTTTGAATGCTTTGAGAGATTCAAAATTAGAAAAATCTGAAATCAACGACATCATTTTGGTGGGAGGTTCTACGAGAATGCTCAAAGTAAAGGCAATCGTAAAGGAAATCTTCTGAAAAGAGCCTAAATCTACCGTAAACCCTGATGAATCCGTTGCTCAAGGTGCGGCAATCCAAGGTGGAATCGTGCAAGGAGATGTGAAAGATATTCTTTTGCTTGATGTGACTCCGCTTTCTCTTGCGGTTGAAGTTGAGGGAGGAATCGCTCATGTGATGATCCCGAGAAATACTACTATTCCAGCGAAAAAGTCTAATATCTATACCACAGCTGCGGACAATCAAAACGCCGTAACCGTGCACGTGACGCAAGGAGAAAGACAGTTTGCAAGAGATAATAAATCGCTTGGAATGTTTAATCTTGAAGGCATTCCTCCAATGAGAAGAGGACAGCCACAAATTGAGGTAACCTTTGATATTGATGCGAACGGAATCCTTAAGGTGCATGCTCAGGAAAAATCTACTGGAAAATCTCAGGAAGTGACGATTCAGGGTTCTACCAATATTTCTGATGAAGATATTGCAAAAGCTAAGGCTGATGCAGAAAAATTTGCAGAGGAAGATAGAAAAAGGAAGGAAATTGTGGAATCTAAAAATAAGCTAGAATCCCTTGTTTACCAGATGGAAAACCTCCTTACTGATCAAAAAGATAAGATTTCTGAGGAAGATAAAGAAAAAATCCAAAAGCTGATTACTGATGGAAAGGCAGTGAAAGATAAGGAGGATGCTGAGAAAACTCATATTGATTCTGAAATTGAGAGGATTCAAAGTCAGTTTCAGGAGCTTTATCAAAAATATCAGGTACAACCTGCTCCAGATCAACCTCAAGCTGAAGCTTCTGAAGGAGAAAAACCAGCTGATGGAGAAGTGATTGATGCTGACTAGATTTAGGTAGAAAGTTTAAAGGAAAAAAGAAGCTCTCCTTAATAGCAAGGGGAGTTTTTTCTTTAGCTGAAGTCGGAATATATTTTTTGCTGGGGAAATGCTTCTTGAAATATTGTAATAAAATTTTTAAAGCATGTATCTGGAATCTTGATAAGTCCCTTATCTGTTGGCTGAACGAGATTCCAAAGATCAGAATTTGGATTTTTTTTCTGCATTAATTTGAAATCTCATTGGTTATAAATGAGCGAGGCAATGAATATGGAATTGATTTTTGAGATATTGATTTCTTTTTTAATTTCTTCTAAAAATTCTTGATAGTGTATTTCGTAGTTCTTGACTGGCAAGAGCGGAAGAAATCTGAGTCATACCTTATAACCTTTCTCGAGGAGCGTATTTATGGCTTTTATCCTGGCTTTTAGTGGTGCTGTTCCTTTTTCGTATTTTGAGATGATGTTTTGAGGATTGAGCGAGAATGCAATTTCTGTGTTTTGAGGAGGAGTTCCTTGGTTTGCTTCTAATATCGAGGTAATCATTCAGCTTTTTGTCCTTGTTTCCATCAATGTATTTTCAAACTGTTCCATAAAAGGAAAAAAATTCTGATTAAATTCGGTCAGGTGGTCTAAACCTTGAATATCAGAATAATTACTTGCATAGAAGGTGATTTGTCAGTTATATCCTTGATTTCTGAGCTCTGAGATTGAGCTTTTTATCTGATTTTTTATGTCGTCATAATTTACGAAAATTGTAGGATATGGGCTTTTAAAATTCCCTTTAAGATAGCAATAATCACAGTCAAATACACAATTTAGGCTTGTCTTAAAGAAAAACGATTTCCCTGGATAACCATAATGATTTGGAACAGGAATTAGCTTGGGGTGTTCTTGTTTGGCTAAGATAATAGCTGGCTCTACTTTTTGATTTCCTATGTTTTTATCAAAAATATTCTTGTAATGATCTATTTCTAGAATGTTGGCATGAGATAACTTTTTGAGGATTTTTTTGCTAAGAGGGTAGTCTTTTGCTTTGGATTCGAGATAAATAAGCATCAATGTTTTTGCAAAAGTAAAAAATCTGTAACACAAAAACCCTTTTTTAAAATGTCTCAAAAAGTATTTTTATCTATTGGAAATTGATATAAGCAATCAAAATGAGAACCTGCATTAAGCAATGAGGTTCCCTTCTTGAGAAGCTGATTTTTTTTGATATTCTGCGATTTTCCCTTCGTAGAATTCTTTTGGGTTTGCTCACATTACGCCCTCTTCAAGCTTGTGATTTGTTCCGAAAAAGACTGTTGGTATAGAAACGATACCGTATTCTTCTGCCAATTCTGGAACCTGATCTACATCTACTTTCAGAATTTTTACCTGATTTTCATCATATTGCGTAGAAAGTTCTTCCATAACTGGTGAGAGCATCTTGCATGGACCACATCGTGTTGCAAAAAAGTCAACTACGATTACTCCCTGAAACTCATTAAGAATTTGCTCAAATTCTGCTTTTGAAGCGATGATTTTTGCCATATTGTTTTTTTAATAAAAGGATAAAAGCTGATTATTTAAAGTGGAAGATTGTTTTTAACGAGTCTTTAAACTTGTCATAAACGGCGGAGTTGATGCTATACTTGATATGTTTGCCGTCTCTCTTAGTCACTACGAGTTGAGCTCTCTTGAGCATACTTAAGTGGTGGGAGATTAGGTTTTGAGGCTCTTGGAACTGGTTTACTATTTCAGACACACAGATGCCTCATAGAGCTTTCTCATGGCGTTCTGTCAGGAGGCAGAGAATTTTTAGCCTATGTGGTTCTGCAATTAATTGGAGTAGTAAACTGAATTCCTCAAGGTTCTCAAGTCAAGAAATGCACTTACTCATCTTCTCTCTTTAAATAAAACAACATATATATACTGATTGATGTGTAAAATACAAACCATTTTTACTACATTTTGTATCGCTCGTTACTGATCAGATTTTTTTAGTTTTTAGCTCAAAACTCACATCCCTGATCCTTATAATGGGATACCACTTCAATAAAACTATTTTCAGAAGTGATGCTTTTGCAGATTTCCTGAAGCTGGGGTTCGACCAATAAATGCCGAGGTTCAATAACTTCTGCTAGCTGCTGTTTCATTATTGGCTGATTTTCTACCGGAGCTTTGGAAATAATGCATTGATTGAAGGCTACGATCTGGTTGCATAGTTCTACAGGGAAAATTCATGTTTTTTCACTCGTCTTTGATCAAGTATTCGTTCACGTATTTGTTCACGTATTTTGGGATCACGTGAGTAATGCTGTGTTTCAGGAGTTAAGCTCTTTTGCCATAGCATTCCCAGAGAGAGAGGATGGTAGTTCTCAGGAAAGGGCAACTTCTGTGGATCAGGATCCTATGTTTTCAGCACTAGTGCTGCCTGTAGATATTCAGTCTTTAGGTTTTTTTGTGCCACATGCGGAAAGTAGTATAACAAGTCCTATTATTGAGATGAAGAGGTGTGTTTTTCTCATTTTTTGCTTTGCCTATTAAAAGTTTAAGGTTCTTATTTGCTTTCGCTTTGATTTTCCCTCTTTATCATTTTGAGAGTTCATATCCTTCTTTTGTATCTTTTATTTCCCAGCCAGCTTGCGTAATTTGAGTTCTAAGTTCATCAGCTAAGGCATAATTTTTCTCGGATTTGGCTTGTTTTCTCTGCTCGGCGAGCGAAACGATTGCTTCTGGGACTTCCTGAGATGCGGGAGTTTCCGTAGAAAAGAGTCAGATTTTTAGAACTTTTTCTTCTAATTCGTGTAGAAGCGGTAAAAGCTCACTTCCTGACTTGGAAAGTGCAGAATGCAGCTCAGAAAGGAGTCTTGGGGTATTGAAATTATCAGCAAGGGCTTCATCAAAGCGAAGTTTCCAATCTTCAGTGCTTGCTTGCTGAGAAGCTTGAGTCAGATTTTGGATTTTCTTGATCAAACCTGCTCTTTCATTTTTGGCTTGCTCTAAAGCTTCCCAAGTGAAGTTTTGAAAGTTTCCATACTGAGCCTTAAAATAGAAATATCTCAAATCAAGCGGAGAATAGCCTTTGGCCTTAATATCTTCCAAAGAGTAGATATTTCCGAGTGATTTACTCATTTTCCCTCCATCTACCTGCAAAAATTCGTTGTGCAACCGATACTTCACCCACGGCTTCTTTCAAAATCAGCATTCTGATTGAGCAATCTCGTTTGGATGATGAATCGTGATGTGATCAGCTCCCCCATGATGAATATCAAACTGTTCACCAAGATATTTACTAGACATCGCACTACATTCTATATGCCAACCCGGAAAACCAACTCCCCATGGTGAATCTCGCTCCATTTCCCTTTTCTCATCGGTCAGAGAGAATTTCCATAAAGCGAAGTCTGTCGGATTTTTCTTACTTTTCATATCAACACGCTCTCCTGCCCTCAGGTCCTCAAGTCTTTTTTTATAGTTTGGTCCCATGAGTTTCCCATAATCCTCTACTTTACTCGTATCCATATAGATTCCATCACCCGGAACTTCGTAGGTGTAGCCTTTCGCTTCTAGGCTCTGCACAAGTGCGATTTGCTCGGCGATATGCTCAGTCGCTCTTGGCATCACATCAAAAGTCTGAATATTCAGCTCATTCATCGCAGTCAGGAAGATTTCTTCATATTTTTTTGCGACTTCCCAAGCGGAGATTCCGTCTCTTTTCGCTCCTTTTTCAAGCTTATCCTCGCCCTCATCACCATCAGAAACGAGATGCCCTACATCGGTAATATTCATCACCGCTTTCACTGGATAGCCAAAATACTTCAGCACATTCCTGATCAAATCCGCAGTAAAAGTCGCTCTGAGGTTTCCAATATGCGGAGTATAATAGACGGTAGGTCCACAGGAATACATTCCGACAAAATCCTTTTTCTCCCCATGATAGTTAGGATCTTGCATCAGTGGGATAAAGTTTTCTTTCTCACGAGTGAGGGTGTTGTAGAGTTTAATCTGCATTCTTTATGATAAAAAAATAAATTCTGAAAATGTTATCGTTTAGGTTGTTTTTTGAAAGGATATGAATATATATTGTATTTGCAACAAAAAAATAAAAATTTATGAAAAAGACAAAGTTTCCCTTCAATCAGATTTGTCGTTTGCAACTTGAGGTAACTGAGAAGGAACAGCTTCTTGAGAAATTGCTCGCCATTGCTTCTCGTGATGGTGTGGAAAAGCTTCGAGTTGAACTTGAGGAGCTTTCCTGGCAGATTGATCGTATGGAGGAGCAGGGAATAGCTCTTTCAAACTATCCTCTTTCGATGCAAGTTAGTGATCTGATTTCTAGATGTGATCGTTTTATGAAGCAGGGGAGTTGAGTCTTCTACGTGAGACTCATGAGATGGTTAGTGTGTTAATCAAAAAAAGCTAGGCGAATGAGCCTGGCTTTTATTTTTTTCGTCGGGAGTGTATCTTTTGGAATACGTCAGATTTTTTTAGTAGATAAAAAAGCTTGAATAAATAGTATAGTATTGGATTTAGAATAAGATCATAATTCCCGTAAAATTCGATTTTTTCTCCTCCTAAAGATTCTTTGAATCTACTGACTCAGGCAAGGGGATGAGAAGGAAATCCCGTTGGAGCACCTCCCATTAGATCACAATATTCAAATCAATGTTCTTTTGCTCGTTGGAATAATCAATACTTTAAATAGTGGTGTCCTCCTATATTTGCGTATTTCCTGTCAGAGAAACCGTAGAGGTATACGATAGTCTTTTCGTGAAAAATACAGATGCTTCCAGCGATAATTTCGCCATTAAGTTCTGCTACAAAGAAGGTTCCTTGATGATTTTTTTGGAGAGCGTCTAAAAGATTATTGTATTGCTTTCTTGTGATGGTTGAGAAGCCTTTTTCTCCTGCGATGATTTTTCGCTTTTGAAAAAAGGTTTCTTGGTCTTTCGCGGTTCATTCTCTGATTTTTATACCTTTTTTAATGGCTTTTTTGATTTTTTCTGCTGAGCCATTTTGCATTTCATTTAGTAGCTCTTCATCCGTTTTCTTTAGATCAATGATAATTGTTGTTTGTGGCATATTTTCTTTAAATGCTGGTTTGAGATTGGTTTCTTTCGTGATTTTATTGAGGGTATCTTCTCTCATTTCTTTGATTTTTTCTGGGAAATCTTTGTCTTTGAGGTGTTTGTTGTCAAAATGGCTGATTTCGTTGATAAATCCTAATTGGAAAAAGATATTCCCTCGTTGTGATCAGAATTTTCTTTTTAGATTGTTGAGTTCTTCTCTGACTTTTCAAAAGTTTTCAGGCATCTTGATTCCGATGGCTTGAAACTCTTTGAAGGTAAAGGGTCAGATTTTTTTTTCTTTAATGAGATAGAAGGTTTTTTGACCGAAAATTTGCGTGAAATTATGGCTTTTTTGATAGATCTTTGCTTGTAGTGTCTCTCGAATTTGGCTTTGATAGAGTGAATACATAGTTGAGGTGATGAGTTAAAAAAATATCTGCATTAAGATAGGGATTTTGTGCGATAAATCAAACTTAAAAATTCTTAACTATTTTAAATTGAAAGTTGTGAGAGATTTCGTATGATTGAGGAGGAATATTTTTTTATTTTATCTTGAGAGAAAGGTTATGCAAGAGACAGCATTAGTGATTATCAATATGCAAATGGCATGGACAGATAAAGATTCTGAATACTATCTTGGGAATCTTGATGCAATGGTAGAAAAAATGAACTACTTAATTGCCTATGCTCGTGAACTTGGCTATAAAATTATTTTTGTCAAGCATCACGAAACGGAAGGAGTTTTTTCTGAAAAAAGTCCTTTTTCTGATTTTATCCCGGAATTAGCTGTTGAGAAGGATGATATTATTATTCCTAAATATAAGGTAAGTAGCTTTTATCAGACTAAACTTGAGGATGAGTTAACTGGGGTGAAAAATCTGGTTGTTTGTGGGGCTTTGACGAATTTGTGTGTTAGGATGTTTGTAGAGGAGGCTTACGATAGAGAGTATAGGATTGCTTTGATCGACGATTTGACGGTAACTTATTCGGAGGAATTGCATGATACGACATTGCAAGATTTGGTAGATACGAGGTCTGGTTTGACGATTTTGCCTTTGGAAAAGTTTATAGATTAGGTGTTTTATTTAATTATAGAGATGATTATGGAAGGAGCGAAGTTAGTGAGTAGATTGATTGAAAAATATCAACCGAAAACTATTTTAGATTTGGGAGCTGGGAAAGGGTATTTTAGTATTTTGGCCGCGAGTTATGGAGCTCAGGTAGATGCTGTAGAAGATACGAGTATTAGGAATCTTTATCCAGATTATCTTAAGGTTCATCCTAGTGTTTCTTTCTATGAAAGTAAACTTGATGAGTTTGAAATTACCAAAAATTACGATCTTGTTATTGCAAAACATGTTGTGATGTATATGGATAAAAAGTATGTTTTGGAGAGGCTGATTCCTTCGGTTTATGAACATCTCAATAAAGGAGGACTTTTCTTCTTGACCTACCATCATTCGGATTCTGAACTCTTAAAAGAAGAGGCGGGGATTGTACATTATACGCTTGATGATTTTAAATCATTTAAGGGAAGCTTCTCGGTAAAGGATTTTGGGGATTATTCTAATCCTGCTCCTTGAATCAATAAAGAGTATAAAATCTGATTTATTATTTTACAGAGGAATTAATTCTGACTTTTTATTTTTTTGTATGATCGTGATGAGAGAACTGAAAATTCATGGTATTTACAGACATTTTAAGGGAGATCTTTATTTGGTGGAAGATGTCGCTACGCATTCTGAAACGAAAGAAAAATATGTCGTGTATAGGGCTCTTTATGGTGATATGAGTTTGTATATTAGGCCACTTGAGATGTTTCTAAGTGAAGTTGACCATGAAAAATATCCTAATGTTGCTCAAAAATGGAGACTAGAACTTCAAAATATTCCGAGTGTGGCTAAATAAGAAAAATCAGACTTAGCCTTTTTATCTTCTCCTCCCCAAAAAAAACAAAATGCTTCTTGATACGGTTTCTGAATATGATAATGAGAAAAAACATTATCTCCTTGATCTCCGAGAGAGGACGATTTTGGCGATTGCTAATCAATTTGATCATAAAAAAATTCTGACTTTTCTCGGAAAGGTTGGGATTATAGATATTGATGAAACGAAAAAAGAAGTCGTGATCTGAGTTTCTAATGATTTTATTCTTACCCAGATCAAGAAAAACTTCCAAAAAGCGCTCAAAGAAGCCATTATGGCGACTTATAATTCGCAGTTTGGGGTCAGATTTGTGGTCTATCCTCCTTTTGCGAATGCTCAGCACGAGCTTCTTACTGATCTCAAAAAATTGCTCAATATCCAAGAAAGCAAAGCTTCCAAAGCTCCTCAACTTGAAAAAAATCTGAAATCAGAGTTAGGTAATTATTTTGGGATTCTCTTTGAGCCGAGTTATCGTTTTGATACTTTTGTTGCTGGGGCGAATAATCAGTTTGCCTTTTCTGCTGCGAAAGCGGTGGCTGATGCTCCAGGAACGGCATATAATCCGCTCTTTCTCTATGGGAATGTGGGACTGGGGAAGACGCATCTTATGCAAGCGGTAGGAAATGAAATCATGCAGAACTTCCCTGAAAAAGTCGTGATTTATCTGCCAGCTACCAAGCTCGTAGAGGAGATTGTTCAGGCACTGAGGATGAATAAAATGGCAAATCTGATGAAAAAGTTTGATGAGGTGGATGTGCTTTTGATTGATGATATTCAGTTTCTCGCGGACAAGGACAAGACGCAGGAGGTTTTTCACAATCTCTTCAACGATTTTCATATGAAGAAAAAGCAGGTGATTATCTCCTCCGATCGCCCTCCAAAAGAGCTTCTCCATATAGAGCCAAGACTCAAAAGCAGATTCGCACTGGGGTTGGTTGCTGATGTGCAGGCTCCAGATTTTGAGACGAGAATCGCGATCTTGGAGTCAAAACTCCAGTCTAAAGGGATCAGTATTGATTTTGAATATTTGTCCTTGATTGCGCAGTATATCAAGAGTAATGTGAGGGAGCTGGAAGGGGCTTTGAATATTTTGATCACGAGGCAGCAGCTTTCCAAGGCGGAAATTAGTGAGGAAGATGTGTATAGCTGCCTGAAAACGCTCGGCTATTACTGTGATGAAAATCAGATTAACTTTGAGCAAGTCATGCAGCAGAATAAAAAATCCAGTAAAAATTTTTCTACGCTCGTAGAGATGGTTGCCCAGTATTATTCGCTTTCTATCGCAGAACTCAAATCTGACAGCAGGAAAAAGGAAATCACCCAGGCGAGGCAGATTTTGATGCTCCTTGCCAAGAAATATTTCAATCGGACCTTGGAAAAGATCGGTGATTATTTCGGTGGAAAGAACCACGCAACCGCGATCTATGCGATCAATACGATAGAAAAAAAACTGAAGTCTGATTCTGAGATTCAGCATGATTACAGGGTTTTTGTGGATTGGATTGAGCAATAAAGTAATAAAAAAGTCAGATTAGTGTTTCTAGTCTGACTTTTCTCAATGTTCCTGTCTTTTGTCTTAGAGACAGATGATACCTTTTCTGACCATATCTTCCAAGACTTTCAGACTGAGTTCGTTTTCCTTTTCGAGGATTTCTAGGCGACGAAGTCTCCGAGGTCTCTTACAGCTTAGTGTCTCTCGAAATTCATACTGCTCCACGTGAGAAACACCAAACTTTATTACATCTCCCTCTATATCAAAGGAGACCTTCCCTTCTTTCCATTTTACAAAGAGTTGCAATATCTCTCTAGGGCTGGTAGACTGCAAAAGGCGCTCTCGTTCTTCAGAATCAAGTTGACCGATTTTGATTACGAGGTCATTCCAATTGTAACCCTTGCTATGGAGTGTGAGACATATCCTTAGCCGTAGTTTGAATTTCTCCTCTTTATAGGCTTTGTATGCTTCACCTCCTGAGATTGGTTTTGACTCTCCCCCCAATTTTTTATAAATACTTTCAATGTCGTTCATACTATTTTTATATAATTTTTGTTATCCCCTACTTATAGACAAAGTTATAGCAAAAGTCAAGATAATATTTAGAGAAAAAACCCAATTCTTTTATATACTTCTTGAATCTTTTTCTCTGCGATAGCATTTGCTTTTTCTGAGTGTTCGTGAAGCATTTTACTGACCTCATCTTCAGAGATCTCCTTGAATTTCGCTTGGATCGGCTCTAAGGTTTCCCTCATTTTTTCAAAAAGGTAGTCCTTTGCTACTTTATAGGAGAGTCCTCCTGCTTCATATTTTCTCCTTAATTCTTGATCTTCTTCTGGTGTCAAAAAGAGCTTGGTAAGCTGATAAACATTGCATTCATCAGGATTTTTCGGTTCTTCAACGGTTTTTGCGTTGGTTGGAATCTGCTTTATTTTTTTGAGCATACTGTTTTCTTCTTCAAGCAGTCCAATATAGTTGTTGTAAGATTTGGACATTTTTCTTCCATCGGTTCCCATTACGGTTGCGACCTCATCTCTAATCAGAGGAGTTGGTATTTTGAAGGTTTCCCCATAGCGAGTATTGAATTTCTGAGCAATATCTCTGGCGTATTCTACATGTTGTTTCTGATCTTTCCCAACCGGCACAAAATCCGCATCATAGAGCAGAATATCCGCTGCCATCAAAATCGGATAGCAAAAAGTTCCAACGCTGATTTCTCCAGATTTTCCCTTTGCCAAAGCGTCTTTGTAGCTGTGCATTCTCTCCATTGTTCCCATAATCGTCAAGCAGGTTAAAGCCCAGTTGAGTTGTGCATGTCCAGGAATTTCTGCTGGATTGTAAATCAGGGTTTTTGCCATATCAGCACCACAAGCAAGATAGAGCTTTACGATCGTCATACTATTTTTTTTCAAAATTTCCGCCTCTTGCGTCTGTGTAAAACCGTGCATATTTGCGAGAAAAAGAAAAAATTCTGAATCAGTATTTTCATTTTGCATCGTGATAAACGGTTTCAAAGCTCAGAAGTAGTTGCCAAGGTGGAGTTCAGATCAGGTTGGTTTAATTCAGGTAAGGATTCTTTTCATATGAAGTTCTCTAAAATAAAACTTGTTCTTACTGTAGGGAAATAGTGCTTGCTTTCAAGAGAAAATCGATTTTTTGGAGAGCTTTTTGGAGCTTTTAGGTAGAATTGTTGAGTGTTTTTTTGTGAACAGCATCAGATTTTAGGTGTTTTATGATTTCCTGAAAAATCCATTTGCAAAATTATTCCAAAACCATACACTAGGTTCAGACTTTTATTCACTTAATTTTTTTTGTGATGAAAATTAGTTTGGAACTTCCAAAGGTTCTTGGAATGCTCGATATTGCTGCGAGATTTGTTTCTAAAAATTCAACGCTTCCGATCCTTCAGAATATCTATCTTAAGGCATCAATTGATACTTTGCTAATTAGAGCAACGGATATGGAAAAATATGTTGAACTTGAGCTTCCTTGTGCGGTTCAGATTGAAGGAGCTGTAACGGTTAATGCGAAGACTTTCCTTGATATTCTTAAGACGATTGATAGTGAAACGGTGGAGTTTTCTGTTGATCAAAAGACAACAGTAATGACAATTAAAACTTCAAAAGACACTTTTGATATTAATGGAATCCCCGCTTCTGAATATGTTGCTCTTCCAGAAGTTCCTCAGGACAATACTTTAATGCTAGATACGATGATTTTTTCAAAAGGAATCGAGAAAGTTGAGTATGCTATTACAGAAAAGAGCTTTTCACCTGTTTTGACGGGAGTCCTTATGAAATCAAAAACGGAAGACGCACAGCACAAAATTATTTTTGTGGGAACGGATAGTTTTAGGCTCTCTGAATATAAGGTTACAAGTTCTCTTTCTCAGGATTTTTCTCTGATTATCCCTAAAGTTTCTATTAGTGATATTAAATATTTGGTGAACTTTGCTATTGATAAGGAAGTTCCAGAAATGACAGTTAAGTATTCAGATAATTTGATTGCTTTTGAACTTACTTTGTGAGAGGTCAGGATCGTTGCGACGTCTTTGCTTATTCAAGGGAACTTTCCGGAATATGAAAGAGAGGAGGTCATGCCGACTCAATTTTCTACTAAAGTGATGCTTGATAAGAGAGACTGTGAAAATGCCATCAAAAAAATCTGAATTTTGACTAAGGATATCAATAATTTTGTTCAGATTGAAACTCAGGCGACCAAAGTTATTATTTCTTCAGGAAAGACAGATAAAGGAGCGGGAACTACTGAGATTCCTGCAATTATAGATGGAGAAGCACTTACTTTCGCTGTAAATGGAAGATATGTGATGGATTTTATTAGAATGATGTCTTCTGATACCTTGATCTTTAATATTGTGAATGGGCAGAAACCTTTGGTATTAATGGATAAGGACGATCCTTCTAATAGATATGTTGTGAGACCACTTACTAACATTTAATTTCAGATTTTTTTCTATGTTTAGTCAGAAAAAAAAAGGATTTACTTTGTTTGAGCTTCTTATTGTTGTTTTTGTGCTTGCGATTTTGATAGGGAGTGGAATTTATGGGATTTCTACTGCTGGAGCAGACAAGTTTTATGCTGAAAGCTGCGTGAATACTTTATATGGTCCGGTTTCCAACTGGATTTATTCCGCTTCGGTTGGTAAAGTTATTTCGTGAGATGTGGTTCCTGATGCTTATCTTATTAAAGTTAATAGTCAAAAATCTGGTTTTGGACTCTATTATACGTGAAATGCTGGAGAAATAGCGGATAGTGTTTTTTCTTTGTCCGATATTTCTTATTGTCAAAAAGGGGCTAAGTATAGGGTCCAAGCGACTTTTGATTTTTCAGAGATTCGTATGCTGCCCTCACTTCGTCCTTCAGGAATAGAAAATTGATTTACTATTTATTCAGGATTAGATTCTTTAGCGACTTGAGCGATTGTTTTGAAGTTTTGTTCTCCTGCAGCAGAAACAGATTGTCACGACTTTTGAGAGATTGTTTTTGATGCGAGAATTGGAGCAGTAAGAAAGAGATTTTGTAAGCGTTATTTGCCAAAAGATGGATCAACATCAGAAAATGGGAAAACCTGTAAGGAACGAACAACTGGATTCTAGCGATTTTTCTTTTCGTTTCTATCAAGTTATGGGCTATCCTATTCCAAGGTTAAGGAAGTATTTTCGATATTCAAAAAACTGATTTTCTCCTATGAAAACAGACGATTCTTCGTATTTAGAGGAAAGTATCAAAGATCAGGCTTTTTCTTGGGATGAAAAAGGGGAATTGATTCAGGATTTTTTGGCTTTTATCAAGAAATGGTGATGGCTTTACTCAAATTTTCCGTTTGTGGATCAGATTTTTTTGGCAAATAGTTTATGTTTTAATGCGTTGAAAGCTCGTTCTGATATTGATCTTTTTGTTGTTACACAGAAGTGAAGAATTTGGACAGCAAGGTTTTTTATGAGTATTTTGATGTGGTGTTTTGGTATTAAAAGGACGAAAAAATGTCAATTTAAAAGATTTTGTTTGAGTTTTTTCGTTGATGCGGATCATCTTGGTCTTGAGCATTTGCTTTTAGGTGAACAAGATATTTATCTTCCTTATTGGGTTGCACATTTGGTGCCTCTTTATCAGAGAGTGAGGAGTGAGCGTTTTTTTCAAGTGAACTCTCGGATTAGACGCTTTTTACCGAATGCCCCTTTGAAACAGGCTATCTTTCTTGGAAAGTTGAAGGTATTTGAGGGGAAGGGGCGATTTAGGCGTTTAATAGAATGTATTTTTATGGGGAAGCTTTGAGATTTATTAGAAAAGCTTATAAAGCTGATTTGGCTTCCTCGTATCCAAACCTTAAGAGAAAAGAATCCTGATCTTCATCATGGAGTCCTTGTGCAAGATGGGATTTTGAAATTTCACTATGATAAAAGGAAAACTTATTCAGATTTATTTTTTTCTGGTAACTCTTAAGTTAAGAAAAAGGATGTTTTTACACATCCAATCCTTTTACTGATTTTGCATTGGTGAGGATGAAGTGCTTTCTGGATTGTACATCTTCTCCCATCAGGATTCTGAAAAGTCTATCGGTTTCTTCTGCATCTTCTACGGTAATTTGTTTGAGTTGCCTCGTCGCTGGATCCATCGTAGTTTCCCAGAGCTGTTCTGCATTCATTTCTCCGAGACCTTTATATCTCTGGATTTCTACACTATCATCAGCATTAAATCCGTACATGTCCGGCGTATGCTCTTCATTGTAAACATACACCTGCTTTGCTCCTTTACTAAACTTGTAAATTGGAGGACAAGCCGCATAAATATGTCAGCCTTCAACTAATGGTCTCATAAACCTAAAGAAGAAGGTCAAAAGTAGCGTTCTAATATGGGCACCATCAACATCGGCATCGGTCATGATGATGATTTTTTCGTATCTGAGTCCTTCAATATCAAAGCTATCCTTGATTCCGCAGCCAATCGCGGTAATGAGTGCTTTTACCTCATTATTTGCCATCATCTTTTGGATTATCGCTTGTTCGGTATTCAGGATTTTACCTCTGAGCGGAAGAATGGCTTGGAATTTGCTATCACGACCGGATTTCGCACTTCCTCACGCAGAATCTCCCTCCACAATGTAAAGCTCCGTTCCATGTTTTCCTCTTTTGCTGCAGTCAGCAAGTTTTCCTGGAAGCACGCCACCAGCAAGTACATTTTTTCTGAGTACCGTTTCTTTTGCAAATTTTGCAGCAAGTCTGGCTCTCGCAGCGAGGTCAATTTTTGCGAAGATTTTATCAAATTCTTCTGGATTTTCTGCAAAATAGTCTTTGAGATAGTTGTAAGTCAGCTCTTCAACTGCTCCACGAACATAGCTATTTCCGAGTCTTCCTTTGGTCTGTCCTTCAAATTGAGGTTCAGGGATTTTAACCGTGATGATTCCATAGAGACCATCGGTCACATCTGAATACTGAAATTCTCAGATTTTTTTATCTATTTTATCTCTTTCTTTCCCAATTTCATTCATAATCTTCAATAAAGCTGATTTGAAGCCGAGAATGTGAGTTCCTCCATCTCTGGTCGGAATATTGTTTACGAAAGATAAGGTATGGTCGTTATTGGTATTTACAAACTGGAACGAAATTTCTGCTTGGCAATCTTTGGTCTCCGCTTTGAAATAATGAGCAGAACTCAAAATCTGCTGATTCCCAACGAGGTTCCTAAGCCAAGTCTTGATCCCTCCTTCATACATAAATCTGCTGGCAAGTCAGGTTTTCATATTTTTGAAGGTAAAACTTACCCCTGGAGTGAGGTAAGCTGCTTGCTTCATTCTCGCAATTTCCGCGGTTTCACTAAATTCAAGGGTCTCAAAAATTGTCCCATCAGGCATAAAAG
Source organism: SR1 bacterium human oral taxon HOT-345 (assembly GCA_003260355.1). Lineage (GTDB taxonomy): Bacteria > Patescibacteriota > Gracilibacteria > Absconditabacterales > Absconditicoccaceae > HOT-345. The sequence goes on from MPSQ01000001.1 coordinate 419,032, forward strand.
TCACTGAAGTTCAGGTTTTGTCAGTTTCTCCAATGATTTGAAGTTCTCCCTGAGGAACTCCTTTTTCAAATCTCATTTTGTGGATTTTCCCGTTCTTGTAAACGGTCACTTCAAGCCAGGTGGAAAGTGCGTTTACTACAGAAGCTCCCACTCCGTGAAGTCCTCCAGAAATCTTGTAGGCTCCTTTGTCAAATTTCCCTCCGGCATGAAGCACAGTATAAACGGTTTCTAAGGCTGATTTTCCAGTCTTTGGATGGATATCAACCGGGATTCCACGTCCATTATCGTGCACTGTCACAGAACCATCTTCGTTGAGAATAGAAGTTACATCTTTACAGTAGCCCGCAAGTGCCTCATCTACTGCATTATCTACGATTTCCTGTATCATATGGTAAAGCCCTCTATAATCCGTGCTTCCGATATACATTCCAGGTCTTTGTCTTACTGGTTCTAGCCCCTCAAGCACTCTAATCTGTGAGGCATCGTATTCATGATTGTTTTCTGGCGTGGTCATTCAGTTTTGCTTTTTTAATTAAAAAAGTAATTTATTCAGCTTTCAGTTTAGGAAAGTCAGAGTAAAAAGCAAGTCAAAATTGCTCTTTCTCGTCAAGGGAAATTGTTGTGTGAGGATTTTTTATTTTCTTATTTTGGAAGATTTTCTTGCTTTTGGGAGAGGAATGGCTAAGATTTATTATGATATTCTTTGCGGAAAGTCTGATTTATCTTTTTCTTTTCTGATGAAAATACGCTCTTGAAAAGGATTTACACTGATAGAAATGTTGATTGTAGTTGCCGTGATTGGAATTTTGACGGCAGTTGGAATGGGGCTCAGTCGGAGTAGCTTGGAAAAACTTAAAGTAAAAGCTGTAAATGAAGAATTTGCCGGTTTTTTTGATACGTTATTTTTGCAGGTAAATGCTTCAAACTATTATCAGTGAAAGCCATTTTCTGGTATCACATTAAAACTTTCTGTATGAGAAAGCCAGATTCCCTATGCTTATTGATTGAGAGAATGAGATGAGTTAAGCTGAACCTTTGCTGGAAAGTTTGAAATTGCTGCATTGAGTGGTGATGGAGAACAGCTTTCTTCTGTTGAGATGCTTTATCTTCCTTTTTCTCCGGAATGCTCTATTTCTCATGAAGGGAAAGCTTTCTCTCACTTGACTTTTTCTATTCGTTCGAGAGGGACTAGTCAGGCTTGTTTTGAAATTGCTCAAGAGTATTGTAAATTAAAGATGATAACTTGTCAATAAGAGGTTATACGGATTTTTAAATTTTTTCTTAAATAGATGCAAAAATCAGATTGTCTTTTCTGTAAGATTGTAGCGTGAGAAATCCCTTCTTATAAGGTTTGGGAAAATGACGAGTTTTATGCGTTTCTTGATCTCTTCCCTAACTGTAAAGGGCAGACTTTGGTGATCCCTAAAGAGCATTTTGACTCAGATTTTTTCTTAATTGAAGATTCGGACTTTGCTCAGCGCTATTTTTTGGCGATTCGTGAAGTTGTTGAACTTTTAAAGTCGAAATTAAATGTGGTGAGAGTCGGGATGATTATGGAAGGAATGGGCGTAAATCATTTGCATATTAAGCTCTATCCAATGTGGGGACTTTCTGAACAGCGAGAGCCTGAAGTTAGTCCTGAAAAGGTTTTCTTTGATCGCTATCCTGGATTTTTGACTACTAAAGTGGGGGATATGGCTTCGCAGGATGAATTAGCAAAACTTGCGGATATTTTCAAGGTATAAAATTCTCTCTTTTGTTTCCGAAATTGATTTTTTCTAGAAAAAGAGGGAAAAATCTGTATACTGATTCAGTTTTTTTATCTTTTTTGATTATTCTGATGTGAAGATGGCATAGTATTGCAGCGAAAAAGGCTTCTGGAGATGCTAATAAATCCAGAATGTATAGTATTATTGGAAAGAAAATTCAAATTGCAGCCAAAAATGGAGCAGATCCAAAGATGAATCCTTCATTGGAGATGATGCTTGAAAAGGCTCGTTATCATGGATTGCCAAAAGATGTTGTGGAAAGGGCGATCTTGAAAGGTTCTGGGCAACTGGAATGAGAAGAAATGAAGGAAGTTTTTTATGAAGGGTATGGGCCTAATGGTTCTGCGATTTTGATTAAAACAGTAACCTCAAATACGAATAGAACGTCTCAATCACTCAGAACTGCCTTACAAAAAGCTTGAGGTTCTATGGCTGAAATTGGTGCTGTAGCTCGACAATTTAAGGAGCAGGGATTTATCGTGATTGATGGGAAATCACAGATGGTAGAAGATAAAGGAAGGCAGATCGAACAAATCACGCCTTTTGATGCAGAAACATTAGAGATGGAGATGATGGATTTGCCAATTGAAGATTTAAGTATTGACTGACAAATAGCTGAGGTATATACTTCTAAATCAGATTTTGTTTCTGTAAGAAAGGCGGTTGTTGAGCTTGGGTATCACATTTCTGAGGCAGATATCCATTTTTTCGCAGAAAATCAGATTTCTCTAACTGGTGAGGATAGAGAAACTTTTGAACGTATTTTGGAGGTTTTACATGATGATGAGGATGTAGATCAAGTTTATCATAATCTTGCTTTATAAGCGAGCTTTCAAACTGTTCTAGTTTGTGCTTCCAATACTTTCCATGATGGAGAATACAACTCCAAAAATTCCTGATGCAACGAGGGCTACGATAACCCCCATGAAAATTAAGATGATAGGCTCTAATATTTTTGAGAATTGAGTAATTGTATTATCGAGTTCTTCTTGATACATTGAAATGATGTTTTGCATTGACTCCTCAAGATGGGCGGTTTCTTCCCCAACTTTGATCATTACTGCGACGTTTGGGTAGATGATCTGAGATTCTTCTTTGATAGAGTCGTAAATGCTTTTCCCGACCTGTAGTCAAGCCATTACTTTTTCAATCATATCTTGGTATGCGGGGATTGCTAGAACACCTCTTAGTAAACGAAAGGTTTGAACGTAGTCTAATCCAGATCCAACCATCAGTTTTGTATATCTTGCTCGTTTGATAAGATAGTAGGTTTTTGTCATTTTTCCTACCAGAGGTAGAGACATCAGCATTTGAGAGAAGTTTTTCTTTCCTTGTTCAGTTGTCCCATAAATTCCGAGTATAAGTCCAATAGTTCCTAGTACTATTAGGATTGTTTTTCGGGAAAGGACAAAGAAATCTGAAGTAGATTTTAGGATGCGAGTGATTAATGGGAGTTTATCCATATCTCCAGTAAACATTTCCAAAATTCCTGGAAGCACAGAAGAGAAGAGAAATAATACTGCAGCAACCGACATAATAATCAAAATAGCAGGGTAGGTGAGTGCTGAGGTATATTTATTTTTGATGGCATTGAGATAGCTGTATTCATTGGCTAGCTCTTGTAATACTATATCTAAGTTTCCTGTATTTTCTCAGGTTTTGATGATTGCACTATCAGATTCATCGAAATATTCGGGTAAACGTCCTATGGCATAAGAAAAACTCTTTCCCTCATTGAGATGGTGGGCAATGCTTGTTGTGATTGTTTTTAGTGCGTAGTTTGTTGTGGATTTTTTGATCGTATCAATCGCTTGGAGGATTGAAATCCCTCCACGTAGCATGTAAACGATTTCTTTGTAAAATAAAATTTTATCTTTTGCAGAGAATGAATTTTTATCCAAACCATGCATTGTGGCGATCACAATTTTTTCAAACAGACCTCATTCAATTTTTTCTGATTTTTTTTCTGTTGTCATGGGGAATTATACGTTAGTTAAAGTAGTATGCTGTTAAAACTATATCAGTAGTCTGACTTTCATCATAGGCCATCATGTCGTAGGAAAGTTCCTCAATCTTATATAGAATACTGTCTTCGGTATTGGAAATGATGAATTTTTCAATGTTATCAACAAAAGAAATCAGATCATCTTTGTCAGAAAACGTTACTTTGATAAGAATTGGTACTTTCATAAATACAGAATCTTTTTCAACAGGTTCTGGTTCTCCTATTTCGATACCCTCGATGACTCCGTTTGGACTAGATACCTTTTCTCTTGGATTATTTTTTATAAGGTATTGGTCGAGATTTTTGAGAACTTTCTTTTCGTCGATTTTCATTTTTTTCGAATTTAGATTTCCCATTTGCAAGTAGGAAACTACGCTTCAAAAGTCAGACTTTAAACCTTCTGATAGTGACGAACATTCCTTTTCTTCGTTTACACAAGCTATTATTTGATCTTTATTATTTTGCAGATCCTCTAGCTGAACTTTTGATTGTTCCAGGTTTGCTATTTCTGCTTTTAGGTCATTAAGCTCTTTATTTTTTTTCTCTTCTAGAGCTTGAGTTGCCTCAAAATATTGGTAGGCCTGTGGGAGATATCTTGTCCCAAGCAAAACTCATAAAATAAGCAAAATAATGACATATACTTTATATTTTGCGGTTACGACTCTTGTAATGCTTAATTGGTTTTCACTGGTATCTTCTGAGAGTTCTTTTATATATGCTGTGTTTTTTTGCTGCTCAAGCAGATTATTGATTAATTGTGGATTCTGTTCTTGCATCGTTTATGACTTTAGCAGATAAAGTGAATTTAAATCATCTGGTATCTTCGTTTCTTTCATAATTTCTTACTGCGATATCGGAGAGGAATTCTAACTGATTGAATTCGTCCAAAACAGAGAATCCTGATCCTCCAGGTGCTAAGTATAAGGCTTTTAAGTTTCCTACGACTCCATTCAGAGAGAGTTCTTGAAGGTTGATTTTGAAGTCAGATAGGAGGATATTTCCTCTTCCTTCTTCTACGTGTTTTACTTTGGATAGGATAGAAAGGATTTTTTCTATGTGATCACTTCGTGGTAGGTGATTTCTTGTTGTTTCTAGTTTTTTCACAGCGAGAAATTCTTTTAATCCAGTATTTTGATAGAAGTTTTCGATTTTTTTCTGTTCATTCTGGATTTCTTGCTCTTTAGCTGCTATTGTTTGCTCTTGCAAATATGAAAATCCATAGAAATATCCAAGAGCTCCTAATCATCAAATAAAGATAATGAGAAGTAGATAATAGCGGGTTTTCCAAGCTTTTGTCGCTTTTGATAAACTCATGTTTTCTGATGCAAAAGATATAAAACCTGACATAATTGTAGCGTTTTTTTTATATATTGCAAATTTTGGCGATTAATTCTTTTGTGTAATACTTTTTTTCTTCCTCTACGCCTATCTTCTTTTTCTGATAACTATTTGCTAGCTTTGTTGATTTTTCTGATAACTATTGTATATCACGAACTTTTAAAATCCTCTTGTCTTTTTCTGTGGTATTCCTAAAGTGGTGGTCGTAGAAAAATTTTATTTTATATCCAGATGCTGATGAGAGATATCAAAGCGGTTTTCGATATTGGGAATGATATGATTAAGGCGGTTGTTTTTTGAAAGGATAATGAGAAAGACATTATTCTTGCTAAACAGATGGAACCTGCACTTGGACTAAAAAAAGGAAAAATCCTTGATGCAGAAGCCTTTACTACGACGATTAACAAGATTATTGAGCATTTTATCAAGAAGCTAGGGTGAGATTTTATTGAAGAAGTTGTTGTTGGTGTTTCTCATCCTGAGATGCTTGTGCATAGGATTATTGAAGGGAAGAGAATTATGCAAGATGAAGTAGAAAATGATGATATTGATCATCTTTCCAGAATTGTTTCTGAGATTTCAATGAAAAATAATTATGAAACCATTAAAATTGCTCCAGTTTGCTGGATTATTGATGAGGATAAAAGAGAAAAAGATCCTATTGGTCTGAAATGTAAAAAACTTGAATTAATGGCCGATGTCTTTATGCTTCCTAAGAATTTTTATACAGGGCTTGTAGATGCTTTTGATAAGGTTGGACTATCAATCTCAGATATTATCCCTAATATTATTGCTGCTACAGAAGTTGCTATAGATTATGATCATAAAGATCTTGGAACCGTGCTTGTGGATATTGGAAAGAATCAGACTTCTTATGTGATTTATGAGGATGGTTATCCGCTTGGTTATGGGACGATTCCTATGGGAGGAGAAGATGTTACGAAAGATATTTCTATTGGAATGCAGGTAGATATTAAGGAAGCTGAAGAAATCAAGAAAACTCATGGTATGGCGGTTCTTTCTGAGGGGATTAAGTCTGATAGTCAGCTTGATCTAGTCTTTCTCTCTGATATTATTAATGCAAGATATGAGGAAATCTTCCTTAAAGTCAATCAGCATTTAGAAAGAATAGAAAAAGACTGAAGATTGCCAGGGGGAATTCTTTTGATTGGTGGTGGAAGTAAGATGATGAATATTGACTATCTTGCAAAGAATGTTTTCAAACTTGCGACGTTCTTTGGAAAGGATCTCATGGTGAATGTTGGTGATCTGTCCCTTAATATCCAGTTTGTTAATTTACTTGGAGTTTATTATCGATCTAATAAGTATGTTGATATTTCTTCAAAGAAAATGTCCTTTAGAGGAGCTGGAAAAGCTTTTAGTAAGATCGGAAACTTCTTTAAGGATCTCTTTTAGTCAATAAAAAACTCAAATATTAATTCAGATTTTTCTTTATATCTTATACTATCTAACTAATGGTTATCAATGAAATTATGCCTGAGTTTATTCCAGGAGCAAAGATTAAAGTCTTTGGAGTAGGGGGGTGCGGAAATAAAGCCCTCAATAGAATGATCCAAGAAGGATTGACAGGAGTAGAGTTTGTTGCGGTAAATACTGATGCACAGGATCTTGCAACCAACCTTGCACAGCAGAAAGTAAATATCGGACTCAATATTACGAAAGGACTCGGAGCTGGAGCAAACCCTGAAATTGGAAGAAAATCAGCGGAAGAAGATGAAATGAACCTCAAATCAGTAATGCAAGATACTGATATGGTTTTCATTACTGCTGGAATGGGGGGGGGAACTGGAACGGGAGCCGCTCCAGTTGTTGCAAGTATCGCAAAAAGTATGGGAATCCTTACGGTTGGTATTGTTACGAAGCCTTTTAGCTTTGAAGGAAAGAAAAGGTCTATCAATGCTGAAGAAGGACTTAAAAAGATGAAAGAAGTTGTAGATACCTTGATTGTAATTCCAAATGATAAAATTTATACTTTGGTAGACAAAAAAACGACCTTCAAACAAGCCTTTACGATGATTGATAAGGTGCTTTATCTTGGAGTTCAGGGTATTTCTGATTTGATTACCAAGCCTGGAGATATCAATATTGACTTTGCAGATATTAGAGAAGTGATGCTTAATTCTGGAAACGCTTTGCTCGGAATCGGATACGGAGCTGGAGAAAAGAGGGCAGTGGATGCAGCGAGAAAAGCTATTGAAAATCCACTCCTTGAAACCAATCTTGATGGAGCGAAGAAAGTGATTTTTGCGGTATCTGGAGGAATGGATTTGACACCGATTGAAGTGCAGGAAGCTGCTGCGATTGTTGAGGAAATCCTTGATGATGATGTGAATATGATTTGGGGAATGAGCTTTGATGAATCTTTTGAAGACGAAGTAAAGGTTACGATTATTGCGACCGGATTTGAAGAGCAGAGCAAAGAACCTATTTTGAAGCCTGTTCAGAGAAATTTCCTTGGTCAAAAGATTGAAACTCCTAAAAGAGAATCTGAAAATTATATCACGAGAGGACTTAGAAACACTGAAACTAAACCAGAACCAGAAACTGTAAAAGAACCTGAGGAAGATACTGAAGTTCCAGCGTTCTTGAGAAGACAAATGAAACAGCAAGGATAATACTTAATGGGAGCTGCCATCGCAAGGCGAAGCCGTGGCGATCTAGGAGAAGGTCGTTCTGGATTGCTTCGCTAACGCTCGCAATGAACACGATCACTCACAAAAAAGATCAGATTTTTTGCTTTTTCATTACTGAACGACTATACTTAGGCGAGTTTATCTTCTTAATGTTAAGAATTATGCAACTTACTATAGCTACGACACAAAATACGACTGTTTATGAGGGGACTATAGACCAGGTGAATTTGCCAACTGAAAATGGGACTTTAGCAGTTTTCCAAAATCATATTCCCTCGGTGGTGAAACTGGTTCCTGGAGTGATTCAGATTTCTTCTGGTGGGAAAATAAGTAAGAGTCTGAGCATTTCCAAAGGGATTGCTTTGGTGGATGGAAGTATGATTAAGATTACTGTTTCTGTGGCTACCATGCAACCTTTGGCGAAACTGGTGGAGCTTCGTGGAAATCAACAACTTCTTGAACTGAAATTACAGAAAGTGAAAAGCTTTGGAAGTGTGGAGGAGATTAGTCAGCTGATTTGTGAGTTAGAGAAAGTTAAAGCTGATATTAAACTCGCAGAACTTTATCATTAAAAAAAAGTCTGATCTCAATGGTCAGATTTTTTTATCTTGCAATACTTTAAAGGATAACTATGCTTTAGTTGGTTTTATTTTTTACTTGTGCAATAATGAAAAGAATTTTACCTTTGTTATTGGTAGTGTTTTTACTTGCTGGATGTTCATGAAAACCAATAGAACTTGTTTGTCCTCCAAGGCAGCCAGAAAAGGTTTATAGCTATGAGGAAAAATTAAAAGGAACTTGATTTCCTTTGGGATTTAAGTCATGCAATCTTAAAGAGCTTTGCAAATACAAGGATTGCACGGTGATGGAGAATCCAAAAGGGGTCTGTGATAACGGAAGAGAGTTTTGACACCATAATGTTGATGAATTGAAAAATGATAATCTGCGTTTAGATTATGGTGAAGGATTGAGTTTTGATCTTTCGTATTTGGAAATCTATTCTGGAGTAAAAGTAAAAATTACTGTTTTAACAGGAATGGTAGAAGTAAATACTGAAGCTCATTATCGCACAAAAACTAAATCTTCATGTACTAGCGATAGTATCGCACCATTAAATGATAAACTATATTCGGGAATCGTTTTTGATAACAGAAATGAGTATCCTCCAATTTGAATCATGTATCCGCCACTTACAAATCAAAAAATTATTCAAGCAGGGGAGTCAGCTATAATATCTGAAGAAGATGTGGTGGTGCTTTCAAATCTAAATGATCCAGAAGCTCAATATTGGGGATTTGATATGAAAATTAGTCCACTAGCCAAAGAAAATCGTATTGCTTATGAAATCATCATTCCAAAAGATTAAATAGAAGCAAAAAAAAGAAAGTCTGATTGCAAATTCAGGCTTTTTCTATATATACAATTGCATTTATTCCTTTTTGTTTGTTATGTATTTCGCGATTCTCTGAAAAAATAAAGAGCTTAGCTTGAAAGAGCTTGAATACGCACAACTAACCAAGCTGCAATCCTGAACTACTCAGCAGATTGTGCTTTTTGAGAATTGTGAGGAGGCTAAGCTTGCCCAACTCGCTGGGATTATCAAGTGGGGAAAGCTGATCGATGGTGATTTGTCAGACTTTTTTTCTTCTTGTGAAAAGAGAATCCTCGGAGTAGCAGATAAAAATCAGGGAATCAATCTCAAAAAACGTTATGGACTCAAGAGATTTAAGCAGGTCGATCTTTTTCATACGGATTTGGAGGTTAAGCAAAAGGGGGTCGAACTCATAAAAATCTGATCGCAGTGGGGACAGGTGTTGGGTTATCAGCAGATTAAACTTTATGAGGTGGTGGATTTTGAAAAGCCAGGTCGTAGTATGCAAATGGGGATGATGCCTGCGAAATTAACGCATACTTTGATGAATATCGGGCTTTCTCTTTCAAAATCACAGGAGAAACCGCTGATTTATGATCCTTTTGCTGGAAGTGGAACGACTGGTTTTTTGGCAAATTATTTTGCTTATGATTTCTTAGGTTCAGATTTGAAACTTACCTTTGCAAATCAGAATAAACCTTGGTGGCTCGCTTCTAAATGGTCAAAACCTGATCAGATTTTTGATTTTTTCTTACATAACGCTACAAAAAGCTTTGAAAATCCTGAGCTTTTTGCTGGAAAGACTCCGATTATTATTACTGAAGGGTGGCTTTGACCTGTAATCAAGGCGAGCACAACGGCAGAGGAAGTCAAGGAATATCAAAGATGGGTGAAAAATGTTTATCGTCCTTGGATTGAACAAATGGCGAATGCTTTCCCTAAGAAACCGACGATGGTTTTTACTATTCCTCGGTATTTGGGCTATGAGAATTTGCTAGAAAAGGCAATTATTGAAGTAGCTGAGCAGGTGGGCTTTCGTTTTGGTTCGCTTCAAGAGCTTTACAAAAGAGAGCAACATAAAGTAGCAAGAAAAGTTATCTTTCTGACGGGGGAGAAGTAAGTTTTTTATCGTTGGAGTAGGTGGGCTTTATCAGAGTCGGAAGTTTTTAGCTTGATGCGAGGAGAATCAGAGGGAGAAACTCTGATTTTTTTCCTTTTTCTTTGTATTTAAGAAGGAGAAAGAAGTGAATTTGCTATTATAAGACTGCCTCTATGCTTGACTTTTATGAAAAAAGTAGAAAAATGTGATTTCTGCTTGCAATTGGTGTGTAGAAATGTATAGTTCTGATACTTAAATAAAAAAAACATATTAAAAAAATGGTAAAAAGATATGGGTTTTAAAACAATTCGTGAGTTAACGCTAACTTTTGGTCTTACTCACAAAAAAGGTATTCAACCTTTTTCCGCTATGGAGTGCTTTTATGCACTTAAGGCGATGTTTGATCGCAAACATCTGATGTTCGGTTCGTTTTTTCTTCCTCTTCTCCTTCTATTGCCTCTCAAGGCGAAGGGTCAGAATTCAGTTTCTGGCACTACTGGAAGGGCTCGGGAGGAAATAACGACAAGCTCTGCCGCTGCTTCTCAGCAGAAGGCGGATGCACCTTCCTCCACTGTTTCAGACAAGACTTCTGTTCGTTCTAAGTGCTTAAGCCCTGAGGAATGTATGAAGATTGTTCAGGAGGACGCCTATAAAAGGAATCCCGAGCTTCGGGAATATGATCTTGCTCAAGCAGAGAAGAAAAAATCAGAAGCTCAACAAGGGATGACTCAGAAGAAAGCTTCTCGGTCTGCTGTTCAGAAAGTTTCTGCTCCGGTTGCAGGCAAAAAGTCTGTAGCTCGGAAGAAGCCTACCCCAGCGGAAAAGAGAAAGTCTCAAGCTCAACAACGGCCAAGCCACAAGAAAGCTCCTCAGCCTTCTCTTCGGAAGGGGGCTGATCCAGGCAGAGAAAAAATGACTCTTGCTCGGCAGCATTCTCTTCCGGCACAGGCGAAGAAGTCTGATGCTGGACAAGGAAGGTCTTCGGGAAAAGATTCGAAGCTTCTTGCTCAACGTCAATCAAGCTCTTCAAAGAGGACTAAATCTACAACCCGCAAGTCTCCCTCTCGTCCAAAAGCAAAAAATCTTCAGGTGCGGGAAGGGATTCTTCAATCAAGGGTGATTCAGGCTTTGGATCCTCCTGCCTTTCCTCCTATTGATCCGTCGTTGCCGAAGGTCTTTGCGAGGATTGAATCCTCTTCACGAGGTGCTAGAGTGTCGGCTGATGTGCATGAATCACTTGTTCAGGCTGGTCAGATAGAGCTTGTTGTCTGTGATGGTCAATCTGGGGTTTTGGTGTTCTATGGTGAAATGGTTGAAGGGGTCACTTCTCCTGATGGTTATGTCCGCTTTGAGGTTACTTGTCCTGCTTCGTGCTTCAAAAACGAGGAAGTCTACCTCTTTAGAGTGAATCAGTGGGGTCCTTTTGGAGGGCGTCAACTGACGGGCTTCCCGAGTTCGGTCTATTTCAAGGAGAATGATCCAGATGCTTCTGTTCATGTGGAGAAAACACCGGTTAAGCATCAAACCACCCTGCGCATTGTTCCGGTTGGTGATGGTGCGAAGTTCGTTGTCAGGACTACGGAGAAACCTAGGCGTGATGAACGTATCTACATCCAGGTTTATGATCCTTTTGATAACTTTTATGCCATTCTCCCTATGCAACTTGACTCAAAGCATGGGGATTTGGCGGTCTATACCTTCTTGGAGAAGGATATGTCCCAGTATCTTTCGGTGCCGAGGGAACGGAGATTCCGTGTATATCTCGGGGAGCTGCCTCTTTTCGAAGAGACTCCGACCGGTAGACAACTGTCTGGTTGTAAAACAGATTTAAGTCATTTTCCCTTTTATCATAATTATGGAGAGCTTGTTCTTTCCGCGTGGTAGAATGTGTTGATGACTTCTTTAGAAGCTCCCTTGGGTTTTCCCGGGGAGCTTTTTCTTTTTGCTGGGAAAGGGGTGGATTACTGTTTGCTCGAGGAGGAAGAGAAGAAGGAAGTCTGATTTTTTTTCTGTTTTTCCCTTGCAATTGAGGAAAGAATCCTTATTTATTTGCTTGCCTCTCACTCTGTGCCATAGTTCTTTTCCTTTTCATGAGAGGTCGCGTATTTTTGGTTGTAGCTCCCCGGGTTTTTTACCTGGGGGGCTTTTCCGTTTCGGGGAAAAAAGTCAGATTTTTCTGTTTTTCTCTTGCAAATGAGGAGGATATCCGTATCTTAGTGGCACTTCTGTTAAGTGGAATTAATGTCTTTAAGTGCGCTGGTCGTGAGACTCGCAATGCTTCTTAGAAGCTCTCCAGGGTTTTTCCTTGGGGGCTTTTTCGTATTGGGAGGAAGGGATTAGATTTTCCTGTTTTTCTCTTGCAAATCGGGAGGAGATCCGTATCTTAGGGGTACTTCTATCATGTCTATTTAGGAATTTTAAGTGTGCTGGTCGTGAGACTCGCAGTACTTCTTAGAAGCTCTCCAGGGTTTTTCTCTGGGGGCTTTTTCGTATCGGGGGAAGGGATCAGATTTTCCTGTTTTTCTCTTGCAAATCGGGAGGAGATCCGTATCTTGGGGCTGTTTTCATTTGTTAAAAGTAAAGTGTTGTGGGCAAACTAGTCGTGAGACTGGTAAGCTCCTTAAAAGTTCCCTAGAGTTTTTCTCTGGGGGCTTTTTCGTTTTGAGGAGAAAGTGTGGATTTTTGGATTTTGTCTTGCTTTTTGGGGAGGAATCCCTACCTCTAGAGTAGAGAACGAAGTTTAAAGGTGAAGAGCAATCGTGGTAATGGGACTAAATTCCCGCTGCCTTCAGAATTGCCCTCCCGACTTCCACTCAACCCCTCAGGCACTTCGTGCCAGCTCCTCTTGACCTCCACTTCGTTTCGTCGAGGACTCCCTGTGGTCGCCTCTTGGGGCGGCAAAAAATAGATGAGGGGATTCGCTTTGGCTCGTTGGTTTTGGGAGGAGCGGGGTGTGAAGTTTATGGGGGACGGGAAGCTTGACCCCCAAATTAGGGTGTCGGACAGGTCGATGATGCAAGAATGACCCCCAAATTTGACTTCCGAGCTGTCGGGAAGGTGAAAATGACCCCCAAATTTGATGCCCGGGGTGATCGGAAGGGTAAAACGACCCCCCAAATTCGATGCCCGGGGTACTGGATTGCCACGCTTCGCTCGCAATGACGGGAGAGGAAGGACTGGATTGCTTCGCTTCGCTCGCAATGACGGGGAGAGGGGGGACTGGAGAAAGTAAAACATTGAAAAAGTTTGAAAAAAATTGCTTTATTTCTCTTTGGGAATATACTTAGTTGAGTTTTTAGCTGAGTAATGAATCTAAAAATGAAGAAAAGTAAATGGCTTCCAGCAGGTTTTTGGGCTGATTTTGATACGACGTTTTCACGTCTTTTTACAGGAGCGAACTTGGTTGCCCTCGGGTTTTCTGGGCTTTACTGTGCGATCTCTTGGATCTTGGAGAGGATATATTCGTCTCTTTTTTCTGGATTGCTAGGGGTTTATTCTATTATCGGGAATGGAAGTCTCAAAGGTGAGCTTTTGCAGCGTTGGCTACCCGCAGGAGATGCTTTTTTCCCCAATATGTGGTATCTTTCAGTGATTGGGCTTGCTGTCGTGTCCTTGAGTTTCGTCATTGCACAGCTTGTGAATAAGAGAAAGGGGAATTTGACCAGATTTTCGTTCTGGTTGATGCTGTTTTTCTTTGTGCTGTTGGCATTACCGTATGTTACGATGTTTTGCAACGGGATCGGTTACTTTTTGCAGCAGTAGTCTGGAATCCGACCCCCCAAGTGAAAGAAAAAAGTGCCACGAGGAAACTGTGGGCACTTTTTGATTTGGGAATGCAGGGGGAGGGGAGCTCCCCCTAGGAGCAAGCGATGCTCAGTTTTGGTCCTCGTAGAGGTTGATGAGGCAGTGGGTGCCTTTTTCGTTTGCCACTTGTGCTTGCACGTCTTCAAGAGAATCTCTCCACGTGAGCGTATCTTCTGTAGCCGGCGGGAACTGGAGGTTATTTTGATCCAGGGAGGGATTACGCCGGACTCTTTGACAAGATTCTATATAGAGTCCGATGATGACTAATGAAATCAACACGAGCATTCCGAGGTTTTTGGTTTTGGCTTTCATAATTGTTTTATATTTTTGGGGTTTATTTACGGTGAGAGGATAGTGATTTGCTCGTTTTTTTCAAGGGAAATCGCGGGAGAGAAGGTGGATTTGATGAAAAAAAGTGCCACTAGAAAGCTAAGGGCACTTTGATTGTTGATGAGGGGGACTGGTATCCTCCTCGGGAACTTGTAAGCTACTCCATCTGTTAGCAGGGGAGCAACGCAAAGGCAGGATGTTTTACCATTCTGCTCGAAATTCGAAGATCTGTCTGTCAAAAAGAGGACGTTTTTCTCTCATTCTTTCTACGACCTCTTTCATCAAGCTGTCCGGACTAAAGAAGTCTTGATCTTTCTCCAAGGCAAGCTTGGGGTCTTTTTCCTTGATCGGGATCTCCCATTCGTCGACTTTTCGCTCGCCTTCAAGGCTGGAGCCAGATTTTACTTTTGGGGGCATGAGCATAGCGGCTATTACACAAGCTATTGCCAGCATTCCTACAAATTCACCTTTTGTCTCTTTCTTTTTGTTCATTTTTTTTAAATTTTATTGGTTTATTGACGATGACAGGATAGTGATTTGCTCGTTTTTTTCAAGGAGAAAAGCAGAAAAAGTCTGATGAAGTCGCGCGGTTTAGTGTGGAGGAGAGGATGGATTGTCACGCTTTACTCGCAATTGCGATCAAATTGTCTTTCTGAGTGAAGCGGAGTAGAATGAAGAATATAGAGTATGTTATTTTATGTCCTTTCCGATGATGTCGGAATGCTTCGCTCTTCGAGCTTCGCTATTATTATATTCAGGAAGAGATTTTTTTTGAGCTTTACTAGCGGTTTTGACTCAGGAAGGTAGTTTGCGGAGGGAGGCAGAGGGAGAAATAAAGGAAAATTAAAGGAAATTTGCATTATTTACTTTTAGGACTATACTTGATGGAGTTTGAATTGATTAAAGGATTCTCCGATATTGGTCTCTGTCGATAGGTATTTATCAAATTTTTATTCGTTTGTAGCGTGTCGGCTATGTGTTGTGCTAATTGGTTTCTTAACCTTCCATTTTTCTTTTATTATTTCAGTGTTTCATGAAAATATATATAAAAACTCCCTTAATTGGAAGAAGAAAGGCGATCCCTCATATGCTTGAGCATTGTATTGCTAAAAGTCGTTTTTGATCATCTGATTTTTTTACTTTTTCTTATGGTAGTGAGGCACAGAGTTATTCTAATTTTACTCTTTATGAATATGATAAATGGCTTTCTTTTGATTCTATTTTCAAGTATCTAACAGATCCTATTTCTAAAGAAGCTTTTGAGTATGAATTGCCTATAATTCAAGAAGAGTGTGAAGATTCAACTTATGATCAAAGAATTTATCAGGAAAGTTTGAGCTTTTTATTAAGTCAAAAGTTTGATTTGAACTCTGCTTCTGGACTTTCTTGGGAAGAGGTACAAAAATATCATGAAAAATATTATAAACTTGAAAATTTTCTTGTTTGTGATGATTCACTTCCTGATTATAGACTTCTTTTTCAAGGAGAAAAATTGAAAAATTTAAGAAGTTGAGCGGCTTCTCCTTTACAGCTCTTTCCTTTTTCGTTTGAAGAAGATGTGTATTTTATTTATTGAAAGCAATATTGTCTTCAGGAGGATTATTGGAAACTCTTTTTTCTTCAAACACTGTTGGAGTGATATATTTTTTTTCAGAAAAGATGGAAATGAAGAGAATATTATCATGGGACTCCTTATTTTTTTACTTATCAAGAATCAAATTGGTTAGTTGTTCCTGATTATGATTTTAACAACTACTCTCAAGATTTTTTCTTACAGGGAAAGCAATATTTATTGTTAATGTTAAAGGCTTGATATTTTTCTACAGTGTTTTTTCTTAATAATTATTTTTATTGAATCCCTGCAACGAGAGGTGAGGTAGTTGCTTTGTGTGAAGCTTTTTCTTGGAGTGATTTTCAAAAAGAAGTTCTGATACCTCTTAATGAAATGAAGAAAGGAAAATAAGGTCAGTTTTTTCTTTTATTTTCAAACTTTTTTTAGCTTTTATGCTATTTATCAATGAAAAAAGTTTTGTTTGTCGTTGTGAATGTTGGGTTTGAATGTGATGAGTTTTCGATTCCTTATGAGGCAGTTGAAAAATGCGAGTTATGAAGTGAAAACTCCTTCAGGACAAGGAGGTAAGTGTAGAGGTGTTTTTATAAAGTCAATTCAAGATTCTCAAATATTTTGATATGATTTTTTTAATTTTTTGATGTTTACTGTATAGAAATTTGTGGTGTTTTTTCAGGAGGAAGGAGGCTGTGTGTTATGATTTTATGAAAAAATGCCCCTAGAGAAGCTAAGGGCATTTTAATTTTGTGTGAGGTTTTTTGTTCTTTTCTCTCACGCTTCGCTAGCATTGCGAATGATTGGCGGGGTTTCCGCTTGGAAAGGTGCAATAATTTCGAATTTTACAGAGCGTAGTCGTGGGTCTCTTTCAGGGTTTGTCCATTGCTTGTTGTTTCGATGGTTACCCTGATTGTTTTTCCGTCCGGTAAGGTGTCTCTGGAGGTGGTTCTCCTCCGAACACCCCAGTCTCTGTCTTGTTCGATTTCTTCTTCGGTGCGGATGATCGCTCTTTGTTCTTCGATCTGCCTGCGCATTTCGTATTGCATCGTCAAGACGCCGCTTATGACCATCCAGATGCCACTTATGACCATCCAGATGCCACTGATCGTAGGAAGCCAGGAATTGTTTTTGAAGATTGCTTTCATGATGCTGAAGTTTTTTTACTTGTCTTTAATTTCAGATTTCCAGAGTTTACTCATCATGATTGAGAGTATCCCTGCGGAGGATATACATACTAGGAATGCAGCTAAACTGAACTGCATATCTCTATTCGCAAAGAACTCAGGAATCCTACTCTGCAATTCGAAATTTTCGGTCAGCAGAGCAATGAAGTTTATTCCAGAGAAGACTGCCAATATTGCTAATATTCCTGCGCATAGATCCAAGAATACTATTAGCATAAATATCCACCTTCGTCGATAAAATTTAGACTCCCATGTTTTGTTTGATTTTCTTGTTCCCATTTTATTCTTCTTTTTTATATTGTTAATTTTTTAATTAGCGGTGTTGACAGTATAGTAATTTGTGATGCTTTTTCAAGGGGAAGGGTGGTAGACTTTAGTAAAGTACTCTATGCAGCTCTTGGAGGTCGGTTATCCCTTCAATAACTTTTAAAATTCCGTCGTGTTGCATCGGGATGAAGCCTTGAGATTTTGCTAGAGGGAGGAGGTTTTCTCATTGCATTCCTTGCATGAGTTTTTCTCTCATGATGTCGTTGATTTCGAGGAGTTCTATGAGAGCAATTCTGCCTTTGTAGCCTGAGTGATTGCAATGTTCACATCCTTTCCCTTTGAGGATTTTTCCTTGATAGTCAGGTAATACGTCTGTTGGGAGGCGTTCCTGGAGTTCAGTCAGGTTTTTTCTTATTTCTGCGTCTTCTTCTGGTGTCGCATCCTGCCATTCGCTACAAAATGGGCAGACTTTACGAACGAGCCTCTGTCCAATGAGTAATTGGAGGGCTGGAGTGAGGAGGTAGGGTTCGATTCCCATATTCATGAGTCTTGAGAGAGAGTCGAGCACTGAATTGGTATGCAAAGTTGTAAAAACTAAGTGTCCTGTAAGAGAAGCATTGATGGCGATTTGAGCGGTTTCTTTGGTTCTGGTTTCTCCAACGAGGATGATGTCCGGGTCTTGTCTAAGGATGGCTTTTAGTCCGGTTTCGTAGTCGTAGTTTTTGTCGTAGTTGATCTGAGATTGTTGGAGTCCTGCGATTTTGTATTCGATAGGATCCTCAAGTGTGATGATTTTTTTGGTTCCGTCGTTGAGTTTTTTGAGAATGGCATAGAGTGTTGTGGTCTTTCCTGATCCGGTTGGTCCGGTGATGATGATGATTCCGCTGGTTTTGTGAAGGTAGTTTTCTAGGACGCTAAGGTTATCTCCCCTGAAGCCGATTTCTCTAAAATCATCGATACTTTCAGTAGCATCAAGGAATCTGATCACGACGCTTTCGGTAATGATTCCTGGCATAAAGCTTACTCTGGCATCGATTTTCTTTAGATTTCCGTCTCTATCTGATGCCTCAAAAGAAAATCTTCAATCCTGAGGGAGATAATCGATATTCATTTTTACCCCTGACATAAATTTGATTTTCTGCATATATTTCCAAAATTCTTGATGAGAAAATTGGAGGATGTGATGAAGGACGCCATCGATTCTTAGTCTTAATACAATTCCGTTTTCTTCGGGCTGGAAGTGTAAATCTGAAGCTCATGCTTGGAAGCTCAGTCTGATGATTGAATTGATGAATTGAGTAGGATCTTGGCTTTCTCTCTGTTCAAATTGTTCTTGCATCAAGGCGACTGCTGATTTCCCTTCAGCTTTTGCTTCTTGTTTGATGAGTTCTGCTCTATGAGCTTCTTGTTCTTCTAAAATTGTATATCGTCCGAGCGCCGTTGAGAAGCCTTCGTTTGTGGTATAGAAGAGTTCATGGTGATAGCCCTTTTGTTCGATCTGATTCAGAAGCTGTTTGACTGCCTCTGGGTGGTTATTGGTCGTAAGAAGCTTGAGTGTTCTTTTTTCCCCTTTCCCGAAAATAAGGAGCTGCGCCTTTTCTGCGGTAGCTTTGGGAATTATGGTCAAAAGAGAGAAGTCTGGATTGAGCCCTTGGATTTCTTCCTGTTCAAGAATAGTTTTTATGAGTCCAGCCATTGAATTGCTTGAGAGTAAATCACTATCAAGTATAGTCGAAACTCGTTATATTTGCAAGAAATTGGAGGTTTATTTCATGGTTTTGATGGTTTGCTGTTCGATTTTGATGAGTGCGGTCGAGAAGGGGAGCTCTAAGAGTTTTGTTTCAAAGTATTTAAAGCCTCCGCTGATGATCATCCCTCCAGTAATGATGAGAAGAATTCCGATACTCTTTTTGAATCGTCAGTCGGGGTTTGCGTATCCTTTTAGTCTTTTTATAGCTTCTCTTCAAAAGAAGATAATGATAAAAAGAATACTTCAGAATCCTAAAACATAGAAGAGAATACTGAGTGTTCCCATAAGAAGATTTTGGGGGAGGATTGTCCCGATGATGAGTGCATAGGTAGGGGAGCAACTCGCGAATATTGGACCTAGAGATGCTCCAAGTGCTATTTCTGCGAGTGGACCAGTTTTATGCTGTTGAGGTGTTTTGACTGTTTTGGAGTGAGGGAAGTGAGATTTTATTCGGTCTCGGAGTCCTGGGAAGAGGAGGAAAATTCCATAGATGGTGATAATCCCTCAAGAGAGGTAGTTCCAAATGTCTTCTGAGAGGTGAATAAAACCTGTTCAGACTTTAAGTAAGAATGTAAAGCTGAAAATACAAATGAGTGCTGATGAAAGGATTAGATAAGATCTTTTTGGATTCGTTTCTGTCGCTGCTCCTCAAAGTAGCACCGGTAACACTGGTAAAACACAAGGAGCTAGTACAGAAAGCACTCCAGAAAAGAAGGCGAAGAATAAGATCATGATTAGTTTTGTAGTAGTTGATAAATTGTTTCATAGTTCCCAGGGTTTTCTCTATGGGTTTCTTGTAAGTTTTCATTTACTGTTATGAAGGTATCCATATTGTTTATATTGTAGGTTGCTCTTAACTCTTTTGCGTTATCGAAATCAATCAAGAATAAGATGCTGCCAGCTGGGATTCCTTTTGTCGTTAATTCATCTTGGAGCACTTTACAACTTCCACATCGATTTGCCTTGAAGAGGAGTCAGATTTTATGTTTTTTTGATAGAGCATTTGCCATTTCTTCGGGGCTATAGTCCAGGATTGTTCAGGTTGTTCATACGGTAGTTTCTGTGCAAGAAGCTGCTGTACAGTTTCCTTGATTCCCTAAAAAGATAAAAGTTCATACTCAAAAAATTAGGAAAAATCAGAGTCCGAATACTAGTTTTTTTGTCATAATTTTGTTCATTATAAATAAAAGCGATGTATCTATATATATTGATATATAAAAATCAAGGTTTTTTTTAGTACATTCTGTAGCCATATTTTTTGATCAGGTTTTTTATCTTTTCTGAGAGCTCTATTTCTACTACGCTTCCAATTTGTGCGAGTTTGTTGATGCTGCTATTGTGTTTGCTCTCTTTGAGGAGGTTTTCTAAGAGTTGAAAATTAAAATTCTTCTTATTCTTTTTGAGTCGTTTTTTGATGAGTTCCTCTCCGTATGCTTTTTGAGATGGAAGGGTGTTATAAAGTGTTTCAAGAATCGCGAGTTCTGGAGTTGCAATGTTGAATTTATAGTTTTCGATACTTACTTTTTGGGTGTTCTTAAAAAAGAAAGGAAACAGATTTTTATTTTTGTTTTTATAGGTTTTTAAAAGAGCTTTCTTTTCAAGAATAATGGTTTCACTTCCCTGTTTTTTGTTGTTTACAAGCAGTATTTCATCAGGGATACTATAAGAGAGGAGTGAAATTTCTAGAGCTTTTAGTCCTCAGATATATCGCTTTCCATCAATGAAATCATTGCAGTGCTTATTGAGAATGCTTCGATAGACTTTGTTTATGAGTTTTTCTTCATCTATTGTATCTTCAGGTTTTTTGACAAGGAAAAGATTTTTTTTGAGATTGATGAGATGTCCTCTGAGTTTGAGATAATAGATAATTTTATACATTTTAGGTTCACTATACTCTTCGTCTAGGATATTTTGAAGCTTTGTTTTTATGACTTCATTAGTGATGATTTTTCCCTGTAATTTTGACAGGTAATTAACAACAGTGTTGAAAGGATTGTTTTTCATTTTACCTTTATTATGCCGATAAATACAAAATAAAATATATTGATTTTTCTAAAAAAATCAAATCGTTTTTTCTATAAAAATTCTTTTGTTTTTTCTCTTGTATTTCTTGTCGAGAATCATACAACCATGATCGTGATAGTTGATGTGAAATTTTATTTTATGCCTCTTTGATCAATGCAAGGTTTTGAAATGCCACTTCTTACAACTTTAGACTTTAATCAAAAAACTGTTTCTGTTGAGGGAATAAAGGCTGTGGTAACTCAAAATTCATCTTCAGATTTTGAAGTTTTGCTTGAAATTAATTCAAATAAGATCCTGATTGCTTTGCAGGGGGCTTATGATGCTATAGAACAGTTTGAAATCTTGGCAGTGAAGGGGTTTGTAGAGTTGAGTGTTTCTTTTATTAATACTATAAAGAAATTAGTAGGACATCTTTTGTGTAGATTAGATTAAAAATAGAAATTTTTTTCTGCTCTTGGCTTGAAAAGAGAAAGACTTTCTTTATCATTGCTGGGAGCTTTTTTTATTTGGAAAGAATTGGTATTTATGTCAGAAACTGAGCTTTTAGTGAAGGAATATTCTAAAAATCCTTTGTGTAATTATGAAATGCAAAATCCTGATGTGACTAGACATGAAGGGAATTTTATTTGTGGTGATGATGTTACGGTTTATCTTAAGATTCAGGAGGGGAAAATAGCCGAATTTAGCTATGATGGGAATCCTAGCACGGTAAGTCTTGCAGCGGCGAGCTTTCTTTCGGAGTTTCTTATTTGAACTTCGTTGGATGAGGTGTTGAGCTGGAATTATGAAACTTTTGTAGAGAAGGGATTTGAAGTTTCTCCTAGGAGGAGGAGAGCGGCCGTTATTGCTTTGCTCGGTGTGAGGAATGCGATCCATGCCTATCGTAATGATGGGATAGAGGAAGATTTTGATGACCTCATAGATTAGGGAAAAGCTCGTAGTTTGCTAAAAATCTCTTGAAAATTGTTGACAATTCTGTAAATTATTTAGACACATGTCTTTTTTAGTCTTCTCAAATCGTTGAAGCGAATGTGGAAAATCGTAAAAGATATCATCCTTTCTGTGCTTATCAATGCGGGGATCCTGTATTTTGTGAGCAGTAATAAATTTGGTCTGGTGATTGAGTCGAAAGCTGATATTTTTCAGGTTTTTTTGCTTTTGGGATTGGTATTCTGGATTGTAAACTTTGGAATTAAGAGGATATTGCATATTATTACCTTTCCGCTAAAGTTTTTGACACTCGGGATTTCTTCAATTGTTATTAATGTAGGAGTTTTCTATTTCTTTCAATGGTTTATTAATGAGAATTGTAGTCAGTTTGCGAGGGTTCAGCTCCCTAGTGGAGATCTTGGATGGGTAAGGGTTTTGATTCTCTCAGTTATTATCTCAACAGTGTATGCTTTACTTAGTAAAATACTAAAATAATGAAAAACGGAATGCGATGGTCTTTGGGGGCGATGCTGCTCTTTTGTGTGCTTGCCTTTATTGGAGTGGTGCAGAATGCAGGGGCGTCAGCAACCTTTAGTTTTCTGGGGATGCGTTCTCTTTCCTTCTTTAAATTGGGAGGGCTCCTGATGATTTGTAGTATCTTGTGAGGAGTGTTTCTTGTGCTCTTCATTCAGAATTTATTTTCTGGTATAAAAAGGCCAGAGCTTACTAAGTTTGATTTGGATAAACCCTTATAGTTTTTATTTTTGAGGAATTAACGGATGAAAAATTATTCAATTACGAGAGAAAAAGCTGCGATTGAGCTTGGAGTTTCTACGAGAACGATTGATAGATATGTGAAAGGTGGAAAACTTTCTTATAAAAAGGTGGCGAATAAGGTTTTGCTTGCGAGAGATGAGGTAGAAGCGTTAAAAGCTGAATTTTCAACCCTTCATAGTCAGGTAACTAGTGAACTTATCCAAGAAGTTAAGCCAAACGTTGCTCCAACGAGTCAGACTTCTCCTGTTGCTCAGCCAGTAGCCGTTAGAGCGGATATTGATCAGGCGATTGAGGAGAAAATCGATAAATTTTTCTTGATTTTCAAGGAGAAGGACAAGATGATTGAGGAAAAAAATAAGATTATCTTTATGCTTCAGCAGAGGATTGGGGAATTGGAGACCAAGATTCAGACGATGATCGCTCTCCCTGATTATAATAGAGAAAAACAAGAAGCTATTATTGAAAAGCAAAAGCTTGAGGAGAGAATCTCCAAACTCAAAGAAGCTGTAAGAACAGAAAAGGTGAAAAATTTTATTATTATGCTGTTTTCTTTGCTGTTTATCGGGATTGCGATTTTCTTGTTGATGAAATATAAGATTATTTCTTAGGGCTGAGGTGCTTTTTAGGCATTCTAAGACCCTAGAATCTCTCATGAAGCAAAGGAATTGGATCGCAACCCTCCAAGCATCACCAGTTCTCCAGGGTTTGAGGACTTTTTGATGCAAGGATTGATGCTGCTGCGGGGTATATGAACTTTTCAATGCAAGCATTGGAAGTTTTTAGGGGTTTATGGACAAAAAAATGCTAGAACTCAAAGAAATTAGGGGTAAATGATCTTTTTTGTGCTAGAATCGTTGGTTTTTGAGGGTAAATGATCATTTGGTCTTCATTTCCGGTCGGTTCTTGGACTAAAATGGACATTTCCTATCAATTTCCATCCGTTTTTTAGACACAAACGGACATTTTGTCTCAATTTCGGGGTAGAAATAGACACAAAAAGTGTTTTTACTCTAAAAAACCGTCGTTTCTGTAGACAGATATAGACATTTTATTGCAATTTCCGATGGTTCTAGTAGACAAAATAGTGATTGTTCTCTGAAAACTGATGGAAATCAGGATTTTAGAACTTTTTTCTGGTAA
The DNA here is from genome assembly GCA_003260355.1 of SR1 bacterium human oral taxon HOT-345. GTDB lineage: Bacteria > Patescibacteriota > Gracilibacteria > Absconditabacterales > Absconditicoccaceae > HOT-345. Next base: position 443,043 of record MPSQ01000001.1, read on the forward strand.
TTTTTTGGGATTTTGAGGATTCTTGGGAATCTGATCTTGCATTTTCTGTTGATTTCTGCATAGTTAGGGCAGTGCTCTTATTCTTGATTATCATCGTATGGAACTCAAAACGCTCCTCAGGACCACCCCACGCTATCTTAACCTCTTGGCACAGAATGGTATCACGACCATTAGGGATTTTTTTAATTATTTTCCGAGAGCCTACGAAGACAGAGCGAATATCAAGCCTCTGAACCAACTGATTTTTAATGATAAAGGTATCACTGCAACTAAAGGAAAAATCCTGAAAAAAACCGTCTTTCGCAGAGGGGGGAGAATGATTTACGATATTAGTTTTGAAGATGAACTAGGGATTCAAGGGACGATTTCGATTTTTAATTCAGGCTATCTTGCCAGCAAGCTCCAAGAGGGATGCCGATACATTATTGTAGGGAAGCCGAGCTTTAAGTATGGGAAAACGATCTTTTCCCACCCTGATATTGTGCCGAGTTCGGATTCTTGAGCGTTTGAGGAAAACTACAACTCGGGAAGGATTTTCCCGGTGTATTCCGAGATGAATGGGATCAAACCTTGATGGTTTGCCAAGAAGATTTGGGAGCTTCGTGATCAGATTCCCGCGGTTTTTGCTGAGTATTTGCCTGAGGAGTTCCTCAAGACCTTCCATTTACTCGATGTGCAGAAAACCATCCTCAATATTCACTATCCTGAGAGCGAATCGTTGAAATCACAGGCGATTCATAGGGTGTTTTTTGATCGTTTGCTAAGAGTTCAGCTTTTTTCTCTGATGAATAGGCAAAGCTATCAAGCTAACAAGAAAACTAGCTCTGAAGCGCAGCAACGGGGGGTGTTGAAGGCGATGCTCCAGCGTCTGCCGTTTGAACTTACGATGGCTCAGAAGAAAGTGATCAAGCAAATCATTGATGATTTTCATAGCGGGAAGCCGATGCTCAGGCTTTTGCAAGGAGATGTAGGGAGCGGGAAAACGATCGTTGCAACGCTCGCGGCTTACTATCTCAAGCAGACTGAACAGGGACAAACGGTATTTCTTGCGCCTCTGGAGGTGCTGGCTCAGCAGCATTATCAAAGTATTGCAAAGCTATTGTTGCCGCTTGGGCTAAGAGTTGAGCTTTTGACGGGGTCGCTGACTAAGGGGCAAAAGGAGAAGATTAAATCGGATCTTCAGCAAGGGAAGATTGATGTTATCATCGGGACGCATGCTTTACTTCAAGAAGGGATCAGTTTTCAGAATTTACAGTATGTGATTATTGATGAACAGCACAAATTTGGCGTAAAGCAGAGAGCGTTTTTCAAAAAGTTTGGAGCACCGCATATTTTGCAGATGTCGGCGACGCCGATTCCGAGGTCGATGGCGATTGCGTTCTTTGGGGAGTTTGATGTGAGTATTATTGATGAATTACCGAAAGGAAGGTTGCCGATCCAGACCAAAATCATCTCTAGCACCGAAGAAAAGAAACTCAAGCCTCGAATCCTTGAGAAAATTAGGAAAAATCAGAAGCTTTTCGTCGTGACGCCGCTTATTCAGGAGAGTGAGAGTCTTGATGAAGTGCAATCTGTCTTGCATGCGTATGAAGAAATTCAGCTGCTTTATCCGGAACTGGAAGGGAAGATTGGTTTACTCCATGGGAAGATGAAACCCAAAGAAAAAGAGGAAGCGATGCAAAATTTTAAGAGTGGGAAGACGATGATTCTCGTTGCTACGACAGTAATTGAAGTAGGAGTAGATGTTCCCGAGGCTACGGTGATGATTATTAAGAATGCTGAGAGATTTGGCTTAGCTCAGCTTCATCAGCTCAGAGGAAGAATCGGAAGATCGGATCTTCAATCGTATTGTTTCCTCCAAACCCCCAAAAAATCGGGGGATAGCTACGAAAGGCTTAGAGCGATGGAACAGACGACGGATGGGTTTAAATTAGCTGAGCTGGATTTACAGAATCGTGGATCTGGGGAGATTTTGGGAACGATGCAGTCTGGAATAAGCGATATTCCGATTGAAATCCTCTCAGATTTGAAGTTTTTGGAGCAGGTGCAGGCTGGGGCATCGTGGCTCTTGCAAAAGTATCCGGATTTGGAGGGATTGCCGAGCTTGCAGAAGTTTTTGCACGAGAAAATTGGTGATATTCTTGCTTAGCTTCGTAAAAGTGGAGGAGTGGAGATTTTTTAAATTCATAGTAGAGGATGTATCTGTATAGTTTCTCCCATTATATTGGGCAGGATAGGGTATTCTGGTGTGAGTTGCCGAGTAAAAAGGTCCAGGCTGGAGATGTCTTGCAATCTGAGTCAGATTTTTTTCTTGTATTAGGAGAGACGGTGAGTTTTCCTGAGCTTTATCAGCTGCGTTATCCGATGCAGGGGGAGTTTCATGTAGCGTTTCCCAAGCTTTTATCAAGTCCTGCACTTGAATTGGTGCATCGGATGGTTTATGAGCGGTATACGACCTATAAAAACACGCTCAAGCTCTTTCTTGACCATGAAATTCAGAATCTGCTTGCTAAAGCAAAGCGTCCTACGAGCAAAAAATACCAGCCTCTTGATTTCAGCATAGGGAAACAGAGGATTCATTCGGAAGAACAGGAACAAATTCTGATTATTTTCCCGGATTTGCGAACGTTTACGAATGTGCTTGATCAGCAAGCTGTCGGCGGACTTTTTCTCAGTGCTTTGGACACTCAAGCCAGGAAAAATCTCAACCGATGGAAAATAAAACAGGGAGAAGAGCAGTTGATCTTTTGCACGGGGGCGGAAGTCTTCCAAGATTTTAAGAAGCTCGGGCAGATTTTCCTTGTTGAGCCACAAAAACGATATTATGCTAGCCAGCAAGACCCGAGATATAAGCTAGAAACGGTTGCGAAAAAGATTGCTGAGCTGCATGGTATCCCTTTACAGTTGATTGAGAGCGAAATGCTCGCTCAATAATCAGATTACTCGGCAGTTCCGCTGCCTTGGAGCATATAGTGCTCGGATAATACTTGTATTGCTTGATCAAAAGAGTCTTCTCCGCTCGGCGCTTTGAGTAATTGGGAGTATAAGTCTGATTTTCCTTGTGGGTCGTCGCTAAATTTGTCGTTGATGATTTTTTCGATGATAGGAATTTGTTTTGCGACCATTCTTGGCAGCAAAGTTTCCTTGCCTTTAATCTCGACTTTTACTAAACCGAATAAAGCTAAAAGCGATGAAAAATCTGATTTAGAACTACTATAAAGATCCCAGAATCCATCATAAAATTTCCCTATCGTTGTATTGATAATTGCTCGATCTGCCTCGCCTACTAACGGCAAAGTCAAACCATTCGTATAATCCACGTTGAAATATACCGCTCCCATAAATTGGTTTTCTTTCAAGAAAACGCTGAGGTTTTTGAGCCGTTGGTTTTTCCTAGCGGTTCAGGTTTCAGAGAGGAATTCCGCTCTTGAGGTGTCGGCTTGATATTTCCCGCCATACCAAACTGCTGTTGTCCCCACTTCATCAATGAAAAGTGGTTTTCCGAGTGCTTTTAGTCTCGTTAGGGTGTTCCATTCTGGATCATTGAGGATTTGTGTTGGAGTTTTTCGTAGTCTGTTGCTCGTTGCCTTGCCCCAATTATAGAAGGTCACCCCGACAATATCTACGTAGGCTTCTCAAGGGTAGTAGTCCTCAAAATGCGGACAGGTGTTGAGGGTTTGGAGGAGTTTTTCCTTTGTTTTGAGGCTGTTTTGTTCTTCAGGAGTCAGTTTTTTTTTCTTTTTTAGTTTGTTGATTTCCTCAAGCACGGGATTTTTATCCTTGCACTGAAGGAGTTTTGCCTGTTGGGAAGGGGTTCAGAGGGTTGGCATATCTCGGTGATTCACAGAGAAGTCAAACAGGATATCTTGCTGATTCAATCCCAGCGAACGTGCTAAATTCCATACATGTATCCATGCTTCTTTGAATTTTGTGGGGTTTGAGCCTCGTGGATACCAACCGCCATTCATTTCATGCATCGTCCTGAAGATTACTTTCAAATTTAGTCTCTTGATTGTCTTGAAAAATAGGGTGTATTGTTCGTCAAAGGCTCCTTTGGCTACCTCTTCAGCAGAAAATTGGTTTGGAGAAAGCGAGATATGATAGATTCTTTGGTTTCCCAGCTCTTTTGCTATTTTCTCCAGCTCAGCTACTACGTCTTGCTTGTCTCGTGGATCGTAAATAAAGCCAATCAAAGGCAGATAGAGGCTATAGTCTTTTTCTATCTTTACTACGTTTTCCACCGTATTATCCGTAGATTTTAGTCCCAGAACGAAAGCAGATGTTGAGAAAGGGAATGCGAGGAAAAATAGCATCAAAATCCAGACTTTTTTCATTTTTTGTGGTAGAGATAAATCAGAGAAACTTATAGTATTTTCCTTATGAAAATCAAGGAAATGGCTTTCTTCTAGCTAAAAATTATGATTATGGTAGGATACTAAAAAGAGTCAAGAACTCTTTTATTTACCAGGGATTTCCCTAAAAAGGATAGCAGTAAAGGTTTTACTCTATCCTTTTCTCTTCATATGGAACTTCTTATTCAAACCCCATTATATCATGAAAATAAATATCTCCCTCACCTTTTAGAGCATTGTGTTCTCTATAGTCAACATGATGAAGAGCTTCTTTTCCTTCCGGATATTTTTGCTTCAACGAGAACAGGATATACCAGTTTCGAGTGGAAAAATATGTCGCTAGAAAAGATTCTTTTCTTTTTAGAAAGACCAGTAGATGAAAATATCTTTTTTTTACAGCAAAAAGTCGTAAAAAATGAGCTTAATAATTCCTCATTTTGACAAAAACTTTATGAAAAAATACTTCAAAAAATACATAAAAACTTTCGTACAAATAGTCTTGATAGTATTTCTTTAGAAGAGCTTTTAAGCTATCAAAAGCAGCGATACCAAAAAAAACATATGCTTCTTCTAGATGAGGAATGAAAGATCATATTTGATCGAGGGAAAGGGGAAACGCTCAAGAAAGGCAAGCTCTCTTTAGATAGTTTTCAGTTCCCCGAAACGCTTGACCTCAGCTATCAAAAAGAACACTATCATCTTTTGCTCACTAAAAATATACAAGCAAGCACGATTTTAGTAGTAGATTTTTTTGGAGCTTATCTTGAGGATATGTTGTACCTCCATGATAGTAAGGCTTGAAAATATTATTATGAACGTTTAGACTATTCCCTTGCAGATTCATTCTTCCTGATTAGTAGAGAAAAAAAGTTTCCCAAAATAAGTAGACAAAGACGAAAACAGTTCTTTGATCTCTTTCAGCCGTATTATTGCGAAAAAATCAGACAAGGAGAAAAAAGAGCCTATATCCCTCAGATAGCACTTTTTACAGAAGAGTATTTCTCAAGAGAAGAACATATCGGTTTAATTTCCCATCTTGATTTTTCTCTCATTTTAGAACTTTTGAAGAGATTTAGAATTATTATGTAGTCCCTTAATTTTTAAACAATTGTATTATAACCCCATACCTTGCACAAGATACATTGTGCAAGTTTTTTAATAAGGTAATTTGCGACTTGTTTTAATACAAAGATTATTCGTTTTAATTAATGGTTTTTAAAAAAGCTGAGATAATTATCCCAGCGTTTGTAAATATTTTTCAGCCTCTAATGCTGCCATACATCCTGTTCCTGCGGAGGTGATAGCTTGTCTAAAGATCCTATCCTGAACATCTCCTGCTGCGAAAACTCCTTCAACGCTTGTTTTGGTAGATCAAGGGATGGTTTTAATATATCCAGTTTCATCAAGTTCTACTTGTCAGCCTAAGAAAGTAGTATTTGGAGTATGACCAATAGCATAAAAAACTCCGGCACATTCAATCAAAACCTTTTCTTGCGTCTTGTTGTTGATTGTCCAAACTCCAGATAAAAGTTTTTCTCCTACAAGTTCAGTAGCTTCTGTATTCCAAAGAATCTGAATTTTTTCGTTTTTAAAGGCTTTTTCTTGCATTGCCTTTGATGCTCTCAATTGATCTCTTCTGACAAGCAAAAGTACTTCGCTTGCAAAGTGCGTCAAATGAATCGCTTCTTCAAGTGCTGCATCACCTCAGCCGATTACGACGATTCTTTTATTTCTAAAGATCGGTAATCCGCCATCGCAGATAGCACAAGCGGAAACTCCCTTTTGCCAAAACTGCTCTTCTCCTGGAAGCCCCATCCTTTTTGCGGTTGCTCCTGTAGCAACAATGAGGCTATCTGCTGTAAACTCTTCATTTCCTACAGTAACTTTAAATGGAGAACTGCTAAGATCTACGGAATCAACAGTTTTTGTGATAATTTCTGCTCAGGCATTGAGAGATTGCTGCCTCATCTGCATCATGAGTTGACTTCCATCAATCCCCTCAGGGAATCCAGGGAAGTTTTCTATCACCGTTGTAGTGGTGAGCTGCCCGCCAGCAGCAATTCCTCCTGCCATAAAACCTTCAAACATGAGTGGCTGCAAAAGCGCCTTCCCCGCATAAATAGCAGCAGTATGTCCCGCAGGACCAGAACCAATAATAATTACTTTACGATGCATTTTACTTTTTACTTAAATAAAAATCTAACAAGACAAGGTATAAAGATATCAATCCCTTTGTCAAGCACAACACATCAATCCAAGAAGATATGTTTCCTTGCTAGTAAAAATTGTTCTAATCTTTTACTGACAAGACATCTTTTCTCATAAAATACAAAAAAAGAAGCAGATAGAACTATCCACTCCTTATTTTCTATAAGGAGGTATAAAAGTATAGTGCCGAAAACCGCTATAACATCTCTTAAACATTATAGTATCTCATGCTTTAGGCTATCCTAAAGATAAGAGTCATGAGAAAGCAACTCCTAAGCATTTTTTATCAAGAAAAGTGTAATCCTTCTCAGAGAAAAGAATCCTGATCTTTCCAAGAGCAGAAAGCGAGATGATAGAGGGGAACCACCCCTTTCAACTTTAGTATCACTTCCAACAATACCCAGAACAAAAAATTCCTCACCAATCCCTTCTAAACCTAGCCCTAGTAAAGCCCTATATACTTTCTTAGCAGAGAGAAGGTAGTAAAGTCGGTTAAGAAACTTTACCTTTCTTACTACTTCAAGCGAAAATATCTAAGGGAATCCTTTCCAGAGGTTATTTAAAAGCTTTTTTCTTTCCTCGAAGTGTTTTACTTCATCGAGTCATAGTCGTTCGCTCTTAACGAAACTTACTAGAGAAAAAAATCTGACTTTTCTTTTTTGCCCTTCATCCTCCAATACAGAAAGATAAAGCTTTATGACTCCTGTTAAACTCAAAAGCCACTGGAAGCTGCCTTTACCACCTATCAACGAATGATAAACGCACTTAACAATTCAAAAGAAAAGTGATTGAAAGAACTTTTTCTATACTTTTATTTTAAAGACCTCATCATAGTTGCTCATCAACAAAGGAGTCTATTTTGCACTCTTTCTTGATGACGATATTATTATAGTCAGTTTTTTCTGAAAATGCAAATTTTTGATGTCTTTTTTCTTTGTTTTTCAAAACTCCTCTTCTCAACCGCTATTTCTTTTATGATTTTTGGGCTGATTTTCTAAGAAAAGGTGATATTCCCACTCAATCACGCTCCAGACTCCCCTCTTTTTTCTGGGCGGGGCTGAGTTTTCCTCTGAGGAGGCTTGGAATTATGCTCACCCTTCATAGAAAGGGAAAGCTTTTCTCTTTCTTTATCAATTTCCAAAACCCTGACCTCTATCTGCTGTCCGACATGCACAACCTCAAGCGGATTGGTTACGAAATAGTCCGCCATCTGCGATTTATGCACGAGCCCGTCATTATGCAACCCAACATCTACAAAGGCACCAAAATCCGTCACATTTCTTACTACGCCTTGAAGTTTCATCCCAATCTCTACATCATCAATGCTCAGAATATCTGATTTGAAGACAGGCTTTTCAATTTCCTCTCTCGGATCTAGTCATGGCCTCTGTAATTCTTTCAAAATATCTTGCATCGTCTCAAATCAAAGTCCGTATTTGTTGGCAAACCCTTCAATTTCTTGTTCGCTGTAGTTTTTGAGGGACTGAAGGGGAAGAATCAGATTTTTCTTTTTGATACCCAACTCCCCTTCCAGAAAACTCAAGGTTGCTGCATAATGATCAGGATGAATCCCCGTCGCATCAAGTGGCTCTTTCCCTTCTTTGATCCTAAGAAATCCTACTGCCTGCTCATATGCCTTAGGTCCAAGCCCTTTCACTTTCTTGATCTGCTTTTTATCGGTAAAAGACCCATTTTCATCTCTATAGGCTACTACATTCTTGGCAACTGAGGCCGATAACCCTGCAATATACTGCAAAAGCGTATAGCTTGCCGTGTTTACATCTACTCCAACTGCGTTTACCACATCTTCTACCTTCTCATTTAGCTTCTCTTTGAGAAATTTCTGATCTACATCGTGCTGATACTGCCCTACTCCGATCGCTTTAGGATCAATTTTGGTCAACTCTGCCAAAGGATCCTGCACTCTGTGAGCAATACTAATCGCTCCTCTAATCGTCACATCAAGCTGTGGATATTCCTGCTGTGCAAGCTCCGACGCCGAATATACTGACGCCCCCGCCTCAGAAGTAATCACATATTGAAGCGTTGGCATATATTTTTTGATAAAATCTGCTACCACTTTCTCCGACTCCCTAGATGCTGTCCCGTTTCCTATCACAATCAGCTGAATCCCATACTTCTGCACCAAATCAAGTAGGGTCTTTTCTGCTTCTGCAATCTTTTTTTGTGGTTCAGTAGGATAAATCACCTCTTTCGCTAAGAATTTCCCCGTTTGATCGACGACCGCAAGCTTGCAACCGGTTCTAAACGCAGGATCAAATCCCAATACCGTCAACCCTTTTACCGGTGGCGTCAAAAGGAGCTGCTTCAAATTATCTCCAAAGACTTTGATTGCAGCCTCGTCCGCTCGCCTCTTTTTGTCGGCTCTTAGCTCTCTTTCTAGTGAAGGCAGGAGTAATCTCTCCAGTCCATCGTCAATTGCTTGCTGTAAATACTCAACCGAGCTGTTCGCAACGCTAGGAATAAAATACTTGCTTGCATACTCCGAGATTTTCTGCTGAGAAAACTGCAATTTGATGCTGAGCTGCTTTTCTTTCTCCGCTCTACTTACCGCCAGATAGGCATAGGAAGGCATTTCAAAAAGTTTCTTCTGATACTGCTGATATACCCTGTATACCCCATTTTCCTCAAAAGTCTTGGTCGCTTTGGTCTCTAATGTGGCGTTTTGTTCTTCAAATTGCTTGATGTCGGCTCTTAAATCTGCGTGATCTGATACCTCTTCTGCAACAATATCCTTTGCTCCCTGAATAGCCTCTGCACGATCCTTCACTGAGGTCTTTTCGTCGCCCGTATCCTTAATAAAGGTATCGGCTCTGCTTTCAAACTCTTCTTTTGTAAGCTCTGCGGTTGATAAGAGCTTTGCTAGCGGCTCCAAGCCCTTCGCTTTGGCGATAGTTGCTTTGGTATTCTTCTTTTCCTTGAAAGGTCTATAAAGATCTTCCACTCTCGCAAGCGTCTCTGCAGCTAAAATCTGATTTTTCAGACTTTCGGTCAAGAGTCCCCTCTCCGCAATCAAACGGATCACGTCTTCCTTCCTTGCCTCCAAATTTTTACGATAACTGTAGAGTTCAAAAAAATCACGAAGCTGTTCGTCGGTAGCCCCCTTTGTCATTTCCTTACGATAACGCGCAATAAACGGTATTGTGTTCCCTTCATCCAAAAGCTGAATAATATTGTTGATTACCGCAGCTTCCATACCAGTTTTCTGCTGTAATTGTTGGAGTAAAGTCGTCATTGCTATGCTCTTTAGTAAAAAATAAAAAAAATCTGATTTTTGACGCTAGTTTGTTCTCGGATTCAAGCAAAGCCTTGGAAATCCGATCCCTGTAAAGCTCTCGCTTGCATCTAAGTAGCAGTGCTGTGGCTTTAGTAAACTGCAACGGGAGCGTTTGGCTCTAAAAGTGAGTAAAAACTTCTGCTATTTCCAAGCATTCTCGAGGGTTTCCTCTGCTAATGTTCTCGATGCTCCTCGATAATCTTATTCTCAAACTTGTCGAGTGCTACGGATATTTGATTCGGCGGGATAACTTTCTTCTGAGCTGAATTTTTCATCACGAGGCTCAGGTCGTCCTTCTTCACCGCCTCCAAAATCGGATTTTCCAGACTTTTAGAGATCTTTTCTTGGGTTGCTTTGGTGTCGGTCATCAGCCAAAAAAACAAAAATAAAGCAACTTCCACTCTAGCGGAATCCTCCCTAATTTCAAGTCAAAAAATGCCTTGCATTTTCGCTAGGGATTGCTAGATATGAGCTGGAAATTAACTATTGACGTGATCTTTAACAGCTTTCCTCTTATAAAAAACAAAAATCTGATCCCTTTTCTCTGTCATTGCAAGCGAAGCGTGGCAATCCAACGACTTCAAACCCGTTATTGTGAGCGAAGTGAAGCAATCCAACGACTTCAAACCGTCATTGCGAACAAAGTGAAGCAATCCACTGACTTCAAACCCGTCATTGCGAGCGAAGCAATGATTTCAAAGGGGCTGTGGAGAAAAAATCCCGCGAATCAAACGTTTCAAGGGGTATATGAACTTTTCAATGCAAGCATTGGAAGTTTTTAGGGGTCTATGGACAAAAAAATGCTAGAACTCAAAGAAATTAGGGGTAAATGATCTTTTTTGTGCTAGAATCGTTGGTTTTTGAGGGTAAATGATCATTTGGTCGCAATTTCCGGTCGGTTCTTGGACTAAAATGGACATTTCCTATCAATTTCCACCCGTTTTTTAGACACAAATGGATATTTTGTCTCAATTTCGGGGTAGAAATGGACACAAAAAGTGTATTTACCCTAAAAAACCGTCGTTTCTGTAGACAGATATAGACATTTTGTTGTAATTTCTGCTCGGAGATGGACATGAAAAGCGTTTTTAGTCTAAAAAATCGTCGGTTTTGGGATCAAAAAGTGCCTCAAAGGATCAGATTTCTTCTTTTTAGATAAAAAAATCTTCCTGAGAAGATGAGCTTTCTTATATACTCATCGTTTTATCTTCTTATGATCAACACAATGACGCATGCAGAAGAAGTAAAAGAGTTTTCTCCCAAGAAACTCACGAATGCCAACTATGGTGCCTTTATGCAAGCCTTTGAAAAGCTTGTAGCGAAGGGGACGACGGAAAAACTTTGACTTGAGGCGAGTGATTTCACCGCTTTTCAAGACAAACTCAAGGTCTTTCTCGATCTCAATCAAGAGATGCACCAAGAAGAATTTACCAAAGCTTTGCAGGAGCTGGACAAAAAACGTGATCAGCTTCTGAGTTTTATCTTTGCTAAGATTAGTATTGAGGCACAGTCCCCTGATACGCAAGTGCAGAAGGCTGGGCAACTTTTACTCCCGCTGAAAAAGCAATATCAAGGGATCCAGACCAAGCAAGACCGTGCAGAGAGCTTTTTGATCAGCGGTTTGCTCGTGGACCTCGAGAAAACCGAGCATGCTGCGGCAGTAGCCAAAATCTGATTGACGGCGGGTGTGCAGGAGCTGAAAACGGTGAATGCCAAGTTTATCGAAACGATGGCAGAACGCTCTGAAAAGGAGATTGTTAGGAATCTGCAAGGAGCGAAGAAACTCCGTGAGGAGTTAGATACGCTCTACAGGCAGTTCATCAGGAAAATTGACGCACTTGGGGTCGTAAGTCCGAATCCAGAGCTGGTGGCGTGCATTGCTTCGCTCAATCAACTCATTCAAGAGACACGTAATGCCCGAACCATCCATAAAGGGTTGGTGGGAGCCTATACGACGGACGGAGAATGGGAAGATGAAGAAAAACCTGAAGCTGAAAGCGTTGCCTCCGAAGCAACAGATAAAGCCTAAGAGGAAGCAAAGAAGGAGTTGGGAGCTATGAGGGTTCCCACTCCTTTTTTAAAGAAAAACGTGTTAGTTTCCGTGAGGCCTATGCCTTCCTTGCCTCCCTTCTCCTCGAAATTGAGGATGCGGGACGGTTTTTTATTCTTATTTGTATAGAAAATGGAGAATCATATTGATCAAATCGGTGTTTATGACAGTGGTCCAGATTTTGGGGGGGTAGGTCCATTCCTCTTTGTGCTCATCCTCATTGCTGTCTGGAATATGCTTATTTTTGGGGTGTTGAGAGCCATAATGAGGATTAAAGATAGTGGAAAAGCTCTCAAGTTGAGAATTATGTGGCTCTCAGTACTTTCTTTTGTTGCCATGATGGGTATTACAGGGGGAAATCAATTACTTCCCACCATAGTAAAGGCCGCTTCTACTAATGAAATACTCCTCTACTGTGGTATTTTTTTGATTTGTGAGGTTTTATCCTTTATCATTATCAGAAAATGGATTATCTCCAAAATGGAAATCTCCTCAATCAAGAAGCTATGGCTTAGCCTTGGACTTGTGCTCCTTAACCTTCCTACCTTCTTTGGAATCGTTTTCTTTATTAATAGTCTACCTTACTTTCACTAAGAAAACTGAGAATAGCTCCCCCATTACCTTTTGGAAAGTGGGGGAAAATTCAGAATTTTAGTTCTTTTTTATAGTAAGAATGAGAGATTTTTTGTAGGATGCTGTAGGTTTTATGTTGTTCGGGGTCGGGATGGGAGAAATATGGGGACTTTTAGCGCTAGCAGGCATCAGTTTTACACGGAACATCCTCATTTTTTTCTTTGAAGCGAAAATTTGCTGAGTGAAAGAGGTTTGAACCTTCCTAAAGAAAAGAATCCTGAAACTTTTCGTGGTTGCCTACCTCGCCTATGCTCTAATACGAGTATGGTTGATGACGCTCCGTGAAATAATCTGGTGATCTCAGACGTTTTTGACCTCACTCTCTCTATTAATCCTTGTTTTTGGGGGGCTTGATCTTCATAGCTATTAATTATCGAGTGCTTTCCAAGAGTGGACTCAGCCCAACTAAGAGAAATTGGTTTGCCCTAGGGATTTCGCTCCTAAGCTTCCCTGAATTTTTTTTGATTTGCCTATTTCTAATGGTGGTTTTGGGGTAAGCTTAGAAAAGCTAAGGAGTTTTTGTGGGAGCTTAGGGGAAAATTAGTATGCTATTTGTTGCATTAGTTGTGCTTTTTGGGTATACTTAGAAAAGCTGATGACTTTTTAGCTGTTGGACGCTATGAAAGTAGCGGAAATTCAGAATTTTAATTCTTTTTTATAGTTGGATGGGAGAAACAATTCTACAACTAATAGCGTATATTGTCGCAATAATGTTTTTATATCCATGGCTTGGATTAGTGGTATTATGAATTATAACTTTCGGATGGAATGCCCTCGTTCTTAGTCTTGTAGCAAAGATTTCCTGAATGCAGGGCATCAAAACCTTACTAAAAAAGAGATTTTTTAAGTTTATCGGAGTTCGATTCTTAGAAAATTTAGGTACACTATGAGCAATGACGATTGTTTGGGGGGTGGCAGATGAAAATCCAGAAGCTTCGATGTGGTTATTCTATGCAATATCCATTGGTATACGAATTCTTATCGCATTTATCAATAAAAATCGGATGCTTTCAGGGTGTGAACTCGATCCGACAAAGAAGAATTGGCTAGCTCTAGGGACGGCTTTCTTGAGTTTCCCAATGCTCTTTCTGATTTTTTTATTTGTAATGGAAACCTTTTTGTAAAATCAATCTTATCTGCAGCCATCATTGTTTTTTATTCTTTTATGGTTTTAGATTAGCTTTTATTGCTTTTATCTTTTACACAAAATGGTATGTTTATAAGTTCTCACGGTCAGCAGTATCTAATTTATGTAATAATATTTATTATATTTATAAAGATCGTAAGTATTATTCGGAATTTCATATTGATATTGATATGCATGAGCAAATTACAAGTTCCTAAACCTAGAAAATTTTTAAAACAAACCGCTTTCAATATGTTTCGTTCTTGGTATTGGGCATGAAATTATGCTTCATTGTTGGCAGGTTGTTTGTTCTTCATTATATCAGAATTTTGTAGTTTAATAGGTATATATAGCTGATGGGCTTGACTCGGGCTAATTTTTGTGTGGTTTATTCCGCTCTTTTTTATGATTGCTTCAGTAGCTTCAGGAATTTTTATTTATTTTTTGAACAAAAAATGGACTTTCTCAAAGACAGAACTCACTTCTGAGCAAAAAGAAAAATTTTGTCGCTATCTTGCATACTTTAGTTTTCCTCATGTCATAATCCCATTACTCGTAATTGCTTATTTCGTTTTTTTATTGCTTCTCTAGCTTTTATTACTTTTATCTTTTATATAAAACAGTATGTTTGAAGAAATCCTCGGCTTATTCTTCGGCTTATTCTTAGGAGAAGCTCCAGATCTTTTAACTTTTATAACGCTACTCTTGGTTGCTATCCTTCGAAATCTCATCCTTCTAAGGATAGTTATCAAAAAAACAACAAAGCCTGAGAATCAAAAAATACTTAAACAAGGAAAAACTCCTGTTTTAGATACTAAAAAGCTTTTTAAGCAGACAGCTTGGAAAAGTATAGGATTTCGGCTCTTAGCAATGGTCATAGCTGTGGGAGCAACATGTTATTCTCCCCTTATTACTAATATGTTATATAACTTCAGTTGACATGAAGAATTTTTTGGTCCTCTGAGATATATAATACGCTGAGCTATTATAACTTTCCCAACAGCTTGCGGAGTTATGATTTATCTCTTCAATAAAAAATGGACATTTTCTGGGACAGAACTCACTCTTGAACAGAAAAAGAAGATTTCTCGTTATCTTGCATATTTTAGTTTTCCTCACGTGATAATCCGACCTCTCGTCGTCCTTAGTATCATGCGGTAGCATTTTGGATTAGTCTTTATTACTTTTATCTTTTACACAAAATGGTATGTTTGAAGAAAATCCTAGTGCAATCTCTGTAAATTATCAATTCTAAGGATTAAGAGCCTTCCCAAGTGGCTCTTTTTTGTTTTTCTTGAAAAAATAAAAAAAAGACCAGGAAGAAATACTTCTGGTCCGAGTGGATACCCGGAACCGATAGCAAGCCCTTAGAATACAGAAGGCTTTTTAGTCTCAATAACGATCGCTATCAAGAGTAGAGAGCCTTATACCTTCTACACACACTATAAACAAAATCGGTTCCAGATACAAAAGGGTAATAAACGTTCATCAGGGTAGATTACTTGATTTATCGCTTCCTCACGCCTTGAGAACGCCTCAGGAGAGAGTAAGTCAGGTTTTTTGTTTAATTTTTATTTTATTGCAACTAGAAGATATGGTTGTGCATCCAAAAAACAAGAAAATTTTTGCATTTCCCTCTAAGATTTAGTTAGCACATTTTTTGATTTTGATGATGTTTTTTGAAAAAATCCCCATAGAAACAGAAAAATCTGATTGAAAAACTTTCGCTCATAGCTATACTCACGGGCGTTTATCCTTCTTGCATCATGAATACCACAAAAACTCTTGGGCTTCTCTTTCTCGGCAGGCTAGAAAAAGAAAAAGGATTTGATTTGATCTATGATTTTATCAGTCAGTATCCGGGCAAGGAGCTTCCTTTTGATCGATACATTTTTGGCAGCGGAAGCTATGAAAGCGGGATATTAGAGCTGAGTTATCATTTCAAGCAGATTCATTTCTTTGGGTGGAAGCCGCTCTCAGAGGTCGAGAGATACCTTGAAAACATAGATTACTGTCTGATGCCGTCCAGATTCCTCGAGACCTTTGGTTTGAGCGCGATCAACATCCTCCAGCAAGGTATTCCGATTGTTGGTTTCAAAAAAGGTGGGCTGATCCCGTTTATCCAAGATGAATATGCAATTGAACAAAGCGAAGGGAGCACAGATCTTGCAAAGTTTTCTAATATGCTCATCAAACTCCAACAAGAAAAAAAGAAAAAGAAATCTGACTTTTACGAACAGTTGGCTCAGCAGTCCAAGGATATTGCAAATCGCTATACCGTAGAAAAACGATATGAACGCTTTCTTTCCCTTACCGTAACCAAAAAACCTCAAAAGATTGTGCTTGTAAGCGACTTTATAAATAAGATTGGAGGGATTGAAACCTATCTCCATGATACCAAGCATCTTTTGCAGCAATACGGTCACCAAGTAAAACTCTTCTGAGGCTACTGCCCTAAGGGACTACGAGGCAAACTCAAGAAACTCTTAGGAATTGCACTCTCTTTGGTCAACCTCTTTGCAGCAATCAGATTTTATCTTTTCCTCAAAAGAGAGAAACCTGATCTTATTCGATACCACAGTATGATCCGTCGGAACGGTTGGCTACTGCCTCGAATCGCTAGAAAATTTCCTGCAACGAAACGGATGATGTATCATGATTTTGGCTATTTTACGCCTTATCCTCATGCACTTACCGATACGAAACAGATCAAGACTCCTCTTACTCTAAAAAATTACCTTGCGATGACGCAGACTTCAAACCCACTCAAAAAACTCTTTACCTTTGGAAAATATCTTTCCCTTTTCCTCCTCGTAAGACGATTAAAGAAAACAATCGATCTCCACCTTGTTCCTTCTGAATTTATGGAACCGATCGTCCAAAAAAGCCTCAAGATCAGTCCAAATAAAATAACTGCATTCAATCATTTCCTTCAAAAATAGTGATTTCTTCATTTCCCACTAGAAAGAAAAACCTGATCCCCTGATTTCTTGTGAGTAAAAACTTTTGCATTCCCTCAGCATCGACATTTTTCATTTGCAAAAACAAAAAAAATAACTATACTGCTCGAGACTGATTATCTCGTGATGACGCTTACTATCAAAATTCTCAACTTATTTATGGGAGCCGAAAATCGGATCCATGTGATCTTGAGGAGCTACCCACCTTTCCGTAAGGAGAGATGATACGCGATGTTACGGATAGTCGGTTTTTTTTGTTGCTTCATAATCCGTCTATCCCTAGAGAAATAACTCCTCTTCCCCGCTGAAACCGATACTTTACCTCATCAAATCAGCGTTTAATTCTGGGACTTCGGACTGAAGAAAGTGATTTCTATCCTCAAAAACTCTAAAATGAGCTGATGGCAATGCCTCTTGATACCTAAGAAAGTGGCTATACGGTACTGCGAAGTCATCCTTGCTATGATACAAGAAAATCTCTCTGACTTGTGCTTCCAGCTGCGATAACTCCCCTGTCCTGACAAATCCTACGAGTTTATCACTTTCCATATCCCCATCAAAGGGCGTTCCCAAGAGATGTAAACTCTTGATTTGCTTGGCAACTTGATGCTCTGAGAGATACTTTACCAAAAAGGCCGCACCCAAGGAATGCCCGATTAGCACAACTCCGTCTTCTACCGCTTCCAATAGTTTTTTGAAAAGAATCGCCCATTCTTCATATTTCGCGTTTTGTTTATTGGGCATTTGCGGGGTATAAACCACAAACCCTTCGCCGATCTGAGATTGTAGCTCATTTTTCCAGTCTCTCCTGCTCGCGATCCACTCTAAGTGCACGGACTTCCCCTTTAATGCTTGCAAAAATGCCGCATAACTTTCGTAAGTATCCCCGCCATGGATTAGAAGTACTTGCTGTTTCTTTTCCATTATTGCTTCTGATAAAAAGATAAAAAATCTGACGTAAATTCCTCTTTCTGCTTACACAAAATGAATTAAAAATCAAGCATAACATTCCCGCAACTCCGATTTTTATAAACTGTTGCCCAGCTTCTTCAGGGAAAAAGAAAAATCTGATCAGATTTCTGCTTTTTGTTTCCTTATCTTGAGAGAAAATTATCCTTTGAAGAGCTTTTAATGCTGATAAAGCGCTCTTTGTATAGATGCTTTTTCTAGGAGAAGACGCTAAATAGCTTGATTTCTGATTTCCCTATGGCAAAAGTTGAAAAAGAAAGAAATCTGACTATACTAATACTATCTTAAAAAGTCTTTCATCTCCAGACGTGTCGGTGTTTTTTACTTTCTATTTGGGATTCAAGATGCAAATCAAGTCAATAAAAATCTCTAATCTCTTGAGTTTTTCCTATATGAATGAAAAAGAGTTTGAGAATCAGCCTCCTATTTCTTTTTATGGAGAAGATTTAGCCTATCAAGGAGTCAAAATCTTTATTGGAAATAATGCATCTGGGAAAAGTAATTTTATCAAGATTTTGGAAGAATTTTTTACGATTTTGATTAAAGATTTTTCGTTTGATAACAGCTTTTCTGATGCAGAGGAAATCCCTACGAGAAAGGCAATTAAAGAAAGAAATATTCTCACCAAATATCTCCAAACCAACAACCAAACACCAGATCAGCCTTCAAAACTAGAAATTGCTCTAGAATTGTCAAATACTGACTATGAAAACATCTGATTTGTTTGCAAATACAGCTCTAGGATCAACAACATTATCGATAAATATAGTAAACTAGAGTTTAGATTTCCTGAATACAAATATCAGGTTATCGTCGAACAACCTCATGAACTCAAATTGGAAGCATCATTTGATGAAAAGCTTCAAAAATTCATCATCAACGAATCTAAACTGAATGAATATCAGCTTTTTGTCCTTTCTTGTATTAGATACCAAAAGCTTTTGCAAATTGTTATTACCATTTTTAATCAATATGAGAAAAAACCTGAAGAAAGAAAGCGATATTTGCTCAAGAGAACGTTTGCAATTTTAAATAACGATAGGAGCCAGCTTAATTTCAAAAATTTTATCAATCCTCATGAAATCATCAACGATCTTGAATATTCAAGAAATAGTTTGGTCGGCTATACCGGCTGTATTTACAAGATTCGAAGCATTTTAGAAAATTTTACGCAGGAAGCACTCCTCTCTTCGGATATCAGCACCCAAGAAAAAGCGATAGAAGAACGTTTGAAAAAGTCAGACTTCTTTGTTAGTTTAAACTATATGATCCAAAAATACTTTGATAAACAGTTAAGAGTGGATTATGTGAATGGAATGATTGGATTTTATATGGTGGATGAGAATGATAGAGTTTCTTATTTTGATGACCTCAGTGATGGAGAGAAATCGCTCTTAACAATGATTTTTTGACTCTATGGAAACGATCTCACGGACGGCTTTATGATTGTAAACGAACCGGAACTGCATCTTCACCCTCAATATCAGAAAGAACTCGCTGAAGTTTGCGACCAAATCAGCGAACATATTGGTGCACAGTTTATTCTCTCTACTAATTCTCCACTCTTCATCAATGAAAAAAATCTGACGAGCGTCTACAGGATGTATAAGAATAAAAATCAAAATTCTTTGGTTTCTGCGCCGAGAATCAATGTGGACTATGATGATGCGACACTGATGCATATGCTCAGATTTGAGAATCTTTCAAAGCTCTTCTTCGTTGATAAAATCATTCTTGTTGAGGGAGATACTGATGCTTACTTTTTCAGTTTTTATCTCAATTACCTAAAAACCTTCCCTGAGTGGAAGAATAAAATTCGTGATTATGAAATCATTAATATCAATGGAAAGGGGTCTTTTTCAACACGAAGAAAATTCCTCAGAAAGTTTAACATCAAGAACTATTTTATTGGAGACTGGGATAATACTGTTGATTATGGATTCTTTTCAAGGGCAGAACTCAATAGATTTTATATGCTCGCAAATAAACAGGCAAAAACTCAGAAATCTGAAAAAAGATATAGTGATTATTACAATAGACTCGTAAAAACTATCCTGACCTTCGCTCCAAAGAAGCATAAAGCGATCATAAAAGGGATTGAAAAACTTTATAACGACAAGGTTTTCATCCTCAAGGAAGGAGCAATAGAAACCTATGTTCCCCTCGAGAAAAAGGGGCTTTCTTATATGGCCTACTTCTGTAATGCCTACTTTTATGACCGAATCCTCAACCAAAATTTCAAAGAACAGAGAAAAGAATTAAATCAGATTATGAAAATTATTTTTAATGACTAAAATCAGTAAGATAACAGAGGGAAAAAGATCAGATTTTTGCTTTTTTCTTGTCTTTTGGCTATAATGATGATATATTTTACCTGACAAACCAACCACTATGGAAATTCTATTATGAACAGGAGTAATTCTCTGAATTGGAGCCCTTATCTTGGTAAGTATGTGTTCTTCTGGTCAAAAAGAAGGAAGTTTGCTCTCAAGATATTGAAAAAAACAGGGAAAATCCTTTTTTCGATGATTTTTCTTGGGCTTATTAGTTCCTATTCTTTTTTTCGTAGCATTAGGGGGATTGACCTTCCTTTTGTGTACCAAAGGATACTGCACGATTAGTACTATCGTTCCTATGCTTTCAGGATTAGGAGTGTTGTGGGTTAGTCTACGAGCTATAAGATTCATAACTCCATTTTTTATAGGAGAGGTCGCAAAAGCTGAAAATGCTAGTTACAGAACGATGAATGATATACAAAAACAAAGTATGAAAAATCTGACCAATTATATTATTTATGCGTTTTTACTTGGATTATTGCTCTTTATCTTACTTTTTATTGATCCTCGATCACTTGCCGAATCTTCAAAAGATTTCCTTGGTGAAATAGGGATTTCTCGAAGTATTCTTGAGGGAGAATACTTTGGAGATGTGATGGCGTGGCTGTTCTATGTACTTAATATTTCAGCGCTCATAGGAATTATCTCTACACTCAAAATGATTGCCAATGATTCCAGTAGAAGAGTAAATGATCGTTTGCAACAGCTCAGACTTCGTGCTTTTGAGGAAAGAAATACGAGGACTACGAGCTTTGGGCAGTAAAGTAAACAGAGTAAGGCCTTGTGTTACAAAAATGCTCGTATTTCCCATGATTTTTTAATCATTCAGAATGTTTAATTTTACAAAATAAAAAAACTGACTTTGGAATAAAGTCAGCTTTTCCTAATTAATTTTCTCTAAATACTCTTTTAACTGAATAAGAATATTCTTGTAGTCATATATCTCTGCAGCTAAAAATTTAAGTGAATATTTATTCGGTAGCTTTGAGACAAGTTTTAGGATTTCTATATGGTCATTATATCAAGAAAGTGTAATATCACTCACCAATAGATATAGCGTATCATCCAAATAAGGAGAGAAGTTGAAAATTATTTTTGCCTCTTCTTTCATTTGCTCATGTTGAGTAATGAGATATTCCCCTCGGTTTGGATGTCTAAACCCTCAGTCGGAAACAAAATTTACATGGGTTACTTCGTCCTTATCCGTCAGATTTTCTAATTTGTTTTGTATTTCATCTAAGGTTAACTCTTCCCGTCAGCAGTTATTCCCAAACATTTGGAACGGGACTGCAGCTTTTGCTAGTAAAAATTTTAGATGTTTATTTATCAATGGAGATAAATGTTTCTTTTTAGTGTTTTCAGGGGCATAAGTGATGATGATATAGAATACAAAAGATGAAGTAATTGCCAGGGCTAAACTATATCAAAATCCACTAAAAGGTATTTCTAACTTAAAGCTTGGAATGTTAAATATGATTACAAAAATTATCGCGATTACTACGACTCGATTTAATAATCTATTAGCACGATAAAACTTTAAAAGTTCTTGTCTCATAGGTATAAATACTTTCTAAAAATAAAAGTCTGATTTTTCATCGCTTTTTTACTTGTTGTGTAGATTTTCTTGCAACTATTTGTTTTGAAGAAGTGTATTCCTGACTACTATTGACGTTTTAACAAAAAAGAAATAAATCCCCTGTATTTTAGGAATTTACCCTTCAAAAGCAAAAGAAAAAAGTCATGAGAAACTATTTCTTGCTTTTCGTCTTGAGAAAAACGACAATACCAATTTGATTCTCGGGATGTTCTTCTGGAGAAACCCTATTAATCTTTGCCACTAAAATGTCGCCATAACCCGCTTCTAAAAGTTTTGAAATCTCTTTATTATCTGATCTTGGGATATAGCCAATCTTCGTCTTTTTGAAATAGACAGCTATGGCATGAGTATCGTAGGGATTTTCTGGTTCATAAACTAGCTCAAGATCTGCTCAAATTTTAAGTTGCTCAAAAATAAAAATCCCTTCTGCAAAAGAGAAGCCAGCCACATTACAGTGAAGAAAATGGAGGTATTTCATGATAATTACTATAGAGAAGTAAAAAATCATATTTTTTTGTAAATTTAGTAGCAATTTATGTTTAGCGCGGTTTACTATACGGAGCACTCAGGGAATTGCAAGAGGAAGTATTTATGATATGCGTCTAGTAACTTGTAGATATATCTTACTTCATACTATAGAAGAAAAGAGAGGGTTACCTCTCTCTTTTAAATTATTCTTTTCCACAGCATTTTTTATATTTTTTCCCGCTACCACAAGGGCACGGATCGTTTGGTCTTACTTTTCCTTCAGGTTTGACCGTTGTATGAGTTGGTCAATCCTCCACTTCAAATACCTCAACATCTGTATCATTACTGTTATCAAATATCTGAGCTCTACTATCTTGGACTTCGGTTTCAGGTTTACTTGGTTGGTGGGGGATATTTTTACTTGCTGAAGTCAGAATTTCAATTACTTTTTCTTCATTGCTTTCTTCTTGAATAAGTTGTCCTGACTGCTGAACTGCAATTGCATCAAAGTCTAATTTTAATAAATAAGATGCAGTATTATTTGTGATATTTGCGAGGAGTTCCTGGAACTTTTCAAAAGATTCTTTCTTATAAATTACTAAAGGATCAAGCTGAGCATAGGACATCAGTCAGACTTTTTCTCTAAGATTTTGCATTTCATCAATATGATCAACCCAAAGTTTATCAATAAAATGAAGATGTACTTCTCTAAAGATCTGGAATAGAAGCTTCGTCTCAAGTGTAGAAAACACTCTAGTAAAGTAAGCGTCTAACCTCTCAAGTAACATCGCTTTCAAAGCCTCATAATCAAGCTGAGACAGCTCATGGTATTCTGGTTGCGTGATATTCAAGCCATATTCCTTATTCAGAACTACAAGAAGATCAGCAACAGACTGTCCAGTAATCTCAGCATTTGCAATTTGCGTAATGATAATATTTTTAGCTTCAGTTAGGAACTCTTCTTTAAGGTTAGCAACATAAGTTTCTTGCTTCTGTTCATCGTTTTCGGCAGCAAGGATTTCGTCTCTGATACGATAGACTCTTTTTCTTTGCTTGTCAACTACGCTATCATAATCAAAGAGATGCTTTCTGATGCCGAAATATCGTCCTTCAATTTCCTTTTGAGCTCTGATAATTGATTTACTAAATTGTTTTTGGGTGAGTTCTAGGCTTTCAAGATCCGTTTTGGAAAGGAGCATACTAGCCAAAGACTGAATTTTCTCGCCTCCCATCTTTCTCATCAACGAATCATCAAGGGCAACGAAGAATACAGAAACACCAGGATCTCACTGTCTTCCAGCTCTTCCTCTTAGCTGATTATCAATTCTTCTAGATTCATGTTTTTCCGTTCCGAGGATGAAAAGTCAGAAGAAAAGGTCTTTTTCTATCGCTTCTTTGCTCGTATCTTTTTGACTAGGAATAAAGCTGACTTTTGCATAAGGAACGGTATTTGCCTTTCTCTTCCTATTAAATTGCACCGTAAAATTTCCTCATTCTAGGGCAACAGAACAAGTAAGGGTTTGCTGAGATGCTAAAGTTTTTAAATCTGCTTCATTCAATGAAACTGCCTCTTTCAAAGCATCAAGGAAAAGTCAAAATTCAAACTCAGAATACAGGTTTCCAGAAGAAACGATTCAGTTTTTTAGATTTTTTAGGAAAAATTTAAGATAATTCTGAGCCATCTTCTCGTTCAATCCCTCTTCAAGCTTGATATCCGTTCCACGACCTGCCATATTGGTTGCCACAACTACGGATTTATATTTCCCTGCATTAGAAACAATATTCGCCTCCTGCTCGTGAAACTTTGCATTCAAAACATAGTGAGTTATCGCTTCTTTATCCAAAAGCCTAGAAACATACTCAGAAGTCGCAATATCCGCGGTTCCGATAAGGATTGGCTGTCCGATTTCATGATAAAATTTGATATAATCCTTCACAAACTTCCACTTAGTATGCTGATTGAAATATACTTTATCATTCATATCTACTCTAAGAATAGGTTTATTCGTAGGGACAATAACTACTTCTAGTTCATAAATTTTATTAAACTCTTCTCCTTCAGTAGAAGCTGTTCCGGTCATTCCAGAGAGTTTCGCATATTGCTTGAAAAAATTCTGATAGGTGATCGTAGCCATTGTTTGAGATTCCCTCTGGATTTGCACCTGTTCTTTTGCTTCAATCGCCTGATGAAGTCCTTCAGAAAACCTTCTTCCTGGCATCGTCCTTCCTGTATGTTCATCTACGATTAACACTTCCCCATTGGAGATAATGTAATCCTTATCCTTGATATAGACCGCCTTTGCTTTCAAAGCATTCTCAATATGGTGGATTTCTCCATACCCCATATCCTTATAGATATTCTCTACCTTCAAAATCTCCTCAAGCTTTGCAATTCCTTTTCCAGAAAGTTGAGCCGTCTTGGTCTTTTCATCAATGTAATAATCCCCATCTTCTTCCTGCTCTTTCCCATACTCATCATTCAAAACCTCTTGAATAAAGCCTTTGGAAACTTTTTTCTTTCCTGAACAAGGAGAAAGCAGATTTACTACTTGTGCATAATAGCTGTATTTTTCAGTAGGTTCTTCTCTTGGCTGAGAGATAATAAGTGGAGTTCTCGCCTCATCAATCAAAATACTATCAATCTCATCCACAATCGCAAAATTAAGTGGTCTCCAAGTCAGACTTCTTTCTGCTAGACTTTTTACGAGATTATCTCTCAGGTAATCAAATCCTAATTCTGAATTTTCCACATAAGTAATGTCCTTAGCATACTCTCCTCTTCTGATCTGAAGCGGAGTCCCTTTGGTCACGGAACCAACGGTCAATCCAAGCCAAGTATAGACATGCGCCATCCATTCACTATCACGAGAAGCAAGGTAATCATTGACCGTTACGACATGCACTCCTTTCCCAGCAAGTGCATTAAGATACACAGGAGCAACCGCAACGAGCGTTTTTCCTTCTCCGGTCTTCATTTCTGCAATCTTTCCTTGATGGAGGATAATTCCTCAGAGCAACTGAACATCATAGGGAATCATATTCCAGGTAAGTTCATGTCCTTTAACTTTCGCTTTTGTTCCAACAAGTCTTTTACAAGCCTGTTTTACAACGGCAAACGCCTCTGGAAGTAAATCGTCCAAAGTGGTTCAGTTTTCAATTCTTTGTTTAAATTCTTCGGTTTTTGCTTGAATTTCAGCATCAGAAAGTGCATCAAATTCGGCATACCGATGATTGATATCTCTCACAAGTGGCATCAAAGCATCAATCTGCTTTTGATTGTAATCACCACCAATTATATTCATAATCCAATCTAACATTTGCTTCTTTTCTAGTAAAAAAAGATAAAAATCTGACGTTTAATCAAGAAGAACTTATACGAATTTGTATCCATAAAGCAAATTGTTTTTTGCATGAAATGCTCCTCTATTAAGAAAAAATGAATAAAACGTCTTGCATCTTCTTTAGAAATAATTAAAAGAATGGAGATTTATCTTCTAAAAATAGTAAACTATGCAAAAAAAATGAAAAACAGCTGGTGAAAGAATTGATGAAGCAACAGGAAAGATCCAGGAAGCAGCTTCAAAGTTCGGGGAAAAGATTGGGAATGGAGCCGAAGAGACAAAAAAGGTTGCAAACAACGTTAAAAATTGGCGAGAAAAAGCCTCTGTTGAAGAAATTGTGATGACGTTGATTGGAATCGTTTTGTTGATTTTGGCGCTGATTCAGCTAAGAGAGTTCCTTTGGGGAATTATTCTTCTTTTGGCAGGTCTACTTTGTGTTATGGGATATTTTAATCCTTTTTTGAGAAGTTTGATTGATAGATTTTTTTCAGAATCAGAGGACACTTCTAAAAAAGACACCCATTCAAAGAAAGAAGACTAAAGATAAGAAGCAATTGATAAGCCCTTATCTTAAATGATAAATTTATGGGGAAGGTTCAAAGAAACCTGATTTCTTCCCCTTTTTGGTAGCCAAAAGTTAGAAAGGATTATTCACATTTATCTGTTCTTTACCTCCAACATGACACGTGAAGATAGAAGAAATTTTATCAAAAATATTTTTAGACTTGCAATTGGTGTTGTACTTCTTGTTGCTTGTTTTTGATATTTAAAAAATCATCCGGCTGAACAGATAGCACTTTATTCTGGATTAAAAACTATTATTCAGAAAGGAGAAGTGTTGGCATATAATGTTTTATGAAGAGATGGTAACCAGCTGGCTAGAAAATATGATTTGGAAAATAGGTATCTTGAGCTTATCCATCGTGCCGAGGAAAAGGGATGTAAAGATACGGAGTTAGTGGAGGCTTTACATCAGACGTATGAGACTTTTTTACAAGAAGATAAAAAGAAGATCAGTTATTATATCGCAAAATACATGATTCTTTTTTCAGAATATGACTCATCTGTTGAAGAATGTTCATAGTTTAATGCCTTTGTTGTTTCCTTCTTTAACTTAAACTTAACAAGCAATTCTTCCCTTGCTTGTTTTTTCTATTTTTCCGAGTCTTAGTAAAAGTGGCTCAATATCTTGTTCAAGTGTTTTTTCGCTAGTTCAAAGCTGGAGAGCTAGAGTTTTCACTCAGACGGGGCGATCAAAGTGAGAAAGAATTTCCAAGTATTTTTTGTGGAGGGGCATCATTCCACCATCGTCAATCTGAAGATGGTCGAGAAAATCGCATCGCTCTTTTTTGTCCAGATTTTGTATCTTTTTACTAACAACAAAATCTCTCATTTTAATTACAAGATTGTGAATCTCTCTAGGAACAGGTGAGACTTTGCGTGCAAAAGTGGGTAATAAATCTGCATTGTATGGGATTTGATATTTTGCCAAATATTGCTGGATGATCAAGATTTTCTCCTCAGAGGTATATTCCATATAGTGAAAATGGTAGACAAATCTATTTTTCATTGGTTGTGAGAGAGATTCTGGTTTTGTGGTGGCACCAATAAGTGTAAATGGACTAATGGGAAGCCTAAGATTTCATCCCTCTGGCATTACCATATCTATTACAAAATCTTCCATTGCAATATATAAAACCTCCTCTATTGCTGGTCTTAACCTGTGAATTTCATCAATAAAGAGGATATCTCAGCTTTCTAAACTATTTAAAACACTGACTAATTCACTGGG
Source organism: SR1 bacterium human oral taxon HOT-345 (assembly GCA_003260355.1). Lineage (GTDB taxonomy): Bacteria > Patescibacteriota > Gracilibacteria > Absconditabacterales > Absconditicoccaceae > HOT-345. The sequence continues at coordinate 470,173 of MPSQ01000001.1, forward strand.
CTTAGAAATAGCATATCATGTAATAATTTTCATTCTCGTTCCCAGCTGATTGGCAACGATTCATGCCATCGTTGTTTTTCAAAATCCACTCGGTCAAGAAAATAATAGGTGTCATAATGGACTTTGCCTCTTTTTTGCACTATCAATTGCTGTTGCGAGGACTGATTTTATTGGCTCTTGACCGATAAACTGAACAAAAGAATCTGGTCTTTGCGGATTGGTTGTGGATTCTTTCGTCTCTAGTCAGATTTTTTTTATTTCCATATTATTTTTGACAAATAAATCATTAAGCTTACTATGCTGATTTTAGGGAAAATTTCAAGAGAGATTTTTTTAATTGGCAAGTAATTTTTTTTGTAAAGCAAGAAAATCTGACTCCTCCATTTTTGTCATAATCTTCTCCCTGAAAAGGAGCATAATCTTTGAATTTTCTTCCGGGTTTTTGAGATATGAAAGCCGAAGTCCTAAAAGCATTTCTTCGTTTGTCCCCACGCATTCAAAAGGTTTTATGCCTGATATCCCCATGAGTTCAGAAAAAAGTTCTACTAACTCCTCTGCATCAAAAAGATCTTTCCCAAAAATTTGTATTACCTCTTCTTTGCCTAAAAATGCCCTCATCATTGTATAAATAAAAGCACACTTTGGGCATTCTCAGCACCATAATTCATCTCTTGCTAGTTTTGATCAGCTTTGGTGAAAGTTTCTATTACAGCTGGAGAAATTGTAAAAATACTTTGGATACTTGCAAAATTCTTGAATTATTCTGATTTCATACCGTTTTCTTAATAAGCTATAACTGGAGAAATCTTCGGAAATTCGCTGGTGAACATAGTTTTGAAAATCCTGTTCAAATTCGGATGATTTGCTCCGTTGATGATTGATTTCTAGTCCATGATAAAAAGTATTACCTTCATCTGCACTTTTCTCTAGTGAGGTAATGGTCGCATCATAACCGTATAAATAAGACACAACTAGAGATACAAAAGATATTATGCCTGTAATTGGTAGATGACCGTTGTAATATCACTGATTAAGGAGCTTTTTAATTTGATCTAGATCGAGAGTCCTTTTAATAATTAGCCTTTTTTTTTCAGTTGGGATTTGTGCAATCTGATGAAGCGGAAAATCGTTTCAAAAAGAAAAAAGATCGAAAGTCTGACCTTGACTTTTGAGCAGTTCTACCGTTACTAGAGAGTCCTTTCCCCCTCCGAATAAGACCAGCGATTTATGTGACTGCATGAAGATTTTTTTTGAATAGTTTGGTGCATCTTTGACAGAAGCAAATTCGGCTAATCATTCAGGATTTATCTGGTTTCTATAAAAAAATTCTCCGAGTCCTTTAATATAAAAATTATTCCAAAATCTTTTTTGCTCTTGCGTTAAATCGAGCGTATGGACAAGAATCTCTTTTGTTGGAAAGAGTTTGTAGTAACTGACCCCTAATGCGAGATGGAGATGAGCAAGAAGTTGTTTGAGTTCGTTTTCATCATTTTTTACTATCGGGAATTCAGATTTCTCTTTTAAAGGAGAAAAATTGATCACTTCTGTAAAGGATTCGCTCTCATCAAATGAGTAATGGAATTTTGCCTCATAGGTATTTGGATTCCACTCAAAACGGGAAATATTGAAAGTAGAAAATGGTTTCATAATTATTCAATTTCAAATATAAAGCCACTGTGATCTGAGCCTGGAATTTGGATTTTTTTCAGATTTTTAAACTTTAGGTTTGGACTGAGAAATACATGATCAATATGTGACTGAAAAAAAGGGAAATATCCTCAAGCTTTCCTTATCCATAACGGCAAAAAACTAAAATCCTTATGGACATTCAACATTTCTCATAAGTTTCGAGTGAAAAGGATTGGGAATGTTTTTGTGATGTTTTCTAGTGTGCCACTAAAGGATCCTGCGAAATCTCCATAATAAGCAGATCGTGGGCTTGTGTTAAAGTCGCCAAGCATTATAATTTTTGCATTGCTTTCTCTTTGAGATTGATGATGAGTAAAAAAGTCTGATTTAATCTGTTTTAATTGCTGATTTCTCTTTTCAAAAAATGCTTTGCTAACCGGTGATGCGGTATGAATTTCATAAAAATAATATTTTCATTTTTCTGTATCGATAGAGAAATAGCCATATCTCCAACTTGCCTGAGGGAAGTCGTCAGCAAGATTATCTATTGGATATTTACTAAATACGATGCTTCCAACCGCGATTTTGGATCGAGAGGTGGTATTGCTATAGGGATAATGTGCCGCAAAAAAATCCTTCAAAGCTTGACTATGCTCTTCACTAAACTCGACAAAAAGAACAACATCTGGGTTTTCATCTAAAATCATTTTTTTGATTGCATCTATATTGTTATTTCCCATATAGATATTGGAAAATAAGACTTTAATTGGACTATCTATTGATTGATTGAGTTCGTGTAAAGGCTGATAGAACTGCTTAATCGGTCGCAAAAAACAGCCAAAGAGGATTCAAAAACAAAGGACAAATAGAGGAGATAGACGTCTTTTCAGACTGTTTTTTTGTTTGTCTTTGTAAAGAAATTTCCAAAGCTGAAAAACTCGGAATAGCAGTCCTAAAAAGCTTATTATCGATAAATGTGGCAAGAAACTGATTGCCAATTCTCCGAAATAACTCCCTTTACAGAGGATCACAACTCCTCCAAAAAGTATTCGCAAGGAAGCAAATATAAGACTCATATTGCTCTATTTACTAGGGATAAACGGTTTTTGACTATATATATTCTTTATGAGAAAGCAAATGTTTTTGTTTTTATCAAAAAGTTGGGGAATAAAACTAAGGAAAATCTTGCTTTTAGCTAAGAAAGCACTATACTTTTTCCTAGGAGTCTTTTATCTCCCTAAATAAAACGATGTGAGGAGTAAAAAAAGCAATAAAATTCTGATTTTTGGGACTTTTCGGTTTTGTTTTTAGCGTGAATATCCTTTTTGCTAGCTCTGGTAGAAACTCTGTTTTCTATCAGAATTTAAATCAATTATTAGTTCCAGTAGAGGCTATTCTTCGCCAAAAAACACTTTCTCGTTATCAGCTTACGAGGCTCTTGAATGCAGTAGAATGCTATGATTGTATAGTCCCGGATAAGAAAACTCATGACAAATATAGTGGAGCCTTTTGGACGGGGTTTGTTTCGTTACCGGGTAAAGATTTTAGGGATATTGAGTATCTTTCCTGAAAATATCAAGGAGTAAACTATTATTACTGTGTGGCAAAGGTTGGTAACGATGATACCATGAGAGGATACCCAGTTGCAACCAGTAATATTTGTGCTGGAAAGTTTTGTGGATCAAGAGATATCAGTAAGGCAGAATTTTTTCAAACCCTTCTCAATCTTCTCACTGATAGGATAAAAGGCAACTACTCTGCCCCATGGAAAGACATTAAAGAATGGGTTAATAAAAGAGACAAAAAAAGCTATGAATATAAAGTATTTACTACTGCAGAGATTGACCTAATAAATAGAAAAGAAAAACAGACTGAAAAAATACAGTCGAGACTTGAATTTTCTACATATCTTAAATACTGTATGTTTCATCCGAACGAATGTGGATTTCAGACTTTCCCTACTTTACCAAAAGGATATTGGCCTCTTTCAGAGATGAATATTCTGATTCAGGCGGGAATTATTACTCCTCAGGATGTAGAAGGCTTTTCTAAACCTATTAGTACGGAAGATGCATTAAAAAAGCTGGATCTCCTTTATGAACTTCATATTCAATGTGCATTAAATGTTGACTATGACTGTGATGGACTAGTAAATCATGAAGATAATTGTCCTTATGCTTATAATCCTGGACAAAATGATATGGATAGCAATGGTATTGGCGATGTTTGTAGTGATGATATTGATGGTGATGGAAAAAAGAACCCGCTTGGTCTGGTTGATGATACCTGAAATATCAATTATTCAGTACTTATGAAAGAAAAATCTGAAGATCCGACTCCATTAGGAGAAGATACAAGAGAAGACCTTTATTTCATCAAGGTAAGCAAACTTGATAATGATCTGCCTTCTTTGGTAAAATTTGAGATTACGAGTCGTGAGGCTCCATTAGCAGTTGAATGGGATTTTTGAGATTTTACAAAAGGGAAAGGTATTAAAACTCAGCATATTTATACTGCTCCTGGTTTAATGACTGTTATTGCAAAGGTTACTACCAAAGGAGGGAAAGTCTTTGTCCTTAGTCAGCAACTTTCGCTCGGACAACCGCAGAGCACGATGTATTGACTTTCTATCAAGTTGGAAAATCTGGATTCAGCTAATAAAAAAGCAGTCTTTAAACCTGAATTTATGGGTAAGTTCGACTATTTCCAGCGAGAAAACACGGCAAATTGACACAAGGAAAATACGGTTGCTGATGCGTCTTTTACAACTCCTTTGGAAAATAATCAGAGAAATAATATTACCTTAAAAGGCTATGTTCAAGGTAAACTTGTCGCAGTAGCTTCAATAGATATTCTTGATCAAAACTGAACTTTCTTTGGATTTAGTCCTGAGTATTCGCCGCATCTCAAGACTACTACGACCAAAATAATGACGACACTCAGACTTCAGAATCTTAGTCTTGGTGCTATAGATTCTGTTAAATGGGATTTTGGCGATGGGACGAATTTTATTGATAGGAAACTCGTAGCTACACATACCTATACCGATCCGTGAAATAAAGTTCTGATCCAGAAAATTCATTTAAAAGATGGCAAAGAACTCATTTCAACGTCATTTATGACGTTAAGATCTCTAGAAGAAATCTGAAATCAGGCAATCAACATCATTCCAACCTATAATGACAAAGGAGAACTCGCGCTTTCCCTTCAGGTACATTGAGCTGTCTCATCGGATCAAATCACATCCCTAACAACCTTGGTTAATAATAAGAATAGTTTTTTCACTCAGAAACCTCAATTAAATACTCCTTTCTTTTCCGTAAAGAATAGACAAGGACAGGTTAAAGTTACGAATAAGTTTCGTATTGGTTCAAAACTTCAATTAGAAAACCGTGGAATCGCTGTTTTTGATCTTCAAAGTAATGCTCAGAATGCTTTTTCTCTTGATCCTCAATCTGCTTTTTCTTGACTGAAATGTGATTTTGATCATGATGGGATTCCTGATCTCTATGATGATGATATTGATGGTGATGGTATTAAAAATCTTCTTGGTATGGTTTATTATGAAAGACCTGACTGTAAACTAATCGTTGGAGATAACATTGATCAACCTCGTTATAGTGCTCACTTTTGAATTTGTAGCTTGGATAACTGTCCGATAGAAGTGAATACAGATCAGGATGATCTTAATGCCAATGGAATTGGGGATATTTGTGAGCAGAAAGATCCTGACTGCTGAAATGGGGTGATTGATAAGGGGGAAACCTGTAAAACTTGTCCTCAAGACGTAGGTCCATGTACTGCTTTTTGTGATAATGGTAAGATTGAGGCGGCCGAAACCTGTAAAAACTGTGAAAAAGATGTAAAAATCTGTCTCGTAAGCTGTGGGAATGGGAAAATTGAGGAAGGTGAAATTTGTGATGATGGAGATCAGAATTTTCATAATGGTAAATGTTCTGTGGACTGTAAACCTATGGACCCTAAGAAACCCCTCTGCGGAAACGGAGAAATCGACCTATGAGAAGACTGTAAAAACTGTCCTGAAGATCTCAAGGATATTTGTATTGATGATGGGAATAAAAAGCCTAAATGCTGAAATGGAGAGGTCGATCCGTGAGAAAACTGTTCTAATTGTTATCAAGATGTCCCTAACTGTGATGAAGATGAAGATTGATGTCCCGATCCAGAAGATCCATGCCCAAAGCTTCCTGGTAATAATGGAAGTTGTTGTCCAAAGATTCCTGAGCCATGTGGAGATTGAGAATGCCCCCTTGTAACGCCTCTTTGTAACCAGTGCCCTTGTCAATATGCGGACTATAGTAATACCCTACAAAATAATGATTCAGTGAGAGCAAGGCTCTGGGATCAAGGCTTTAAAGTCCATTATGATTATTCAAAATTTGCTGCTATCAAGAACTTTCTCCAGAGAGAGTAAACTTATACTTTTAAGCGAATATCGCGTAATTGTTGATGATATCACAACTTTTTGAAATGCTGATTGATTGCCTCAATCAGTTTTTCTTTTTCTTTAAAAATTGCTATTTTCATAGCTTGATCTGAAGTTTTGAGGAAAAGTGTTTGGTATTTCAAATAGCCTTCAATGAGCTCGTCTGTGACGATATTCTTATTTGTATTTTTGATATGAAAATGGTCCTTAACAACCTTAAGTGCAAGAGTGCCTAGCATACGATTCCCCTGAAATTTCTCAGAAAAAAGCTTACGAGAGAGGTCTTGAAATGCTTTCATCATCAAAAAAGAAATAAATCTGATTCAAGATAAAGATTTGATTCTTGTTGTCAAACAGAAACTCGTAACTTTTTATTCTTTTAGAAACTAAAAATACTCTATACTCCTCTACTACTAATTTATCTCGAATGCTACACTCTCTTTCGAGGATATCCGCTTCGTTTTTTCCCGCTGATTTAGTAAGAAAAAGCGCTTTAGAAACAAATTTCGACTTATCTCATGCTCAAAAAAATAAAACTCATTTTGTCAATATCAGTAAATATATTTTTTTAAAATGGTTATATCATTTAATCTTTTTAATCTAAAAAGTTGAGCAAAGAATAGTAGGAAAATATAATTGAAAGGGAATTTTATATTAAAAAAATATTCATCATGGAACTCAATTTGCTAGAGTATGATATTGACTCTATAAAAAGCATTTTACAAGGCATTCTCGATAAACACCTTCCAGAAGGACAGCAAATTTCGGTTCAAGAGCTTGATGAACAGGGAATCGTATGGCTTATACAACTTCTTTTGGAGAAAGATGATAAAAAGAGAGAACAGCTCTGGCAAGAGATTGAAGATAAATATCAGGTTGCTTCTAATGATTTTAGAAATACCTATCAAAAAATCCTTGAAATTTGTGATCAAATTAAAATCACCGAACAACTTGGAACTTCACTTGTAGAACTCAAATCAAATATCAAAAATGATCATTCACTTTCACAACTAGAACAAGAAATCTGACTTTAATCTTTTAAAATTTACTTCAAATGACCGAATATAAAAATCAATCAGTAGACCAAATCCAGAAGCAGCTTTCAAATAAGTTTGAAAAAGACAAGCAGTGGCGAATTAGAGATGATCAAGAAATCTATCTTGCTGGACAAGCAATTATTAATGAAACCATAGGCAAGATCCAGGAGAGTGGGAATAACTGGGGGAAATGGGCTTTAGAACCTTTGAAAACTTTGGAAAAGGAACTTGTAAAAAAGCATAACGAATGTCAATGAATAAAGCCTTTTACAGACAACAAAAGATTACTCAATGATATTGCTAATCAAATTGATAATGCAGAGAATATCGTTCTTGAGAGGCTTATGCGTAATAATGCCCATAGAGATATTATCCAAAAAAATACTGAAACAAAAGATACTCAAGGTAAAGCATTTTTTAACTTCGACAAAAAAACAGACACCTATATTTTTACCGATAGAAGTAACAAACCGAAGATTCACGAAGTTTTAGGTCAGTTTTTTACTAATGATAAAAATATCTATACTATTGATTACTCAAAATGTACTAATTTGAAAATCAAAAATAAGATGCAACAAGTATTGGGAGGTACAAGTAGTTGCCTGATCAAATATGATAAAAAAACATGAACATACAACCTTATTAGCAATGGAGCGATCGTAGATGAAAGGGCTTTAATTTGGGAATGAGTTAGCCTCAGAACTGCTGCTTCTACTGCTGTCTCTGCGAAAGCAACAGAAAGGGCAAATAACGAAAAAGCTACTGATTACAGCAATCAGAATTTTATCAATTCTCCAAAATATCAAGAGTGTTTAAAAAACCTACCTGCAAGCCTGAGAAATAAAGTCTCCTGAGAACAGCTCGCCACACTCATTAGCAAAACAGAATCAAGACTTGATACAATCATAAAAGAACAAAAGAAACTCTGATGGGAACTTGAACAAGATCAACCTATTTCTAGAATTCATTTTGGATCATGACTTATGGAGGGGCATTTTATCAATCGTCAAGGGACAAAAAAGGATATAAAAATTTGGGAAGATAAAGATTCATTTAAAAATAATGCTCTTTATGATATCTTGGACAACAATGAATGACCATACAAAGACTATCTTACAGCAAGGATCAAAGCAAAATGGGCACAAGCAGATCATCTCACAAAAAGAGAACAAATCTTTAGTGGCTCTCCTGAAAATAAAGAAAATCCAAATTTAGCTCAAGCAGTGGAAAAATTTAGCTATGGACTAGATATGCTTTCTCAATTGGTAAATAAAATCGAAGAAGAGGACTGAACAAGTAAAGAAGTTGCAGCGCTGAAAGTAGCAATCAGAAACTATAAATACAGTCTTGAAAATACCGTTCCATCATCTCAGGAACTTGATGAAGCTAAGAAGAAATTGGGAGATCTTTTTGTTGCGTATAAAAGTAATGATTGATCTTTTTCTACGATGACAGATAGAACTGCCAGAGAAACTGTTGCAAACCTTCTTAGTGGAGATAAGACGAACGCACAGAGAAGTATCAGAGAATTAGGGAAACATCTCAATGTATGGTGAAATACAAAAACAACCTTCCTTAGAGATGAAATTGCGAATAATGAAAATATCAGTTTTGGGAAACTTGATTATACAGAAGCATTCCAAAAAATTGGAACTCATCTTGAAATCGGAGAAAAAGATACAGAAGCACAAGTCCAAGAGAAAACAAAACTGATTGATAATCTCTATAATTGTGCGAATGCTCAAGCTATATTTTCCCTTTTGCAAAATAATGGGTTGATACCAGCAAATGCACCATTTGATGAAGAAATGAAAAAAGGATGCCAAAAAATCTATGACAGCTTAAGAGCTAAGAAACAAGCTATTGAACAACTAGATTATAGTCCTACTGCATTCCAAAGCAAAATGGAAAATGAAAAGATCAAACTAGAAGCCAAAGGGAATAATCTGACTGATGATGATAGGATCAGACTTCAAAGTATTTCAGTAATGCTTGAGAATCCTCAAATGCTCCAGGAAGCACTCCAAAATGCAAAATCAGCAGCTGAAAATAGTCTCAAATATGAAGGAATTGGCGCTCTTCTCAAGTGAAGCCTCGCACTTCCTTTCGCAAAAAATGGAGGAAAAATGAGCTGAACCAATGCAGATATCTTCAATAGGAGCCATGGACTCAACGGACGATTAAGCGGAGACGAAACAGCTGTCTGGTTAAATGAAATTGGGCAGATGATCTTGGAAGAGGTTGCAATCTGTATCGTTGCTATCGCACTTGGAGCAGTGACAGGAGGCGTCGGGACTGCAGCTATTTATGGTGCTAGATTCGCTCTTAAGGCAGCACAGGGTGCAAGATATGCAAATAAAGCCTATAAGATCAAAAAAACATTTACGCTGATGAGAAAACTCTCTAAAGCAAGGAAATATTGGAAAATGTGAAGAGAAGCAGAAAAACTAGTAGCTGCGAGCCGTCAGGTAAAAAACCTCCAAAAAGGCGCAAAATTAGCAAGAACACTAGATAAATCATGAAAAGTTGCCCAAAGGATGAAATATGCAAATAAACTCAATGATGCAAGAAGATCTCTAGATGCAATCAATAAAAGCAATAAATTTGTGCACCTTAATGACCTTGCAAAAGTTTGAAAACTGACTGATCATCTTGCAAAATGAAGTCATCTTCTCTTCGAAGGAACCTGATTTCATTTGAGTAGTACTGTTCTTAGAAATGCACTCCATGGGAAAAACCTTACAGATGGGGTCAATCCTTTTGGCTATACTGAAGGACCTAATGGTGAACAAATTTCTAATTTTAGGGGATATGTCCAAAGTATCGCATTTTTAGGGATTTTGAAAGCTATCGGACAACCGCTCCAAAATCTTACTGGAGCTGCATTACAGAAGCTTATGGGAGAAAAAATTGCAGCGAACTGGCTCGGAAAAGTTTTACAATGAATAACATCGGTTGGAGCTGAAGTTGTAACGCTTACATTAGCAGAACAAGGGATCAGCCTTGCACTTGATCAAGAGCTTTCTCCGATTACCGTGGAAAGTGCAATTCAGTCCTTGGGAATAGTCATTGGACTGAGGCTTTATTGATGGGGATCAATAAAAATCAAGAATTGGAAAGAATGAAAGCATTGACTTCAAGAAATAACGGTAGAAAATGGAGAACAAGAAGTTGTAATTAATGGGAATGGGACTGTAATAAGCTCCAACACTCCTAACATGCCAGTAGGTAAAAATGTTCTCATTCCTCACATGAACGAATCAACTTGATCCTACGGAAAAAATGCAACTCAAGAACAGCTAATGAGAAAAAGAGAACAACTCAATCAAGAAATAACTAAGCTAAAAAATCAAGGAATAGCTTCCACAGACTCTAAAATCACCACACGTGAAAATGCAGTAAAATTCATAGAAAATAAACTCAATTCAGCAAGTTATAAGGAAATTTCCTTGCCAGAATCTAATAAAGTTTCTATCAAAAATGCATCTTATAATATGGCTGTTAATAGGTATGCTAATTGACTTGCCAATGTAAATGAATGAATCCCAAACGAAATTCAGCTTCGTCCTGATGGAGCAAAAATAGCTCTAGAAAGAAATGGAAAATACAAAGATATTTTTGATCAATATGAAAGTTTACTAAAAGACAAGCCACAATGATATGAACAAAAGTTACAAGATCTTGATTTTATGTTGGCAGAGAGAGTAACGCTTGATACTTGACATACTGTTGAATATACAGCAAAAGCTGAAGCTGAGACGTCATTTAAGGGTCTAAAAAAAACTTATCCTGAATCAGAATTACGTCAGTTTGAAAGCTCTGATGGAACTTTTTGCATTAGAAAAAAATCACCAGAAGAAATAAAATTAGAAGCAGAAATACAAACAAAAAAAACTATGCGTGATGCAAATAATACTATGATTCAAGAATTATCTAGAAAGATTGATAGCATAGAGGCTGAACTCAAAGCCAAAAAAGAAAAATCAGTAGAAGAAAAAGCAGATGAGATTTCAAAGAACAGACCAGAATATTATGAAAAATATGCAAAAGAAAGTCATACGGACCTATACGAACAATATAAAACCTATCAAAATACCCCAAATGAACTCAAACGTTTGGATACTGAATTTGCTGAAAGATTAATTTTGGACAATCCTTGAGAAAGAAAAATACTTTTTAGTGAAAAGTGAACGCATTGAAGCATCAAAGAAAGAGCAGAAAACTCTTTTAAACTGCTAAACAAAGTAGAAAAATATAAGTGAAATATCAAACTTGTACAAAAGACTCTCAATTGAGAAAATGTTTTTGTCATTGAGTTGGTCCCAGAAATAGGGAAATTAACTAATTTAAAAAATCAAGTCATTGCACAAGAAGGAATCATAAGATGAAAAGAATCTGAATTATCTAAAATGCAGAAAAAATGAGATGGACTTGAAACCATTGATGAGTCAACAACTATGTTTAGATCTCAAGAATCAACGGGAGTGCACAACCAATGAAATGACATACAACAACAAAAAACAAAAAAACTGCTTAATATCCCGAGAGAGGTCATAGAATCTAATCTTTTTAAAGATTTTAATCCTACCAACAGCAAGGAAGTCTATGAACGAATTGATTCTCATCAAGAAACTCTTCAAAAACAAATACAAAAATTAGGTATTTATGATAACAAGACAATTTTTGATTACCTTGAGAAATCGCCCGATTTATCTTGATATGAAAAAACCACCCTCAGATATCTTCAAAAAAGATCTAAGAATATAAAGTTAAATATTGAGACAAAAAAATGATCTCTACGTTCTTTTGCTGACAAAGAAAATAAGGTAATCAACATCAACCTACAGCAGATAATTGGTGCATTCGGGATATCAAGACTTAAGAAAGGGAATATAAGTTTTGATCATATGTTATGAAATTGCTTAATTCATGAATACAATCATTTATTCTTTAATCCATGAAAATGATTGAGAAATAAAACGATTCCTGCACGAGAGCAACAAGCGTATCATGAACTACAAACTATACATAAAGAATACCTCAGTCATGCAAAAAATCATCCATATAATGATATTATTCGTAACACATCTGGAGAAGAAAATCATGTAAATAAACGAGAAGAATTTTGTACAGAAGCTGTAACTGAACCCCTCTTTATGCAATATCTTTCAGAGATCCCATACAAAACGCAAAAGAGTAGATACGAGTTTCTTATGAAAGAAAATCTAAAAGAAACATGAATAGAAATCAAAGAATGAACAATGCTTTATAAGATGCTTGACCTTTACTACACCAATATCAACAATACAAGAAGAGAATATTTTAGTTGGAATAAAAATAGAACTCTAGAAGCTAGAGAACTTCAAGAAAAACAACAATCTCAATGAGTAGAGTTCCATAAAAATAATGCAAAATGATTTCAGGAAATCTTGGAAAAATATATAAAAAATAATGAAAAAATGCTAGTATGAGAATCAAAAAATATAGAATTTTCTAAAAGTGAAATAATGAATACCTTGATTGAAAAGGGGTTTCCTCCAAAACATAAGGTTAAAATTGATTGACTAGAGTTTTTTTTAAGTGATTGCTATCAGGGATTGGGTCGTCCTTGGATAGTGGGATATACTACTACAGGAGAAGTTAGATTATTTTATAGATCTATATCAGAAGGGATATGGAGAAGTACTGATGGATCAGACGGACCTATTATTAGTAAAGCCCAATATTTACCTAATGGTTCATATGAGACAACCACTCAAGTTGATTTTCGCTTAGGAAAAATTTTCGATAAGATTCCTATGCAAACAATGCCATGAATGCAGAGTCCCTGGTATTGGCTTTTAACATTCGGACGTAAATATGGATTTAAAAGAGAGATTAAATATTTTTTAAGACCATCATTAGAGCCTGAGATTGAAATCCATTGAGGTAAACGATCTGCTGTAAATTATTATAAATGAAGAGATATGGCTGAAGTTAAAAAAGGGTATGAAAATTATAATATAAAACTACAATTAGAAAAAATTATAGATAGCTACACATTTTCTCATAAGATTCTAGGAGATATCCATGTGGATATTGTGAGAGGGAACATACAAGGGCAAGATGTAAATATTCATTTTGGTCATGCAGTTAATAATGATCCGAATAGTGTCTTTATTATTAGGTGAGATTTTGCTGATTCTAAATTAAACACATTTTGAGTACCATCTAAACAGCTTAATCTAGGACCATTAGTCGCGAAACCTTTGGATTATAGAGTGCAGGCGCCGAGAGGACGACAAGATCTAAAAGACTATGGCGATTATGTTGATATTCGCCCTCTTTATCAGAATACTCCTCTTATAAAACAATATAAATCTCAATTTTTGAGTAAATCAAGCTCATAATACCTTTCACTCTTAAACTTGAGGAATAGGACTATCCAAAAGCGATATTTTTTGAAAAAAAGTTTTTAAACCTAAGATAACCTGTAAGAATCTGCTCTATCTAGGAGATAATCAGCTTTTTTGTCTCCAGCTAGAAAACCCTTCTATTGAAAACACTTCCTTATAAAAAAAACAAAGAAATCTGGCTGCAAACCTCCCTTCCCCAAATAAAAAATGGAGTGTCACAAAGATCTTGCAACACTCCAAATCTCACCTTTTCAATCACATCTCAAACGAAGAAGTTTTCTGTTCCCAATCCTTGGGGACATATTTATCCCGTTTAAGCGTCAGAATTGTATTTTTTCCCGGCAAGGAATAAGGAACCCAATTAACTCCATACATACCCATAGCAGGAGCCACCTCTTCTGTCGGGACTACCCCACTTGGAGCACCACAATATCCCTGATTTTTCCCATAATGATTGCTCACCGCACAAATAGCAGATAAAAAATCTGTCAAATTTGCAGAAAGCACTCCGCCATGAAAGTACTCTTTTTTACCATTGGGATATACTTTCACAACGACATCAACCTTAAGCTCAAAAGTGCCCGTTTCCACATTAACTTCTCCAGAACTTGACTCTACCCAAAGATAATAGCCAAATTTCCTAAAGAAATCAGCCTTCATTTCTTCTAAAGAATAGTCGGAATCGACAAGAATCTCTAGATTAGAAACTCTTGGCTCTGGAAGCACAGCTTCAGGCAAAAGAAAGTAATCAGCAAACAGCTGCTCATTAAAACTTCCTGCCAAAGCATGCCCATTATTCTCAAGCTTCAAACGAAATGCAGAATTGCGATCAAGAAGATAGCCTTCTACCTTCCCTTTGTCAATCAGACAGACATTTCGAGCTTTGGTTCCTTCCATATCATATTGATAAGCAGCAAGCATACGCTCATCTCTTGGACAGTCCCAAATCTGAATATGCTTCAACACCTCCATAAAGCCTTCTTTTGCAACCCGTTTCCCAAGTTTCCCTTTGAAAACCGTAGAAATTCCATCAGCAATATAGGCTCCAGAGAGCATATGTCCCGCAATTGCTTCATGAAAAAGCGTGCCAACAGCCGAAGGTGCAAGAAGGATAGGGTAAATCCCGCTCTCTAACTGCTTACGATCAAGCGTAAACAATTCCTCTTGAAGCCTTGGATGCAATTCGTTGCTAAGATAGTTCCTGAGAGCATCACAATCCTTAAACATTCCTGAGAGCTGAGATTGATAAACCCTCCGCTGTCCATTCATAAAATAAGGAGTGAGCCCAAATTGAACCCTATCACGATGGTCGATTACACGAGTGCCCCAAGAATCTACAACGATCCAAAGCTCTCTCTTTGCAGTCAAATTCGCATCCACAAAAGCAACATGTTTTGCAAGATAACAATCACGGACTACATGTAACATTTGGTCACAAAGAGAGCTCGGAATTGGCTCTAAAGCACTAACCTCAAACACAGAATCCTCTAAATAAACCACATTCCCATGCGCTTCTTGATGAAATTTATTGTCCTTTATTTTTGAGGCATAAAAATAATCGATCAACTCATCTATTGCGAGAGTAATCTTTGTCCATCCCAAAGAAAGAAGACCTTCGGGCTGAGCAAGAATACGCTCTTGCATTGGAATCGATACACTTGCTTCCTTCTTCTCATTAGCAAAGAAGAGAGTAAGCAAAAGCTCGGGAGCCGACTCATTCTTTTTCATTGGAGTCATAATACCATTAGCATAGGTAATTTCAAAAGACTCCTTTTTCAGATAGGCAATCCTGATACCAGAAATCGTATGGCTTGTAATATCGCCATTAGGATTCTCTTTCTTGATTTTCAGCGATACTGCCCTCTGCACCAACTGTTCTATAGCTTGAACAATTGGTAAATAATTTACACTTTCTTTTTTTTCCATTTTCTTATTTTTTAATTGTTTAGCATATTTTTATATTTTCAACTAATATATAAGGTAAATCTATCAAAAGTCAACTAAAAAATAATTAAAGATAACTCTATCAAAACCAAATAATAAAAACAGCTTTAAAAAGCTGAATCTTAATGAAACTTATCAAGCACTTATACAAGAATTTTCACAAGAAGAATCGCAGATCCCATAATAAAGACTGAAAGAAATTGAAGAACTATAAGAAGCAATAAATTTAAAATATTAAGATACTCCCCCGCCTTTAAAGTGCTAATCTTTTTTCTTAGATACTCCCGAATAGGAAGACCTACAAGAAAAAGCCAGATAAGGCAAAAAGGAAGCATCGCTCGAATACTTAGTCCTCTTAAACCGTACTGATAGGCAATAAGCATACATAATGCACAGATAAGCCAAGTTAAAATAAGATAAAGAAGCCTTGTTATAGGAGATAATGCTCAGATTTTTTCATGTCGAATTTTTTCCTTTTTCAAAAAAGAAGAGGGATTTCAAAAATATATCACTGCGATAAAAGCAAATATACACAAAACTGTATAAGCAAGATATTCAAAATCCATACCTTTCCTCACAGATAAAGTAAAATACTGCTATCTAAAACACACAATTCTTTTCATCTACAATCACCTCAACCAAACTCCCCTTTTCATAGTTTCAAGACAAGGAAATCTGAAGATAGTTCTCAGTCCATCATTTCGCTTTCCCATTTTTCACTTCTTCAATCAGGACTTGGAGTTTTTTCCCATAGTTTTGAGCGACAAAGGCATCACGAACCTGATCGCCGATCTCAATCAGCTTTCTATTTCTGCTTTTTCTGATTTCATTTGGCACTTGATCTGGGAGCGAAGAAGCAGGGATCCTCTCGGCTTTGTGATGATCAGAAAAAGGGAAGGCATGGAGCTTGGTAATACGATACTTCTGCGCCGCCTCGCAAGTGATCTCAAAATCCGCCTCCGTTTCTCAGGGAAAGCCAGAAATAAGATCTGCACCGATGGAAACAAGTTCCGCATCAGGGCGATTCAGATTTCTTAACTTTTTTAGGACTTCATCAAGCTTTTTGCTATCATAGGCTCTATTCATCAGCTTCAGCACCGCATCAGAAAAACTCTGAATGGAGAGATGGAAATGCGGACAGAACCTCTGATTATTCATCAGCTCAAAAAAACGATCATCAAGATACTGAGGGTCAAGACTAGAAATCCTGATCCTTGGGATCGTGGTTTGCTCCAAGATCGCTTCCAAAAGCTCGTTGAATCTGCTTTCCTTAGCATTCCTCGTATTGCTCGCACCCCAAGCTGCAAGATTGATCCCGGTCAGCACGATCTCTTTCCCACCTTCCGCTTCAATCTGTCTAATCTCCTCAATAATCTCCGGCAAAGGGCGATTTCTATGCGCTCCCCTCTTGAAAATCGTGAGACAGAAACTGCAATGATTATCGCAACCGTTCTGAATGATCACATAGTTCTTGGTTCGGAGCTTCTGATTCGGCATTTTGAAACTAAAGGCGAGTTCGCTCTCCTCCTCTAGCGGATCTTCTGCAAGAAGCGTGATTTGCTCTTGATAAGGTGCTAATTCAGGATAATAGGCAAAAAAAGCTGATCTTTCCGTGGCTTTCCCTTTGGTGATAGAGCCACAACCAGCGATAAGGATTTGCTTGCCAAGTTTGGCTTGTTCAATGATTTCTTTGACCCATTTCATCTTGGCTCTATCGGTCACCACGCAGGTCGCAACGAGAAAAAGATTATCATTCACTTGATTGGTTGCTTCAAGGTGAGCGATTCGTTTATTGAGGTAGAATTTATTGACTTTACAACCGTAGACTTTGTGCTGCATGATTTTTTTAAATATTAATTTTAAAAACTAATTGGATTGAAAAAAATTATATTTTGGATCATATCCAAAAAAATCTTGCAAATTAAAATTTGTTACATCAATATTCAAGCCCTCAAAATACTTAGAAATAAAATAAGAAAATATTTTAAATAAGGGATGATCAAACCTTCCCTCAATTTTTAATCTTAAAATAAAAATCATAATATCTGTAAGTTGCATGGCATCGAAACAATCTGACGAAAGGAAAGAAAATCTTACTGTAATATCATCCCTATTTGTAACAGCATTAATTTTTCTTCTTATTGCATCAATATATGTATTTTCTAAATCATTATATCTGATGATATTTCCATTCTCTTGAGTAGCTGTATGAGACCTTCTCCTATCAAATAAAACGGTTATGGTTCAAACATCTTTAAATATTGTTTGAATCCCGACTCATGTGCTTTTCATTTTTGAGGCTATTCAAAACGCAGCTTGTCATGAAAAATATCTTTCATATCCTCCATTATTGGCATTATTAGTGACAAACTGTAAGTTCTTTTTATACAAAAAACTATAAAAAGAAACAGACTTCTCTTGTATAAATAAATCTAACCACCTTTTAATTAACTCTATTTTATTTTCATCATTTTGAGAAATTTCTGAACCATGGATAGTGTTCCAACACATAGGAGACTCTTTCCTTGCTTGTTTAAGTTTATTCAAAAAATCAAATTCTCTAGAATCGGAATCTGTAATTAAATATCCCATTAAATTGTATTCCTCTCAATTTAGAAAAATTTCTGTAGACTCATCTATCCAAACTGTTATAGCCTTTTTCATCCACTATCATTTAGGAGGATACGGATCTTTTCAATAACTGTTTCTTTCTCTAATTTTCCCTTCCCTATTATGGATAAAGAGCTCTGATCTATTTTGTTGTGCTCTTTCTCTTGCATAAGATGTAGCCTCTTTTTGAGTTCAAAAAACTCTTGATGCTCTTTCTGAATGGGGAGTTTTTACCGCCCATCCATTAGAATGAGGGACAACATGTTGATTTTGTTTATTCATACAAGAATAATTCAGAATATAAAATAAAATGCAATAATATTGTATACTAAAATTTATTGTATAAGCAATAGCTTTTTTGCTTTTAGGCTGCGTTGGAGAGTTTCTTTGTAGAAAAACTCTGGAGATCGGTGTTTTGTGTCATCATCATATGGTAAGAATATAAAAGGGCTTACTTTTGCTATTCTCAGAAAGGTTTTAACATCAAGAGGCGAGTTTTTTGGGGATGAGTAGCTTTTTTGACCGTTTTTGTGATAAAATTTTGAATGTTTGGACTTTTTTGATGAAAAATATGAAATCTTTGTCTTATTTTTCGCTTTTTTGACCCAAAAAATGAAAATCTGATCCGTTTTTTAATTTTTTTCAGCATTTTGGTCAAATCTTTTTGTATTCTAGCATTTTTTTGACCGTTTAACCCCATTCTTTATCGGTTTTGAGAGTTTTTTCGGCGTTTTGATGATTGCGTTGGCTATTCTCTCGGTTTTTTGGGTTTTTAGTATTTGCTTAATGGGGGTATAAGGAACGCTGAGGGAATTGCAAGGGGAAGTTAAGGGAGATTATTCTATTTTATTCTTTTTCTCAGCATCATACTGATTTCCTGTCAACATAGATTTTACATAGTCATCATCCATCAATTTAAGAAAAACACCAGCTTGACTAGGATTGCCAACTACAAACTTTCCATCATCTTGTATACGAATTTTTATCTTATTATTTGTATCTCTTACAAACAAAACAATTTGCTCTTTATTTACATTAAAAACAGGAGAATCTTCTTTTATTTTTAATAATTTATTCCTTAATTTTTGATTAGTTTGAATAATTGTTTCTAATGTATTATTATCAGATAATAGTCATTGCCTTGTAAACATTGATATTTTTTCACAAGCTCTTTGATTCATAGTTGTTTCATAGCCAAAATCTTTTTCTAATTTTTTAAAATCCAGAATAAGAATTTTATTGTTAAAATATAGAAATATAGGCTTATAATTAAAACGTATTGCATCTGTCGTTTGGAATTGATCATCCATTTTTCTGAGTATAAACCAAGTATCACGTTGAAGAGCAAATATTGGAAAATAAGGAATATAAAAATTTATAAAACGATCCGTAGTTCATAATCTAATAATAATTCCATCTATTCTAGCTGCTTCTTCTCGATTAAAATTATCGTTATTCCCAATTAAATCATTTGTTAAAAAACTGACTTCTTGAGTATAAGTATCCTCAAAAAAATATAATACATTATTTCTTGTATAATCATAATTATTTACATTTAATAATTCAGTATCTTCTCAAAAGGTTGATAATTTACCCCTAATCGCTTGCAAAATTTGTTCTTTTAGCTGTCATTGAGCCTCATTTGTTATATTAACAAGTTTATCTTGATATGAAACAGGTCAATTTTCAGATTCATTTTTCAGCCTAAAATAAAGCATTGCATTATATGCTTGATTTTCGGAGGCATCTTCTAAAAATCATCTTACTTGTTCTAACATGATATTGTTATTTAAGAATTAAAAAAACTTCATCATCTACTAAATAAATTCCTTTAGTATCAGATAGTTCATTAAAAGATTTTCTATCTTTTCTTTTTAAAAGAACACATTCCTCCTTACCGTTTCCTATTTGAATTTCTGCATCATAAAATCTCCATCACAATAATGGGATTATTGGATTTGATGAAAACAAATTCGTCTTACAATAGAAGAATCAAATCACAACAAGAATAAAGAATAAAATAAGTAAGGAGCGTCGATTTATTGTTCAATCTGTACTCTCAAATGAAACAAAAACAAAAGGAATGATATAAGTCATAAAATAACTTAAATATACATGATTATTAGTTTTAACCTTTAATATTTTAATAGGACGCTGTGTCATTTGTAATCTTTTATAAATTATATGCCAAGTAACACCAAATATAATTAAATATACAAAAAAACATATCAATAAAATTAGTGTACGAAGAGAAGATGTTCGGAAATATTGAAAACAAAACAAAAGATATAATGGAAATAATGATATGATATATGACAATATTTTCATGATTATATAACTATTAACTATTTAAATCATAGATCCCTAATAATAAAGTGATTATATCAAAAATCAATTCTAAATCAATCCCTGCTTCCTCGCAATTGTCCTCGCAGACTCAGTCAAATACTTCTTTCTAATTCTAATCGCCTTTGGCGTGATCTCAACCAGTTCATCAAGTCCGATATATCCCATCGCCTGCTCAAGAGACAAATGCACGATTGGATCAATTCTCATCGCTTCATCATTTCCAGAGTTGCGGACATTGTTCATTTGCTTATTGATAGTAAGGTTTACGGTCATATCTCCTCCCTTCAGATGCTCCCCTACGATCATTCCTTCATAGATTGGCTGAGCTGGGTCTACGAAGATTGGTCCTCTCTCCTGGAGTTTGAAGATTCCATACATCATCGCCTGTCCGGTGGCAGACGAAATCATAGATCAAACTTGCCTTTTTACAATTTCTCATTTAAATGGTTCATAGTGAGAAAAGGCTGAATACATGATTCATTCACCCTTCGTCGCGAGGATGAATTCTCCACGGAATCCGAGAAGACCTCTGGTTGGGATGATAAATTCCATCGTTGTAAGTCCGTTTTCTGAGCTCATATTTTGCATGAGTCCTTTACGAGGTGCGAGCATATCAATTACTGTTCCAGAAAGCCCGTCTTCTACGCTAACGACAAGGTTTTCCATTGGCTCAAGTTTTTGTCCGTTTTCTTCTTTGTAAATCACCTGAGGTGCTCAAACTTGCAGCTCCCATCCTTCTCTCCTGATCGCTTCAATCAATACTCCAAGATGAAGCTCTCCTCTTCCTGAGACGATGAATTTTCCTTCCACCATTTCTACTTTCAAACCAACATTGGTTTCAGCTTCTTTTTCTAGTCTTTCTGCCATGTTTCTGGTCGTCATATATTTCCCATCTTTCCCAGCAAAAGGGCTATCATTCACCAAAAACTCCATACTCAAGGTCGGCTCATCAATCGCAATTGTCGGTAATGCCTTAAACTCCCCTACTCCGATCGTCTCTCCCACGAAAATATTTGGGATTCCACTGATAGTCACGATATCACCACACTCTGCCTGAGGAATCTCAATCCTCTGGAGCCCGAGCGTTCTAAAAATATGCGCGATCTTCCCAGTTCTCTTTTCTCCATCATTTCCGATGATCGTTACCTGGCTTCCTGCGTTCAAAGTTCCTTGATACACACGCCCAACTCCAAGTCTTCCCAAATAATCATCATATCCGAGGTTCGCAACCTGCATACAGAAAGGGAGATCAGATTTTTCAGCTGCTGGAGCTACATTTTCCAAGATCGCATCAAAAAGCGGAGTCAAATCCTTCGCTTCATCAGTCAGATTTTTCATCGCATAGCCATTTTTTGCACTCGCATAAATAATCGGGAAATCTGCCTGCTCATCGCTCGCTCCAAGCAAAATAAACAGATCAAAAAGCTGATCAATCACTCGGTCAGGCCTTGCCGCAGGTTTGTCAATTTTATTAAGTACAACCATCGGTTTGAGTCAGAGTTCAAGACTCTTTTTAAGCACAAACTTGGTCTGCGGCATCGGCCCTTCATACGCATCCACTACGAGGATTACAGAATCCACCATTCTCAATACTCTCTCTACCTCGCTTCCAAAGTCCGCATGTCCTGGGGTATCTACGATATTGATTCTCTCGCCTTGATATTCAATCGCGGTATTTTTGGCATAAATGGTGATCCCCCTCTCCCTTTCCTGATCGTTATTGTCCATAACGAGGTCTTGCTCTTCCATTTTTTTGAGCGTTCAAGACTGCCTCAAGAGCTGGTCTACGAGTGAAGTCTTTCCATGATCTACATGGGCGATAATTGCGATATTTCTAATTGCCATTTGCTTTTTGGTATAAAAAATAAAAAACCAGAATCAGATTTCTTGGTTTTTTCTCTAAAATCAAGCATTCTGAAATTGGTTTGAGTATAGCGAATTGAGGAGTTTTTTCAATGAGAAAAGAAATCTGATTGTGAAGGGCACACTTCTTTCTTTTAAAAAGTTTAATCTAAAGTAAATAAAACTTTGTATATAACTCTTTTAGAAAATCTATTAGCCCGTTTTATTATTTTGAAAAAATAGCTTTCTGTCTTTGATCAGCAATATAATGAGGAACAAAAAGAGAAGTCAGGTTTGAATAATTTTACTATCTGGATGCGTAGAAAACAGTTCATTCCCGACATTTGCAAAGACATGGAAAAACACCACGATCCAGAGATTTCTCCCGGATTTATAATAGAGCCAGTTAATCAGAAAGACAAAAATGACTGCAGAGCAAGCGAAATTGAGTCAGTAGATTCGTCCTTCTGTCACGAGATTGCTATGATAATAGCCCTTTATAGTTGCAAGTGGGAGATGCCAAGCAACCCAATAGACTGCAAAAATTAGATTTGTCGTGATGAGGCTAAATTTTCTCCTTAGCGTATCTATTCCATAGCTATGTCGAGCCAATTCCTCTACAATCGCAGCAAAAACAATAATAAACCAAGTAGAAAAAAGGAATGTAGAAAAGGATGGATTTCCGGTAACAACAAACTGCTCTACGCTATATCCTAAAGGAAGAGAAATGAGTTGAGCAACTAGCAGTGATCAAAAAGTAAGTCCTAAGATTACCAAAAGATATTTCCAAAAACTTTTATCAAAACGTGTGACTCTTGCTTTGAGATCTTGCAAAAGGATAGGGTCTTTTTTGATCAATCGAAATGCTATCAAAGCCGGCATACTGACTCCAATAATTGCTAAGCTATTTTCTAAGATAAGAACCGATCTTGTTTGCTCTTGGTGACTTAGATAGGCACAAGCAAAGAAAAAAACCGCAGAGAGCAAAAATGAAGCGATATAAAAGGTTCGAGGTTTATTGTAGGATTGAAGCGTTTGCATTTTAGGGGGAGGAAAAGAAATAAAAGTGAGAAGATTTTCTCAAAACAAACATGCAGGACTATAAGTATTCAAAAAGTAAATGCAATAGCTGCATTCCATAACCTACTTTTCAGGGCATAGCTACATTCCTTCTTGCTTTTTTGAACGGAATCTTTACCTTTAGGTGAGTTTTTTTATTCTTTTGAAGCTAATGAAGACAAAAATCTGACTTTTTCTCTGATGAGTGTTCTTTTTGGGTTGTGGATTATTGCTTTGGTTTTGAAGTACTCCTATAAAAGCTCAACTTCAAGAATCCTTTGATACTTCTACAGGAAGCAACACCTACAAAAAAATTGAAACCTGATTTGATCTTGAGGCTGATGCGTCTTATCAGAAATTCCTTGATGAAAAGCATCCTTTTCAAGATCCTCAGTATGAACCAAGTGATTTAGTACCGATTCCTTCAGATTTTACCTTTAATTCAGCGAGGAAATTTCAACTTAGACAGGAAGCCTGAATACAATTTGCCGATATGGCTTGGCACTTCCAGGATCACTTCAAAGGCAAGAAAAAACTCAGCATTACCAGTGCTTATAGGTCATTTAAACATCAACAACAGCTCTTGAAGTCTTATTGCAAGAATAAGCATCAATGTGCAGAACCTGGAAGCAGTGAACATCAGGCATGACTTGCACTTGACCTCTGAACGAACAAATGAAAGCTCGACAAAGTAAGCTTGGAACGATTGCAAGAAAATGCTTATAAGCGAGGTTTTCATCAGACCTATCAAAAAGGAGCGGATATTGATGGAAAGATGATAGAACCATGGCATTGGAGGTATCTCGGAGTAGAACTTGCAACTGAACTGCATCAAAAGAAGCTGAGTTTTGGAGAGCGATTTTATTCTCAATCTGGGGAATCGCTCCCCTCCAAATTATAATGAGAAAGATTTAATGTCTTGAAAATCTTCGCCAAAATCTCTATACTGCAATCAGATTTTATCCTTTTGAAAAAATAATGCCACAATCAACAAACCCTAATGATGAAAAGCAACTTACACCTGAAATAGATACAGAATCAGCCGATCTTGAGGCAAAATTAGAAGAGGTGAAAAAAGAAACACAAGATGCTCAAGCTGATTTTACACCACTTTTGAATAAAATCAAAGAGCTTGAAGCCCAGCTTCAAGAAAAAGATGAAATTGCAAGGAATAGTCAGATTGCTTATTTAAATTTGAAAGCGGATTTTGATATTCTTCAAAGACAAACTCAGCAAAAAATTGAAACTGCGGATCGTGATGCTATTCTGAAGGTTGTAAAGGATATGCTTCCTTTTATTGAGAACCTCAGAAAATCCCTCCTCAACCTCTCAGATGAGGCAAAATCTTCTCCTATGGGACAGGGGCTTCAAATGATGTATGAGAATCTTTTAAGAAGTTTAGAAAAGTTAAAAGTCAGACCAATTGAAGCGACAGGATTGGCTCCTGACGCGCAGTTTCATGAACCTGTAAGTATGCAACCAACGGAAGACGAGCATCTTAAAGGGAAAATTATTCAAGAGTTTGAGCAGGGGTTTATTTATGAAAATGGAGATGACAAACTTGTCATCACTCCATCCAAAGTTATTGTTGGGAATTAGTGTAAGCTTCGCTTTTTATTGATCGGAAAGAATTACTGTTCCTTTATGCTGGGATAGTAATTTTTTTTGTTCTTCTTTTAGGTGGTGTAGTCCCTCTAAATAAAGCTCTCATCTATGTTTACTGAGTGCAATAATTTGCTGATTGCTCAGCTCTGAAATTCCATCTAATCGAAGGTTACCTGAATACTTGGAAAGTATTTCTGCTTGTTTGTCAGTTAGTTTTTTGATTCCTCCTAAGAAAAGGTCTTCTTGTCATTTTGATTCTGCTTTTTTCACTAGTTCTTGAGCAAACTCATCAGTCAAAAAGGTAATTTTATCTGTTCCTTGTGTTAATTCATTATCAAACTGCTCTCTTTGCATTTTTTTCAAATTTTCTTGTGCTTTTTGGAGAGAACGATATCCGCTAATCGTTTCTCTAGAGAGAAGTCCTTTTGTAATAGGGATATATCGCTCTCAGTGTTTGATAATTCAAGGAATATTCGGACTACTTTGAATACTTTTATCCATTTTGATTGATACCTCCTGTAGTTCCTTAGATTTACCTTCAGAAGAATCTACTCTTGCCATAGGGATTTTGAACTGTGAGACTGGATTTATGATAGGATTAGGGAAGAGCTCTGTAAAGAATCCTTTTCATTGCTCTGTCTTTTTTGTCAGTTTTGTTGATTCTGATAAAAGTTGTTTCTGGTCTTGAGCAATACTTTCTGCCAATTTAAAAGGAATCTTTGTCGCAGGTCAGGCTTTTTTTTGAGGAAATGTTGGCCTTAAATTATCGCTCCATGAAGAATTTTTATCGCTTTTAAACTGAGTAACTCACTCATTTGAGTCAGAATTCTTTTGATTTAATTTTTCAAGAATTTTATTGATCGTAAGTGGTCATGGAATTCCATCAGGAGTCAAGCCAGATTCCGATTGAAACTTTCCAATATTCTCCTTGGTCATATTTCATAAGATACCATCTACTTTCCCACTTTGATATCCAAGCTTTCTGAGTGCAATTTGGACTGCCATCGTCGCAGGAAATTGATGCTCTTTTGCAAGCTCATTCCAGGACTTATCTTTTAGAAAAGAAAGATAATCTTTTATGGCATTCATATTATATCTTACCTCTTTGTCATCTTTTTCGAAGAAAAATTCCTTTTTCAACTCTTGCAATTCAGATTTTACATTGTCAACTACCCATGCTATTTCCTGAATTTCTGATGCAGATTGACTAAATACTTCTTTCATTGTTTTTTTGGTTAAATAAAAGAGAAAATTCTGACGACTCTCCTCTATTTTAACTAATTCTTCACGTTTTGTCAATTTTTTGCACTTCTTGATTCTCTGGAAGGAATATCTATTTTTTAATTAATGATTTTTTTTAGCTCGTCTCGAGTCAACTCCTCTAACCTTTTCTTTTGAAGTTCCTCTGGGATATAATAAGTCGATATTCCTTTTTTTTCTCACATTTTAGCAATTCTGCCTAAAGTTTTTCTGCTATAAGGAGAGAAAAAATTTAGAAAGGTTTCCAAGGCATTCATATCTATGTTTTCAATTTGAGCTTTTTTTGTGCATCTAATAAGACAACTTTTTACTTTTGGTGCGGGAGAAAAGCATTTTGCGGGGACCATTTTTACATAGTCTACTTGATAAGCTCTGTTAATAAGCCACCAGAGATAAGACTTTTTGCTCGCGTCAGATTTTATTTTTTCTCAAACTTCATTTTGAATCATAAAAAATCATCCTAATAGCTTTGGATCCTCTTTTCGAAATAAAGATTTAAAGATTGGAGAGGTAATATAATAAGGAAGATTTCCTACGACAAGAGTATGTTTTGCGTCTCACCCGTTCTTCGTT
Organism: SR1 bacterium human oral taxon HOT-345; assembly: GCA_003260355.1. Taxonomy (GTDB): domain Bacteria; phylum Patescibacteriota; class Gracilibacteria; order Absconditabacterales; family Absconditicoccaceae; genus HOT-345. The sequence goes on from MPSQ01000001.1 coordinate 496,923, forward strand.
AAGAAGCCTTCAATGTCAATATTAAGAATGTTCTCAAAATAGATTTGTTCCCTGTCTAGTCCTATTTTATTTAGATACTCCTCCATTTTAGTATCTTTTTCAATAACAAAAAAATCTCTTGGAATCTGATAGATTTTCCTTGTTATTGCTCATTTTCATGGTCAAATTTCCACCAAAGTTTTTGCTCAAGATTCTTGATAAAGTTTCTGAATTGAATCACGAATAAAATTAATTGTAGAGCCATCTTTGAGAAAATTCTGTCCTAGATAAGTAGACATAGTTAGACATTAGATAAAATTCAATATCGAAGAGCATTTTCTTTTGAAACATTCGCTCAGATAAGTTGTTTTACTTTTATTCGAACCTCTGCTGACTGCTCTTTGTTGGCATCTATTGCTATTTTGATGATAGCGGAAAGAATAGCATCCAAGATTCACTCTTCATCCATCCTTTTTAGGAGATTCATCTTACTTGCCAACAAACCTGGATGTTCTATTATCTTGAGAAGCTGAGAAATTTCTGTGAGAATCTCAGGTTTTTCAGCCTGTTTTTCTAATATTGTTTGTAATATTCAAGGTCTTCCTAGTGCAATTTTTGCAAGGAGCTGCGTCTTTTCTGGAGATTCAGATTCTCCCAAAACTTGAATTAAATACTGCTGCATTTCGGTATCTGAAAGAGGAGCAAACCTTATAACCATTGCTCTTGACAGAATTGTTGGAAGGATTCAGCTTTCATGCTCTGCTGTAGCAAAGAGATATCTATTAGGGAGTGGCTCTTCACAAGTTTTTAGGAAAGCATTCATTGCAGCATTCGTCATTCTTTGAATATTTTCCACAAGAAGCACCTTTTTACCACTAAAAGAAGACTGCTGTAACCGATTTGTCAACTCCCTCACTCCCCTATTTTCGTAGGTAGTTTTTTCATCAATAGAGATTATTTTGGCTTCTTTAGGAGTTTCAACTTGGATTGAGTGAAGTTTTCCTAGCTCTTTCGAAAAATCCCTTAGTCGAAGAAAATCAGTTTTGAACTGTTCTCATAGAAGCTCCTCGACAAAAGAACGTAAAAATGTAGTTTTTCAGATTCCTCCCGGTCCAATTAAAATCAAAAAGACAGGCTTTTGTTGCGACTGATTATGAGAAATGTAGCTTCTAAATTGTTGCTTTGCTTTTTCGTTTCAAATAGCTTGCATTTAAGATTATTTTTGGACAAAAACAGTTTGGAGTATAAGTTTTATATTTTAAAAATCAAATGATTTCAAAAAAGATAAGATTTTACAAGTCATTATTCTAATAAATGTCAATCGATAAATCTTAAAACAAAAAAATAGCAACAAAAACTGACTGCTCTCTCAGCTTTTTCCTTTATTTTTATGTTGATTAACGTATACTTTTGAAGTGAGTTTTTTATTTCCTCGATCTTTTCTATGAGGGCTAAAAGAATAGTTGGTCTTATCATTTTGCTTGGATATTTAGCGTTTAATGTTCTTTCTTATCTAGGATATCTTGATTGGAATAGGGCATCTGCATCTTCCGATAATATGAATACCAATACTCAATTGGTTGCACTTTTGGTTGATGAGAAAATCTATCCAAGTATTGAAGCTGATCTTAAACGATATTCAACTCAGTATATTCAAAAACATTATCCACAAAGCAAGGCTCTGGTCCTGAAAATTAATACGAGCGAATATGATGCTCCAGAAATTGCAAAACTACTTGAAAATCTCTATTTTGACTGACTTAAGGATCAGAGTTCTCGTCTAATTGGATTAGTTTTGGTGGGAACTATTCCATTTCCTGCAGTTAGGTATGATAATTATGTTTTCCCCTCAATCTACCCTTATGTTGATTTTTTGGATCAGAAATATGTTTGGAATCAAGAGCTTGGTTATTTTACTGAAAACAGAAAAGATGGGCAGCCCGAAGTTTGGCATGGAGTAATTGATTTTGATCAGGATATTGATGCCTATCACAAATTTTTTGATAAACTTAAACTCTATGATGCAAAGCCTAAAAAGTTTGTCGCGAAAAAAATATGGTATGATGATTTTATTGCTCATAAGAAAAATTTTCTTGAAGAAACCTATCAACTCTATCAGAATAAGCTTCTTTTTGCAGAAGATTTTATCTATCATCGTTATACTGATCTTTTTAACCGCATTTTGCAAGGGGATCAGTATAAAGAACAGGCTTTACAGCTTTCTTGATTGGCTGAGGATATTGAGTCTCTTGTTCAAGATTTTGCCGAACATGGTTCTGATACGACCGATCTTCAAGACTCTATTGCTAATATGAATCTTTGAGAGATTAACGATTCAATTAAAGAGCTTGAAAAAAATACTCAGAACATTACTCCAACAAAACTTTTGGAAAGAAAAATTGGTTCTTTTCTAAAAGATTATCACGAAATTATTGGTACACCGTTAATGCATACTATTTCTGAGAATGTTAAAGCAGGAGATAGATGGACTGGCAATGATAGTCATTATCAAAAACTCCAGCTCAAAGATCAGCTCCTTCTTGGGAACACTAAACTTAATGGGATTATTAGAAGCATTAATGATAAGCTTGAGTCCTTTGTGGATGAAAAAGTAGAAAAGGAAAAATATGCTATGAAAAGTACTATTCCTTATTATTATAAAGAAAGTCAGATTCAGAAAAAAGCAGCTTTTTCTAAGGATTTTATGTATTCTTATCAAGATTATACTATAAATAACATCTATAGATTTTTTTATTTTGGGAAAGACGCACAGACAATTACTAAAGCTGTAGATTATTCTACCTATAGAGGAACTTATAGGAATTTAAGCGGCCTCGTAAACTATCCTTCCATCATCCAAGATCAACAAAATCCAGCAAAGTCGGATTGAGATGCAACTGACCTCACAAAGAAAGGACTTTGATCTTCTTATGATGTATATTCTACTCAAGTAGATGCTAATAGAGGATTTAATATGCTTAATACAGAATGAGAATACGAGCTGTATCAACAGGAGAAAAGACCAGCAAAATATATAATTAAATGTGTAAAATGGCTCCCCTGAGGATCCTGTTTAAGATGGAGTAGAGAACCTAAAAAGAAGTGTCAGGCTAGCGGAAAAAATTGTGAGACTTTTACACATTTTTGAGATAGAATATGGTGAGGTGCATCTCCAATTAATGTTGACATGGATAAATATCAAAATCAGATTTATGCCTTTAGTGGAGAATATGACTTTAGACGTGCTACAAATGAAATTTTTGATATTGGAGGCTCTGTTCCATTAACAGGAGAAGAAAAAGAGGCGCCTCATTTTCTCGCGGAGAAAATCTATGTCTCTCCTATTCTAATTGCAGATAAGGATGGCTTTCATTGGGATAAAACTATGTATGATACCTGACTGATAGAAAAGACGTGGTTTTTTAATGTTCCGCTTGAAGGGAAGCGTTTCATTCCTCTTGGTACTACAGGCTTTTCTCTTATAAAAAAACAGAAGGGGAAGAAAGATATAGGTCTAACCTACAAATATAGGATTGTCCCTTCTGAGGTAAAACATGTTTCGACTACTACAAAAGAAATTCATGGATATACTGGACTTAGATATTCAGAGGATGCAAAAGAGCGAGGGTACTATATGTCGATTAAAGACGACCTTACCTTTACAGATGAGACAGGCTCTCTTGCATTAATGAGTTGATTGAATAAACTAAAAGATCACCTTTCTTCGTTACAAAACTCATTTAAGAATGCAGCTAGCTCTCAGTCCCCAGGAACAATTGAGAATCTTCTTTCTGAAGAGATTTTGAAATCTACTACAGTACTCTCGAGTTGACAAGCAGAACTTTGGTCCCTTTTCAATGATCTAATTATCAGGAATTATGCTAGTGATGTCCAAGCCACAATGCAGAGTATTGTTTTTAGATCAATTGTTCGAACTAGGAAAATTGATATTTTCTCTGAATGGCATGCAGACATCCTCAAGGATTTTGATAAGTTGATTAAGTTTTTACTTGAAAAAAAAGCTATTGCTTCACAAATTTTTAAGCTTTATCGTGAGGTGATTAATCAACTTGATGGTATTGATGCAATTATTAGCTCAGGAATTGCCAATAATAGCAAAGAAGAACAACAAGCTGTGAGAGAAGCATGGACAAAACTTCGTTCTCCATTTGCTAAATTATCTGCCATTGTTCATGAGATCAATACTGATACAGAAGATTCATGTATTTGTAATCATGGAATAGTTTGAACATGTTTATGAAAAAAAAGGAAGGAAATTGTAGGTAAAAGCTTAGGTTCTTCATGTGGAAACTCAGGAGAATATGGATGAGATGAAAAAGAGGGATCTTTAGATATAATGATTGAAGCATTAAAAGAGAGTAAAGAGGATTTTAAAGAAGACTTCAATTCAGATCCTGAAAATCCAGAGATCCTTTACACAGGCATGAACATCCTCACACCAAGTAGGCCTATTGATTCTCCAAGATATCTTTCCTTTCAATGAGTAGGAGGGAATGTTGTAAAACTTATTTATCCTGATATCATGAAGGTTGAAGTTCTTGATCAGGCTTCAAAAGCTATTTCTAGTCAATCATGAGCACTACTAGAATTGAAAAGTCCGGAAAGTATTCGCAAAGCCCTTAGTCAATATTTAAGCAATAAAGTAAAGGAATACAATGCTATCATCAATGCTGAAAAAGCAAAGGCAAAACCAATGAATAAGCATTATCAGTATATTTCTGTTGTTGATAAATTAGGAACCCCTCTTCTTGACTGATGAGTTCGCCCTTATGAAAATTTTACTTATGAAGAGTTTTTGGAGGCGATTTGAGGTCAAAAAGTTCTCAACAGTCTTGCAGAACTCCTCTACTTTCAGAATGTTTCAAATCAGGTAAAAGTTTACTACGATGAAATTGAGAAAGATCTTGCCGGTAGTAGAAGTGATTTTGATATTAATGAAAGGATTTCGTATATTATGGATAATTATCTCTCACAGAAAAGAGATGCTTTTTATGAAGAGAAAAATGCTGATCCAAAATTTGTCATTCCTAGTTATGCCTCAAAAGGTTATGAGGTGTGATTTATCAATTCAGATAATGATGATGGACTAACCCCTTATCAGGATCAGATTTTTGATGAATTTAATCAACGTATAGAGCCAGTTCCAGTGCTCCTTCCAAAGGACAAGGAAAAAGCAGAACAAGCAGTTGAAGTTCAAAATATCCAAAAAGAATGTTGATTTGATATTAATGAAGGCTTGGATATCTATAGTTTTAAGACAAAGAAATTTGAGTGGCGAGAAGGCTTGAGATGCCGATTAGACCAGGTTAAGAAAAAGCCTTTTGAGATAAAATTATCATTTGAGGGTTCACTTTGAGCTGTACCGATCAAGGAATCTATTAGTGGCGATATCATCGCTCCTCTTGCTGATTCTCGAGAAAATTATAAAGGAGAGCTCAAAAATACCTTTTCTTTTCACGATATTGAGAATCCAGAAACCGTGAATAAAGATAAACAGGTGCAAGAAATTCTGAATCAAACCCAAATTACGCTACAGAATAAGAAAATTAATGTATCAAATAGGACTTGAAGTATAAATATTCTCTCTTTTAAGGATTATTGAAATCTCACTGTAAGGATTAGCTCAACAGGAGATAATTGTCTTATTATTAATGGACAAAATACCTGTGTAGCGAAAGCCTCTCTTTCAAAAAATCCTTTTAAACAAGGCTTTGATATTCCTTTTCAACTTGGAGACACAAAAACAGGGAAAATTGTTGCTACTTTAGAGTTCTGCTGAAAAAGTGGGAAGTGTGGGATTAGCCCTGTTACTGTGTTTGCAGTCCCTGGGCCCGTTCATAGCTTTGAAATAGGTCTTCCTAACGATAGAAAAATACTTGCTGGAGCTTATAGCCTTATCTCTCTTAAAGCTTTTGATCAATATAAAAATGAAATTCAGAGAACTCTAGAACCATATACTATTGAGGTTGATAGAGGTGGGCTTATTGTTTGATGACAGGAGAGGCAAGTTCAAGAGGTCAATGATTTTCAGAATTTAACACTGTTGTATAGAAGTCAACCTCAACTTGGATGAACTGTAAAATTTTCAGTAAAGAACCAAAGCTGAACGCTTCTTAAGAGTGATACTGCGACCTTAGTCCCTTGAACACTCCATGTTGAGCAAAATGGTCGCCGCTTATCTTCACTCACCTTTCCGCTTACTCCTGGAAGTTATTTTCTTAGCTGAACAAACGGAATGGAAGTAAATGAGAAAAAAGCAATCCCCCTTGATCTTGTTCTAAGGGATAATAATGGTAGAGAAATTCCTATTACTACCAATGTTATCTTGGGTGCGCAAGAAGAATTGCTTCAATTTATGGTGCTAAAAAAATCTACTGATGAAAATGGCAAGCAATGGCTGAATTTTTCTAATACAAATTCTCTCTTTGTAGAAAAAGGAAGAGCAAAAGTATATCTAACCTCAAAAAATATTGCTGGGGATGAAGAAATTTCTTCGCTTATTCCGTGACTTGAGGAGCAGAAAATTAAGGTAAATATAGAACCAGGACCTCTGGCAAAAATGACATTTTCACTTAATTCTGACAAAATAGATCCTAATTCTACAACCAAAGGAAAGCTTTTCCTTATGGATGAACGATGAAACAAGCTCAAAAAAACAACCACCGTCTCTTTGGATAAATTGGGACCCGTAAAGGTTTCTCCTGGTGCTGGAAATATAGCTATTAACAACGGAGAGCTAAATCTCACTTTTACCTCTGACCATAATTATTGACTGACTAAATTTTTAGCAGAGGCAACAGTTAATGATAAGAAAGTTCAGACGACGACAAGTATTATTACTAGAAAATTTTTCCTCGAAAATGCGATAAATTCAGGATTAAATATTATGTATCTCAATCTTTTCTGAAATGATCGGTGAAACCAGCGATGATATGCATCTTGACATAGAAAATTTTCAGAAGATATTATAAAAAAGTCTGAAAAAACTTTAGCGATTACAACTCAGTTGGTAGATCTTAATAAAATCAAAAAAGCGAGTGTTATCTTAGGTAAAAACTCTTTGATCGAGAACAATGATAATCTTGATATTCAGGCAACTCAAGAAGCAGGTCAGCTTTCTTTAACTCTTGCCAAGATCGGTAGAATTCGTATTATGGATTCTTTTAAGAAAATTAGAGTAGTCTCTGCTGATCCTGAGAATAAAAGACTTGTCCAAGAGCTGAAAAAGGATAACGGGAAATCAATGTATCTCTATGATTTGAATGATGATTTCACCTATAGAAAGGATAAGTGAGCTTTTTATACCAAAGAGGGAATTCTGATTGGAAGTCTAAATAAGGATATTGTTTTTGAGCTGACTAATCAACCTCTTCTTAATTTCAAGGTATGGAACGTTGTTGGGAAAGGGCAAGTTTTAGGAAAAGCTATTTTTACGAATCTTGATTATAGTAATTCAACTGCAGTAATAGAGGACGAAACTTTTGAGTTTTGACCTATACTTGCTCATGGTTCAAGTAACAAAACTGCCAAAGCCATATTCTCTAAGCTCAATACCCTAAAATCTACCTATCAAGGCTATGACTCAATCCAAAATAGCGATGAAATGGAAAAGAATATTGGATTTAGGGGAGAATTTAAAAATGTTACTTTGTTTGCTGGAGGTAAGACCGTTGGTGAGGCTACACTCCCTTTTTGATCAGAATTTTTGATCAATATTTGAGATCCTCTCCTAAAAAGGATTGATCAGAATGCAAACCTTGATAATGCTGACTACAATGAAGGACTTGGTAAAGTGATTTATCACAATGATGAAAAGCCGATATTTAAGGTTATTGATATTGATTATAATAAAGACTGATTAAGGGACATTTTGGTGGTCTACAAAGATGGGACTATTAGGCTTCAGAAACAGTATCAGGATAAGAGATTTCGTGATATGGAGACTTTAATGGTCAGCGCAGAACAAATTAAGGATATTTTTGTTGGTGATGTAGATGGGAATAAATATGAGGATATTATTATTAGGAATACCAAGGATCAACTCAGAATTTATACTAATGAAAATTGAGTTTTTGATGTAGATGGGCGTCTTGCCTGTTTAAATACCAATGTAAAGTTAGGAGAAGTCTCTAAAACACCACGATCTTTAACGGGGACTCATCAAATTTTTGTCAAAGATATGGATTTGGATGGGAAGATTGACATCTCTACGTTTGATGTTAGAGGATATCTAAAGATTTTTTATGGGAATTGAAGCAAAAAATCACATAGTTATCTCAGTAATACCGGAAGTACTTGTGATGATGAACGGTTTAAGAGACAAGAGAAATCTACAAAAATTGTGAAAAAATTCTGACTTCAGCTTGGCAATACTCCTGTAAAAGATAGAAGCATCATTCGTCGAGATGGTCTTCGCTACCCAACACAAGAAGAATTAAGTAAAAAAATTGAAGAAAAAAATAATAGAGAAATCTGAGTAAACCTAGATCCTATTGTTATTTGAAAACTAGAAGATCCTGATCTCTGTCCACCATGTGTGGTTACAGACTATGCGTGTAGTACTAATGCTAATTGAGAAAAGGTTTGTAAGAGCTATAAACGTAAAAGTGCAGAACCTACCTGTACTCAGCCAGCAGATAAACAAAGCGATGTTTGCTGTGCTCAAAAGGGTGAAGGAAGTAAAGAAGAAAAATGTAAACTCTCTAAATGACGTCTTGACAAAAAGACTGAACAAGAAATTCATAGATGAGATACCGATTTTGACTTTACTGATATGGCTCAAGAGGGATTAAGAGTCTTTGATAAGTACGTTAAGAATCCATTTGACAAGATTGTAAGTTTTGATGATGGCGTTAAACCATCAGAGCAAGCCTTTTTGACTATTAATCAAGTTGATTCAAAAGATCCAATACTTTGAGTAACAAAACTTTATCAAGATCTTGATGGTGGGAACCTTGAAAATTGAGATACTGTAAAAGTAACCGTTACTATTAGCAATAAAGCTGCTCATTTTTGAGCTGGTGGTGCGTTTTTTGATCGTATTCAATGACCTTGGATTATACATCAAGATCCTAAAACAGGAGCTCCAGAAAACCTAAAATTTATTGAAGGAAGTGCTACAGTTCATCCTCAAACTAAAGAATATGCTTATTTTCTGCAAGATCTTCAATTCGCAGGACAAAGAATCGTTTATAGCTATGATTTGACCTATCAGATGAATGATCCATTATTTAAAATCAGACTTGAAGATGCCGAGATTACCGATTATAGCGCACCTCCAAAAATAAAGAGAACTGCACCGAAAGATGGTGAAAATGCCGATAAGCTGCCAGATTTTATTGTTCAATCTGTGGATGGCTGTAACAAGAAAGAATCTATCCTCTTTAATAATAAATCTGATGCTAAGAGGAGTTATCGTGAGTCCGTTATCGATCTTCAAGAACTAAGTGATGTATATTCTAAGGCTATTGAAGAGAATAAGACTAGGACAATGGATAAGGCGAAATCTGACATTCAAGACAGTAAGACTGTGGAAAAGATGAATGCTATCCCGTGAATAGAAGATATTCAGGAGCATTACAGCAACAAAGATATCTTAAACGAGTTTTGGAAGGCCATGAAAGAGGACTCCTCTGTTTCTGTAGAGCTCTTCTCAGACGAGACCTCAGAAATTGAAAAGACAGTGCAAGATATCGCAGATAAAGCATGTAATGGATTCAGTTTTGGACTTTCTAATGTTGGATCCTGTGAAGTTCCGGTGCCATTTAATCAGGCATTCTTAGCTCCTGGGAAATATCATCTGATGTGATGTATCCCTCTTGAGCCACTAACAAAATCCTTGTGAAAGGGGCTTCCTGTTTTCCACTTTCCAGGGACGCTTTACACGCCGATCTGATCTCTTCCAATTCCTTGGGGATTGAAGTCTCCTTCAGACTGATTTCTTTGGCTTGGATGAGGAACCTATCCTTCAATGATCAGAATTTACGTTGCACCTACACTCACAGCACAACTAGGGTTTGCAATCTGTTTTTGACCTCATTCGATAGGGAAGAATCTACCTTCTCCTTTTGCTGATATTTGAGGGAACTGTATCGTAATGTCGATGCCTCTACCTTGTGGGAAAAACCAGAAAAAAGACAGTAGCTGAAATAAAGTCAAGAAACCAAATGATAAGGTAGAAACCTACCATCCTTGGGCAGGCGACTATCAAGAGACCAATACTTGCGAACTAAAAAAACAAGATTCTCCTTTTATTACCGTGGCATCAGCACCTGTAAACTCATCGAGCCCAAGCAGTATTCCAGAAGGTAGTTATCTTGGATGATTTGTAGATATTAGCTATGATAGTATTACTTCTGAGGCCGATGCTGACCAAAATGGAATTTTTTTTGAGGGAGTAAAGATTCTTGGCGTGAAAGATGTCAATAATAAGGTTCTCTGAGGAAAACAGCAAGGAATTAAAGCTAAATTTGTTGGATGGTTTGATAGGCAAATTCAGTATTGGATCAATAATCTCTTAAGATTCCGTGTTGAGTTTATTTTTCCTGATCTCGAATATCTTAGTAAGCAGCTCTCTACCTTAAATCCTCAAGAAATTTGAAAGCTGATCTGAGGAACTGGTCAAGAAGGGAAACAAAATATTGATAAATTCCTTAATAATATCAAAGATTCAAAGAAAATAAGTTGATTGGCAAAAAATACATGGTCATCACTTCAGTCTAAAGAACAACTTACAGCTTTGGATATTGCGAATGGAGACAACCCCTTTGAGAAACTTCAGTCTTTCTTTAATAGTAAAGAACTTGTAAATATTAGAACCCAAAAAATTCATGTCAAAATTCCTTGGATCTATAGCGAAGATATTGAGGCATATAAAAATTACTTGCTTACATGGATGGAAACGAACGGAGAGGTTTTGAAGGCCTGGGAGTGAATTATTGAAAAAAGCATCTCCTCTTGCCAGAGACAGCAACAGGGAACCTGATCAAAAAAAGCTGATTGTTCAAAACTCCAAACTGCAAAAACTCAAATACTCCAAATGCAGACAAAGCTTGATAAAACAAGTGAACAGATTTATCAGAATATTCAAACTCTTGAGCTTTATAAGAGATTTCCACTAGAGATTTATGAGTGGCTTCACGTATCTGATAGGTACTTAACTGAGATATCATCACTCATTTCGAAATTCTTTGGCTATATTAATTATTGGATGGATGTTAATGCCAATAGATTCTCTCAATATGTTGATGCTATTATTACGATTATTGCGGTTGTGAAGACTTATCAGGTAATGGTTGATCTTTTTGTGGATCGAGGAAAGAAATGTGGTAAATGTACGCAAGATTCTTACGATCAATATTCTTGTAAGCTCAGTATGCTTTGTCCAAATCTACCTATCATACCGATCCCTAATGTAAAAATCCCAAGTCTCTATGTCGATCTTTCTCATCTCAATCTTGGATTAGATATTGTGCTTCCTCGTTTTAATTTTGTACCAGAATCTATTGAGCTTCCAAGACTTCCAAACCTTCCAGAGCCGCCAAGATTAGGGCTTAACATTAATGTCGACTTTAATATTCCAGATATTCCTCAACTTCCTGAGCCTCCAAACTTACCAGAATTGCCATCATTCATTCCTCAAGTAAAAATGGAATTGCCGATTCTTCCTCCTGCTCCTAAGATTCCTGAATTGCCTAACAAAATTCAGAAAATTGTCAGTATTGCTAAGAAAATCTCTAAGATTTACTGTATTATCAAGTCATGAATAGGTCTAGTAGGAGAAAATTCTGTAAAGGCGAGAATTGAACAGATGACCCAGAGAACGTACGAAGTTCCTTGGGTTGACAACCTTGATCTTACTCGTCTCTTTAATCAACAACCGCTACAATGAATTGATATTGAGGTAAGTACTTACGTGAATTTACAGTATAATTTTGATGCGTTCTACGCACTTATGAAGGGTATTGTAAATAATGTTAACCAAAAGACCAATAATCTCGTTTCTCAAGGGCAAGAAGTCTCTGATGCTCTAAGTACTGCGAGTGATACCGCAACAAATACTTTAAATTCAGCTACAAGTTCACCAATTCAAGTAAATGTTGGTTATCAAAAGCAATTAAAAGATAGCCTTAAAGACGTTCAAGCAATTCTCTCACCACACCAGGAGAAAGAAAAACTTGATTCGATTATTGCTCTTGCCTCAACTGATGGCGAAGTAAAGAAAGACTCTGATTGACTAAAAAAAATCCAAAATCAGATTTCTGATCTTATTCGTAATGAAAGAGAAGACTTAGCAAATCTTTCTATGCTTGCAAAGTCAGACTACTCTACTTTTCTGAAAACCTTGGAAGGAGCAAGTAAAAAAGAACCACTTCAGCTCACGTTTTCTAGTAGCCTGCTGGCGGAAAACAAAGGTGCGGAACATGCGATTGCAGGCATAAATCCTACTGAAATGATTATTCATACGGAAGGAGAAAGACTTCAGGGTTATCTCTCAGCATTAAAATCTCATAGTCCAGAAAGTTTGAATATGTCGAGTGAGAATTATAATAAATCAAAGTCCTATCTTGAAGAGGTCCAATCGGCTCTTAATCAGCGAAAGAGCATTAAACAGAAAACTTATGCAGGAAATCAACCACTCCTTACTAAAAATGGCACAGAAACTAATAGAACGCTTTTGACGCAGACTTCTCAATGAAGACCTACGACTTTTGAAACTGCATCAACGGATTTGAGTAGCTATATAAATGGGATCCTTGTGAAAGATCATAGCAATAATATGGTAAATGTTGTGCATTCCAAGGTTAACTATGAGAGGTTCTTTGACTATTATCAAAAAGATATTAATAATGATAAAAAACCTGAAGTCATAACTCGGGATGAATTTAATGTCTACGTAAAGTATGCAGACGATGTGGAACCAAAAATGAAACAGCAGTTTACAAAATATTATGTTTTAACTCCAAACCTAAAAAATAAAAATAAAAAATACGAATCCTTTGGAGGAACACTTTTCTGAGGGGGAGAATCAGTGAAACTTTACGATCAAAATTGGGAGGTAAAGAATTTTAGACTTGACGGTCAGACCTTTGATACGATCAGTTTTTCTTGGGATAACAATAAAACGGAAGATATTGCCTGATATCTCGTTCGTTTTTCTGAACGTGTTGATGGATTATTGGAGAAGAATGACCTCAAAAATGTAAAATATGCCCTTTTCCTACCTAATGAGACTCCTCTCGATCACCTTAAGCTGAAGGCTGATGATATAAGTTTCTCTGTAAAAAGTCAGATTGGAAAGCTAATAAATGAAGTTCAATACTACAATCCTGCAAATGATGTATTCCAGTTTCAGCTTCACCAGCTTCCTAGAAAATGGCAATACTTACAAGTTACTACCTTAAAGAAACAAGCTACACTTTATGAGCAAAATGCTCCACGATCTAATCAAGTTGTAGGATGAACTCAGGTTATTTGTGATTCAGAGCCTCCTAAACCTAAGGTTGAACTTATTAGAATTAAGAAACCTGTTGTAGAGGACGAAGGATTTGATCTGAAGGGGTTTATTGGAAGCTATTATGACCTTCAAGTTACACGAACAGATAATCATATGGTTCGTCGGGCAAAAATTGAAGAGAATGGGAAAACGCTTGCTCAAAAGGATATTAATGCTCCTAGTGGCACGATCACATTGAAAAACCTCTTCTTTACTGAAGCTCAGGTGAGAAATTATGTAATATCAGCTATTGATAGTCAAGACAATGAGAAAGAAGAAGAGGTTACTCTCGAAATTAATATTCCTAAGATTACCATTGAGGATATTCAGCGTTTTTCTGGATGGAAAGAAGGAATTGAAAATCCGGTTTTAATCTCTTCAGCACTAGAAAGAGATATTGATAAGTGAGATGTTAGCTTTGAGAGGAAAAGAGAAAATAGAGTCTCAATGCTTACTGCGATTTCCAATGGACAAAAAACGCAAGTTTATCCAGTAACGACTTATCAAACTGTTGTAACTGGAGCTTATTATGATTTCTGAGATCTGATCGGTCTTTATACTACTGATAAAAAACTGATTGCCACTGTGAATGGTCATAATGGAGAAATCATTGTTCAGCCTGCATACAAGAAATCTGTTTCTCTAGGAGTAGACTTTTCAAAAGGCTATCCTGTTGTAAAGGTAGTGAGTGATGCCAAAGTTCTCTTCGAAGTTGTCCTAAAATCAGAGCAACTCCTTAGCAAAGAAATCTCTGATGGAACACTCTTCCCTCTAGAGGGAAAGGATTTTGGCATATTTGATGGTGGAGAGGTCGTGATGAAAGGGAAGGAACCACTTCTCTATATTGCTCCAGACGGATCGCTTCGAAGTAGTAAGCCACTGCAGTGAAGTTATCATTTTGACTCAGAGCATAAAGTCGTGACCTACACCCTTTCAGAGAATGCCTTTTGAAAGCCATTTGCTAGGATTACATTTAAGGCAAAGTCGATATAAAGATTTGCAAAAAGTGCAAAAAATCTGTATACTTATTCTGATTATCTTTAGATATAAGGCTATACTGAATGAAAAAATCAGTTTTCACCTTTTTGTTTGGGATTCTTCTCCTGTTTGGAATCACTTCTGCACATGATTGCCATCTTTTTCCTGAACTCTCAGTAAAAAACCTAGAAAAAACGTTATTTGAAAGCTCAGTAAAAGGAAATCCAGCATTAGCGACACTCACTGAGGAAGGATTACGTAGGGCTCTTATCAATTTGAAGGCTCATTGTTGCGCATCTCAGATTTTGGGTGATAATGCACAAATGCTTGCTTCCTGTAAGAAAGATGCAAAATACCTAACTGAAAGAACAAATTACCCTCAGTCTTCTTTTCTTTTTGATCATGTTATTGATGTGATGATGAGGAGACTGATGGTAGACGGGAAATATGAAGAACTCCCTCTTGACAAAAAAGCTCAGGAATGGAGAGAAAAGACTGATCGTATCGCTGATGGAGCGGATGGAGTTATTCCAGTTGCGATTTCCAAGGATTATAAAAAATTTTGGGGACTTCAACCTGAGTTTCTTATTCCTGAATATAATGGGGTTTCTGCTCCTGAATATAAAAAAGCGATTAATGATTTAGAAAGCAAGAAGGCAATTTTTGCCAAATATGAAGATTGGAACTTAAATACGAGATATTATAATCTTTGTCAAAGTGCGATCTATTTGATGACTCATCTACCAATAGATTTTTGAAGTGAACAAATGGCTCTTGCACAGAAAAAATGCTCCTCTATGACCCAGCAAAATATCGTAAATGAAATCACCAATCTTTCAAGACTCATTTCTCATAAATCTGAGCTTCTTTTGGCACAGAATATGGAAAACTATGCAGATGCATATCTTATGGACACAAGATGAGGAAAATTTGAGGAAAAATCTCAAAGGATGCTGAGTAACCTCTTTGGAGTAATGAGGATGGTTCCCAAGCTTATTTCTATGTGTAATTAATTTACTTTTTGTCTGATCATGATGAAGCTAATTCTTAAGTTGTTTGTTTGTTGAATGCTCTGTATATATGGTTTTATGAGTCCTGAAGTCTGACTTCTTTCTTTTGCTCAGAGTGCTTCGACTACGGCAAAAACGCTCCATATCATTCCTGAAAACTCTGAAAGTGATGAGAAACAGGTAAAACAAGATGTGAAAGATGTGGCAAATAGAACAAAAGGAACTGTAATTGATACCTATAATGAAATTGCTAGTGGATACGAATCTAGAGGAGAAATCGGGAAAGCTATGCAATCCGGGATTATGGGTTGGAATACCTTGATTCAGTATGTAGTTTATGCTATGAGTTTTCTTTCTCAATTAGGACTGCTTATTGGGGGGCTTATGATTCTCTATGCAGGATACCTTTATGGATCAACCGTTTTTTCTGGAAGCAATCCAACAAAAGCAAAAAGTGCAATACGTAATGCTATTATTGGTGTTTTGGTTGTGGTCTTTTCTTTTGCCATCTGGAAAGGACTTGTGAGCAGTTTTCTCTAGGATAATCAGGGGTTACTCTCATGAAATTTCCTTGATTTGATCACGGATGAGTGCTGCTTTTTCAAACTCTCGTGCCTTTATGGCGTCATCAAGCTGGATTTTAAGGTCTTTTAGGATAATTTCTCTCTCTGCTTTTGTTGCCTTTTTCAGCTTTTTTACTTTACCTTTGGTGATACTTCAAAATGATTGATCTAAGCTTAGGTCGTCTTTTACGGTTTCTAGAGATTTTACATTGGAGAGTGCGGACTTTGGAGTGATTCAGTTTTTTGTATTGTAAAGTTCTTGGATTCTACGACGACGATAGGTTTCTCGAAGTGCTTTGATCATAGATTCGGTAAAACTATCTGCATAAAGCACAACTTCACTCTGTGGATTTCTCGCTGCACGTCCAATAATTTGAATTAACGAAGTCGTTGATCTTAGAAATCACTCTTTATCTGCGTCAAGAACCCCGATCATCGTCACTTCAGGAAGATCAATTCCTTCTCTAAGGAGATTAACACCGACAATAATATCAATTTCTCCTGTTCTCAGCTTCTTAATTATTTCCCAGCGGTCGATAGTAGCAATCTCACTATGCAGGTAGAATGCTTTGAAACCCTGAGCTACGAGAAAATTTGTAACTTCTTCAGAGGACTTTTTGGTCAAAGTAACAAGGAGAATTTTTCCTTGATTATTGATATGCATTCTGATTTTCTGCAGAAGATGGTCCAAAAAAGGGGGAAAGTCAGATTTTTTGACTTCATTTAGTTTTTTTTGGAGATAGGTTTCAATCATATTGTGCTACACTTAAAATGTTATTCTCAGCAAAGAATAGGTATCTCTACAGAAAAAGCAAGTGAGTTTTTGGAGAATAATGTCACAAAAATCTAAAAAAAACGAAGAAAGAGAGAATACTCTTGATAAATCCTCGCCGATGCATACAGTAAGAGAGTGTTCTTTATTTTATGAATTAGGTATGCATCATAGTGACCGTGAGCTTGTCCTCGCTTTTCAAGCTGGGAAGTATCATTGCTTTGAAACTTTATATGAACGTGTGCTTCCAAAAGTTTACCGCTATCTTCTCTTTAAAACTAATGGAAACAAAACACTAGCTCAAGATCTTTGTTCCGAAACCTTTTTGGCTGGATTTGAGGGATTGGGAAGTTTTCAAGCAGATGAGAACTGTAATTTTTGAGCTTGGATTTTGAGGATCGCCCATCATAAGTTTGTTGATCATATTAGAGCTCGTCAAGAAGAACAACTTTCTCTGAACGAAGAGTTAATCGTGACGGGAGAAGATCAGCTTTTGCAATCTTTAGATTTAAGTATGCAAGCCTGAGTTTTCCTTGACTTCCTAGAGACGCTTGGTGAGGAGAAAAAAGATATCGTAGTAATGAGAATTTGGGAAGATCTTAGTTATCAAGAAATTGCTCAAGTTCTCGGAAAATCGGAAGAGGCCTGTAGACAGCTTTTTTCGAGGACTATGAAGGCTCTATGCGATCACTTTAAGTCATAATTTCCTTTAGCTCTTATTCTTTTTTTTGATGAAACTAGATGAACTTCTCAACGAGCATCCTGAACTCAGTAACGAAAAAAAGCAGATTGAAGCTGTAGTTTCTGCATTTGCTGGGAGTAAAATAACTATTGATAAATCTTTTTCTCAGTCTCTTAAATCATCAATTCGCGAGAAGATTAAAGAAAAAAAGGCTCAGAATCCGAATTATTTTTTGTTTTATCTCCGCCATTTTAGGTTTTATTTTACGGGATTTAGTGTAGCATTAGGATGTTTTTTGATCCTTTTTGTGCTCGGATTTTTCAATTTTAATGCTAGGCCTCAAATACTTAACAATCCAAAGCTTCTTGCTTACGTTGGTCCTGAAGCGTTTTGAAGGTTAAGTAGCCCGACTACCAATGCTGGAGATCCAGAAAGACTTTCTGTTGCCAGCTTTTCTGACCTTCTTGAAAGCACTTCTGAAGTATATTCTGGGGATGAAACCATCCTCACTGCTGCCAACCCTCGCTATCATATTGGTGAAAAACAGCTTCCAAAACTTCCTTCTGTAATTTTAGTTGGAAAGAATGTGAATAGCAACTCTTCTAATATGCAGTTTCTCTCAAAGAATATTAAGCTTCCTGAGTTTTCTCTTTCTCCTTTTAAAAAGGACACCATTACGACCATTGATTTTGAGAATAATCAGCTAGATTATCATTTTACGATCAATCTCGATCAAGGGCTTTTCTCTGCGATAAAAAATAGTGCTTATAATAGTTTGACTGGCTCTGATGTTCCTTTATTATCTGAGAAAGAAATTAAAAAAAGAGTCAAAAGTCAGATTTCAAATTTTTGACTTTCTCTAAAATTCTATGGAGAACCTGAATTAAAACAAAGCGAACATGATTCTCATACTTTTGAACTGTTCTATCCAAGAGTTATTGATGGGAAGGAAGTATGGGATCGAGATACTAACACAAGACTAGGAATGCAAGTTTCTTTTGACCTTGAAAGTCAGGAAATTATCTCACTCTACTCTTTCCAATTTCAGTCCTATGAATTATCCAAATATCCACAGACAAAATCTCCATCCGATATTCTAGAATCTATTTCAAAACTTGGAAATATTAATGTCTCCAAAAATAAAGATGAAGGGGATATTCCTATGAACAAAGGGAAGGAAATTTATCTCCAGAAGTGAGATTTTCTCTTTCCTGGGTTGCTTTTTCAGGCTCAAGATGCTAAGATTAAGAAGGTTTTTCTTGTTTCTCTCTATTAGGAAGATAAAAGATTAGGCATTTTATGCTAAAATCCTTTGACTTTTGAGGTAAAAATCTTACTCTAAAGTCAGATTTTTCTTTTTTTATTTTTCTCATCTTTGCTAATGAAAAAACTTCTCTTTGGTTTTTCGGCGTTGTGTATGCTCATTTGAGTAGGAGCAAATGCTGCTGATACCCAGCTCTTGGAGCAGCTTTCAGGTCACACTTTGGATGCAAAGCAATTAAAATTTTCACAGGTAGAAAGCTGCGAATCTCTAGAAAAAATGCTCGAGAAATATGCAAAAGAGACTCAAGAACCTCTCTATAGAACTTTTGGGCTCAAAAAAGAACTTGCTGTCGAGAGTGCAGCACCTATGGCTCAATGAATAGCTGCTGAAGCTGCGATGACTAATAGTATTTCGAGCTCTCATACTGATTTTTCTCAGACAAATATTCAGAAAATCTGAGTAGATGAACCAGAACTGCTCAAGACAGATGGAACCTACTTTTTCTACTATAATGAAAAAACTCAAAAAGTCAGTATTGTCGCTTCTCCTCTTGATAGTAAGACCTCAACCTTAGATGGAACCAGGATTCAGCTGGTAAATGAAATAGCGGTTCCCAAAGAACTGAATGACATAGAACTTTTTGTGACTAAGGGACGTCTGGTTCTCATGGGACAATTGTCTGATTATGGAGACGCTGCGTATGCATCTTTTCTTAGCTATCAAAATCGTACCGTAGTAGCGATCTATGACATTTCTGATATAAAAAATCTCAAGCTTCTAAAATTCGAGAACTTACCTGGAAGTTATCAAGATGCTAGGCTTATTGATGATCAACTTTATGTGATTTCTGAGCTGAGGTTTAATCGATGGAACTGGAAAGGAAAGTCTCATGACTTTAGGAAGGGACTTGCTTCTGTAGAGATTGATGAACAAGGAGCAAAAGTGCTGCCTATAGAATGCTCTCAGATTTCTTATGTTCTGCCAGAAGATAAAAACCTGAGTCTTGATCCAGTTTTTACTCTTATTGCAGGAATTGATATTCGTAATACTTCTAAAAAAGTTTCTACCACTGCCCTTCTTGCGCCCAATGGCGAAATCCATATGAGTAAAAATGCTCTCTATCTGGTTTCAAACTTTTATACCTACAATAATTGGCCATGTCCTTCTGGACTTTTCTGTGTGATGCCGGTTTTCAGAAGCACGACACAAACGATGATTCATAAATTTAGTAGGGATAGATTGAATTTAAAGTATCAAAACACTGCGATTGTCCCAGGTTCCTTGCTGACTCAATACAGTATGGATGAAGATAGTGATGGAAACTTTAGAATCCTGACTAAAGTCTGGGAAAAACATCTTTCAACTCAGCTTTATGTCTTTAAACCAGATCTCACACTTGCTGGGAAACTCGAAAACATTGAGCCAGGAGAAGAATTTAAGGCATCAAGATATATTGGAGACAAGCTTTATTTGGTTACTTTTGAGCAGATCGATCCGCTTTTTGTGGTTGATCTTGCTAATATTAGTCAGCCAAAAATTATTTGAGAGCTTAAAATTCCAGGATATAGCACCTACCTTCATCCTCTCAAAAAGGAGTGAAGTAAACAATATCTTCTTGGACTGGGCTATAATACCACTCAAAATGAACGATGAGGAACTGTAAATTCTGGAGTTAAGATTTCTCTTTTTCAGGTTGATTATGCGAAGAAGCAAGGAGATATGATCGAAGTCAAAGAACTTGACTCACTTAACCAAGGAGGGAAAAATTCTGATTCTCAAGTCCTTTCAAATCCAAGACTCTTTGTAATGGATAAAAAAGGGAATGTTACTCTGCCTTTACATCTCGTTGAGCGGGCTCATCAAGGGGAAAAGTGTAACATTACCTATGATCTTCAGGGAAAGGAGCAGAAAAAAGACTGCACTCCTATTGTTGAACCTTCTGAATACTTTGTAGGCTTAAAAACGTTTTCTGTGAGTCCAGAAAAGTGAATTAAAGAACAGTTTGCAAAAGATTATCTCAAAGATATCCTCGCTAAAAAGTGAATAACTACTACAGGCAATAGCAAGCAGATTCAAAAAGAAATCTGGAATAATGAGGAAATCTTCTCGCTTCAAGATATGAGAGTAGGATATGCTTGAGATGCTTTATACTCATTTAGCAATCTTTTCGCAGATTTCATCTTCCCAAACAAAAAGAATTATTCAATCTGGTTTAAATAGCTTTTCTTGCCTTAAACAAAACTCTATAGTAGTTATTCTTCTCCTTTTATATTCTATTTGTGATTTACTTATGAAGAAAATTCTGATTTCCCTCGGCGGAATACTCTGTATCTTCTGAGTAGGTTCAGCTTTTGGACTGGATCTTAATAGCGCACTCACTTCATCTCAGCAACTCCTTAATGGAAAAGGAGAAATAAAAGTCAAAGCTGTCAGTACTGTTAAAGATGATGACGAACTTATTTTGAGGCTTAATAAAAAAGGGCTCACCATCCACAAAACTCGATCAGATTTTTCTCCTGATAAAGCTATTAGAAGAGATGAGGCTGCAAAGATGCTTACCTTAGCGCTCATCCACCTCCCTCAGCCGATTAGCTTTGCTGAGAATAAGGATTGTGTCTTCTCTGATGAGGATCAGGCATGGTCTGATCTTAAGGCAGTCTTGATGCAATCCTGTACAAAAGGGCTTTTTAAAGGGAATAAGGGAAAGTTTAACCCTCAGCTTTCTATTACTAATGGGCAGATTATGACGGTGCTCGGGAGAATGCTCTTTGGGCAACAAGACGAAGGAGAGGGGCATTATGCGACCCGCTATGTAGAACTTCTTGAACAGAAAGGTTATCTTCCTGATAGCTCTTTGAGCGAGGAAAAAAATCGAGACCTTCCTGCAACGAGAGCAACGCTTGCAAAATTACTAGGGAAGGTTTTGAAAGATTAGCCTCGGAATATCATTTCAAATTTTTAGAAAAAAGCTTGATCCCTCTTTGAGTTTCAAGCTTTTTTGTCGTTTGTGGCTTTTCTGCTGAAGGGAGAAGTTAGCTCTTTGCCTCAATTTCTACTCTTGCATACAAAATTTCTGGCTTCAAGTCGACGGTAAACTCCTTGAGATTGAAAGCTGACTGCACCTGTGCAAGATTCAGATTTTTGCTGGTATCAATCTCCTGTAAAGCGTCAATTCCTAAAATGTTTTTTAACTTTTCAAAGCCAACCGTAAGTATTGGAGCGGAAAGTATGGCGAGATTTTTAACAATATAGAGCAAGAACTGTAAGTCCCTTTCAGCATCGGCTTTTGAAGACTCCTCTTTCCATTTTTTTCGAGGCTCGGCTTTGGTGATATACTCGTTTGCTTTTTGAACGATACGATACCAATCCTGAAGGTAGCCTTGAAGATCAAAAGTCTTGAGATAACGGTCCTCAATCTTCTCAATGAAACCTTCAAAATTCAAATCTTCATCGCTTTCGTTTCGTGATCTTAGGAGTTCAGGATCAGCTTTTCCCTGATTAATCCCATATTTACTACAAAGGCTGACTACTCTATTAACGAGATTCCCCCAAGCACCGATCAGCATACTATTATAAACATTTGCGAGCCTCTCCATAGAGAAATCTCCGTCTGCATTGAGAGAAACATCATAGAGCAAATTGAATACAAAGGGATCTCTGCCATATTGCTCAAGAACCGCCTCTGGATCAAGGACGTTTCCTGTAGACTTGGACATTTTAGCACCATTTAGGGTGAGATGCCCGTGGGCAAGCAAGGTTTTGGGGAGCGGGAGCTTTGCAGAAAGGAGCATTGCTGGCCAGAACGCTGCGTGGAATCTCAGAATATCTTTCCCGATCACATGCACATCAGCTGGCCAAATCGCTTCTCGTTTATCGCTCAGTCCAAAGCCTTGTCCCGTCAAATAATTGGTCAAAGCATCACATCGCACATACATCACGTGATCCTCATCTCAAGGCACCGGGATTCCCCGAGGCATTTTAGCCTTTTGACGAGAGAAGCTGACATCTTCAGCCTTTTCTAAGAAGGCGAGAATCTCGTTTTTTCTCATTTCTGGTTCAATCTGATATACGCCATCCCTGATCAGCTTTGCTACCTGATCTTTATAGTTTGAAAGCCTGAAAAAATAGTTCTCTTCTTCTATTTCTTGGAGCTCTTTATTGGGATGATCGGGGCATTTTCCATTGATGAGGTCTTTTTCGAGCTTGAGTGCCTCACAGCCCTCGCAGTAGAGCCCTTTGTAAGACTTCTTGTAGAGATCTCCAGCTTCAACGAGCTTTTTTCGCATCAACTGAGCTCAAGGGTAATGTAATGCTTCATTTGAAGTCTGCTGGAAGACATCGTAGGAGATGTCGAGCTTGGAATACAAAGACTTAAAGAGCTGCGTATTCTTCTGGACGAAATCATGGACCTCCAGTCCTGCTTCTTTGGATGCATTTCGGATTTTCATTCCATGATCGTCGCTCCCCGTCTGAAAAATCACCTCATAGCCGAGGAATCTCCACATTCTTGCCAAAGCATCCGTCTGGATAATCTCTAAAGCATGCCCTGCATGAGGACCTGCATTCATATAAGCAATCGCTGTAGTAATATAGAACTTTTTTTCCATTAAGATACTATTTGAAAGAGATAAACAAGCAGAAGAGACACCTCAACTACGAAAATTTTGAGAAGAAATGAAGGAGCAGCCAGGATTATTTGACCTCTACTGGCTCGAGTATGACGTCTTCACTGTCAGCGCCCATATATTTAGAGAAATCATCTCCTCTAAAGAGCTTTTTCTTGATAGTATAGCGCGTACTTTTAGCTACGTCTACGTTATCAGGGGTAGCTTCGTCCAATCCGTAATCAACTGACTCCTGAATAAATACATCTGAGAGGAATTTTCGTGGGCATTTGTCAGGTTTCCCTTGATCATCTTCACAATCATAGGTTGAACTCTTTTCATCAGCTTCTGTTTCGGTAAGATTTTCTCAGTAGATTTCATTGTACAAAACGTAAAGTGACTTGGTAGGATTGATAATTGAATAGTCAGTATCCAAAAACTTAGGAGCTTTCTTGGTAAATTTTGTCGTTTCTCCAAGATACTCTAGGGTGTGCTCTCCCTTGGAAAGCTTGATCACCTGAGAAGTTTTTGGCTCTAGGGTATAATCTTTTCCATCAAGCTTGAAAGTGATCGCTTCCTCTGTTGGATTATCAATCACTGACTCTGCACTCTTGGAAGAGCTATATACTCGTGCTCCGATCACTACAAGAAGGATCACTGCTAATGAGGTTCCTGCCTTGACAAGCCAAGCTTTTGCTCCTGCTTTCGCTTCGTTTAAAAATTCATTCATTGTGGTGGGGAAAAAGAAATAAAAATTGGTCATAAAAAAACCAACACTGATGTATATACTAATATTTAGCTTGAACACAAGAGATTTTATATCAAAATCTGAGATTTGCGAGACTTTTTGCCTCGCTTCTGCCTGAGGGAAAGCGTCAGACTTTTAAAACTTTGGAGAGGAAGGGGAAAAACGCTATGCATCGTGCAATACTTTCCCTAAATGTTACTCAGAATGGGCTTGCTTTTCGTGTTGAAATGGCTAGTGTTGTCTTTAGTTTTATTTTCTTTTTTGAATGCCGATGAAAAAAGAGGAACTTTTGAAAACTACCTTTATCTGCACGACGATTTTGGTCAGTGTTATTTTCTTTTGAATAAATCTTTGAAAGATGAGAGCTCCTGCACCAGTCATTTCTCAGGGAGAACTCCAGCAAAACGTCAACGCACTGAGCGTGCAAGGGAAAGGAGAGGTATATGCTGCTCCTGATATGGCAACCCTCAGCATTTCCCTTTCAAAAACTGCCCCAACAACGAAAGAAGCACAGAATTTCGTTGCGACTAAGATGAGTGAGGTGCAATCACTGCTCAAGAACTTCCCGATTAAAGCCGAAGATATTCAGACGCAGAATATTACGATCGGGACGGAGTATGATTATGGGTTTGGAGGAGGAGAAAGGAAGGTAAAGGGCTATACTGCCACCTACGCCATGGCTCTCACTCTTCGCGAGCTCGATGCCAAGAAGGCAAAAGTGCTAGAAGATCTCATCAACACCCTCTCTGGTATTGAAGGAGTGGGTATTGAAAGCCTCAGCTATGATATTAGAGATAAAACTGAGTTATTTCGTCAGGCGAGATCGCTTGCCATGGAAAAAGCAAAACAGAAAGCTAAGGAACTCGCAAAGCTTGGAGGCGTTCGTATCGGCAAGCCTATAGCGCTCTCTGAAGAGGTTGATGCTACGCCATTTTTTGCTAGAAAGGCGATGGCTTCTCAGTCTAATGTAGCTTTTGCTGATGAAGCGTCCGCGGAAGAGGGAACTTCAACGATTGCGCTTGGACAGCTCAAGGTTTCGGTGGCAATCAATGTAAGCTACCCTCTTATGTAGGGCAATTGGGAAGAGAAAAAAGTTTTGAAAGCTGGGAGTGATGCTGGGTTGGGCTTCCTTTCAGCTTTTTTGGTAAACTTTAGCTCAATCTAGCACTACTTTGCACTCAGGTGGTGCTGGAGTGAGGCAAGATGAGAGGGGCTTGCGAAGTGGAGGGGAGATTTTTCCTTGATCTTTGGGTATTTTGATGATTTTAGTCAGATTTTTTGTTTTTTTTTGAAAATGTAAAGTCCTATCTTTCGGGAGAGAGGAGAAAAAGTTGAAGTTTCAAGATTTTTGTGCTATACTTAGGAAATGATTTATTTCTTTTCTCCAAGCTAGCCATGGTCTACATTCCAGAGAGCCTTATTGATGAGATTGAGGAGCTAAAAGAGCTCTGAAAGTTTGACGAAGCCATCAACCTCGTCAACTCGATCCTGTCTCGCGACCCTCGCAATGAGGATGCTATTTTACAGATTGCAGATATTCAATACCGCAAGGGTGAAATAGGAAAAGCTGACAAAGCCGTTGATTTTCTTAACGCACAAAAGAAGCATAATGACCCTTTGGGGCTCTACATTAAGGGGCTTTTGGAAATGGAGAAGAATAATCGGAAAGAAGCAAGAAAATATCTCTCAAAAGCGATGGAAATGACCAATGGAACGAATCATGAGATCCTAAGATGTTATGGGCTTTGTGAGTATTGGTATGGGAACAGGTCGAAAGGGCTCGAGTATCTGAAAGATGCTTTCGCCTTGGACTGCAAAGATGCTGAAGTGATTTACAATCTGATCCAGATGTACATTCTCGAGCAAGAATACAAGAAAGCTCAGGAAATGATTAGCTACTTCAACAAGCATCAAGCCTCGCTCAAGTTTGTGGACAAGAAGCTTGACTTCTATCTAACGAAGATCTCTTTGTTTGAGAAGTTTATCAAGGCGAAGAAGCTTTTCCAACTGAGAAAATAAATCAGACTTCCTTTATTTTGTATTGACTATCCTCTTATGAAAACGAAACACTTTGGATTAAATCTTATTAAATCCGACACGAAGACGTTGCTCAAGTCGTATCGCATTCCATTGATTCTGATTAGCATCCTGATGGGAGTATTACTCTTTGTCATGAATGTTTTCCTCGCTGGAGCGCTCTACGGGAATAGTTTTAATCTCCAGATGAAAGAGAAACTTGGGGTTTATCTCTATCTCAGCGATGCTGCTACTCAAGATCATACTGATGCTGCGCTTAAGTCTGCATTGGAAGAGAAAGGATTGAAAGTAGATTATGCCTCTAAGCAAGAATCGCTTGAGTTTGTAGAGAAAAGGATCCCTGATCTAACAAGCACCCTCAGGAAATACAACCTTGAGAATCCGCTACCTGCAACGCTCTATGTAAGGTATGGAGATCAGAATGAGTTTGCTGCGATGAAAGGAGTCCTTGAAAACTACAAGACTCAAATCCTGAATATGGACGATCTCTCTGACAATGCGATCAAAACTCAAGAAAAAAGAGTGCTGAACGTGATCAATCTCTCTAATTTTTTGCAGAGTTTTGCGTATTTTGTGGTGCTAGCGCTTGTGCTTACGATTATTGCTTTTGCGATTTTCTTCTTGAAGACGATCTTTTCACATTTTATAGAGGATATTCAGGCAAAGAAGCTCTTGGGTGCTACGTCTCGTCAGATTGTGCAACCGTTTCTGAATGTGATCTTTATGAGCTTGAGTTTTGCGTTCGTGCTTGCGATTGTTCTCCTCGTAGGTGGATTGATTCCGCTTGATTCCTATCTCTCTGCTCTCTTTGGGTTTGATCTCTTTGGGTATTTGTCAGGGTTAGCGATTGATTTGCTCGCGGTTGGAGTAATCGAGATTGGAGGAATTATGTTGCTCCTCCTCTGCATCTCTTACCGTTTCGTAATGAGGCTTCATAGGAAGTTGAAGTAAGAAGATTAGATCACAGTAGAACATCATAAAAGAAGAAAAAATCTGATCTTTTCGGTGGGGTGGATCGCTTGGATAGCGAGAAACTCCACTTTTTTTGGATTTATAGGAGGGACAGGAGGACGAGCATAGAGGAAGATTTGATGCTACTGGTGTGCGCGAAGGAGAAAACGCTAATTTTCTAACTGTTCCCGTCTGCGCGAGGGGTGCAACGATCATTCTCTAAGGGGGCTGGTCTGCGCGAGGGAGGCGAAGAGGAGGTTTACTGGAGGACGGAGGACACCCTTTGGAGGAGATCAGATTTTTCTGTTTTTTTTAACACGATAAGATATAAAAAAGGGAAAGAAAACTTGCTAAAATAAGAAAAGTTTCTATACTAGAAGGTAAGTTTTATCTTCCCTTTTTGCTATGCAACGAATTACCAAGCTTTTTCTCTGGATGATGAAAGCGCGCTACACGATTAGTGTGAAGCATTTTCCAAAGCTCGATCCAGAATACAACTATTTCATTCTGCCGAATCATATCGCGTATTTGGATCCTGTGCTATTGTGGGCGATGTTTTATCCGGAGAGGAAGCTGAGACCGGTAGCAACTTCGAGGTTTGCGGAGAATTTCTTTTTGAGGTGGCTATTTCGCTGGATTGGGACGATCAGCATCGTCGAGATGGCAAGAGAGAAGAAAGGATTAGCACCGAGAGAAGAGAAGCTCAACTCAGCCATGGAAGCTTTACAAGAAGCGTTGGCGCAGGGGGATTCGGTATTGCTGTATCCGTCTGGGCAACTAGCGGGGCAAGGGTTTGAATCGCTGTGAGGGAAGAGAGCTGCGTATCAGACGGTGCAAGGATTAGGAAAAAAGACAAGAGTTTTGCTTGTAAGAACCAGAGGGCTCTGGGGAAGTATTTGGTCGAACGCTTGGACAGGAGAGACACCGAGTTTGGTCGGGGGGATTGTGAAAGGGCTTTTCTATCTGCTAGCAAATGGGTTTGTTTTCTCACCAAGGAGGAAGGTTGAGCTGGAGTTTTGTGATATGACGGAAGAAGTCAAACAAGCGAGCAAAGAAGGATTAGAGGTTTTCAATCAGACTTTAGAAGCGTTTTATAACGGGAAAGGGGAAGAGAAGGTAAAATACATTCCTCACTTTTTCTACTACAACGATGTTGAAGGGAAAGTGTTGCCTGCACACGTGAGAAATTCTGTAGAGGATCTCCAAGCAGTGAATGGCTATGAAGGATTTGAGTTTGCTGAGGAGGTCGTAGCGACGGTTTGTGCCGAGCTAAGGAGGATTAGGGAGTTACCTCAGCAAGCAGAGATTACACTAGAAAGTAATCTGATTTTGGATCTGTATTTAGATTCGCTTGATATGGCGGAGATCAAGAATTTCATCCTGACTCGCTATGCAGGAGCATCAAACACTCCCCTTCTAGAACTGAAAACGGTTGCGGATTTGGTAGCGATGGCGATGGGGAAAACCGCAAATGAAAAATCTGATTTCCCTCCTTGTGAATGGGAGCTAGAGAACAAGGAGTATTGCGAGCCTCAGAAGGAGTTTGATGAAGATATGACGATTTTGGAGCTGTTTAGGAAGCAATGGAAAGCTGATCCGGATGCAACGCAGAGCTATGATGTGATGTATGGGATGCAGAAGAGGAAAGACATTGTATTGAAATCGTTTTTGATTAGCGACTATCTGAAAGCTATCCCTGGGAAGCAGATTGGGATTATGTTGCCAGCGGTCGGAAGTATGAATGTATTGCTCTTGGCAGCATATTTGGCTGAAAAAGTGCCGGTAATGATGAACTGGACGCATCCTCAAAGTGCGTTTGCACACTGTGTCAAGTTTTCAAAGACAAAAAAGATTCTGACTTCAAAAGCGTTTTTCAACAAGCTCAATATTGAACGGCTGAAAGAGTATGAGTTTGTCTTTTTGGAGGATTTATTGAAGAAGATTCCGCTTTATCGCAAGCTCAAGGCTTTGGCGAAGAGCTGGGTATTCCCATTGCCTCCTCAGTCTAGTGAAGATCCTGCGGTCGTGCTTTATACCTCAGGAAGTGAGGCACTACCGAAAGCGGTGCCACTCACCCACAAGAATCTGATTTCTAATCTGATAGGAGCATTGAGCATTATGCATATCAAGCAAGATGAAAGATTTTTCTGTTATTTACCACCGTTTCATAGTTTTGGGTTTACGGTAAATACAGTGTTTCCCTTGGTAGCGGGGTTTAGGAGTGTTAGCACGCCTGATCCTAACGATTCGCTGACGGTTGCCCAATTGATTGCTCATAGCAAACCTACTTTGCTTGCGACGACTCCGACCTTCTTGAGGAATCTTTTGAATGTTGCGAAAAATGAGCAGCTTGCATCACTGCGTTATGTGATTACGGGAGGAGAGAAATGTTCGGAGAGTTTATTTGAGAGATTTAGGCAAGCGGTGCCTCATGGGGTGATTCTTGAAGGCTATGGGATTACTGAGTGTAGCCCGATCATTGCGATCAATCCGATTGAAAAGCAGAAAGCTCAATCGGTAGGGATTGCTGTAGGAAATGGTGAGCTTTGCATTCTGGATCTCAACACGCAAGAAGTATTGAAGCAGAATCAAGAAGGGATGATTTATTACTGCGGTCCGAATGTGTTCTCCGGCTATCCCGATCAGAGCATTGAAAGCCCATTCTGGGAGCAGGATTGAAAGGTTTGGTATAGGACGGGAGATTTGGGCTATCGCGATAAGGATGGGTATCTCTACATTACCGGAAGGAAGAAAAGGTTTTTGAAGCTGTGAGGAGAGATGATTTCTCTGCCGTTTCTAGAAGGACTTCTCTTGGAGCAACGAGGGAATAGCGAAGAAGCGAATCTTGCACTTGAGGGGAAAGAGCATGAACATGGGATTGAAATAACGCTCTTTGTGGTTGATCTGAAGATTAGCTTGAAAGAAGTAAATAGCTATCTGAGATCGAAAGGGGTTTCCAATCTGATTCAGGTTAATCATATCAAGAAAATTGGTGCGATTCCACTCCTCTGAACAGGAAAGATTGACTACAAGGTCTTGAAAGGAATGATTGATGGGCATTAGGGCATTAGGGCTTTAGTCTCGTTAGTCTCAATACTAAAAATAGAAAAAAATCTGGGTCTAAACTCAGGTTTTTCTCTTTGAGGGAAGTGTGCACTCCCCTACTTTTCATTGAAATCCCTCTTGCTTTTTGAAAGGAATTCGTTGTAATGGCTTGGATTTTTAGCTTTAGGTTTTTGTCATGACGAAAGATACCGCATCTTTTAAGGCGAAGCTCCAAGGAGGCTTTTTTTGATTTTGGATTAAGCAGTGGAGAGCAACGTTTCTGGTGCTAGGATTGATCGTGATGTTGGGATTAACTGCACTAATGAGTCTCCCAAAAGAGTCCTACCCTGAAGTTCAACTCGGAATGGTTTCTATTGCGACGGTGTATCCTGGAGGGAATCCTCGTGAGATTGATCAGCTTATCACACAGAAGATTGAGAAGAAGATCAAGAATATGGATGGAGTGAAGAAGCTTACCTCGACCTCTCGCAAGAATGTTTCTTCTATCCTCGTCGAACTAACAGACAAAGTCAAGGCAACCGATATGAGTTCCAAGATTAAAGATGCAGTGAGTCAGCTTTCTTTTCCTGAGAATGTGGAATCTCCGACGGTTACTGAGATTGACACTCCTAAAGATAGGCTTTTTACGCTGCTCCTCTATGCTGAAAATCCTGCGATGGATCAGCACTACCTCAAGACCAAAGCTAATCAACTGAAAGCAGAACTGGAAGGAAAAGGTGCTATTGATACCATAGAGATCGAAGGAGGAAATAAGTATACTCTTGAGCTTCTGGTAGATAAACAGAGAATAGAAAGTCTTGGGCTTTCACTTACTCAGATTGCTGGGCAGCTTCAATCCTTTACAAGCAATCAACCGCTAGGAAATCATCAACTCTGAACGATGAACTATGATTTTAGGATTGATGGAGAACTTAAGTCTGAGGAAGAACTGCAGGCATTGCCGATTTTATTGGGTGGAGGGAAGAGTATTCCGCTTGGTCAGCTCGCGGACATCAAGAAAGTCTATGACGATAAAGATAGTATTCTCCGTGTCGGGACCAAAGAGAAAGGGATTGGAAAAGCTGCAGTTAGCCTAACGTTTAATAAAAAGGCGGGAGCCAGCATTCTCTCTAGTAGTAAGCAGGCGAAAGAAAGTATCGCAGCAGCTCTTAAAGATGCTGAATATGCTGAGCTGAGCTCTTTTTATACCTTGGATCTTGGTGCAGAACTCTCCAAAGACTACAACAATCTAGCAGTCAATATGCTTAGCACGATGCTGATCGTCTTTTTGATTGTGGGATTTTTTGTCGGGGCGATGGAGTCTTTTGTGGCTACGGTTTCTATTCCTTTAGCATTTTTCGTGACGTTCTTTGTGCTGAACTATCTCGGATTGAGTCTGAATTTTTTGACTAATTTCTCACTGATTATTTGCCTAGGAATTGCTATTGATACGGCAACGGTAATCATTCAAGGGGCAAGTGAAAATATAAAACTCTGATTCTCTCCAATGCATGCGGCGTTGCTCTCTGTGAGAACGTATAAAAATTCGCTGATTTCTGGGACAGCTACAACGGTTATTGTTTTCGTTCCGATGCTGACTTTGCCAGGGATTATGGGGAAGTTTTTGTCCTTTATCCCGATCACGATCTTTATTACGCTTCTGGCTTCACTCTTTATCTCGCTTACGCTGACACCAGCACTTTTTTCAAAGTTTACTAAGAACGGGACGAACTACACCTCAAGCTCAGAGGATGAAAATCTCCTCAATCCTGAAGAACAAGCGCTGCTTGCAGACGACAGATCAGACAAAACTCAGCTTGAGAACGCTCAAGCCTCTGGGGTTCGTGAACGCATCTTTTCTGCGATGATCTCGCGATATGAGAGGACGCTGACTCCCCTCTTGAAAAGTGCTAAGACGAGGATTACTCTCATTCTAATTCCGATTATTCTCCTGATCATCACGGTTGTGTTTGTGAGTCCGAGAGTAGGGTTTTTGATGATGCCCAAAACGGATAACGAGTATCTTACGATTGTTTTGTCTGCAAAGGAAGGGACTACTACAGAGACGCTCTATGCAAAGACCCAACAAACTGAATCCATCATTGGGAAGCTTCCTGAGCTAAGTAACTACAGTTGGAAGCTAACAGATAATACGGCAACTTTGAGCATCCGCATTGTGCCAAAAGAAGAGAGAGAAAGAGACAGCTTTGCTATTGAAAAGGAGATTGAAGAGCAGCTTGCATTCTTGAAGCAAGAGGGAATTACGGTGGAATCCAAGGTGCAAAGTAATGGTCCAAGTGATGGTGCTGAGATTGGTATCAAACTTACTGCCAGTAGTATTGATGAGCTTACTGAACTCATACGTGTAGTTGAGGACTTCAAAACTTTTCTCAAAGGAGTGCCGTGAACTAAGAATGTAAAGAGCACTGCTGAAGAAAGTCCTGGAGAGTTTGTCTTTACCCTTGATAGACAAAAGTTAGCATTGCTGAATTTGACGCCAAGGAATTTTGCACCCGAACTTTATTTTTCACTAAATGGTATCAAAGCTGGCTCTTTCACGGATAACGTTGAAACCCATGACCTCAAGATTAAATATGCAGACTTTACAAAAGAGGTCAGTCCTGACAACCTCATGGGAAGCTTTTTCTCGACCCAACAAGGGAAGGTTGCCCTCGCGAGTGTCGGTTCCTATAGTTTTGCTCCTGCGATTAGCAAGATTTCAAGGGATAACGGCACGATCACGATTTCTGTGCAATCAAATCTTGAGCAAGGGGCAAAGGCTGAAAACGTAAATGCTGCTCTCACACAATTTGCACAATCCTACAAATTCCCCAAAGGAGTCACTTATGCAAAAGGAGGAGAAACAGAAGATAATGCTGATCTCTTGAATGCGATGTTTATGGCGTTTTTGATTTCAATTATCGGGATTTTCGCTATTTTGGTGCTGCAGTTTGATAGCTATACTCAGCCGGGGATTATCCTCTATAGTGTGGTTATGGGATTTTTGGGAGCAACGTATGGACTCTGGATCGTTGGGATTCCCTATGGAATGATGTTCTTGATCTGATTTATTGCTTTAACGGGAATCGTAGTAAATAATGCGATCATTCTCATTGATAGCGCAAATGAGAACCAGAAACTCGGCTACTCTAGACCGCAAGCCATCAAGGAAAGCGCAAAATCAAGGCTCAAACCGATTCTCAGCACGACACTGACTACGGTAATCTGAATGGTTACCCTGACAGGAGACGGAATGTTTGCTCCGCTTGCATGGACGATTATCTTTGGATTGAGCGTGGCAACGATGATGACGCTATTTGTCATCCCAGCACTCTATGAAGATGAAGGAAAAATTAGATACCTCATTGCGAGAGTGATTCTGAAACCATTGGTAAAACTGATGCTCCCTACTACAGGACTCGGTATCGTATGGGGACTTTCCACGATGTTTGGAACTCCACTCTTTACAGGAGCCTTTGCTATGCCGTTTTCGTTAGCATTTTTGATCGCGGGATTTTTAATGCTCAACCGATACGGAGTGCAGTGCAATCTTCAGTGAACCCCATGAGTGGTGGAAAAGCTGATGAAGCTCCAACTTACTAATCAGCAAGGCACTGCTTTAAATAAAAAACAGCTGATAAAAAGAGTTTTCTTTAAGTGGGGGCTTTTGATTATGCCGGCACTCTTGGGAGCGGTTCTTTCTGGAGTGGCACAAGCAACGGGAATTGAAATGCTTTGAAGTATTGCTACAGCGATAGTAGCACTCCTCTACTTAATCATCTTACTTGGCAATCTTTATTCGGTCTGGACAAATGAGAAATATCAAACGTGGCGAGACAAACGAAGCGCTACGATGATGAAAAAACTTGATGATTAGCATTCAAGAGGCGGAAATCCTTTCAAGAGAAGGTTAACTAGGAAATAAAAATCTGATTTTTTAACTCTTTCCTCAATGCTTTATAATGAGGACAAAACTTGGCTACAAGAGCTCGGAAACTCGTCTGATGGTGCTTGGCTAGCAGGTGGCACGCCTCATGGGCAACAACATATTGCGTGAGCCTCGTCGGAAGATGCACGAGGGAAAGATTGAGCATAATGCGGTTATCATAGGTGCAGGATCCCCGTTTGGACTGCACTTTTTTGATCGTGAGCGGAATAGGCGGGAAGCCAAGCTCACTGGCAAAGCGTTGCAGGAGCGGATTTGCGTAGTCAAAGAGTTCTTGTTTGAAGAAGGCAGTTCGCTGTTTTTGGTCCTTGATCGGGGGGAGGTCCGTTAGCGGGATTCTCTCGCCAAAGAGCAGAACGCCCTCAGGAGAAAAAATCTGATTTTTTTGCTTTTGGTCGGCTTTTTGCTGAAGCTTTTCTCCTAGAGTTTGCATTTTCTGGAGGAAGGCTTGATCGCCCTGCATAATAGACGGAATAATCAGGCAGACGCTCTCCCCTTCAAGCTTGGCATAGCCGTTGCGAATACCCTTTTTGTAGATGATTTTCATGGGTTGTAAGAAATAAACTGAGGAAGGATTATTCTTTTGCTTGCTCTTAGTTCTGTTCAGCTTCTCTTCAGGATGAGTGGGGAAAAGGTCTCTGGATTCCCATGCTTCACTCGCAATGACAGATTTGAAGCTTCTGAATTGTCATGTTTCGCTCGCAATGACGGTTTTGAAGCCGCTGGATTGCTACGCTCCGCTCGCAATAACAGGTTTGAAGTCTCTGGATTCCCATGCTTCACTCGCAATGACAGATTTGAAGCTTCTGAATTGCCACGCTTTGCTCGTAATGACGGGTTTGAAGCTTCTGGATTGCCACGCTTTGCTCGTAATGACGGGTTTGAAGCTTCTGGATTGCCACGCTTCGCTCGCAATGACAGGTTTGAAGTCTCTGGATTCCCATGCTTCACTCGCAATGACAGGTTTGAGGTCTCTGGATTACTTCACTTCGTTCGCAATGACGGGTTTGAAGTCTCTAGATTGCTTCACTTTGTTCGCAATGACGGCGGGAGAGGATTAGTATTTGTAGGCACTCACCTCTCTATCCATTTGTTTTTTGATGTCCTTTTCCTTGAGGATCTGCTTTTTTTCTACTTTTTTGTAAAGCTTCCCTAGCCCGAGTTTGATTTTGATGAAACCACCTTTGGTAACTATGACTTCTAATGCAAGGAGCACCATCCCTGGCTTATCAAGCGCTGAAGCAATTCTCGTGATTTCTCTCTTGTTGAGAAGGAGCTTCCTCTTTGCTTTCGCTTGGTAATACGGAACAAGAATGGGAGAGGTCTTTTCATAGAGCGGAATATCCATATTATAGAGTCGGCATTCATGATTATCGATCCTCACTACTGCATCCTGGATATTGATATGCGAAGTCTTGATTGATTTCACTTCATGACCTTTGAGCACGATTCAGGCTTCATAGGTTTTTTCTATTTGATAATCGAAAGTGGCTCTTTTATTTCTCGTAATGAGCTGCATCTTGGCGCGAAAAAGCTAAAACAGCTTTATCATACGGAATTGATCGAGAAAATCAAAAAGAAATCTGACTCTGCTAGGGGAGAAAGTCCTTGCAATCGGGAGCGAAAATGATAGAGTTAGCTCGTTTACTTGTGGCGAAAGAAGGATGAAGATCATAGATGAACTAGAGCAATTTTATACTGCTGAGGCTCAGAAATACGCCCAGACGAGAAGAAAGCATCGACCTGATGGAGAACGCTTATTGGAAGCATTGGAAAGTTTAGAAATGAGGAGTCCGAAACTTCTCGAGCTTGGATGCGGCAGCGGAAGACTAGTTTCCTATCTTGACCACGCATGGGAAAGGAAGTTTGCCTATACAGGAGTTGATCTTTCCTCAGGGCTATTGAAGTATGCGAAGGAAGCCAATCCTGGACGTAAGTTTATCTGTAGCGAGATGACGAGTTTCCTTGAAGGATGTAAGCAGGAGTCGTTTGATGCAGTGGTAGCGTGTGCGAGCTTTCAGCATATCCCGTGAGCAAAAGCAAGATTGGCAGTGATGAAGAATGCCTATAGAGCACTCCGTTATGAGGGGCTACTCGTGATGACGAATCGAGCATTTTCAGAGTGGTTTCTGAGGAAGCATTGGAAGGTCGTGGTTCAGTCAGGATTAAAGGCTGTTTTTACCCTAGGAAATGCCGACTGGAGAGATGTAATGATCCCCTGGAAAGCGAAGAAGCAAGTATATCACAGGTATTATCATCTCTTTGGACTCGAAGAGCTGAAGAAGCTTGCGGAGATGGCGGGGTTTTGGGTAGAGAAGTGCTATTTTCTTGATAAGGGAGGCAAAGAGGTTGAAGACTGGCATAAAGCGAATAATTCGTTTTTGGTGGCAAGGAAGGTGATTTGTAAGGGGTAGATATAAAGAAAAGCAAAAAGATGCTCTCGGATTTGAGGGCATCTTTTTTAAATCTAGGCTGATTAGCGGCAAGTGTTTGGAACTCCATCATTACGATCTATAAACCTACAGGTAGTTTTTTCAGTACACCTCTGTTGGTACGTAGCATAAGTTCCTCCTCAAATAATAAGATTACTACAATAACGTGTTTGTGGTTGAGCTCCGACACATTTACTCTCTAGATGTTCGTTAGGACTTGATAGTTGATTCTTCCAAGAGCTACCACTAGGATCACACTCGGTATCATTTGTACACAGTCTTTCCTGTCCGAGATATCTTCTACTACCATTTGAGTGTATCGCATAAGTATCACACCTACCTGGAGTTATTTCTGTGTATGTTCATTCGCAAGTATAGGTTGATGGATGACCTCATCCACATGTTAATGGGTGACAACACTGTTGCGTATTAAAACATGATTCTCATTTCTTTATACAAGAAGGTCCGCTTGGACTTCCGGGACCACCTGGAACACCTGGAACACTCGGAACACTCGGAACACTCGGAGTACTCGGAGTGCTAGGAAGGCTGGGTCTCTCTTCCATCCCTCGTCCTGGGTGACAAGGACATTCTGCATATCTATAGATAATTTCTTGGCTAATAAATTGACCTGTAATTTTATTATATTTTCTTTTTGTGCAAGGAACCGGAACCCATTTACAGTAAATCCCTTCAGGACACATACCACAACCTATTTCTTCTCTTGTAGCATTACACCATGACATAGTATGGACACGAACTCTTCCTCCATTCGTTTGACTTCGATGTCTGCAGACTGAGGGATCCACTGTTCCATATCCGTCCGTGCAAGTATACCAAACGTTTTTTCGTGCTACACCTTCTGCTCATCCCAGATCACAATATGGTTGCCCCTCCTCTCTCTTCCACTGTGCTAGTATGCACTGTCCCCATCTCAGATTGAATCCTTCATCACATTCCCATTTACATGTTTTATTTGTAAAATTTCATCCCACGTAATGAGAATTCGCTGGTTTAGGGTCACATAGTTCACATCTCTCTTGTTGTCCTCCTGCAGATCGAGTCCCTTCATCCTTATTTGACTGACAGGGTCTACAACCTCTGTTATTCCCTCACTTATTATGATAAATATATCATGGCTTACAATTGAAATCACAATCCAACCTACTCGAAGATGGGTCTGTTCGGTTTTTCGTTCCGTTTGTGATGAATGTTGCGTTAGCTATTGGCGTACATGATGCACATTGTGCAACACCTCCTGATGAATAAGTTCCAGGCTGACAAAAAGTACAAGAGCCTGTAGTATTCGTATCATGTTTATATGCGAATCTTTCATCACAATGAAAATTACATGAATATTCACTATATCCCGTTGTCGTCCATGCTTTAAATCCTGAGTTGATCGTCGTTGCTGTCCCACCCCTTGTGCTTGCATGAGTGATAAATTCCTGCAACCCTTGTTTATTGATTGTTGGCATTACACAGTCTTTACATTCTGCTCGCTGGTTATTCTCTGGGGTATAGGTTCCTATATTACATCCACTACACGATCTTTCTACTCCTGGCTGGTCTTTGTGTTTATATCCTGCTTTACAGCCAAAATGACAGTTATCATTCCCTGTCCCTGGAGTCCACCATCCATTAAATGTTGAGCCGTCTGGTTTTTCTTTCGTATATCTATTTGGGATCTCCGTACTTGGTAAACATCCTCACATCTGCCATCCATCTGGGAAATCTACCCCTGCATGGTATCCTGTTTGACAGGTATATCCACACTCCTTACCCGTAGAACCTGGGTATTGGATTCCTCCATATACCCATTTTACCTCTTCCCAACCTCCGTCTCCTTCATTAAGCTCTGGATTCCATTTTGGTAACGCTTGAACTGGTGTTGTCTTTATTGTATTTTGCTCTCACCCTGCACATTGTCTTTGATTCATATTTACACAGACTCCGTGCGTAGATGGATCTGAACTGAGCGGAACTCGCTCTACTCCATTACATCCACAGAGACCGGATTTTCCTCATGCTTTTACATATGCCATCAAACCTGCATACTGCTCATCACATTTTCCACTCGCTGAAACAAAGCCTCATTTAGCAGCTATTTTTATTGCTCACTTTCCTCCGAGTCCTCCAATATCGAACTTCACCTTTGGATCGTTCGTATTAAATCAGATTCCATTCTTTGTATTTACGTAGAAGGCACCTGATTTCTTTGGGCTAAAGGTTCCGTCATCTGACCATACAAAAACTTTTTGGGCATTCCCTGCCTTGATATTTTTACCAATCAATACGCTATCAGAACCTGCTTCATTATTCCCTTCTCAGAGAATAACTACATTAGATCATCTTACAACATTCCCATGACCTCCAGCTACAAGGATATTTTCTTTTTTAGGTGCACTTATCCCTTCTGTTGGAACTCTCGTCTCAGAAGCACCAATAATCGCTAAGTTATTTGCACTAGCCGCTACAGTTCCCCTTCCTCCGAGGACAATAGAATTTGTGGCAGAAGCCAGAGAATTATCCTTTCCTCCCATAATCAGTGCATTTTCACTTCCATTCTGGATTTTATTCCCTTCTCCTCCAATTGCTGTAGTCCCTGAAAGCGCTTCATTCTTATTTCCAATAATCAGTGCATTAGCATTTACGTTTCCACTAATATGGAGAGCTTTTGCTCCAGTATCATAGTATAATGTTACTACTTTCGTATCATTAGGTCATTCATCCCCCATATGAAGTACCATTGAGGTAAGATATTGAGCTGAGTTTTCTACCCCCTCCACGGAAACTCTATTTGACTCAGAAATTGATGATGAATTTGCAGAGCTTAAATCTCAGAGCCAATTCATCCCTAAAAAAGTTCACACTCCTACCGCTCCAACAATAAGTGGAGCAGAGAGAGCTTTCCATCTAAGGTTTTTCTTTTTACTGGTAGTCATACTAGCACAGTTAAGGTGTAAAATATCTTTACGTTAAAGTATAAGCATTTATTTTTCTTTGTCAAATTTCTCTCTTTTTTTCCATCTTGCCTTCTTGCTTTTCTATGAGATTCGAATGAAAAGAGTTGCTCCGACAACATTCAGATTTTATACTGTTTCCTTCTTATTTTGAACAAGGAAAACTAAACTCCTACTTCTTCGTTAAGCGCAAAAAACGAAGATTAAGTTCACTTCAGGAGAAATAATGTAGGCGATTAAGGAATGAGTTTTTTGAGGAATTCAAAGAGCTCTGCTGTAGAATAGACTGTAAATCTTGCACAAAGTCCTTTAGTTTCTTTGTGGTATCTATTGATCCAAATTCCTTGCATTCAAAGCCATTGCGCTCCATCAATATCTTTCTGAATATTGTCTCCGACCATAATACACTCTTTGGTAAGCACCTCAAGTTTGTGGGCTGCAAGCAGGAAAGGAGAAGAATGAGGTTTATCCATTCCTGCCTCTTCTGAACTGACCATAATATCAATCTTATCATCAATTCCGAGATGAACAAGTTTTTTGAGCTGAGTATAATTGGAGGAATCCGTGACGATTCAGGTTTTTATCCCTTTTCTTTTGAGATATTTTAGAAGCTCTGTACTTGCTCTTTCTCTCTTGATCGTGCTATAAAAGACTTTCCAATAACGATCAAAAATATGAAGAATATCTTTTGGCAGGATTTTATTCTTCATTTGGCTGTTCATTTTTTCAAAAATTTTCTGAAAATACAGATCCTTATTGTGTGAAGCAGCTGTTCACAAAAGTTGCATTTTTACCTCTTTCTGTGCAATTTCAAATAAAATTGGGATAAGCTCTAAAGGAGTCTTGGTCAACTTATGGATTTCTTTAAAAATTTCTTTTGTCGCTTCTTGATTACAAGATTCATAGTCAAAAAGCGTATCATCAAGGTCAAACAGCACTGCCTTTATTGCCATATTTCCAAAACAAGAATAAATAAAAGATGAACCAATTATACTCTAAAAATCAGAATTTTACAACTTTTTTATAATCAGGCTTGCAAAGCTCTCCAATTTAGTTATTCTGAGAGTTAGGATTTATTTCTGCAATAAAAAACGTATGCCAAAAGCAAAAAAAGCTGATCTCAAAACTGACATTTTGAATAGTCCAATAGGAAACCAAAACTTCGCTCATTCTGAGGAAGAAATCGTTTTCCAAGGGATCAGAACCCACAACCTCAAAGATATTGACCTCATTTTGCCGAAAAATAAGCTCATTACCATCACTTGAGTGAGTGGATCGGGGAAATCTTCTCTGGCTTTTGAAACCATTTATAAAGAGGGACAATACAGGTATATTGAATCGCTTTCAAGCTATCTGAGGCAGTTTTTCAATCTTGGAGATAGACCAGAAATTGACTACTGTAGCGGACTTTCTCCTGCAATTGCGATTGAGCAAAACAAAAGAAGCGGAAATTCAAGGTCTACCGTAGGAACGCTTACCGAGATTGATGACTACATCAGGCTGCTGTTTGCAAAGCTCGGTGATACCTACTGTTATCACTGCGGTGCGAAGATTGAGCCAAAGACCATTGATCAGATCATGGATACGATCAAAACTGACTATCAAGGGCAGAAAATCTATCTTTTGAAAGAAAGCGGAAAGTTCTCAGAAAAGTCAGAATTATTGAAATTTGTCAAAAATAATAAACAAAAAGTAGAAAAAGGCTGAGGTTTTACGAGGTATCTCCTCCTTTCTCAGAATCCTGAAAAGCCAGATCCGATTGAATATTTTTACCTGGAAGAGCCGAATATTCCTGAGAGCTATTTTCCGCTTCAGAGCTATGGAATCTTTGATCGTTTGACCTTGGAAGAGCAAAAACTCGGCAGATTGAAAGAAGACATCATCAAAATCCTTGCTGAGACCAAGAAATTCTGAATCTATAGCACAGAAAGCAGTAAAGAGCTAGAAAATCAAACTTCAGAAAAGCAGGTTTCTTCAGACTTTTGAGCGAATATTGAAATTTCCACGAAAAAAAAGAAAAAAGCTGACTCCTCTACTCTGATGAGCGAAAGCAAGGGAAAGCCAGTAATTCAGCGGTTTACCGACAAAATGTATTGTCCAAACTGTAATATCACTTATCCTGAATTTACGACTCAGCATTTTTCTCCTAATAGGCAGGAAGGAGCTTGTCCGCATTGTTTGGGGCTGGGTGAGATTTTGCAGGTGGAATATGATAAAATCATTGATCCTCAAAGTCCGCTTTTGGAGGCGATTTTGCCATGGAGAGAAAGTAATCTTGGACAGTCTGTTTTAAAAAAGCTCTGTGAGAAATACAGCATGGATGGCGAGAAAAAACGAGCGGATCAACCAGAATGGTTTTTGAATGTGATTATTGAGGGAGATGATGAGCTTTTGAGAGTCAATAGCTGAGGAAAACGAACGAGCATCAAATATCACGGAATTGAAGAAATCATCAAAGATCAATATGCAAAAGGACTTTTGACCGTTGATTTTCAGGCGATGCTGAGTATGAAGAGCTGTCCGCATTGTTTCGGTTCTAGGCTTAAAAAGGAGAGTTTGCACTGCTTTTTGTGTTTGAATACAGATCGTCATTGCGAGGGAGGAACGACCGAAGCAGTCGAAAAAGCCACAAAAAAGCTGAAAAAAACCTATGAAACGGCTAAAAATCAAGACTCTGGATTGGTTGGCTTTGCTCGCAAAGAGGGAGTTGAAGCATTGATCCCATCACTCTTTATCAATCAAGAAGGTTTACCTTTTGCAAGACCAGCAGATGAACAGCTTTTGAAGGTAAATATCCGAGATTTGCAGAGAATGGAACTGAATCATCTGATCAGCTTTTTAGACCTTTTCAAACAAGTAAGTAATAAACCTTGAAATCTGCTTGATAGGATTCTTAATCCGCTTCTGGATAGGGCAAAAACGATTCAGGAGCTTGGACTCGGCTATCTGATGTTGAAAAGAGGGGTAGATACGATTTCTGGAGGGGAGATTCAGAGGTTAAGACTAGTAAAACAGCTCGGTAATAAACTAACCGGGATTATTTATGTGCTGGATGAGCCGACGATTGGGCTTGATACCTGAGAAATCAAGAAGGCGATCGCTTCTATTCAGAAACTCAAGGCGATGGGGAATACCATCATCGTCGTGGAGCATAATGAGGAATTTATCAAGGCTTCGGATTGGGTGGTAGAAATCGGTCCTGGAGCTGGAGATTTCGGTGGAGAGCTGATTTTTAACGGAAGCTATGAGGATTTTCTGCAAGCAAAAACGCTGACTTCCGACTACATTACTGGGGAAAAGAAAGTGAAGGTTGATTTTGAGCATAGTCCAAGCCACGACCGAGTGCAGATCAAGCACGCAAGTAAATATAATCTCAAGAATATTGATGTTAAGCTGAATCTCTGAAGTTTTACGGTGATCACTGGACCTTCTGGAGCCGGGAAAACGACCTTGATGTACACGACATTGTATAGATTTCTCAATGATAAGCAGAAATTCGTTCAGAGTTATATCAGACTTCAACTTTTGAAAAAAGGTTTGAGCTGGGAGGAAATCTTGGCTGCTCCCGTGATGAGAGCTGAGGAATACGCCCATTTTGAGAATCTCGCATTGCAAGAATTTTACCAAGATATCGGAGTAGAAAAAATCACCGGACACGAACAGATCAAAAACACGATCTATGTAGACCAGTCTAGCATTGGGAAAACTCCGAGAAGCTGCCCTGCGACTTTTGTGAGTGTCTTTGACAAAATCAGGCTCCTCTATGCAGGAACGACCGAAGCGAAGTATTTAGGCTTTACGAACTCGCATTTCAGCTTTAATTCTGAAAAAGGTGCCTGCCCTGCTTGTAATGGGTATGGCTACAAAAAGATTGAGCTGCAGTTTCTGCCTGATACCTATGTTCCTTGTGAGCTATGTCAAGGAAAGAGATATAAACCTGAAATTCTCGCGATCACTTGGAGAGGGAAGACAATTAGTCAGATTTTGGATATGTATATCTATGAAGCCTTGGACCTCTTTCATGAAATGGATCATATCAAACAGGAACTAGAACTGATGGTAGAAATCGGACTTGGCTATCTCAAGATGGGACAACCTGCACATACCCTTTCTGGTGGAGAATCACAGAGATTGAAGCTCGTGAAGCACCTTTTGAAAGAATACAGAGGGAATACGGTGTATTTCCTTGATGAGCCGACGGTTGGACTGCATCCTGCGGATATTGAAAGGCTTTTGAAAGTGCTGAAAAGATTTTTGGAGAAAGGAGATACGATCCTGATGATTGAGCATGATGAAGATATTTTGCAATTCGCAGATCATGTGATTAGGTTAGATAATGGGAAACTCGTAAAGTAAATTTTATCCACTAGGCAAGGCTATGGAAAAACTGACCTATACTACAGTTGACACTCCCTTTCAGTTTGAAATTCCAAAAATTAAGGGATCAAGGTTTATTACCTCAGTTTTCCCTATTGATAGTAAGGATCATGTTCCTGAGTATCTTTCTCAGATCCAAAAACAGTATTTCTGAGCAACTCATCACTGTTATGCCTGGAGAGCTGGCGTTCGTATCCAGGAAGATCTTTTTTGAGGATGGAACATCGTTGCTTTAGCTGAGAAGGTAAATGATGACTGAGAGCCTTCAAATACCGCAGGAAAACCGATACTGAACGTTCTGAAATGAGATCAGATTTTTGGAATTTTGGCTGTCGTGACGAGATATTTTTGAGGGACTTTACTCGGAGTCGGCGGACTGATTCAGGCTTACACTCTTGCCATAAAATCCACCCTTACTCAAGCTCCGCTTCTGCAAAAAGAAATTACAAAAAAGCTGATGATCCACTATCGTTATGAGGAAGTTTCCCGAGTTCAGCATCTTTTTGCTAAATATCAAGCGATCCCCTATTATGAGGAATATGGAGATAGCATTACACAAGGGGTTGAGGTAAATTATAGCTTTTTTCAGAACCTGACTAAGGATTTGACCTCATGAAGGATTGACTATGAAGAGGTGCTATAACTTAGTGGCAAAAAAATTATCAGTAAAA
This sequence comes from SR1 bacterium human oral taxon HOT-345, assembly GCA_003260355.1. Taxonomy (GTDB): domain Bacteria; phylum Patescibacteriota; class Gracilibacteria; order Absconditabacterales; family Absconditicoccaceae; genus HOT-345. Next base: position 541,461 of record MPSQ01000001.1, read on the forward strand.
AAAACTCCCATACTAGGAGTCTTTTTTGTTATTTTTGAATAAGCGTATTGTTTTCTAATGCTCTGATGCGAGTTTTCTTTTACTTCTTTCCTCCTCAACCTGCTTCATAAGCTCCTCTACTCCCAGCACATATTGCTTCTTGCTCCTAAATTCTCTGACAGAAACCTCATTTGCGGATTCTTCTTTCTCTCCAACGATGAGAATATAAGGAACTTTCATCATTTCAGCATTACGGATTTTCTTGGAGAAACTATCGTTTCCCTCATCTACCTTCACTCTAAAGCCAGCTTTTTTGAGCTGTGAAGCCACTTGGAAAGCGTAATCATTAAACTTTTCTGCGACTGGCACGATCTGGAACTGAACCGGTGCAATCCATAGCGGAAACGCTCCTCCGAAATGCTCAATCATCACGCCCATAAACCTCTCCAAAGACCCAGAAATCGCTCTATGAATCACCACAGGTCTCTCCTTTTCTCCTTGTTCATTGGTAAAAGAAAGATCAAATCTGACTGGGAGATTGAAATCACACTGAATCGTCGCAAGTTGCCATTCTCTACCGATCGCATCTTTGAACATAAAATCCAGTTTTGGACCGTAGAAAGCCGCCTCCCCTACTCCGATCTTGTAAGGAAGCTGATATTTCTCAGATGCCTCTCTCAAAGCCCCCTCTGCCTGCTCCCAAACCGCATCATCTCCGAGATATTTCCCTTCTGGACCACGAATAGAAAGCCTTACTCGGTAATCATTGATCATTCCGAGGGTTGAATAGAATTTTTTGATGATTTCCACGATAGTTCCTACTTCCTCAGTAATTTGGCTCACACGGCAGAAAAGATGCCCATCATCTTGAGTAATAGATCTCACACGAGTCAAACCAGAAAGCTGACCAGTCTTTTCATCTCTATAGACGGTTGCAGGCTCGAAATAACGAACCGGCATATCACGATAGCTAAACTGATTATCAGCGAAAATCTGCATATGATGAGGACAGTTCATCGGCTTCATAAAGAAGTTTTCCTCCTTTCCCTTTACTCTAAAAAGCTCATCTCCAAACTTATCCGCATGCCCTGAAGTTTTGTAAAGGTCTTCTTTGGCAAGGTGAGGAGTCCATACTCTTTGATAGCCTTTATCTTTGTGAAGCTCCCAAAGGTAATCCTCAACTTCTTTTCTAATAATCATTCCATGCGGCTGCAAAAGTGGTAATCCTGATCCAACCAGCGGTGAAATGGTAAAAATTTTCAGCTTTTGACCCAAGATTCTGTGATCTCTTTTTTTGGCTTCTTCAAGAAGGGTTTGATATTTTTGAAGCTCTTCTTTGGTATCAAATGCTAAACCATAGACTCTAACCATCATCACATTATCAGAATTTCCTCTTCGGTACGCCCCTGCGAGTTTATCAAGTTTGAAAGCCTTGCTATCAAGCTCTTTGGTGTTTTCCACATGCGGACCTTCACACATATCAAGGAATGTAATGAACTTCCCAGCAAACTTTTCAGGGAACTTTTCCTGCAAATACGCAGTTACCTTTTCATAATACTCACGATAAGATGGGTCTATTCCCTTGAGTAAGGCATCTTTCGCACCCTCCACGATTGTATTGGCATAGAAGGTAATTTCCTCTCCTGCTGCCGCAAATTCGCTTCTCATCTCTTCTTTGTATTGCTGCTTCATCAACTCAGTAACGAGTTTTTTTGATTCCGCATCAGAAAGCGAAAAAAGAACGAAATCCTGATTTTCTTTCACGATTTTTTCCATCTGATTTTGGATCTTTTTCAAATCCTCCTCCTTGATCTGCTTTTCAGAGCTAAAGAGAAAGTCATAATAAAATCCGTTATCAATCGCAGGTCCGATCGCAACTTCCACATCTCGTTGCTGCTCTCTCTGCACCGCCTGTGCAAGGATATGCGAGAGCGAATGCCTTTTTTTGAGTAATGCTTGTTCCATTTTGCTGATTATAAAGAATAAAAACTACCTTCTTCCCTAAAGAAAAACTCCTGCAACCAGGCAAGAGTTTCTAGAGTATTGAACTACTACGAAAACCTTGCCGAATTAGTCGGTTGTCGTGCTCGTTGTAGTCGTAAGCTGTTGCATACTCAAAGGAAAGAACATAAATCTGACTTTAGTTTAGGATTTTTGATAGTTATTGCAAGAGAAAATAATAAAAAATCCTGACTACTCATTCAGTAATCAGGACTTTAAGGAATACTTTTGACTTACCATTGACTTTTTGCAAAGGTCACGCTGTTTTTTAACGGAAGATGAGGATTGTTCCTCCCTCTTCAGGAGTGATCATTGCAACTACTTCATGGGTAGGATTTACTTCCAATAAGGCACTAATAAGCGTTGCTAACTCTTCGCTACTCTTCCACCGGATATGTGCGACCTTTCCATATACTGCAAAACTTTTGACCAAATAATGATCTTTCGGAACTTCTAGAATTTCCATACTACTTTATTTTTACGTTGTTTGACTTTTGTTTTTTTGTATTATATCTACATAATATAAAATGTCAAGCTTAAATAAAAAAGAAGATCAGATTTTTTTGATTTATTTTTTTTTTGAGTTATACTTGAGTCAACATCATCACTTAAGACAAGGTTTCTACTACACACCCTTGCAAAATAGGTGACGATGTTGGTGGTATTCCACCTTAAAACGCTCTCCAGACCCACTACCCAATACGGTCGGACAGCATATTACTAGAGGTCTTGATATTTGTTTATATGCTCGGTAATAAGTAATTGAAATCTGAATTACTTGCTACCGATTGTATGAAATCGGGATCAGGACCTCTAGCAAGAGGCTCTGAATGGTATTTCCTTCAGAGTTTTTCTTTATTTAGAAAAATATCCCGTAGCAAAGACGGGATTTTCTTGATCAACATCTCCTATCTAATGAGTATGTTCTGCAAAATGTGCTAATGCATAGGTAATTAAGATAGCAACAACGAAAATCACAACCTGAACGAGAGAAAATTTCAGATTTTCGTTATGCTTATTAACCTCTGGTATTAAATCGGTTCCCGCTATATATACGAACATTCCAAGAGAAATTGGAAGCAGGATCATCTCAATATCATGTGCAAAATGCCCAATACTGAGCGTAATCACTACTCCAATAACTGCACTTAATGCCGTCAGAAAATTGAGGAGTAGTGCTTTCTTTTTTTCATAGCCTCCATGCACCAAAATAGCATAATCTCAGAGTTCTTGAGGAACTTCATGCATTAGGATGGCTAGAGATGTAGCAATTCCCGTCGGAATAGAAACGAGGAAGCCTGCACCAACAACCATACCATCCATTAAATTATGGATAAAATCTCCTAAAAGGCTCATTTTAGCGAAGGTATGTGGATGTGCTTTGTCTGGGCTATGATGACAATGATTCCAATGAAGAACTTTCTCAGTCAATAAGCCGATAAGCACTCCAAAGATAATCCAAAGTCCGATAATTTGTGGGTTTTCTCCTTCTCGATGCTCAATAATTTCTGGCAGAAAGTGAAAAAAGGCATTTCCGAGCATTGTTGCCGCGGCAAATGCCACGAGAGCAACGATAACCTTTTCTCATAAGCCTTTTTTTGCTCCAAGGAAAACGATCCCAAGGAGTGAACAAAACGAAATTATAACAGCACTTACTATTGAATAGATCCAGACTTCCATCTTTCCTTTTTTATAATGGATAAAAAACAGTATTTTACTTGTGTTGGTTTATCTTACAAAAGAGGAAAAGAAAATCAAGTCAAATGCTTTTCTAATAACATTTGATTAGATGAAGAATCCTAGCTCTCAGCTGGCATAGAATGTTTTACTAAAACTCAGTTAAGCAGTGCTATTCTTTGGAGCTTTACTCCCTGGCAAGAGGCTTACTCTATAACAAGGCTGCTCTAGCTCTAGAATGAGTCAATAGTAAAGAGATGAATAAGAAGCTGGTTATAAAGCCATTTTTTATCTGGAGTAAGTTCAGGGTTTACCATATCACGTATGATTTTTATGAAAGGGACTTGATATTTCTTTTTTCCATACTGCTTAAAGATACTATCTATAACTCATGCGACCTTTCTGAACTGAGCTTGATCTTCTGCACTAGGTTCATAGGGTTGAACTTTAGGGATCGCTTTGGGATCTGGGGTGATGCCGGTTAATTTGATGTATTGTTCTCTATCCAAAACCACGAAGGCGTCCATTACTCTTGTTCTCGCTCCTCTATCAAGTGTTTTCCCCTCATACACCATCGCAGTACTTGCTCCGGCATCGAGCGAAAGTGCATTCCAGCATCAGAATTCTTTTTTTAGATAGGCTGGAAGATTTCGGATGCTACTTGCACCAACAACTCCCATATAAATCGTAGTTCAATCTTCCGTAGAGCAGATAAAATTCCTATTTGCATTTCCTGCCATTTTTTTGTCAATATAATTGACGAATCCTTGCACAACATCATCTCCTTCAAGCAAGAGCACTGGGAAATTTCCAATTCCAAAATAAATATCATCTAATCTATCCTTGTTGAGATTACTTCGAAGTCCGACATCACTTTCTCATGAATTTCTCTGTACAAAAAATGGATTTCCCTGTTTATCAAAGGAAAATATCATTCTAATACTCGTATCTCCTCGGAATCTACTCCAATCTTTACCATTTCCAAGGAACACTCTCTCAGAAATAGTATGCGTCAGTCTTTTCCCGTCGATTTTACAAGAGGAATAATCATCCGGACAGAAGAATGCACCGTTAATTGCCGTATCTCCGCCAACGTTTTTTGCGAGCTGCTCGGTTGTTGCTCCTCCGTCCTTAGCGGGAGATGCTACGACAAAATGCTCCCCGTCCAATACGACTTTTATCACCCTAATCGGTCTGCCTCCTCTTTTTTCTATCAAGAGTTCCTTGTAAGCAAAGCTCATATTTACTAGACAAAAAAATCAGAATATTCAGCACATAATCAGCATTTTTATTGATTTCATTGATCTTAGCGAGAAAAAAATAAAAGTTCCTTATAGTAGGTTAGGTGAGTTTTTTTAGTATTCCTCGTTCTCTTTGGTATTTTCTTTGATTACTTTTTTGATATCGCTGAGTTTATAGCCTTTTCTCATTAGTTTTTGAATAATCTCAAAGCCGTCTGTTCCTCTTTTTTTATAATTTCTAATCTCTCTCTGAATACCTTGCAAAATTCCTTCCTGAATATCCTCTGCATACTTATCAGACAACTTATTAAGGAGCTGCTTATCGATTCCTTTTAATTCAAGTTTTTTCTTGATAATAAAAAGTGGTTTTCACTTTTTCATTACCTCGCTATTGAGATAACTTTCTGCAAAAAGGAGATCGTTTACAAAATTTTCAGACTTTAATTTTTCCAAGGTTCTCAAAACTATTTCTGAATCATATCCCTGCTGATAAAGCTTTATTCTCAGTTCCTTCTCTGTCTTTGGATATTTAGTAATAATCCCAATTGCATATTCATAACAGCTTTTTCCCATGATGAACGATAAAGATGGCAATAAAACAAAAGTCTGCTAATGGGCAGACCTTCTCTTATAATTATGAAAGGAAATTTTACAATTTTCCAAGCAAGTCGTCTAGTTTTTGCTCTTGGTCTGCCTTGACCTCCTGAGCCATTTTTTCTCTTCCCATCGTGTCCCTTACAGCATTTCGTTTTTTCAATCTCATTTCTCTCTCTGCATCGATTGCTCATTGTTCAGACTCTGCCTCTTCTTCTTTTTTTAAGATTTGGATATTCATCTGCTCTTCAATATAGATTTCGTAGAGTCTCAACATTTGGAAGGATCGAAGCTCAGAAATCGTCTTTACTACACTCTGATCTCAACTCTTTACTGCGATGTAGAGCTCATATGCGTCTTTATCAGTATTAAGCTTAAGTTCATAATCGCTAGAAAATGACCCGGCTACTAAACGTTGGAGCAACGCCCAATCAAAATCATCTCCCAATTCCTCAGGGGTCGAAAAGGGAATATACTCAAAATTGGTAAGGTACTCTTTGAATCGGATTTGGTCTTGGATTCCTCATTGGATCGGACCATATCGCTTTTCGTATTTTTCTACAATTTCCTTTTTGTCTGGCTTTTCTCTCATTTCATCAACAAAAGCCTGAAAGTTAAAAAGCATCGTATCCATGAATATAAAGATAAAAAATCTGATTCTCTCTAGTAAGATGTTTTTCTTATAGTAAATTTGTAAAGAAATGCAAGATGAAATTTTCCCTGCTTTTCTCTGCAAAAATTTTCAAATGAAAAGTAGTTATTCTAATTTCTCTTGGATATAAGCTTTTCGCTCTTCTCGAGGTGTTTTCTTCTCTTCTCATGGCTTCTCGGATATGGAGTCAGACTTTTCAGTCTGTTTTTTGAAGGCGATGATTAATTCTCAATCGCTAAGGATATTATTTTCGTGGGAAAGGAAAAATTTTGCATGATCAGAATTAAGGTATTTGAGCTGATAATTTTTGATATAGTCCATCTCCTCTTCGACACTAGCGGTCTGAGCTTTGATCGTGACGGTATTTTCGATGATAGTCGTATAGTTTACCAAAATTTGTGCAGCCATCAACATAAGAACGATATTTATAACCAATAGTCCTCGTTTTATGAGTGTTCCATAGCGTTTAACTTGATCTTTTATCCAGGGTATCATAAGATTTTTCTGCTATCACTAAAGTAAATCTCTTGATAATATTCTTAAAGTTTGTATAGTCTTTACTATTGTTTTTTGCTTTCAAAAAGCAAGATCAGATTTTTGTTTTTCTTTCTAAAGTTATGAGCATTCATAAGTTACCAGATTTTGTCATTAATAGGCTTAAAGCCTGAGAAGTTGTTCAAAGACCAGCTTCTTTACTCAAAGAATTGGTGGAAAATTCCCTTGATGCAGGAGCTACTGAGCTGATTATTACGATCAATGATGGTGGAAAATCCTTTCTTTCTCTCCAAGATAATGGTTGTGGAATTGAGCTTTCTGATATGGATCTCCTGCTTGAAAGGTATGCAACCTCTAAAATTGATTCAGAGCAAGACCTTTTTTCTTTGAAGAGTTATGGATTTCGTGGAGAAGCATTGGCAAGTATTGCGGAAGTCAGCAAAATCTCAGTTTTGACCAAGACAAAATATGCAGAAATCTGAACCAAACTTGTGCGTCGTGGAAATGAAAACGTGATCAAACATCTCGGAGTTCCTTTTGAACATGGGACTTTGATTACGGTTGAAGATTTGTTTTATAATGTCCCAGCAAGGCTGAAATTTCTCAAGTCAGCGCAAACCGAATTTTATTATTGCTACAATTATTTTGTAGATATTGCCCTTTATCACTATGATAAGGCCTTTATCTTGAAGAAGAATGATAAACTGGTCTTCGATCTCAAGCCAGCTCGTGATTTACAAAGCAGAATTTTGGATCTTTTCAAAAAAGACTGGTGAGAAAAACTCATTCCTCTTGCTCAAAAATTTGAAAAACTGGAAATTTCTGGAGTAGTTTCTGATGCATCGCTTCGTTTTGGTTCTGGTGAAAATATCAAAATTTATGTGAATGAGCGTCCCATCCAAGATAAAATCATTAGGAAAGCTCTCATGGATGCTTATGCAAGACAGATCACACCTGGGGAATATCCGATGGCAATTTTGATGTTCAAGATAGAACCAAGTGAGGTGGACGTGAATGTGCATCCTGCGAAATTACAGGTTAAATTTGCTGATTCTCAGATGATTTATCAAGTCGTCTATCAGACAATTTCTGAACTTTTGGGGAAACATAAGATTTGATTCGTCGGATCAGAGTTTTTTCAATGAAAAGGCACAGCTTCTCGTCCATCTTTTCCTCAATCTTCCGCGTTTCCGTCTCAGAAGCCAGATTTTTCAGCTTTTTTGACAGCGGAAGAAAAAGGGAGTGAAAAGTCAGATTTTTTCTCTCCATGAATTGGTGGAAGAAAAGTAGAAAATGAAACACTTTTTGGGCTATGAGGAAATCAAATTTCTCAGTTTGGATCGCTAGATGCGGAACAGCATCAGGAGCAGTTTTATTTTCACAAAGATATTGGGGAATATCAAATCTTAGGTCAGCTTTGGAATATGTACATTGCATTACAGGCAGATACAGCGCTTTACCTCATTGATCAGCATGCTTTAGCGGAGAGAATCGCTTTTGAAAAGATGAAAACTTCTCAAGATTTGACATCTGAAAGTTTACTTCAGCCTTTGAAATTTGAAGTAACGCAGATTGCTCATTTAGAGCAGAAAATCGAAGAACTTAATCAACTTGGCTTTGAAATTTCTCTTCTCTCTGAAAATGTAATTGTGATCTATGCGATTCCAAAGGTATTTGTCCAGTATCCAGTAGATATGTGAGTTTTACTAAATCACGTTTTGTATCTTGAAGAAATCACTTTTGATCATCTTTTGGATGGGGTCTATGCAACGAAAGCCTGCAAAGCATCGATTAAAGCTGGACATAAACTTTCCTATCTCCAGATGCAACAACTCGTTCAAGATGGATTTGAATTTATCCCTGGGATGTTCGTTTGTCAGCACGGAAGACCGTTTTTTGTGAAGATGGATAAGAAGCATATTGATGGGCTTTTTGATAGATAAGATGCTAACAATAGATTACTTCTGGCTCGAGATGGATTTCAAATTTTTTGAAAACTGCATCTTGCACTTTTTCTGCAAAAGCTTTGACCTCAGCTCAGGTTCCTCAAAGATTGATCAAAATTAATGCGTGTTGATCAGAGATTTTTATGTTTCCCTCTTGGTATCCTTTGAGTCCACAGAGTTCTATGAGCTGTCCAGCTGCGAGTTTCATCCTTTCGTCAGGCTGTAGAAAAGCTTTTAATTCAGGATGTTTTTTTTGAAGAGCCTCCCGCTGAGGAAGTCAGATTTCTGGGTTTTTAAAATAACTTCCAGCTGTTCAGACAACTCTCCAGTCCGGGAGCTTTCTCTCTCTGATTTTAGCAATCGTCTGAGTCAGGATTTTGAGCTTTTGAACGGGATCGAGTTCGTCAAAAGCAAGATGCTGTGCTGAGAACTCCTTCTGAATATCTCAGTACTCCACATTAAAATCATAGCCTTCTTTGATTTTTTTTAGGGAGAAGACACAATGCGTGATAATAAAGTTTTCTTTGAGTTCCTCTTTGAAGATGCTTTTGCGATAGCCAAATTTACATTCCTCATTCGTGAGTTTCTGAATGCTCTTAGTCTGCGTATTAACGCCGATGACCTCATATAATGCGTTTGATGCTTCTTGACCATAGGCTCAAACGTTAGAAACCGCACTTGTCCCAACTTTTCACGGGATGGAAATCAGATTTTCAATTCCTCACCATCTCTTTTCAATACTATAGCGAACGAAGTCATCTCGATCTTCGCCAGCTCCTACTTGAACAAGCACCTGATCATCAGTTTCATTCAGAATTTTAATCCCTTTGATAGCCATTTTCGCTACTACTCCGTCAAAAAAATCTGAAGTAAAAAGCGTATTGCTTCCTCATCAAAGAATCCAATGCTTTTCTGCGTTCCACTCAGCCGTTTCTAAGAGTTGGAGTAATTGATAGGTACTCTCTATTTCGACGAAGTATTTGGCTTTGCAGACGACTTGCAGCGTGTTATAAGGTTTGAGATCAATATTTTTCTTCATTACAGCGTAGATAAGGAGATAAAGCTATCAAGAAAGAGAGGTTTATTCTTGATTCTCAAAAATCAGCCTTCCCTCAATTTCTGCGGTAATTTCCTGGTGCGACTGAAAGTATTCTTCCAGAATATCAAAATCCTGCGTACAAACAAGTCTTGGAGATTTTCCTGATTTCAACTGGTTAAGATGGATGCCTAGATTTTGTTCGATATTATCAAAATGGAATTTTTGGATTCCCACGATATAGTTTTTATTGTCCTGAAGCGGCTGTCCTTGATAAAGGATGCTCTTTACTTCCTTGTTTTTCCAGTCATAAACAATAGAAACGCCCTTGCTCCATGCAAAGAACTCCTCCCCTCCTCCACAGAATCTGGATCTAAAAATAAAGTGAATCATCTCCTTGAGCTCCTCTCCAGTTAAGGTTAGTGCGTATATTCCTCCTCCGTAGGGATACATTTCTCTGAGTTCTCAAAGCGTAACGATACTTTCTAAGAGTTCATTTCTCAGCGATCCTGTCCCCAAACACATCATATCCAAACCAAGCTGTTCTCTGAAAATATCTGCAATGAGGTTACTCACTTGAGTTTCCTCAGTTCTTGTTGGATGTGTTAGGTCCTGAGCCATCTTGGATAGGATTCTATTGTACTTTTGATCAGTCTGATCCTTGTATCCTTTCAGAATTTTTTCTATTTTTGGATCTCTTGGACAGTAGGCATCTACAATAGGTATTGCCTGCCACGTATACGACTCAACACAATTATTGTCCGTATCTACTATAATATCAAATCTTCAAATCTGATTTGTCCCGACACCAACCTGAGTAACAAGGATATCCTTCACCTTTGTCGGCTGCTCTAGCAAAGTATGAGAATGCCCACCAATGATTACGTCGACTCCAAGCTCTGGATCAAGGAGTTCAGCGAGTTTGAGATCATTTTCATATCCAATATGCGTGAGAAGTATCGTGAAATCAATATCAATTCTTTTGTAGGCATTACAGATTCTCTCTACCTCTCTCGCTGCTTCCTCAACATTCACAAAGGTAGAAATCAGAGCATCAGAAGTCGTTTTACTCAAAGCATCTTCTGTAATGATTCCAATGAAAAGGATTTTCATCCCATCAATTTCCTTGATATAATAGGGCTTAAAAAGCCTTGTTTTCGTTGTTCTTATGTAAAGATTAGCGTTTATAATCGGGAATTTTGCAATTTTTTCTAGGAAGAGTAAGTGTGCTAATCCGTAGTCGATCTCGTGGTTTCCGAGGGTAACGACGTCTGGATTCAGCATATTCATGATATCAATTGTTGAAATCCCCTTAAACTCTGAATCCACGACAGATCCTTGGAGCATATCTCCAGAAATCGTATAAAGACAGTTTTTTTCCTCTTTTTTAACTTTCTGAATATAGCCAGAGAGCATAGAAACTCCTCACACGAGAGCCTGATTCTGCGTTTCCTCAAAAAAGTCCCCGTGCATATCGTTGGAATGCAAAATGGTCAATTTTTTGTAGTTTCCCATAATTGATGATAAAAAGATAAATCGAGAATTTCTGGAAAACGAAAAGCAAGCTTTTCGTCCAGACTTTTATTTCTTTTTTATGTAAAATATTGGCAAGAACTAAGAAACCTGATTGTATTTTTTGTTTAATCTTCGGGAAAATTTAGAAAGTCTAAGTATTCCCTAGAAACGATAATTTTCGATAGCTGAAATGATAAGACTATAAGTCGCATAATAAGGATGATCTTTAGCTACAGTCTTTTGTGCATTTTGGAAATTTGTTTTAAGAGCTGTAAGGAAAAGCTGCTTTTCAAGTGAGGTCATACTATTTCTTCTAAAGTAATCGTCAAAGAGAGCAGTAAATATCTTTTGTTTTTCTACGTCAGTATTAGAAGATTTAGTTTCAGCTGAAGATTGGTTTGTTGAAGATTGGGAAGTTGAAACCTGTTCTTGAGAAGTTGAGTTCTGCTTTGTCGTCTCTGAAGAAGTGCGTTGATTGGTATCAGAGAAAGAAGGTTGAGTTGTTTGTTTCTGAGGTTGAGAGTAGTTCTGAGTATTTTGCACTTCTCTAAACTTTTTGCGATAGATTAGTTTTCCTCTCAAGTATTTCCCTGATTCAAGAGTAATGGTCTGTTCAGGTCGATAGTGATCGAATTCGAAAGTGGTGAGCTCCTTCATAAAGCTTGAGAGATCTAGCGTCTCACCTCCCTTACCTTTGTATAGCGTACCTGCATAGATATTATGCCCCTCTACACTTTCATAATAGATATATACTCCTGCTTCTTTTCCCTGATTTTGTGAAGGAACAGAAGGTGTAGTCGAACTTGTTGGAGTTGTTGGCTTGTTTGGCTGGGTTGGAGTTGTTGGCTTGCTTGGCTGAGTTGGAGGCGTAGTAGGAGTCGTAGGAGTTGTTGGAGTTGTTGTTTTATTCTCCTGATTGTTGGATTCAAAGTCGTAATTACATGGGTAATCTGGATTTGGTATACAATTTGGGCTGTAATCTAGATAGGCAGACGTCTGAGAAAATCCGATCAAACTGAGCGTCCCTACTAGGGCAAGTGCTAACTTTTTCATGGGGAAATATAGGAAAAAGATAAAAGATATTGTGAACTATAGTAAAACTTTTAAAAAAAACAAGAGTAAATTTCCCCTTGCTTTTGGTCTGCAAAAGAGAAGAAAAAGAGCAAACTTTCGTCTGCTCTCTACCTCGATAAATTTTTAGTCTTTTATTTCAGGGTTTGTACCTTTCATCATTTCTGTAAACTCTTCACTCGAAAGATATTCTTTCTCTAAAAGGATTCCCGCCATTTGATGGATTAAAACGTCGTGTTCCTTCAGAATTTTTTTTGCTTTTTTGTAAGCATTGGCAAGATAAGTTTTTATCTTTTCATCTATAAGCTGTGCGGTTTGTTCACTATAAGGATTGATAAAAGGCTGGTCTTCTCCTTCTTTGAGATAGTTTATAGGTCCAAAATCCTCGTCCATACCGTATTTGAGAATCATATTCTTGATAATATCAGTCGCTCTCTCAAAATCATTAGATGCACCAGTAGTGATCTCATCTTTTCCAAAGAAGAGCTCCTCCGCTGCCCTTCCTCCGAGCAGAGTTACCACTTCATCAAGGAATTTCGCCTTGGAATAGAGGTTTTTATCCTCTTCTGGAGTCGTCCAGGTCACTCCTAAAGCATGCCCTCTACGAACAATCGAGATTTTTTCAATCGGATCTGCGTTTTCCAAGAGATGTCCTGTCACTGCATGTCCAAGCTCGTGGTAAGCAACCAGCTTTTTCTCTTTTTCTTTCATAGATTTTACTTTTTTCTCAGGTCCCATAATGACTTTCTCGAGTGCGTATTCAAAATCTTTCGCTTCTAGCACTTCTCTATTGGACTTTGCAACCTGTAAAGCCGCCTCATTCACGACATTTTCAATATCTGCACCGACTAAACCGCTCGTTCTCTTCGCAAGCGATTCAAGATTAAGCTTCTTATCTACTTTCTTTGATTTCAAATAGTATTCAAAAATCTGAATTCTTTCTTCTAATGTTGGCACGGAAACAAAGACTTTTCTATCAAACCTTCCTGCTCTGAGTAAGGCAGGATCCAAGGTATCAGGCCTATTTGTAGCTGCAATAACAATAATATTTGTATTTTTATCAAAACCATCCATCTCGGTGAGAATTTGGTTGAGGGTTTGTTCCTGCTCCTGATGTCCTCCGGTATAGCCACTTCCTCTCTTTTTCCCGATTGCATCAATTTCATCAATAAAAATAATCGCTTTTCCAGCAGCTTTGGCCTGTTCAAAGAGTTTTCTCACCTTGGCAGCCCCCATACCTACTAACATCTCCATAAATTCAGACCCAGAAGCCGAGAAAAAAGCGACTCCAGCCTCCCCTGCTACCGCTCTGGCAAGCAAGGTCTTTCCTGATCCTGGAGCTCCATAGAGCAATACTCCCTTTGGTGGTCTGGCACCGATTTTTTGGTATTTTTCAGGCTCTTTGAGATAATCTACGATTTCAATCAGTTCGTTTTTCACCTCGTCCATCCCTGCAATGTCAGTAAATCTGGTTTTAGATTCAGATTTTTTGCTTTCTTTACCTACTTTAATTCATAAGACGCTTCCTGGACCGCCCTTTGGCATAATAAACCTCATTCCAAGCACGAGGATAAGAAGGAAAAAAATCAGATAGCCTACCTGTTCAAGCAATTTATTCCAAAGGGAAGGCTCCTCATGCACGATAGCAACCTCAATATCTCCAGTCAAAGCTACTCCAAGATCAATAAGATTGAGCGAAGCTGACTTTTCTGTTTGATAAGCCCTATAGACTTCTGTTTCATACTCTCTACCAAAGAGCTGGCTTTCTTTTGCTTTTTTGAGAAGAGAAAACCCTTTTAGATCCTTGTCATTTGTCAGGGAAATTTTTTGATAAGCACCGTCATGATAGTTTGCAAGCCACTGGTTGAGTGAGACTTTTTCTGTATCTTCTATAACCTGAATAACTCCAGTATCCACACCAAATGCAGGTATCAGACTATTATTTTGGACTAGCCTCAGCCCAATAGACACTAGAATTATGAAAAGAATCCCATAAATTCGCCACTTATAGCCTATAATTGATTTTTTTTCTTTTACCATATCTTAAGTATGCGTTGAATAAAAACACATCCTTATAGTAAAGTTGGAAAGGATTGCAAGAGGAACGGAGAAAATGAAAGGAAGCCATTATCAACTTCATCCCCACCAAACGAAGAATCTCTTGACAATTTTGGAAATAATACTATACTGAGTCAGACTTTTTATCCCTTTACCAAAGGACTGAGTATTTGGGCTACTCCTCCATTGCCACTTCATCATCGTAACAAAAGCCACGCATTAAGCGAACACTTACAAAAATTTCATACTTGAATAACAAAAAAGCAAGGGCAAAGACTTATGAAGGAAGCAATCCCATTTATTCATTATCTCTATACTGTAGAAATGGAGAGACAGATTCAGTTTTTTAAAGTGAGCTACGCTTGATAGTAAGACTTTTTTGGCTAACTTCAAAGACTTTCCCTACAAAAAAGTTTATAAAACTTGACAAATTTCAAAATAATAAATACTATTAGTTATGTTTTCTTTATTTTCTTATACAATAACTGATGAACACACCTAAAAGTAACCTTGAACAGAAAAGTACAATCAATAAAATCCAGAGACTAGCTATGGCTTCAGCTCTTGTTATGGCTCTTCTTGCTGGTGCACCTGGATGTAAACAGTGAGCGAAAAATGAAAAACAAACCCCTCAGACAGAACAAACAACAGAGACTAAAGACCTTATTGCTCACGCTGCGGGGAACTCTTCTGCTAATACTAAAGATCCCTCTGCATGAATGGATGCCTCCAATCCTGCGGACATGATGAACAATTCAGCAGAAGGTGAAGAATGGTCAGAAGAAGACTTCGGAAAACTCATGGAAGTTGTTGATGTGGAAATTGAAAATGAATACTTAGAAGAAGAGAATAAGAAGCTTGATGAACAGAATAAGAAGCTTGATGAACAGAATAAGAAGCTTGATGAACAGAATAGAAAAGACCGTGCAGAAATATTAAAACGTAAACACGAAATAGAAAAATGGATCAATAGTCTTTCTGTAGAAGAACTACTTGCAGTCGATGGCATAGAAAAGGCTACTCATGCTTATATGGAAATTTGCAAAGGGTTGAACGAAACTCCAAACCCTAAAATGGTAACCGTTCAAAGAAAACTTCTTGCGAATCGTTAGGAAACCTTACTTTCATTCAAAAATAAATAATGGCTATATTTGACGAAAAGGTCTCAGAATATAAAAAACCACTAATTAAACCCCATCAAGAAACAACATCCTCCATTTCAAAGTTTGTTGAAGAAAAGCTTGGGAAGGTTTCTCCTGCTGAGAAAAAAAGCATTTATGATCTCATCGAAAAGAAGTTAAAGAATAAGATTTCTCCAAAAAATATTATCGTAGTTCTCCAGCAATCTGAAGCCATTGCTAAGAGGAAAAATATCCCCTTTTTAGAGGTCTTACAAAAAGTCATTAGGCAAGTTGAGCAAAATTTAGCCCAGAAAAATGATATTAAAAACTGACAAAAATTAATTTCTGTTCAAACAAGGAATAATTTGAATAAGGGAGCTACGAGATCAAAGATTCAAGCTCAAGAATCAAAGATTCAAGCTCAAGAATCAAAAATAAAATTTCAAAACTCAAGTAAGGAAATTAAAAAGAGTTTGAAAGTTTTTGAACAAACAAAAGAAGCTTATCAAAAGCTTAATCCGAGTCTCAAGGAACATCATCCTGAAGAAGTCCAGCAGAAGCTAAAAGCCCTCTCTCCTGTCGTAAGGGCAAAGCTTAAGAAAAACAATATAGCTCCTGCTGAATATGCAAACTTCCTTCTCTCAAGAGAAAAGATTAGATGAGATACAAAAAAACCTGAGAATGAAACATTCCTTAAAAGCTTAAAAAATATGGAAAGGTCGCTCGGAATCGAGGAGCAGACCCAGTGAGGTTATCCCCTTTCCTATGAGCCCAAAGCTAAGGTCTTTGATCAGAATCCTGATCTCGCTGAGTTCGCAAAGAATGATCAGACTTTTTCTCGTTTAGAAAATGTAGAAATATTCCCTAAAGGAGATGAGTGGGATCAAAAGCTCATTGAGAAGTTTGGAGATCGTGGACTTAAAGAGCTTGCTGGGAAAGTTGCCTCTTTGGATGCAAAACAAAAGCAAGGAGAAGCACTCTCCATACAAGAAAAGGAAATGATAAAAATATATAATTGATTAGCTGGAATACAAAAATTAATCACTATATCAAAATTAAATTTTTCTAATAAAGTCACAAACTTATATTAATAACAAATACAAATATACTTGACAAATTTAAAAATATATGTATCATTTAGGTGTGTATTTTGTTTTTTATATTTTTTATAGGAATAGCAATGAAGAAATCTGTAAATCATTCTGTAGAAACAAAGAATGTCAATCCATCAAACCTACAAGATAAGCTAAGGAAGCTTACAACCAAGATCGCTCTTGCAACTGCTCTCTTGGTAGGATATAACTCTTGTGGGAAAAAACAACCTACATTGGAAGACAAACAAGAAGTAAAGATGGAAGTCATGGATACAAAACAAAAGAATGAAACTGGCAAGAACGAAAGTAATGCAATGGACACAGAAGTTAAAAATGTGGCTAATGATACTAAGAATGATCAACCTGAAGAGTTTAGCGATGAATGGTATGAAGCATTTGCTCTGTCGATAGCAGTTGATGAAGAATCTCAAAGACTCGATGAAGAATCCAAACAAATAGCTGAAGATAGGAAGAAAATAGCTGAAGATAGGAAGAAAATAGCTGAAGATACTGAAAATGCTATGCTTTCTATGGAAAGGAACCGAGAGTGAGTAGACGAGGATCTTCTTGCATTTTCTAGTGATTTGCAAACATCTTTGGATGAATATTTTGCTGCCTGTAGAGAGCTAGGAAGAGAACCTAGCGCTCACTGTAAAAAGTTGATGGCGTCCCGTAAAAAATAAAGATGAATAAAGAGAAACTCAGCATACATCCTGATACATCTGGAGAGATACAAAAAAAATCACTGAATCCTAATGAGGTAAAAGGCATTATTGACGTCGTTTTTGCTAACCTTTCTCCAGAAGAGAAGTCTTCTATAGGGAATGTAATTCTTGATTCTAAGCTCAAACTTTCTCTTAATAATATAAAGTTGATCCTTGAACAGGCAAAAAAAGGATCGGAAAAAACAAAAACCTCTCCATTAAATTTTGTGAGGAAGTTTTTGGACTTTCAAAAAAAACAAATGAAACAAAAACTTGATATACAAAAATTCCCTACTTTATCTGCTAAAGCACAGGACAATAAAAAAGAGAACCAAGTCAAAGAAAAAGAGAACCAAGTCAAAGAAAAAGAGAACCAAGTGAAACGAAAAAAAATTAATATAAATGAGCGTCTAACCCAGCAAATAAAGCAAACAAAAGAAGCTTATCAAAAACTTAATCCTACGCTTAGACAACATACCTCCGATGAACTTAACTCAAAAGTCTCTACTCTTTCTCCTGTCGTGAGGGCAAAACTTAAGAAAAACAATATCGCTCCTGCTGAATATGCAAACTTCCTTCTCTCAAGAGAAAAGATTAGATGAGATACAAAAAAACCTGAGAATGAAACATTCCTTAAAAGCTTAAAAAATATGGAAAGGTCGCTCGGAATCGAGGAGCAGACCCAGTGAGGTTATCCCCTTTCCTATGAGCCCAAAGCTAAGGTCTTTGATCAGAATCCTGATCTCGCTGAGTTCGCAAAGAATGATCAGACTTTTTCTCGTTTAGAAAATGTAGAAATATTCCCTAAAGGAGATGAGTGGGATCAAAAGCTCATTGAGAAGTTTGGAGATCGTGGGCTCAAGGAGCTTGCTGGGAAAGTTGCCTCTTTGGATGCAAAGCAAAAGCAAGGGGAAGCACTCTCCATACAAGAAAAGGAGATGATAACCGCATATCAGCAGCAACTTGAAGCACTCAAGGCACAGATGCAATCGAGGCTGACCAATTATCTCAAAGCTTCTATTACTCAAGCTCCGGTAGTTGCGCTGATGCGTTATCTTGGGCAAGAAAGTCTTGGAGGGAGGAAGCTCTCTGATCTCCTCTCTCATCAAGACAAACCTTTTGCTACGCTTGTCCAAGAGACGACGCTCACGGGAAAGGCTGAACCCATTCTCCAGCTCAAAGGAATGATTGAAGGGAAGCCGTTGACCTTTTATTACAATCTTGCTGATCCAACCGCTAGCTTGGAATGTGACGACAATCTTCACTATGATCCCTTTTCTCATCAGCTTTCTTTGTGAGTTCAGGGGAAAGGGAATAGGACAAAGCTCAACCTTCAGATGCCAACGACCAAAGAGCTTTCTCAGCGTCTTGAAGAAGCATTGACACCAGAGAAGGTAAAAGATATTATTGATCAGGCTTCGGATCTTCAAGACTATCAGGAGAAAATCTGACTTTTAGCGAGCGATCAGCTAGAAGACTCCTTTTCTACGGATGAAACGATCCATTCACGTCTTGCCCGTCATACTGAGAAAAATCTTGCCATTCAGGAGCTTCAGGCACAATTGGTGCCTCCTGAGATCACGCACCAGCTGATGAAAGACGGCTTGATTAACCAGCACCGTCCTACGCAAAACGTATTTAGGCTTTTGGATCGCACGAGCGAAGAGAGCACAGACGCGGAACTCCAATCTTTTAGAATCGCGATAAAAAAGCTGGATTCCTTCCTCAAGTCTCCAAATCTCTCTCAAAAAATTATGGAAATTCAAGATCCTATCCTTCGTAATGTCCTCACAAAACTCTCTGATGCAAATCTAAAGAAATCTGACTTTCAAGTTCGATCGACTGCAATGCTAGATTTTTTTAACCTTTTCACCAGGCAGAATCTGACAGACAATAGCGTAAATCCTGAAGCTCCAGACTACAAGATGAATCTTTCAGACTTTTCTCGTTTTATTGGTTTTTTGGATCGTCCTGATCAGATGATTACCGATCCGAAACATTTGGAACATTTTTCACCAGCATTTCGTGAGAAGTATCAGCTCCAAGAGTCCGCTCAGCAGGGGGGGCTTTCCCACTTGGAGGATGAGATTGCAGCGGTCTATGAAGAGGAGCCATCCTACGCCTATGCATAGAAGAAGATACTTGAATCGATCGAAAACTTAACTAGATTGGTTCGCTTCCTTCGTAATGACTGGTTTACTTTGTATTTTTTGAGAAGAAAAAGAGGAAGGCTGATTCCCCTCCTCTTTTGTCTGATTTTTAGAACTATTTTACTTTATAAGTCCCAAGGATAGTTACCATCTCTTGATACTGGGCTTTGAGCGTAGCGTTTACTTCTTTCATAAGATTAGTAAAGGTCGTCTTGAGCATCTCGATAACAGCAGTTTTTTCCTTTGCAGTTGGGAATTTATCGGCGTGCTTTGCAAAGTGATCATCAAGGATCTTATGAATCTTTTGCTCCTGAGTAGTTGCTTTAGCAGGACATTCTCCTCTGTAGTATGCCCATTCATCACATTTTGTACCATCAGAAAGCGTACATACTCCAGATTCATTACCGTTTTTGTCTTTTACGATCTCATGTTTTCCTCCATTCTTTTCACAGTTTACAGAAGCAGGATTAGCCATTCCTACTGTATGTGTCGTCTTTTTTGACCAAAGGTATTTTGACCCGCTTGCTGTGGTAAGCTCGAGTTGATTTCCTGTCATAAGCTGATATTTAGCATTAGAAAGGTCAAATTTGCTCTCAGCATCCATAAGAGGCGTATTGCAGTACATGAGCGTAGTAGCCATTGGTCCTGCTAGGATCTGGTCTCCTGAAAGGGAATAGGTCGTAGAAAGATTATTGCAGAAAGATCCGAATACCTTTCCTGTCCCAAACTTTACTGTTGCTCCCGTCAAAGCTTTCCCTTCAAAAGAAGTGAGTTCCCATTCGGTTGCCTCGAGAGGATTGATTTCTGCAGCGAAGATTCCGCTGACTGCGAGTGATGCAGCACAAAGCATTCCTGCTGCCATAAGTGTTTTTTTCATAGTTTTTTTGCATAGAAAAATAAAAACGTTTTCTATACTGGATAACGCATAGGATTAAAGAAATGTGACAAAAAAAATCTGACTTTTGTCGCTGGTGGGAGATTTTTTGGTATGAAAAGTGCTTGTAATTTGAGAGGGTTTGACTACATATAAGGGTGATTTTTTTATTTTATTATTGATTAGAGATGAAAATTCTTGTGCTGAATAGTGGTAGCTCTTCATTGAAATACCAGCTTTTTAATATGGAGAATCAAGAGGTT
Organism: SR1 bacterium human oral taxon HOT-345; assembly: GCA_003260355.1. Lineage (GTDB taxonomy): Bacteria > Patescibacteriota > Gracilibacteria > Absconditabacterales > Absconditicoccaceae > HOT-345. Next base: position 561,932 of record MPSQ01000001.1, read on the forward strand.
CTGGCTAAGGGACTTGTCGAGAGGATTGGGATTGACGGAGGGAAAATTAAGCATAAAACCGCAACTGGAGTAAAGCATGACATCGAATGACATCTTGCAAATCATGAAGTTGCTTTGCACAAGGTACTTGAACTTTTGGTTGATCCTGAGCTTGGAGCTTTGGGAAGCCTGTCTGAGATCAATGCGATCGGACATAGAATGGTTCATGGAGGTGAAAGCTTTAAGCAATCAACGATTATTACTCCAGGAGTAAAGGAAGAATTTAGGAGATTAACAGCACTTGCTCCGCTTCATAATCCGGCTAACCTGATGGGAGTAGAAGCTTGTGAAAAGATTCTTCCTGGTGTGCCTAATGTTGCGGTCTTTGATACCGCGTTTCATCAGACTATGAAACCTGAGCATTATCTCTATGCACTTCCTTATAGATGGTATCAAGACTATAAAGTGAGAAGATATGGTTTTCACGGGACTTCTCATAAGTATGTAAGTCAAAGATTAGCTGAACTGATGGGAAGATCAGATTTAAAGGTTATTACCTGTCACGTGGGAAATTGAGCGAGCATTACTGCTATCAGGAACGGAGAAGTTGTTGAGACTTCTATGGGACTCACTCCTCTTGAAGGGGTGATCATGGGAACGAGGTGTGGAAATATTGATCCAGCTATTGTGCCTTTTATGATGAAGCAAGAAAATCTGAGCGTTGAACAGATTGATACGATAATGAATAAGGAATCTGGGATTCTCGGACTCTTTGGTAAGTCAAGCGATCATAGAGACGTTGAAGATGGCTACCTTGCAGGCAGCGAAAAAGAAACCATGATCTTGGAAATGTATACGAATGCGATTTTGAAATATATTGGTAGTTATGCCGCACTACTTGAGGGCGTTGATGCTATCGTATTTACAGCTGGAGTGCTAGAAAACTCTATCATTCAGAGAAAGCTTCTTGCTGAAAGGCTTGCTTGGCTTGGAGTGGATTTTGACGAAAGCTTAAATAACTTTAGAGGAGAAGAGAAAAAACTGACTAAAGAAGGTAGTAAGGTTCAACTTTGGGTGATTCCAACTGATGAAGAACTTATGATTGCAAAGGATACTTATGCTCTTACTAAATAGAAAATAAAGCCCTTTCTTTCAAAGCATTGTGAAGATTTTAGCTTATAAGGAATACTAGCTGTAGAACGCTTATCCTGCTTTTGTTGGTAGATTGCTCTATAGTTGTAGTGTTCCTTTTATATCTTTAGAAAAGATGAAAAAAATCTGACTTCTTATTTTGTGCATCCTTTGCCTAATGGGAATCTCGTTTGCGCACGAGATTGATCCGATGCATTTGCCGAGATTTGAGTATTTTGTGAATGATTATTCTCAAGTCCTCAGCCAAGGGGAATTTGAAGAGCTCAATCAACTTGCTGAGACTCTTGAAACGACGTCAGGATATCAGGTCGTAACGGTTCTTTTTCCTCATAGAGAAGGGAATGAGCTTTTTGATATTGCACTCAAAGCGTTTAATGAAAACGGAATTGGAGATAAAGACAGGAATGATGGACTTTTGCTAGCGATTGCAACTGAGGAAAAGAAGATCAGAATTATGGTTTGATATGGATTGGAAGCTGAGATTCCTGATGCTCTCGCCAAAGCGATCATTGAAGCACTTATTAGACCTGAAGTAAATAGCGGAAACCTCTATCAAGGAATCAAGAATTTTTATAGTTTTTTTTCTGATCAAGAGATAAAAGCTCAGGTTAAGCAACTGCTTCCTGAGGAAGAAGATTCCAGCTCTCAGATGACCTTTCTCTGAGTTTATGCGATTCTTTTGGCTGCGTTAGTCCTTCGAGGTTCGACAGGGAAAGGTGGATCTTCTAGAGGTAGTTGGAGAAGCTCAAGTTCAAGTTCAAGTAGCTCTTCTAGCTGGGGAGGAAGTTCTGGAGGTGGAGGCTGATTCTCTGGAGGTGGAGGAAGTTCTGGAGGCTGAGGTGCTGGAGATTAACTTGCAGTTTGAGAGCAAAAAAGTATAAGAAATCAGACTTTTTATCTTTTTTTTGAGAGAATAGATGAAGAAAGGAACGCTTTGGGGAATCGTTATTGCTGTGATCTTGATCGGAATTTCTGTGATTGCAGGTCAGTATAATTCCCTTGTAAAACTTGAGGAAACCGTCAAAGCCCAACGAGGACAGGTAGAATCCGTCTATCAAAGGAGAGCCGATCTCATCCCTAATATCGTAGCTACTGTCAAGGGAGAAGCTGCTTTTGAGCAGGAGACGTTGAGACAAGTAGTAGAGGCGAGAGCTTCTGCGACACAGATGAAAATAGATGCAAATAATGCACAAGACTTTGTAAAATTCCAGGCAGCTCAGGGAGAACTCTCTCAGGCATTGGGAAGATTGATGATGCTTACTGAGAACTATCCTAGCTTAAAAGCCAACCAAGCCTTTAGCGATCTCAGAGTTCAGCTCGAAGGAAGTGAAAATAGAATTGCTGTAGAAAGGATGAACTACAATAAGGTTGTAGGAAAGTATAATATCAAGCTGAGAAGCTTCCCGACCAATCTTATTGCTAAGTGGCTCGGATTTGAGAGAGCAAACCTCTTTGAAGCAACAACGGGTAGCGAAGTTGCGCCTGTAGTAGCATTCTAGCCGAGGACTCGAAGAAAAAAGAAAGAAGTCTGATTTTTGACTTCTTTTTTTAATTATTTATTTAAGATTTCTTCAAAAAATAACTTGACTTTTGCCTCCTTTTCTCTATCTTTTTTTACCTAGCTTTATCCACTTGAGATAAGTTTGCTTGTGAAAGTATGCTTATCTGGAAACGGGCGTAGGTTTCTCTACCCCGTTTTTTTCGTATTTGCAGGAATATCCCTCTTCAGAACTGGAGAATATTTCTTTAAATAATGTCTTGACATTTTATAGAGATTACGTATATTTGTGGTTGCAATTTTTTTTTCATCGCTAGAATTCAAGATGGAGACTATTGTTTGTGAAAACAAGAGTTTCCGAGAGCAGGTAGAGAATCTCTGCCTGCTTTTTCGTTTTTTACAAAAAAAGACAGCCTGGAGGGACTGTCCTCATATATTTAAGGATTTCACACAAAGACATCATGAAGTCTTAGAGAAGAACGATATTTTCTTTTAGCTCTTGGATTGACGATCTGATTTCTTCAAATCAGAATGCAAAATTACTTCTCAGATTTCCATTTTCTCTAAGGAGCATTGTCAGCTTGTCCTGAATATCTTGCATCCCTTCGACAAGTAAAAGGAGATCTTTAGTGGATTGAATCAACCCATTATCTAGCTCTTTCGCTAATCTGGCGATGTGAGCTTTCAACTGGAGAAGCGTGCTTACTACTACATCTACATACTCACTTTCAAAATGATGAAGGATTCCCCCTCCGTATTGACATGCCGCCTCTGTAGTGTATTCTAATGCAGAAATCAGAGCATCACAAGTTGTTGCAATTTTTTCGAGAAGTGTATTCGTTTTGGTAAGCGAATTAGAAAATTTCATTGATTCGTTCATTGGGATTAAGACAAGCTAAAAATGATTACCTCTCTATTATATTCCAAAACTAAAAAAAAGAAAAAAAATCTGATTTTTTCTCTTTCTTGATACTTGCCTTTTTTTGAAATGATGATTTAGTGCGATTTGTCTTGCGAAGAAAGGTAGGTAGCACAAGCAAAACTAGATGTCCAACACCGTTGAAGATTGAAGCCTCAGGTCTCCCCAGTGATATTAAGCGACTCTCCAATAACGAATACTCAAGGAAGCTTTTTGAGCTCGAGATGCTGGTCCACCTCTTCAAAGAGGATCCCCCCAGACATTACTTTCGCTTTTTCTCGAGAGCCTAGGCGAATTGGAGTCAAAGTCATCGTATATTTTCTGAAGCCGGTTTTTACCCTTAGATAGCTAAAGAGCCTCTTGGTCATAGCACTTTCTGGGATTATTAGTCTGATTTTTAGATTTTTTAGCACGTCTCCATACTGATAGCCAAGTCGAAGTGAAGTATTAAAAACAGCAGGTCAAGAGGTTCCTTCATGCGTAAAGAGCAGATCTCCTTGCGTTTCATAGACACATTTTCATCAGTCAAGAAGCTGAATTTTTGCAAACGTGCTACTTCCGGAAAGTTGGTCGATCTTTTCCTGCGTTTGGATTCCACAGAGGGCAGGATGAGCAGCTTTTGTGGCGATTTTGTACTCCTTTGCTAGAGTAAAGGCAAACTTTCCTCCTCCGATCTGCGGAAATGAACAGCCTCCACTAGCCAGAATTATCCTTTTAGTGGTGAAAGTTTCATTTGATGTTTTGACGGAAAAACCTTCTGCTATTCTCTCTACCTGGAGGACTTCCGTCTTGGTGAGGATTGTTGCAGCATTTTTCTCATTCTCTTTGATCAGAAAATCCACGAGTTGACGAGATTTATTGCTCTCTAGGAGGATTCTTCCAGCGTCTTCCTCTTTGCTTTCGATTCCGTGGCCTCTAAGAAAGTTTATCATTTCTTGCGGTCAAAAAGCTTGAAAAAAAACAGAGAGTCTCTCTCTTTGATCTCCAAGATAATGATCTGAGCTAGTATTAAGATTTGTGAAATTACACCTCCCCTTTCCAGAAAGCAAGAGCTTAGTTGCTATACTGTCTGTCTTTTCTAGGATCAGCTTTTTTCGCTGTTTTGGCAATAGCATTCAGCAAAATAAGCCACTTGCCCCAGCCCCAATAATAATCACATCTTGCATTTCTCTCGGAACTAAAGACTAAAAAAGACCTGTTCAACTGCCCTGATTATTGCATCACCAAAATAGAAAAAATCAGATACGAAAATAGGAAACACCCACTTCCGAGCAGTGCTCCTATAACGACATCAGTAAATCGATGAACATGGAGATATCGCCTACTCCAAGCAACAATTCCCCCGCAGATGATCGCAAAGACAAAGATTACTTCACGATATTCAAGGTTGAGGAGCCGAGAAACAGCAATTGCTGCACTCAAGAAAAATACGAATCCTGCTGTGGTATGTCCGCTTGGGAAACTATAGTCTTTGAAGGTGATTTTTGCTTTTTCAGGTCTTGGTCTTTGAGTTATTCTTTTTACGCTTCGGAAGGCAATTGATGCGACCAAAATACTACTTACTCCGATTCCAAAAATTCTCAATTCTTTGCTCCAGATGAGGATTCCGCTCATTAGAAGATAGAATATTCCGACTGATAAGGGAGTAATTGCATGATTAATGAAAAGAGAAAGCTGAAGTTTCCATGAAGTATCGTTTTTTTTGCGAGCAAGACGACGATCCCATTTTGTGATTGCTTCAGGGAAAAGAAGTATTCCAAGCGCTGCCAACAAAACGAAAAAACCTAGAGTAATACTCAGATAGATAAGTTTTTTTGCACTGATATCAAACATGAATATCGTTCTTCTCTGTAAAATAAAGGATCTTTCAGGATTTAAATGATGGTATGGTAAGCTGGAAATATAAGATAAGGATTTATATAGCTCCTCAACCTCAATCATAACGATCTTAGCAACTCTCTTGAAAGGAAAGAAGTAGTTTATCCCCTAGGCTACGGCTTTAACGGCATCTGCGATGACAGTTGCCACCTGTTTGTCCAAGGCTGAAGGTAGTATTTCATCTCTGGTTGGATTTTTGAGGTAATTAGCAAGGGCTTGAGCTGCTGCAAGCTTATGTTTTTTTTCTACTTTAGGGATTCTTGCCTCTAATAAGCCTTTGAATAGTCCAGGGAAGACAAGCACATTATTTACCTGGTTTGGGAAATCAGACCTTCCTGTTGCAATAATGGTAGCTCCTCATTTTTTCGCCTCATCAGGGGTAATCTCTGGCTCTGGATTAGAAAGAGCAAATAAAATAGGATCTGAATTCATCTTTTTTACATCCTCAGTAGAGATGAGATTTGGCTTGCTCACTCCGATAAATACATCTGCTCCGACGAGGGCTTCACTAAGAGAACCGCTGCATTGATTAAGATTAGTCAGTGCTCGAGGCTGTTTGTATGTATTAAGATCGGTTCTTCCTTGATGAATACAGCCTTTTGAATCTGTGATAACGAGATGTTTCGCTCCAAAATCCTGTAATAATGAGGCAATAGCAAGTCCTGCCGCTCCTGCTCAAGCAATAACGATTTTGAGGGATCAGATTTCTTTTTTTGTGATTTTGAGAGCATTAATGAGTCCTGCAAGCACCACGATAGCTGTACCATGCTGATCATCGTGGAAAACAGGAATATCTAATCTCTTTTTGAGTTGTTCTTCGATATAAAAGCAGTTAGGAGCTGCAATATCTTCGAGATTAATTCATCCAAAAGTAGGAGCGATATTTTCTACAATTGAGATAATTTCTTCAGGATTCTGCGTCTTGAGCACAATCGGCACCGCATCAACGTCACCGAAAGCCTTGAATAGAGCGGCTTTTCACTCCATTACCGGTAATCCCGCCAAACCTCCTATATTTCCCAATCCAAGGACTGCAGTTCCATCACTCACGACTGCAACGGACCTTCATTTCCAGGTATAGTCATAGGCTTTTTCTGGGGATTTTTGTATTTCTAAGCAAGGTTGCGCGACACCGGGACTATAATAGGTTGAGAGCTCTTCCCTTGTCTCGAGTGGAACTCTCGAAGAAATTCAGATTTTTCATTGATATTTTTGATGTTCTTGTAATGCACGAGTATAATAATCCATTTTTTATATTAAAAAAAGATAAAAAATCTGATTTTAGTCTAAATTTTCATACCAGAAATGCAAGCGGAAAAGTCTTCTTGCACGAAAGCCTGCTTTTCAAAGCGGTTAAAATGCTTTTATAGAAAAACACAAGAAGTCAAGACTCCAAAATTTAAAATTTATTTGAAAAGTTGCAAAGCTAGGCTGAATCCTGTATACTTGAGTTAAGTCTTTAATTCAGTTTTTTATACGTATGAAACCAACCTTGATTTCAAGGATAGTTCTCTTGGGAAGCGTTATGTTGAGTGGATTAGGATTTTATTTCCTTTGATGAAGTGTCCTTGCACAAAATAGTCAATCTTCCAAGGTTCCAACCGATTATTTCTCGAATTATCAAATCCAAAGAGACTGGAACAGACTTTCAGAGCTTTTTGTAGATATTGATGCAGAGAATAAAATCTGAAAAATCAATGGAAGTGCTACCTATTCTGAGCTTTTGAGCATTATGAAGAAAATTTTTCCTTACTTTCCACAGCAAGACTATAATTTCCAGCTTGTTTACAAACAATGCTTGAAAACTACAGAATCCATGCAAAGGAATCCTAATAAAGAAAATTTCTCAAGTTTCTATGAAAATTGTAAGAGTCCTCTTGCCAACATCACGACGATCATTCAAAATAAATATAGTGTAAAAGCAATTGCTAGTGCGAGTCCGATTAGTGGACCTGCGCCGCTAACTGTAACGTTTGACGCTAGAGCAAGTAGGGATCCTTCAAATGAAACGATTCCTGCTAGAAATTATTTTTGGTATTATAGGGATATTGATGGAATAGATAAACCCATTGGTTCTTGACCTTTGGCAAAACACACCTTCTCTGAGCCAGGAACCTATATTGTGCATCTGACGGTAAGGAGCTCTAATAGTGGAATTTTTGATGGTGAGGCAACGATATCCGTTAATGTAAGTCCAAAATCTGCAGTCATCAGCCTTTATGCTAATGGGAAAAAAATGCAGAAAAGTAAACCTTCTAAAATCTGAATCCAAGAGGCGAATAAAGGAGTATTTATTGATGGAAGTGCCACTTCACCGATGGGTGGGAGAGAGATTTTGGCATATAGACGAGATATTACGTCTAGAGATGGATTTAAATGGTCGAGAGAAGGCGATGGGAAACCTGGATATATCAATATTCCGCTTCCATGACAAGGAGAATATATCGTGATGTTAACCGTTCTCGATAATGAAAAAAATACTATCAGTGAGAAATTCAGTCTTTCAGTCTCTGATCCTGTTGCCATTATTCAGCAAGCTCCTGAAAAATGAAATACCTCTACCACGTATGCTTTTTGAGCAAATTCTTCTTATTCTCTCACTTCGAGACTAAAGTTTTATACTTGGGAACTTTTTGATGGAGATGGATCAAAGATTGACACGTTGCAAGGGAAAAGCATAAAAAAACAGTTTAAAAAGCCTGGAAACTATACTGTAAAACTCACCGTGGAGGATGAAATGGGACAGAAAAATAGTGATACGCTGAATGTTTATGTTGAGTCTACTCCTCCATCTCCTCAATTTTCTATTACCCCAACGAACAAACGACAGTATCCTTCAGAATTTTATCTTGATGCTAAAGCGTCTAACGATATAGATGTGAGTAATGGCTACGACCGTTTAACGTATGAATGGGTATTTTCTAATCCTAATGCCGTGCAAACTACCTCAACAGAAGAGAAAAACAAGAAAATAACCGTTCTTTTTAATGAAACGGGAAAGCACCTTGTTACCCTCAAAGTTTCCGATAATTATGGGAAAACTGAAGAAATCACAAAAGAAATCAATGTTGAATCTATTTTAAGACCAGAACTCACGATTCGTCCAAAATCTGCGGTTTGGTGAACTTATGTTTGATTTTCCGTAGCGACAAACGCAACCACAGCTCCGATTGTTAGCTATAGCTGGGACTTTGGAGATGGGAAGCCTCCTAGAGTCAATAAACTTAATATTATGAAATATGAATATCAGAGAGTTGGTACCTACAATATCAAAGTAAAAGTGACTGATGAAAATGGAAACAGTAATGAAATCTATGATAAGGTTTTCATTGGAGAAAAAGACAGCCCTATTATCGGCTATGAAATCAAAGACACACGTTATTTTACTTTAGCTCAGAATGATGTTTGTCAGGTCCCTGATGAGAAGTGATGAACAGGAACAGTTGATGTCCCTGCATATAGGGTCAATAGACAAGAGATGTTTACCATCAATACTGCACTTTCGGTTAATGCACAGGGAAATGCAAGTCAACTTAGGTATTACTTTCAAGCAAAGAATGATGAAATTGTAAAAAACCAGCAATTCTCGTATAAGTTTAATGGCGTAGGATGTCAGTATATTGACTATTCTCTTGAGGATACTTCACTGGGTAAAATCAGCAAAGAAAGAATATGGTTTAGAGTCGTTAATGCATTGCCAATCCTGGATAATCTGACGCTTAGTTTTCCTCAATATGGAAACGAAATCTGAATCTGATTTCAACAGAGCAATCAGACTCAAGATATTTTTGCACAAGGAATTGATCCGATCATCGTTAGAGTAAATGCTCAAGGGACTAGAGATACTGATGGAAGCATTTCTTACTTTAAATGGTATTATTATCCAAAATCTAATCCCAATAAAATCATAGAAACCAAGGTTACTCCTGGGAACATTCCATATACTTTTTTCTCTGTTCCGAGGCAGCCTTGAGAATTTATGTTCTGAGTAAAAATGTTTGATAATGATGATGGTTATCAGACAAGTGATGAACTTCTCGGGAATGGACCAATCATTATGTTCCCTCCTGATTCTAAACAGCCGGACATTCCGTTAGTTACACTCAGAGCTGATAAAATTAATGTAGAAGTCGGAGAAGAAGTTACCTTTGATATTATTTCAAAGATTCTCTCAGATAGATCTGATTTTGCTAAAGAAAGGACGATCCAGCTTGATTTTGATGGAGATTGAGAAATTGACCTTACTACAAAAGATGACCGTATTAAGTATACCTATACTAAACCTAGTCCTACCAGTGCTCCGTATATTCCAAAAGCATATGTTATATATAGAGATTATAAATGAATGGGCGAAAGTGCTCCTATCGTGGTGAAAAATGGAATAAAACCAGCATTGATCTATACTACATTAGGAACAACGACGCTTTTTAAAGATGTCAGCATTTGAGAACTTATCGAGAGGAAAATTTGTCTTGATGTTTCAGAATGTGAAAAAGGAAATCCTGCCTATCTCAATACAACGCTCGATAAAACCTTTAAAGTACAATATCCAAAAAGTTGAAGTTACACGGTCCGCATTACTGCTAAGGATAAGAATGGGAACGAAGCAAGCAACACTCTGAAAGTAGAAATTCCTGAGGTTACAAAATTGAATCCCCTTAGTTCTGGACTCTTTTTGATTTCTCTTCCTGAGGTTCAGTTTAGTTCTGATAAGATTCCTGAAATTTTTGTAGGGAAGCAGCTGAATAATGAAGTGCTTTTCTACCTCAAGAGTGATGAAAGTATAAAAAGTTGTTTCGTAGATAGCGATATTTCTTTTGATAGTAATCATGATGGAGATCCGAAAAATGATAGAGATTTTTGATGTAATAGAATCCATACTCAGGGCTATGTTCCAAGTTTTGAATCCGTAGTTTGAAGAGTATATTTCAAGACAAAGGATGATGATACTCAGTGGAAAACCAAGGATTTTTTGGTCAGTTTTGCTGACTTTGAGAAAGGTCTGGATGAGACGAGTAGAAAGCATTACCTTCTCGTTAGTGAACTTATCAATGGTATTGATGATAGCTCTAGTATCGCAAATTCTGACTTAAGAAGTCTTCTTATTATGCTTAGAAATAATTTGGGTGATAAGAATGCACAGAGAGGAAACATCATTCAGATTGAAGAATTTCTTGATAAAAACCAGCCTAAACCTAAATTATCTCAAAAACAGCAAGAAAAGCTGACTGATCTGATTAATACTCTTTCTGACTATGCAACACTTTCTGCGAAAGGAGTTTGAACGTATGAAGTTGCAAAAGAGGAAATTCTCTCACTACTTCCGCTGGATCTTAAGAAAAAAATTCTGAATGGTTTTGTGAGTTTTGAATCCGGAGAAAGCGGTTCTGGAGAGTCTCTTCAGGACAAAAGGCAAAAAATGCTTGAAACTATCGCTGCTACGATTTATGCTTCAGTTGCTGAGTCTGATCAGCATATTGGAGAAAACGAAATCGCCAAGGAAGACTACCAAGATATCGTAAAACCCAACATTTGTAAAATTGCAAATGAATATCAGATTTCTACCCAAATGTGTAGTGATTTCAATAAAGATGACCCAAATTTTAAAGCGATTCCTGATGCTAAACAGCCAACTGGAAAAAAAACTGGCCTTCCTGGCCGATTGAAGGTTCTTCTTTGGATTGTAGGACTGGTTGTGCTTGGATTTATCGGACTGGTTACTACCTTTGCGATTAAAGCGAAACTCAGAGAAAGAATCGAAAATAATGAAGAATAATACTTATCTTCTCTTTTAGTTGCTTGATTACTATTATTATGAAAATAAAAATCTGACTTTTATCTCTTGTATTTCTCGTGTTTGGAGGTAGTTTTGCTGTAATTGCAGGGAGCCAGCAAGGAGGACGAATAAATCGATGAAGCTCTCCCGAAGAAATTGCTTCTACAATCGCTGATCGTGCAAATGAAGATGAGAAAATTCAAGATACCAAACTGAATAAAATCAATAATAAACAGTGATGATACCCAAAGCAATACCAACTTACAAATACTGCAGAGTGGATCAGAAAAAATATCCAACCCTATCTCCAGTGGATTCTCTACATAGGACTTATTGCTGCAACGATCCTCTTGATTTGGAATGGATTTCGTTTGGTGACCAACAGTACGCTTTGAGGTGGTGATATCAAAACAGTAAAGAATAATATCAAAAATATCCTGATTGGAGTGCTTATCATGACTGGATTCCTCGTCATTATTAAACTCACAATGGCAGTGATCAATATGTTTTTTAGTCGTTAGTTCGTAGCATCATGTTTTCACGAAAAAAAATCTGATTTTTGTCTCTTTGTAGCTTGTTTTTGCTGGCATCTGGAGTCTCTGCTAACAGCTCCCCTGCTCCCAGTTTTGAGGCGGACTTTGCGAAGAAACTCACCTCGGATACTGCAGATAAGAGGTATGGAACAGAAAAGGTTTTTAGCTTTAGCTGCGTTAAAAGAGATCAGCCATTTATAGATAATGTAAAGTGTCTCTTCTTCCCATGAGTCAGCCCTGAAGGGAAAGCATGAGGTTTTTTGTGGGAGATCCTGAGATATGCAGGTATGATTATAGTTTTCATCTATATTGTCTATGCTGCGATTCAGCTTATTGTAAGCGGAAAGGATGCAAATCAATTAAAAAATGCAATGACAAATCTCCTCTATGTATTGGTAGGATCGGCTCTTTTCTTTGGAGCGATGTGGCTTTTTGGAACAGTTCTCAACTTGAATGAAGTTAGGACGACGGCTGGCTTGAGGGATAATCTCATTTCTAGTAATGGAATTCTCTTCTTTGTTCTCAGCTTTTTGAAAGGAGCTGCGTTCTTTATTGCAATTATTATGATTGTTATCACTGGCTTTAGAATGATGAATCCTCAATCGGGAGAATCGGGAGATGGTAAAAAATTAGCAAAAAATCTGGTTAATGTGATCTTTGCTCTGGTAGCAATGAAGGTTATTGATTTTATCTATTATATTGCTAGTCAGCAAAACTTTGCATCGCAAGCAGGAAATTTTATCATTCAGGTTGCCAAGTTCCTCGCTTATGTGAGTGGAAGCGTAATAGTTTTGATGATTATTTACTCTGGATATCTCCTTGTCGTAGACGGAGGGAAAGGCGAGAACTTTAAGAAAGCAAAAAACACGCTGATCAATATTGTTTTTGCGGTGGCTGCACTGTTTTTCTTCCTCTTCATCCTTTACCAAATCTTCTCGGAATTCAACTAATACCTGATATCAAGTATAAACTACCTATAATTATTTTACCGATTTTTCTCTTGCAATTCAGACTTTTTTATCTATTATAGCACTTACTTTATTTAAGTGCTATTTTATTTACTAACAAAGGCTAAAAAATGTCAAAACTCACAAAAGCTGATCGTATTCAGCAGATAGAAAAAGAGCTTGCAGAGCTCAAAGAGCGTTATCGTAGCAAAAAAGCTGAACGGGAAGCTCAAAAAGCTCAATGAGAAAAGATAAAAAATCTCAAACAGCAGATCAAAAGCCTGGAACATGAGGCTCAAATTGCGGAGAAACAAACAGATTATAATAAAGTCGCTCAAATTCGTTATGGGGATATTCCTCAGCTTCAAAAAGAGCTTAGCGAATTAGAGCATCTTGAATCCGAAAGCCATTTTCACAAAGACACCGTTGATGCGGAAGATATCGCAGCAATTATTGCAAAGCGGACTGGAATCCCTGTTTCTAAGCTCGTTGCGAGCGAGATGGAGAAGTTAGCAGATTTGGAAAGCTTTTTGAGGAAGAGAGTTGTGGGACAGGATCAGGCTTTGCATCTGGTTGCTAATGCAATTCGTCGTGCAAGAGCTGGACTTAAAGATCCTAATAGACCAATTGGATCGTTTCTTTTCCTTTGACCAACAGGAGTTTGAAAGACTGAACTGACTAAGGCTCTGGCTTCTTTTCTTTTTGATGATGAGAAAGCCCTGATTAGAATTGACATGTCTGAATATATGGAGAAACATGCGGTGGCAAGATTGATTGGTTCGCCTCCGGGATATATCGGGCATGAAGAAGGCGGACAGCTGACGGAAGCAGTAAGGAGAAAACCTTATGCAGTTGTGCTTTTTGATGAGGTTGAGAAGGCGCATCCAGAAGTTTTCAATCTTTTGCTCCAAGTATTAGATGAAGGAAGATTGACCGATAGTAAAGGTAAAACGGTGGATTTTAGGAATACGCTCATAATCCTAACTTCAAATATCGGTTCTCAGCTTCTTCTTGAAAAGATGAAAACTCAAGAGAAAAAGAAGTCTGAATCTTGACCATTGGTTTCTCTTGATGAAATGATGCCTCTTTTACTTCAGCAGTTTAGGCCTGAATTTCTGAATAGAATTGATGATATTGTGCTATTTAATCCGTTAGCTCCTGAGCAAATTCGTGGCATTGTAGATATTCAGCTTTCTAACTACTTAAAGGAACTTTTAAGTGCTAGAGAGATTCAGCTTGAACTCGATAATGATGCGAAAAACTTCTTAGCAGAAAAAGGTTGGAATCCTGAATTTGGAGCCAGACCGCTCAAAAGAGCTTTACAGACGTATCTTTTAGATGAGCTTGCCTTGCAAATTATTGAGGGGAAGATAAAAAGCGGAAGTTTGGTAGCTGTCAGAAAAAAATGAGATAAATTGGTCTTTTCTGCACAGTAAAAAGAGCTTAAGTAAGAAAAAACTCTATACTATCTAGAGTTTTTTTTGTAAAATAAGAAACGAGGGTAGGAAAAACCTCCCTCGATCCAAAGGAGTATCAACCTTCACAGGAGGATACTCGCTTCAAGTTGAATGTCCACTTTCACAAGCAAACTTCATCAATACTAGTAATTAACCATTAATTAAGCTGACTATGAACATAACTTGTGTATATATATTTTTCACACAATGTCAAGACTTTTTTTTAATTTTGGAGGAGCTGTTCAATCTGGGCAAAAATGGCATCAATCGTCTGCATTCCATCTATTTTTACTAAAAGCCCGAGAGAATCTACATACTCAAGTGCTGGCACAGTTTCTTTTTGATATTCAGCGATTCTATTGGCAATAGCACTTTGATCTGCATCATCAGCACGAACATAGAGTTCTCATCAGCATTTTTTGCATTTTTCAACTTCTCAATCGATAAGCATAGAATGAATTGTTCCACAGTTTTTACACATTTTACGCTGGTCAAGTCTCTTGTATACTTCTTCTTCTGGGATCTCAAGCTGGATAACAAGTGGCTTTCTCCCCCTCTCTAATAAAGCATCAAGGATTCCTTTTGTCTGACCTATTCTTCTTAGGCTTCCATCACCGAGAAGACCTTTATCATCTAAGGTTTCCAAAAAAACTTTAAAAAGACCTATGACGATCTCATCTTTCACAAGGCGACCGGAATTTACCGTTTCCCTGAGGTAGTTCCCGATTACATTTTCATTACTCATCAAAGCTCTGAGAATGTTTCCAGTTTCAAAGTAGGCAATCTGGTTTCCGTATTTTTCTAAAAGCTTCTGGGCTTGAGTTCCCTTTCCTGAAGCCTGGATTCCAGCGAGGATAATGTCTTTCATAAATATGAAGAAAAAAATAAAAAAAACTGACTCAAAACTTCGGTCAGTCTTTTTCTAGTGAAATGCCACAAGGAAGCAAGGGAAAATTATCAAGCCGAAGCATTTCCAACCTCAATATGATCTGGATTGTCGATATTATTATTCCACTTAACAAATTTTCCTTGTGCTTCAGGATTATAATTATTCATCGAATCTGGATTCTTCTGTTCTTTTTTTAGTTCTTCTATCTCTCTTTGTTGTTCTGCATTAATAATAGCTTGATCTTCTATTTGTTTTTGCAGATGAGAAGCCAAATCTTCCTTCATTTGTTCAGTATTTTTATTTTTTCCAAAATAAGCATCTACTGCTCTCGTCCACTTTTCCGCTTGTGGATCTATGGGCTCATTACTCTTTTGTTCAATAGTTGTCTTTTCTGCTTCTTTCCTTTGGTTAAGTGGCTTGACCTCGGCGTCTGGAATTCTATAAATTTCTGCTGTTAATCCTGACATGATATTTATCATTTACAAACTAAAATCTACTTCTCTAGCTGCATTTTAAATTTCTCCCCCTCAGCGACAAGCTGATAGGTAAATTCTACATCATTGATTTTCATCGTATAGCGATTATCGCTCTCTGGTAGGTGATAAATATTTATCTTTCCTTGAGTACTTACATGGAGAATTAAAAGAATCGTTCTCCTTTGCCCATCATATCGGAAGTTCACAGGGATAATACAGTCTCCATTCGGAGTTAATGTAGGAATTACATCCGTTCCCACCCCTTCAAATCCGAAGTCTTTTTCGTCCCTTTTTCCGCTTTCAAAAGAAAGAAAGTCTGGATTTTGGATGTCAGTTTTTACCTGTTCAAGAGCGGTCGTAAGTTCGGAAGGAGTCAGCTTTTTATCGCTTTTTTCTAGTCTTTCCTCAAAACTTAAGAGTCCTTCAAGTCCTGTTCCTGAACCTTGTTCTTGGATAAGTTTGAGGATTTCTTGATTGAGTAGTTGATTTGGGACTTTATTCCCTACCTGCTGAGTGTTTGTGGTCATCTGATTTTTTGATAGGAAATAAAATTACAAAGCATCAAGCATTGTATCTAAATCAACGATCTCCTCCTCACTCTTCTGAGCTTCTTGCTGTTTCATAGCTTCAATCTTTTGGAGTTTTTCTTTGAATTCAGCCTTCTGAACCTCTGTATACGTTGTATGGATACTTTGTCTGAAAATTTCATACAACTTCTCAAAAACCTCAGGAGAAAGCTGATTATTCTCAATGAGCGCTTTTAGCCCTCGTCCCATCTTTCGATCCGGCAGGAAATTGATAATCTGGAGCATAAACTCTTTTTTGGTCATTGCGATTTTCTGTGTATAAAAGCACGTACCTAAAGTATAGTCAGAATTTTCATTTTGTCAAAAAAATCATTGTAAAATGAACGAGCTTTGCTATACTTTCAGAGGAAATTTTCTTTAGCCTCTCGTTTTAGCCGATGAAAACTCTGATTAAAAAGATCATTTGTTATGATAAACGATATCCTGTCTTCAAAAATTCAGTTTTTTATCATGTTTTTAAGAAAGCTCAGGCAAATATTGCCACTTCACTCTATAGCAGTCCCGCAAATGGATTTTTCATCATCGGAGTGACGGGAACTAACGGGAAAACGACGACGGTCAATTTGATTCATAAAATCTTAAATGATAATGTAGCTCCAACAGTCGCAGTAAGTACTGCCGATTTGAGAATTGGGAATAAAAAAATCACCAATACCAAGAAAATGACCTCTCTAGATGTTTTTGATCTCCAATCTCTCCTCTCTACTGCGAAAAATAATGGTTGCAAGATTGCGGTTTTAGAGGCTTCTTCTCAAGGATTGGATCAACAAAGATTTGCAGGTATTGACTTTGATATGGCAGTTTTGACCAATATTACACATGATCATTTGGATTATCATGGGACAATGGAAGCTTACGCTGCAAGCAAAAAATCACTTTTTAAGAATGTACTTTCCAATACTAAACAGAATAAATTCTGAATCTTCCCTTCTGATGATAGTTATGGAAGGAAATGGTTTGAAGAAATGCCGTTTGACAAGAAGATCAATTATTCTCGTCAGGCTTCTTCTATTTTGAAAGCAACTCAAGTCGTAGAATATCTTGATCATACAGAGTTTGTCTTTTCGTATCTTTGAAAACTCTATCGTAGCTCTACAAAGCTTCTTGGTGCCTACAATGTAAACAATGTACTCGCTGCAATTGCCGTAGGTATTGATCTTGGCTTAGAAGTCTCAACTATCCTCAAGTCTACAGAAGCTTTTGATGGTGTCGATGGTAGGCTTCAGAAACAGGAAATCAATGGAGTAAGCTATTTTGTAGATTTTGCACACACTCCAGATGGATTAGAAAAGACTTTGAGCTTTTTAGCTGGTCAAAAATGAGAAAAAAAGCTGATTACCGTCTTTGGTTGTCCCGGTAATAGAGACAAAGAAAAAAGACCAGTAATGTGAGAAATCGCACGAAGGTATTCAGATGTAGCTATTTGTACTGATGATGATCCTGGGACCGAGAACAGACTGAAGGTTCTTGATGATCTGAGTAAGCCAATTCAGGAGAGGCTTCTTGCTGATGGAAAAAGTTCCTACATTATCCCAGAAAGGCAATATGCGATCCAATTTGCTATGGATATTGCACAACCTGGAGATATTGTGCTCTTGGCTGGTAAAGGACATGAACAAGTTCAACTTACTAATTTTGGGAAGAGAAAACGAAATGATAGGACTGCCCTACTAGAACTTGCAAGATCAGCGAGATAATAAGCGGAATTTACACGCACAGAAAACTTGCCAATTTTATACCATACTCTCAGCCATTCGATTGATTTTAAAGCCTTTCTTGGAGAGCTGGAGTTTTGGGTAAACAATATCCATAAAATTCCTCACTTCCCTGCCTTTAATGACTACATTATACCTATATTTTCCAAAGATTTTGTAAATTAATGGAGGTGTCGTATAGATTTCTAGGTCGTCAAGCTGATACTTCTGCTGAAGATAAAGTAGCTCTTTGTATAGCTGATCTACCTTATTGAAAAGCTTTTGCTCGATTTCATCTTTGTAGAGGATAAGGCACAACTCTCCAAATGGTGGATAGGAATATTGCTTACGAAAGAGGTTTTCAACAGCAAAAAAATCAGATTTTTGCATTTTACAAGCACTACGGATACTATGATGATCGGGATTCCTTGTCTGAACCAGGAAATTTTGACAATGATGTTTGCAGAATGCTTCATAAAGAAAGTAAAAATTTTTCTCGCTTGCATTATAATCAGGGATATTAAGCCCGATATCTGCATCCAGAATCACAAGCAAATCTAATTTCCAACCTTGCATTGGCGTCGTCAAAAGAGAAGTTCAAATCAGGATTGGATTTTTTCCTTGCTGAGTAAATTCAGAGAGTTGAGCCTTGAATTTTTGGATTTTATTGGGAGATCTTACAGTTTCGGACTCAATAATCAGACTCTCTGCTCCGTATTCTTCTTTGAGTAACTGAGCGAGCTTTTGGGTGCCCATCCCATATTCTCTTATTTCTGCACTTCAACAGTTTTCACACTTTTTGGGAAAAGTATATTGTTTTTTGCAGATATGACAGATACCAAGCTTCTCCCCACTCGGCAAAAGATGATAATTCACAGCAACAGAACAGCGATCGCACTGCGGAATATGACCGCAATGATGGCAAATTACGCCTGCGTGATAGCCTTTTTTATTGATGAGGATTCAGATTTTTTTGTTGGTCCTTAGGTATTTTGCAAGCCCCTTTTCAAATAGTTCAGAAAAATTCTGGTTGAGCTCTTTGGTCATATTTACCAGGTAGATTTTTTTTTCTCCATGATCAAAGAGTTCGTAGTTCATAATTGGAAAAATCTATTAGAATAAAATCTTTTTGATCGGAAATGAGATGAATCAGTTTTGAGGCTTTTTCAAGGATTATAGGTAGCGATTTAAAAAACTAATGCAATAGTATTTCTCTTTTTTCGTTTGAGCTTGAAAAACGCATCTGATTTCCTTATACTTTGTGGGTTATGGGGGTGACCTTGGATTTGATGAGAGGAATCCGTACCCATTGCAAGCCATTGCTCGATGATCGCTGAGCATAAACTCGGTCAAACCAAAAATGCTAACGCATGAAAATCTCTTCTTAAGAGAGCTGAACTTGTAAAGGCTTACGCTTAGTAATCTTTCAAGCCAGTTAAAACTAACCTTGTCTCTTGACTCCTGCTAGGAGCAAGGCCGATTTGAGCAGGAAACCAAAACCTTGTGTTGAAAAAATTGAAGAATTGAGTTTGTTACTTTTCTCCTTCTCCCCTCAGCATAAGGCTAAAAAATTAGGTTAAAAAGCTAACTATAATGGTAGAAAGCGGTGAGTATGCCTTTTAGACCGGAGTTCAATTCTCCGCACCTCCAAAGACGGAGATTTTGGTCAAAAAATAGAGTTAAAAGTCGCATTTATACTGGCATCTTGGGGTGTTGTAAATGTGACTTTTTTTGAATATAAAAAAGCTGTATTTATTACAACACCAGGTATTAACTGTATTATTTCTGGGTGTCCGCTAGATCGCAGTTTATATGTAGCCTTTTAGACTTCATTTAATTTTTCCCCAGGTCTAAGAATGAAGCAAGACCAGAGATGTTTCATTTTTAATTGCTATCCGTTCAATAAAATGAATTTAAACTATCTGATATTTTTTCTATAGAAATTTTATCTTCTAAGTTCCTCAAAAATTTAATATTTATAGCTTCTCGAGGATGATTCACTTCCCCATTTCTAATTAGAATTTTATCTTTATATTTTTTGATTAAATCTTTAATATCTCATCATTTAGATTTTACCAATTCTTGATAGATTTTTTTATAACATTCCTTTTGTTCTTCGTCTTGTTCTCAAAGAAAAAACTGTATAGGCAATTGTACATTACAAATCATAGAATATATTAACAATAGAAGAGAGTTTTCTTCTCAGAATCGTTTTAATAATGGTAGATCCTTTCAGTCTCGATGTATCAGATCGTATAATAATATCCATAATGTTTCTATGAATACTTTGTCATCACAAGAAATATTAGATGGAATTTTCAAGAATTTTTTGGTTAAGTTCAAAATAGAGGCTTCTTCATTATTTACTATTTTAGAATTATTTACTATTTCAGATGGAGAGAAACTTTCAATTAGCTCCTCGAGATCTTTTTTATTTTCTTGCTTTGAGTAAGAATGAGTTCTAAGAATAAGATATAAGAACATAAATTGATATACTATATCATCTTTCTCTTGAATTTCTTTTAATAACCCTTTTATCTTTTCTGATCGCTCTTTTTTTAGAGATCAATCTGGATCTTGAATATTTACTATTGGAAAACTATTTATATCTGTAAACGTTCAAAAAAAATATACAGTAGCATTAATAAATCACTTTTCTCTTTCCGTATCTTTCCAATTATGTTTTCAAAGGAGGGAGAAATATTTTCTGATAATTTGAATATAGTTGTCAAAAAAATTGCTAAAAACTCAGTGATCGTCTTTACTTCTATAGTTAGAAATATTCTGAATAATATCGTACATTATTGATGAGGTATAGGTATGTTCAAATGGAAAAAATAGTCTATTGACTATTTGCGGAAATCTATCAATATTATCGAAATTAGGCTTTTCTAATTTTTCCAAAATAGAGGTCCTCCAAGAATCAAGAATATAAATTGAAAAAGACCTAGAATCATTTTGATTACGTATTAACTTTTCTATTAAATTACATTTATCTTTTCAAGAGTTAGCTAAATTAAGATCTTTGAAAATAAAACTATGTTTATCTTTTATTTCTTTTACTTCGAGGTCTTTTGGACTCAATTCTTCAGACCAGCTAAGGTTCTTTGAATAATAAAATTTTAAATCAGATAAGATGGACGTTTCTTTTTCATATACCGATTTTATATACAAATATAATGAGAATATATCAATCCGGTTACTTCCAGAATAAAAATAGGAGTTTATACTTTCTTCTGGAATAATATCATTATATTTCTCTAAGTTTTCTTTTGCTTTATTTATATTTTGTTGAAACTTTTCTAATATTTCTTTTTTTAGAAATAATAAATCTCTTATTGTTACGGCTATATCTTTTTCTTTAAGTGAATCACATAGGTTTCTACATAAATACCGTGTTTCGCGACTTTCCTTATTATCCTTAATTTCTATAATCGAATTGGCTAGAAAGGTTGTTAGATTCTCATACGTAGTATCGTAAATATCAATTTGACTATCACGAAATTTATTAAAATATTGATAAAAATTAATGCCTTTTTCTTCCTGACGATCTCAAAGATAAAAATTATTCAAATAGTTAGAATCTGCAGAATATAAACAGATCAAATTAGGGGCAGATTTATCTTTATCTTCCTTTTGTATACTTGTTAAATTTTTTAGTAAATTTAATATTTTCCCAATATTTAATAAATCTTTCTTTTCTACTCTATCAATATCATCAATGACAATTACTACGAAATAATCTTTATAAGTAGTTTTTAGTGAGTTATTAATACTCTCAAGAATATCTTGTACATTCTCTGATGGTGAATTAAAAAATTTAAAAAGTAAATTAAAGTAAGTATTCCCTGTTTCACTTCCTAAGACTCTTAACAGATTAGATTTATAGCCTTTTAAATTTGGATCATACTTTTTAGATAATAACTCTCAAATAAAAGTATCTAAAAAATGAGAATAGATTGATTTTGTTGTTTCTAAATTTCGAGGAGAAAAATCTATACGAATAAGTTTCTTCTCTCATAAGTAATCTTTGTTTAAATAATTTAATATTTCTTCTATGAAAAAAGTTTTACCAGATCCCCACAATCAAGTAATAAAATTCATTCCCGATTTTATTGTATATTTTCCTTTTTCTTCATCTTGTTCTAATAATTGATACTCTATATAGTCCTTTATTATTGGAGAGAGATTTAAGCAATCATCAATTTTATTCATTCTTTGCATCCGGTAAAGAAAATAAAAAACAGATAAATCGTAACATAACAAATCTTAAAAAAAAACACCAATGAAAATTTAAGTATATCCAATGAAAATTTAAGCAAAATTTTTTCAAGAATACTGTTTCGGAAATTGTTGCCCAAGTTCATGAAACAGAATATGATAAAAATATCTGATATTGATAGGTGGTATATATTGAGACAAAAATTGAAAAGATAAATATAATTAATCAAAATCGGAAAAGGATCCGTCATAAAACAGACCTATTGTTCCAAAGATATTTAAGTTTTTTCCATAATAAAATTAAGACTAAAATAATAATCGTAATTAATCCAACACACTGAAAATTTGTTAAATTTAGATTAACAATGTCTATCTTAAATGATAATAGAAATAGTAATGTGGTAGAGAATAATAATGCGATAAATCCATCACGATTATTAGCGATGAAAGTTTTAAACTTTTCCATGATTAATAAAAAAAACTCAATAAAGAATTATTTTATTCATATTTTTTTAACCAGTGTTTCAAGGTATGTTATTATTTATAAACTTTATGTATCATTCCACGATACTTATTTCTTCTATGGATTTACCAAGTTTTGGGCCAAGAGATTATTTTTTTTCGCAAACGAGTAAATGACCAGTGATTGTCTTAGCATCACAAACATCATAAAGAGGCATAATCCCCGAATGGAATCAGCTTTCTTCTGCCGTTTTTGCTAATTCTTGGATCGTATGAGGGAATTGCTCAATTTTAAATTTTTCTCCGTTAATTGTCCGAGTAAAAAGCCTTCTCTGGAGAAAATGACCGATCAAAAGTTGCCCCTCTGGCTGCAAAATACGATAAGCTTCAGCGAAAAAATGCTCAGTATTTTCGATATGCTCCAAGAGAAAAAAAGCTGAAAGGAGATTGAACGATTCGTCTTCAAAGGGTCGGTCTTTCTCTAAATCACAAACGACTTTTTTGATTCTTCCAGGATGCTTGGAGAGAAGCTCTTTTGCACAGTCGCAGGCAATGTATTCATCAGGATTGATGACTTTGAGCTGATCATACATTCTCCCATCCCCTGCTCCGAGATCCAAGATACGAAACCCGTTTCTCTCTCTAGGGACAAATCTCCTAAAATCCAAACTATAAAATGAATTCAGATGAGGTCGATATTTTTTATATTCATCTTTGGTACGGTTATAGCCCTCCTCTGGAATAAGAAGTTCTACATGTTTGCTATCATAGGTCATGCATCGATTTTTTATTACTAAATCTGGCTAAAAAAGCCCTAACTGCTGAGGTTGCTCAGTTTTTTTCTTTTCTTCTTGTAAAATCTTCTGTAGATTCTTGAAACCTCGTTTCTGGACAAGAATCTCCTCCCATTTTGCGAAGTCTATACTTAATTTCATCTTTTCTAAAGGATAGTCCTGAAGCTCAGGCACCTGCATCAGCAGAATAAGTTCCTTGGAAAAGAAGGCATCCTCCTTTCAGTTGATCAGTTTTTCTTTTATTTCACCTTGGATTTCATCAAGATGAGTATAGATTTGCTCTATTGTTCCGTATTTTTTGATCAAATCGGAAGCTTTTTTGGGTCCAATCCCCGCAACTCCTT
Organism: SR1 bacterium human oral taxon HOT-345; assembly: GCA_003260355.1. GTDB lineage: Bacteria > Patescibacteriota > Gracilibacteria > Absconditabacterales > Absconditicoccaceae > HOT-345. Next base: position 585,538 of record MPSQ01000001.1, read on the forward strand.
TGACATTGTCTGCGGCATCTCCAATCAACGCCAAATAATCGACAATTGACACGGGAGCAAAGCCAAACTCTCTCTCAAAATCGGGGATTCTCGTGGTGATATGTTTGAGAGGATCGGTTACGACGAGATTTGGAGCGAGGAGCTGTTTTAAATCCTTATCAGAACTAAAAACCTGAACCAAAAGATCAGGATTCTTCTGATGAAAAGAAGCTAAAGTCCCAATACTATCATCTGCTTCATAGCCAGGAGCCGTAATCGTAGGAATCCCGAGCTCGGAAACCAACTCCATAACTAAAGGGATCTGAGCTTTGAACTCATCTTCCAGCTTCGTTCTATTTGCTTTGTAGGCTTCATACTTCTCTTTTCTCTTGGTTTTGATGGGAGAATCCCAGCAAATCACAAAATATTCCGGCTGTTCAAAGAGGAGTTTCAGCATCATACGGATAAAACCATAGATTACATTCTGATTTTGCCCTTGGGCATTGATCATCGGAGGGAAAGCATACCAAGCTCTAAAGAGAAAGCCTGATCCATCAACGAGTGAAAGGGTTTTCATTGCTATTTAATACTTAATAAACTTGAGACGGTGTGTTTTTAGCTGATTCAAGACCGCATCTTTCGCTTGTATTCAAGAGCATTCTTCAGAGGCAATAAAATCCAAAAGCTGATCTTTGATTTCGAGCTGCTTCTTCTCAAAATTTTCTAATGAAAAAGGTGAATCAGACTTTTTCTCATTCCACCGTTGCACGAAAAGTCCGAGCAATTCGGCGTCATTGGTAGAAAACTGGAAAGTAGTTTTCCTTCCCTGAGCGATAGTTCCAAACGTAGCAAACAATCCCAAGCTCTGTAAACGGGAAAAACACTCAGCAAAGAGCTGTTCTAAGTTGTTTCGGATAGAAAAGAGCGGAATATGTGCTTTGGCTGAGAAAACCTGTCAATCTTTGTGCTCCAAATGCCCATACATTCGGATTAGTGCGAAGAGGAAGCTGAGGATTTCTTCATCGGACTGCGGAGCTTCCCAGTGCTTTGTAAGTCAACGGATGATCACCCCTTGGGCTTCCTTGCTAATCGTGCAGTTTATTCAAAACATTTGAGAGCTCTCTTTTTGGAGCTTCTCAGTATCTTTTGAGAAAAAAGGCAGAAACCGATACCTCTCCCCTGTTTCCTCATTAAATCAAGAAAACATTGCAAGCGTCCTCTCCAGCATGGAGATATTAAGCTTGTATTCTGGAAGCGGCTGATCTTGGAGATAGCAAACCTGCATCCCTTCTCCTAAATTCTTGAGGTTCATTAGCTTTCGTTGCCTCTTGTGATAGACAAGAATCCCCTTATCATAGCTTGAAATTTGGTAGCCGGAGAGCGAAAAACGATACTCCTTGAGCTGAGGGATATTCGGATTCTCAACACAGAGTAAATGATGCTGGTCAAAAGTAAGGTGCATAGCTATCAACAACGACATAAAATGGCAATTATTTCCCTCTGAGGATCTTGTAGAGTAAGGTAAGTTCTATCAGATTGATCATCAGTGCAGTCCCACCATGACTAATGAATGGTAAAGTAAGTCCTGTATTTGGGAGGATCTCGAGATTTACTCCAACATGGACGAAAACCTGCACAATGATCAGCGAAATAATTCCGACGGCAAGGGTTTTGAGCTGGGGATCTCTTACTTGATCGAGTTGCTTTAGCACGGTGAAGAAGAGCCCAATATAGAGAGCAAAGAGGATCATGTTCCCGATAAATCCGATCTCTTCTGAGAACGCAGCAAAGATCATATCAGAATAGGCCTCTGGTAATTGCCCCATTTTTTGGAGCCCTTTCCCGTAGCCCTGCCCTCGAAAGCCTCCTCCGCCAATGGCGATGATTCCCTGCTGGTTTTGTCGGCCATCTTTTTTGGAGATTTCCTTTTTGGCTTCCTCATCGGTGGTGAAAAAGGTTTTAAGTCTGGTCAAGGCATAGTTGTCGGGATTCCACATACTGATGGTTCCTACTCCGATCAAGGCAATCACTCACGCAACACCAGCAAGCAGTCAGACTCTTGCGATTTTTAAGCCATTATACCATGCCATGATCGTCCCGGTCAAAGCGAGAATGAAGAGCGTCCCCATGTCAGGAATCGCAAGGATCACCAAAAGAATAATCGCATTGATCAGAGCAAACTGGGTCAGGAACGGTGCTGATTTGATGACCTCTCTCCTCTTGGAAATCCAATAGGACATAAAAAATACGTATCCCAGCTTGAAAAACTCCGCAGGTTGCATATTCGGGAGTCCAGGGAAGTCTACCCAGCCTCTCGCAGTTCCGTTTGTTGCCTTGATCCCGGGGATAAACACACAGAGCTGGAAGAGAAAAACCGCCACTGCAATCAGAATTGCTAGCTTTTTGTCCTTGAGTAAAGGGAGCGGGAAAATCAGAGTCAAGAAAACGACAATCAATGCTACCGCAAGATTCTTGATCTGACTGGAAAAATAGAAGTAGTTATTCTTTGCTTGGATCCTGGTTTCTTCGTTTGCTACGAGTTTTACCTCCTCGCCGGTCTCCGCCTCAATCGTCGCAAGCGTAGGCAAGACAGGGATTGCCGCTGGAGCCCCAGAACTTACCTCGGCTCAGGAAAGGTTGGACCCCGTCGTGTCAACCACAATCAAAGGTTCAGACTTTTGTATGATTTTTTGTGTCGTTTTGAGGATAGTTTCATCGAGAAAGGTGTTGAACGCTTTGACGGTTTCGATATTTTGGATGATCGTCACCTTGAACCTCTGATCAAAAGACTTCCAAATACTTGTGCTATATACCGCAAACAGTCAAAATAGTGTCAACAATCCCCCGAAGATCCAAACTTTAAAAGCATTATTCATAATGTTGGATTAGTGATGTAAGTTGGTGGTCTTACTTTTATGATTTTGGTGGGAGATTTCAAGAGAGAACGCTGATTGCTGTCCCGTATCGTCCTTGACATTGGAAGGGTTTAGGATTTTGAACTTGAAAAATCAAGGGAAATGGGTATAGTCCCCGTAGTTTTAGTTTTTTTTTGAATGGAATGAAATTAGGTGTCAGTGTTTTTGCTCTTTTGGGAGTTGCTTTGCTTGCGGGGTGTCAGCCTACACAACCAAGTGAACCCACTCTACCACATCAGCCTTCGGTGGTTGTCAAAAACGATACTCAGGCGTTTAAGACGGAATACGAATCACTCAATGCGGAAAAGATGCCGATCACCGTGCCTGAAGATTTGAGCATTTCTGTGCTTGATTTCTCTGGGACGAAAGAATTTTTGGAGAAAGGGACAGGAATCCTTTTCTTTGGATTCCCAACTTGCCCATGGTGTAGAGCCTTACTTCCAAACCTCTTTGATGCAATGAAAAAGAGTCAGATTTCTGATCTTTATTACTACAATCCTAAAGAAATCCGTGACCAAAAATCACTCGGAGCAGACGGAAAAATCGTTGTTGAAAAGGAGACCAGCCCAGACTATCAGTATTTGCTCGAGAAACTTGATAGCGTGCTTCCAGCCTATGAGGGATTGAAGGATCCGAGCATCAAAAGGCTGTATGTGCCGTTTGTCGTGGTGCTGAAGGAGGGGAAAATCGTGGGATCTCACCTCAACACGCTCGATGAGCAAGAGGATCCTAGCGTTCCGCTTACTGATGAGCAGAAGGCGAAGCTTGTGGAATTGCTCGAGCAGGCGATGGCGCCCCTTGCCTCACAGACGTGTACTCCTGGAGAGCTTGCTTGCTAGGAAAAATGAAAAGACTGAGCGGCGTAAGCCCTCAGTTTTTTTTGTTGGTGGGAAAGTCATGGGATAGAAGTTTTTGAAAAAGAAAAAAAATCTGACTCCTCCCCTCTCGCTCCTCCTGATCTTGACCCCCAGATTTGATGCCCGGACAGGTCGGTGAAGCAAGAATGACCCCCAAATTAGGGTGTCGGACAGGTCGATGATGCAAGAATGAGCCCAGATTTGGGTGTCGGACAGGTCGATGATGCAAGAATGACCCCCAAATTTGACTTCCGAGCTGCCGGAAAGGCGAAAATGCCCCCCAAATTCGATGCTCGGGGTGGTCGGAAGGGTAAAACGGACCCCCAAATTTGATGCTCGGGGTGATCGGAAGGGGAAAACGACCCCCCAAATTCGATGCTCGGGGTGATCGGAAGGGTAAAATGGACCCCCAAATTCGATGCTCGGGGTGGTCGGAAGGGTAAAATGACCCCCAAATTTGATGCTCGGGGTGGTCGGAAGGGTAAAATGACCCCCAAATTTGATGCCCGGGGTGGTCGGAAGGGTAAAATGATCCCCCAAATTTGATGCTCGGGGTAGTCGGAAGGGGTAAACGGACTCCCAGATTTAAACTGATGATTAAACGCCCACTCTAAAATAGATCTCTTTATCAACGAGTTCTCTTTTGGTTCATCGTTTGAGGGAGGAAATTTGTTTGATGATTTGGACTTTCTCGGGAGAATTGGCGTAAGGAAGGCCGTCTGGGAAACCGGGATACAGCACTTTCGCCTCAAAGCTGAAGGGTCTTGTCTGCTGGTTATTGACAGAAACCTTACATGCGCCCATAAAGGCTGCTGTAGAGGTCAAATCGGTTTGGTTGAATTCAGGTTCAAACTCTTTGGTAAGGAATTCTGCGTCGGGAGCTCCGACCTTGAAGACGAACATATTTCCGATATTACCAAAAATGGTCTTGGAGAGGTCCATATTCCCGCCGAGTCCTTCCTGCTTCAGCTGGTCGGTATACTGATGGGCAACCACGAGTCCCACTTTATATTTTCTCGCCTCTGAAAGAATAGATTCAAAAGACTGAGAGACATAGTTTTGGAACTCATCCACATAGAGATAGTGAGGAACTCTGTCCTTCTCATCGATTTTAGCCCTCTTCAATGCTGAAAGTTTTACCTGCATAGCGATAATCTTTCCAATCAGTTTTGAAGTTTCCTCTCCAGCGATACCTTTGGCGAGGTTCATGAGAATGATTTTCTTTTGCTGCATTGCATCATACATTTTGAAGGCGGATTTTGGCTGTCCGATGATATTTCTCACATACACACCGGTCGTAAATGGTCAGAATTTTGCCTGGATGAAAGGAATAATTTCTGCTTTTTCACGGTCCCCCATCCTTTTGTAGGTTTTATTCCACCAAGCTGCGACTACCGGGTCTTTGAGGTTTCTGATTTTTGCTTCGGCAAAAGCATCGTCCGTAAAGAGTCTCATAATATCAACAATGGTGCCGCCTTCGGGCTGATCCATGAGTAAAAGGCATCCATTACGGAAGTAATCCTGGATTCTTGGTCCGAAAATTTCTGGTCCATACATTTGGATAAACATTTCTACCAGGTCATTAGTCACGACGTCCTTTTCATCGCTGTCCTCAGGGTTAACTTCGAGCGGATTGAGGCCGATCGGATAAGCGGTATTCCCCAAATCGAAATAAATGAGGTCATCGATCCTCTCCTTAGGGAACCATTTCAAAAGTGCTTCACAAGCTTCTCCATGGGGATCAATAAAAGTAAAGCCTCTGCCGTTTTTTATATCATCGACTGCCTGAGCAAGCATAATGGTAGACTTTCCGGTTCCTGTCTGACCGAGGATATAGATATGTCTGAATCTATCTTTGTCGGTGATTCTGATTTCTCTTTTGATGCCTCAGAAGTTATTGTAGCCGACAACGATTCCTTCGCTAGGAAGGTCGTCTGGGGCGGGAACGATCTTGAATTTTTGCCAAGCGATTCTTGGGTTTTGGTTGAATCTGCCGTGAGGAAAGTGAATAATAGAAGAGAGTTCCTTGATATTGAGGATCGTCGTCTTATTAAACTTTCGGATGTCGTCCAGCAAAGTATTATCACTATAAAAAAGTCTCATCACATAGTGTTTAGCAAACTTTCTGAGGTCCTGTGCCTTGGTAAATTTGATGGTATTGAGTCCGATATAGTTATACTGATTGAAGAGACGAGCGATGTCGTCCAAGATTTTCTTGGGACGGGCTTTGTCTGGTGAAGTAGCGATCGTTCTCATCTTCACCTGGAAGAGTTCGTCATCCATCTTCTTGTCAAAATCGCTCAGCTGCTGCTGGGAGAAGTTGTGTTTCTTTTGTTCTTGTTCCTTTTTGGATTCTTTCTGCTCCTTTTCTCCGCCCGCATTTCGAATTTTGCTGAGGATGCCGAGAATGCCCAGCGGTTTTTTACCTTCTTTGATCTCGTCGGCTCTCTTTCTCATCTTTTTGAGCCAATCCTCGTGGAGCGGTTCGACCAGGATTTGGATTCAGACTTTTTCATCTCTAGAAATATTAGAAAAAGCTGACAGAATACTATCCATTGGGTCTGCCTCGAAGGATTCATAGGTTTTGAGCGGATGAACGCTGTCTTTGGTCAGGGTAAACTCCCCTCCTGCGAAGAATTTTCCTGCCTCCAGGAGTTTGGGCTGCTTGACTTCTCTGACGATTGCACCGACATAAAAGGAGGCGATCATTTTTTCCACGGTCATGAGGTGCTCCCGTGGCACACCGAGGTAGAATTTGATCACCTCTTTTTCAACGATGATTTCCATACTGATGAAATTATTTCCGAATCGTTTATTTTCTCGCCCTTGATCGAAAATCGCATAGAAATTTTTGTACACCTGATTCATTAGTTCGATATTGTGCTTCATTGACTGGATATGATCCTTCGCATCAATGTCAGAACTCCTCGCTACTGCATTCTTTGGGATCTGCACCTGAAGGAATCTGATTTTTCTGGATTGGTCGATTCTGTGTTTTCTCTGAAATGACAAAAAAACAGCTCTAGCAACGATAACCCCCGCAATCCAGAGCACTCCAGCAGCGATAACGCTAATCAAAAGATAGATTAGATTTTGTTCCATTCGTTCTGCATGCTAAAAAGCTCCTCTAAGTATAGCGTTTTTGGGTGAAAATGCAAATTTCCTGATGTTTGTTTGTGTCTTTGTGAGCTTAGTCCTCGTCCGTGGATTTATTTTTGCTTGCGGTGAGTCTTCGAGAGTCTTTTTTGTCCAAATAGGTTTGAATTTGCTCGGGGGTGAGCTTCTGCTCTTTGACGAGCGTGTTGATTTTGTGGTAAGGGAGATCCATTACCTCGTCTAAAAGCCCCTGCTCTGCAAGGAACTCTTGGAGAGAAGCTTTATCTTTTGCTAGGTAGGAATCAGTTTTTTTGATGGTTAGTTTATTTTCATCTCAGAAGAGCTGCTCAAAGCCGCCTTTGTCTGCGTAAGTGATCAAAATTTCTTTTAGGCTCTCTTTTTCTTTGGTAAGTTCGGAAGCTTCACGAGAGATTTTGGCGTATTGATCGACAAGTTTTTTGATAGTTTGGGCTCAGAGCGATCCTCACTCCACGAGTTCATCTCCGCAGCCGAGGTGCTTCCAAAGCGGGCAAAGCTGTTGATATTCGCAGTATTTACAGTAAGGGTTTTGCTGAGTCGGAAATGCATTTTCCCGTCCCATATTGTAGTTGAATCTGGCTTTTTCTATAGCATTGATGGCAGTGCGGTATTTCTCGAGGATTGGGGCAAGTAAAGCATCTGTGATCTCCCGCTCATCCCTCAAATCAAAATGCAAGTAATGAAGTCTGGCTTTAATCTTTTGAAAATATTTCCCATACTTCTGCTGGACACCAAGTGCATAGAGCGTGAGTTGTTCTCTATATTCTTCTTTTTGCTCGGGAGGGAGCTGTTTATTGGTTTTGTAGTCGTTGATAACGAAGGCATCGCCCTCTTTATCCAATCTGTCGATGATTCAGCGGAACTTCTGCTCTCATCAGTTTTCTTTGGATTGTAATTCAAAATTCATAATCAACTCTGTCGCAATGACCTTGGTCTCTCAGAAAGGAGCATAGGTTTGATAGTAATTTTCAAGGTACTTTTCTCCTCTTCTTAGATAGTCTTCCTCGTGCTGCTCCCCTTTATAGATGAGCTTATCGCCCGCCTCTGCTACTGCGTTCTGTCGGAGCTCGTGAAATTTTCCTAAAAGGTCGGCTTTGATCGGGATATTGAAAACGTTTACTTGCTGATAAAGCCATTCTAAAGCTCAATGCACACAAGTTCCAAGCATAAGGTCCGGAGTCGTTTCAAATTCTCTTTCGAGCTTATCTAGGTAGCGATATTGGTATTTCCTAGGGCATTGCTGATAGAGATTGATCTGAGAAAAGGAATAGACGACCATAGGGAAAAGGGGAAAGAGGTAAAAAATCAGATTTTTTTCTTTGAAGAGAGTATAAGCTTTAGAACATCAGAATCAAACCGAAATAGCACAGGAGAAAAATGTAATCATACTATAGATTAAGAAATGTCCAGAAAGTGGAAAGAAAGGCAGTTTTTAAGTGTCTTTATATCGTTTTTAAGCTAAATTTAAGGTTGCTGATTATACTCTGCGCACTTCTCTGCAGGAAGCCCTCAAGATTTGAGGTTTTATCACTTTATACGATGATATGCATAAGAAAGCAAAGTTATTAGCTTTAGTTGCTGTAGCTTCAAGTTTGGCAGTAGGAGCTGGCTCACTCGCAGCTCCGCAAACGAATCCTACCACTATCACAACAAAAACGGCAACACAAAAGAAGGATTTTAAAGAGCAGCCAGGCGGTTCTAGAACAGAGCGTCCCATTAAGCTCTCAGAAGAATTCTGACTCACAGCAAGCCAAAAAGCGGAATTTGAGAAGCTTGCAACGCAACTTAAGACCGAAAGGAAGGCTTACCATGAGAAAAAGAAAGCTGCGAGCACCCAAGAAGAGAAAGAGAAGCTCAAAACTCAGCGAGATCAGAGAAAATCTGAGCTCAAGAATCAGATTTTAGCTTTAGTTCCAGCAGAGCAAAAGAGCAAGGTTGAATTACTCCTTTCTAAGCCTAAACATTGATCAGATAAGGGTGAAGGAAAAGGAAAAGGAAAGGAGCAAGGAAAAAAAGGAAAGAGAAAGTCTGATGCAAATTGAAGTTCAGCTTGAACCACTTCACCAGCAAAAAAGCAGAAAAGAACTACAACTTCTGCTCAAAGCTAATGAGAAGATAAAAGAGTAAAGGCAGAAAACAGGAGTTTTAGAAGTTCTCCTGTTTTTTTGTAGGTCTTGAAACTAATGAGGAGAAAGCTTTTGTTTTTTTATTTAAGATAAATTTAAGGTTGATCTGTATACTGCCGATGATTTACTTTCTACTCCTTAGAAAAAATGAAAAATCAAGCACCAGAAACGACTTTTGAAAGAAGAGAAATCAAATATCTCCTCACCACTGCACAAAAAGAAGCTTTTATGGGAATAATCGAAGGCTATCTTCGTCCTGATGAGAATGGGAACTCAGGAAGTTATCGCTTGATGAGTCTCTATTTTGACTCTCCGAATAAGGATTTTTATCGGGCGAAATGGTTTAATCTCCCTTCTAGAAAGAAAGTCAGAATTAGGAAATATCATAATCCAGAAGAGAAGGGATCTGGAGTGGAGGAACAAGTCTTTATTGAGATCAAAGAACACACTCCTACTATTAATTACAAGAGAAGAATTCTTCTCCCTGTTGGACAGGCGTTTTCGATTCTCAATGGAAACATGATTGAGCAATCGCTTGCTCCTGAAGATCAAGCAATACTTGATGAGATATGAGGACTCGTAAAAGAATTTCAGCTTCAACCAACTGCTGTGGTATTCTATCACAGGCAAGCCTACAAAGTGAAAAAAGAAGACTGAGGACTGAGGATTACTTTTGATCAGAACATCAGGTTTAGGAGTGATGAGCTAAGCCTTGAGCGAGGAGATCAGGATAAAAGGTTGATTGATGAAGGAATGGAGATTATGGAGATCAAGGTGAAAGGCACACTCCCCTCTTGGACACAAGAAGCTCTAGAAAGATGTGGCATTGGACAAGCAAGCTTCAGCAAGTATTCCCACACGATTGAAAAAAGCTTTGAGTGAGCGCTGGTTCCGCCTTGTGGCTTGGAAGACTATGGGAATATTTTGAGAGAGGCGAAGGAAGCCTCACTACCATTGGAGCTTTGGAAGCAACGTACTGTATTCTTAGCAGATTAGCATTTGGAAGTCATGTTCGAAAGGATTTCTACATTCTGAATTCAGAATTTTATCTTTTAGCATAAAAAAGAAGCGATGGATTTTACGACAATTTTTACAGGGATCCAAGAGAGCTTGTCGGCCACGATGAGCAACTATAGTTTATGAGATATTTTAGCAATTTTACTCGGAACTTTTGCATTATCAGTGCGGGTTGGGCGATTGTATAGGCGAACGCATAAGGGTATAAACTACAATCAAGGTTATGTTCAGACTTTGGTCGTGATGGGTGGAATTATTGCGATGATTATGCTGATTCTTGGCTCTGATGTAGCGAAGGCCTTTACGATGATGGGAGCATTTTCGATTATCAGATTTAGAAATAATATGAAGGAAACAAGAGATATCGGCTTTATCTTCCTAGTGATGGCGATCGGAATGGCAATGGGGACCAAACTTTATCTCCTTGCGGCACTTGGAGCATTGGTGATGTCTGCGATTATCTACGGAATGTATCGCTTTGACTGGTTTGCTCAGAAGAAAAAAGGAAGAATCCTGACGATCCGCATTGCACCAAAGAAGTTTGAAGATGGATTGTTTGATAAAATATTTGAGAAGTATGGAGTCAAAGCTGACTTTCTTGGCTATGAAGGGGTTAAAAAAGAGGATTTAATTCAGATTTCTTTCAGTGTTCAGATTGGACAAAAGACCAATGTTCCTAGTCTCCTAGCTGAATTGCAAGAGAGAAATGGGAATGAGAAGATTAGTCTCAGCTATGCTTCCTAGCTTTAAATGTTTAGAGGCTGCGTGCTAAAGATTAGAAGAAGTGAATAACTCTTTCGTAGTTTGTCAGATTTAGAGCTTTAGAAAAAGGCCTCTATGAGTTGCATAGAAGCCTTTTGAATGATTACTAGTTAATTTTTTTAATACCGCATCCAACCGATGATTGAATACTTTGGTTCCGGAGTAACAATGCAGCCGCGCATTACATTGCCTGGTTCAGGATCAATGATGCGATTCCCTGAGCGTTTGAACTCTCCACCAATTGGGTACCAGTAAGAGCTCTCTACATTGACCGAGAAATTCTGCTGAGCTACCCTTATGGACGTATCAGTTACCTCCATAACGATGGCTACATGCCCATCCCCTTCCTCAGAGAATATCTGGCTATAACTAGAGAAAACCAGAATATCTCCAACTCTTGGAGCAACATCACCACCGTTAGGATAACGGCTGAAATGCTTGAAGTTGTTGGTATCAGCATACCAATCTTTTGGCTTTGAAGCGTTCTGAATTTTCTCCTGATATACCTTCTCGATATAACGGAGACAGAAATCTGCGCTTGCATTCTCTCCAGTACAACGGATCTCTACTCCGTTGGCAGTCCCGAATACTTCACCCTCTCCACACACATTCGCATAGAGCGGATCGGTATAGACCAGAATCGGTTCTGCATAATAGCATTCCCCCGTTTTGGCGTCCATAACAATCGGATAGAAATGCTCGTATCCGCGAGCAAACCTAGCATGGAAATAAGTAAAGACTACTGATTCCCCTGCCGAGGCCTCTTTTGTCCAATGGACTTCTCCATAGACAGACCCGGATTTGACGCCGACAACTACAGGATTTCGAAACTTCGATCCATCTTGCTTGGTGATATCCAAGAAAAAGACATTACCTTGTCTGTGACTGATCTTTGCCTTGATAACGCCTCCTTGAAAGATTGCAGCGGCTCCTTTTATCGTCAGCTTCCGCGAGCCCATCGGCGTATACTCGCCCTCTCTCGGTATGCTGAAATAATTCGGAGCATGGGGATCAGGTCCCGGAACAGGCGCATCATCAATTCTATACTGGGGAACTACAGGAGCTGCGTCCTCTTTTTCGCAGGAGCTCAAGAGGGCTACAACCGCGAACATCATCACTAACAATCCGAAGATTGAATTTCTGAATTTTTTCATTTGTTTAATTTTTTATTTATGGGTTTGATACCTTGGATGGAAAGGTATCGGTTTGGTGTGGTTGTAAGATAAGCCCATCCTCTTATCTTGTTAGGGTCAGAAAGGGATCTCTCTGTGAGTAACAAAGCTCCTCTAACCGAGCTTCGGAGGGCTACTACTTAACGAATAAGAATAGACCTCATGTCGTGTTTTTTTTCATCTCTTTTTATTTAGCGATGATGAATATATCTTTTTACTACGAAATGTCAATACCAAATCTGGATTTTATTTTACGACCGCTGAGAGAGGATCAGATTTTTTTTCTTTTTCTGAAAGGAGCGGTATTATGAAGAAACAGGTCTTTCTCTTCTGTTGTAAGCGTCTCTCATGCTGAAGGTCAAGAAGTAAAACGCTGAACGTCAAGAATTTTCACTCCGAACGTCAGGAAGTTGATTTATTGACGTCAGGAAATTTTACTCCGAAGGTCGAGAGTTTTGGATGCGGACGTCGAGAAAAATCAAGATAAGCTTTGAAAAGTTTTTCATTTGACTTTTGGTAAACTTTTTTTACACTACGGCTGTCATTATACGACACTTTTACTTTTTATACGAAACACCGATGAAATTCAAACTCGTAGAAAAAGCAAATCCTATGGATAGGACCAAGAAAAAGCGGTATGCTAACGCAGTCAATGCTGGGACGATGTCTCAGAAAGAAATGGCAAGGCTCTTGGAAGAGAAGTCCTCGCTCACGATTGGAGATATTTCCAATGTGATTGAAAACTTGATCGTAGAACTTCCAAGGCAACTGATAGAAGGGAAGAGCGTAAAGCTTGGAGATTTCGGTTCGTTTCGCTTGAGCCTTTCAAGTGAAGGGGCTGAGGACAAGAAGAAGTTTAACACGGCAAAGATTGAACCAAAGGTGATCTTTACGCCATCGACTGAATTTAAAGAGAAACTTCAGAAGATTAGCTATACCCAAGCTGAATAAGAAAAGATTAAAGGAATCAGAGAAAAAACCTGACTTTTTACGGTCAGGTTTCTTTTTTTTATTCAAGGATCTTAACGCCTTCTCCATCAACTCGTAACGCTTGAGTATTGGAAATCGCTTTAAGAGTCAAAGATTCTTCGTAACGCGAGATAACTTCTTTGGTTGCTTTTGCGAATGGGAAGCATCAGAGGTGAGGAACTGTTGAAAAATCCACCACATTCAGAGCTTTAAAATTTGTCAGTTCCTTTCCCTCATTTGGATCATCCATCAAACAAACATACTCAATATTGGGCGCTGTAATCACTGCACCAGCAGACTCGCCAATATAAAGTTTTCCCGTAAGGATATGCTGTTTAATTAGTTCATCTACACCAGTCTTTCTGAGTTCTTGAAGTAGATAAAAGGTATTTCCTCCTGAGATATAGATACAATCAGCGTTTTCGATAATTTCCTTTATTTTAGGAGCTTCTGTTGTGTTGATATTAAGCTCTGTTATTTGCATTCCTAGATCTTCTAGAGCTTCCCACCCCTTTTTTACATAAAACTTCACTTTCTCTACCTCTGCTGCTGTCGGGATAAAGGCAACTTTCATACCTTGCAGATTTTTTACGCAGTCTGGGAGAAATTTTGCTACATCTGCAAATGAAGAACAAAGAAAAAGCTGAATCATCTCTCCTACGATAAAAAATAAAAACTTCACTGAATGATTATATGAAAATACGCTGAAAATACAAGCTTATTTACAAAAAAATCTGACTTTCATCGAGGAAAATCAGACTTTTCTTTTATTTGAAATACTTAGAGGTCCTGCATATCAAGGACAAAGCGATAGTGAATATCTCACTTCTCTAGCCTCCCAAAAGCCTCATTCGCCTGAGAGATCGGCAAGACCTCCCCTTCTGCTAAAATATTGTGCTGGTAGCAGAAATCTAACATCTCCTGCGTCTCTCTAATGCCTCCAATATTTGAACCAGCGAAGCTTCTGCGACCATGCACGAGGTTAAAAACTGAAACCTTCAAGTGCTCGACTGGCAATCCGACCATCACGAGCGAACCATCTGGAGTGAGTAATGAAAGGTATTGATTGATATTATGAGGTGCTGATATGGTATCGAGGATAAAGTCTTGCTTGGGTGCGGATCTGAGGGCTACATGATCGGTAGTTAAGACTGCGGCATCAGCTCAGAGCCTTTGGGCATCAGCAAGCTTTTCTGGAGAGGTCGTAAAGACGGTCACGGTTGCTCCCATAGCTTTTGCGATTTTGATAGCGAGATGTCCTAGTCCACCAATTCAAAGGATTCAGACTTTTTTTCCTGGTCCTATTTGCCAGTGCTTGAGGGGAGAATAGACGGTAATCCCAGCGCATAGGAGTGGAGCTGCCATTGCGAGATTCTGGAAAGGTGGCATATGGAGTACGTATTTGTCTTCGCAGACATAGGTTTTGGAGAAGCCTCCGTAGGTCATCCCTCCAGAGACTTTGTCTGGACTATTGAAGGAGAAGGTTACTCCTTTTTCGCAAAACTGCTCCTCCCCTTCTGCGCAATATTGGCAGTGCTGACAGGATTCTACAATACATCCAACTCCAACCAAGTCTCCAACCTTAAAAGCAGAAACCTGATCTCAAATAGCAGTTACTCTCCCAACAATTTCGTGTCCTGGGACAAGTGGGAACACTGCGGTTCCTCGGTCATTTTTGATAGTGTGAAGATCGGAGTGACAGATTCCACAGTAGAGCACTTCAAATGCGAGATCCTGAGGTCTGAGTGCTCTACGAGTGATTTCCAAGGGTTTCATGGGGTGATTAAGAGCTGGAGCTCAAAAGGCTTTTACTTGCATCGTTTATGGGTATGAGGTAAAGTTATTGATTTTATACTAGGATTTCATCAGTAGAAAGCAAGAAGAAATCAGATTTTTATCTTTTTATTATCAAAGTAAGAACGGAGGGAGTCTGGATTTTTAATCTTTTAAGCTAAATTTAAGGTAGATGTGTATACTGCCGATACTCAGCTTTCCGTCAGCGTAAGGGGAAAGCTCTGGAAAGCTGGGATTGTCTTTACTTTTTAACTATGAAATATGATGAAAACAATACCATCTAAAATACTCCTAATGTGAGCGATAAGTTTAGTACTTACCCTAGGGGGATGTGGAACTACAAGTTCAACAATAGCTTCAACCAGCTCAAGCACCACTACGAGTACCGTTGCACAGACAACAAGCTCTAACATAACACTGAACGATCAAAGCGTTAGCATTACACAAGCTGGGACCTATACTTTGAACTGAACGATCAGCAATGGGCAAGTAATTGTTGATGTTTGAGAAGGAAATGAAGTCAGATTTCAGCTTGCTGGAGTAGATATTACTTCCAAAGAATCCTCTCCAATCCTCATAAAGAGTGGAAAAGCGACTATTGAACTCGTCTCAGGGACAAGCAACACGCTTACTGATAGCGTCTATAATGAAAATGCAGATGAGAACGCAACTATCTATGCTGAAGAAGATCTCGTGATTGAAGGAGAAGGAAATCTAAAAATCAATGCAAACGGAAATGATGGTATCACCTCAAAAGATGATTTGACAATTAAGAGCTGAAATATTGAAGTTCAAGCTGCTGATGATGGGATCAGAGGAAAAGATAGCTTAACAATTGATGGAGGAAAGATTAACGTGATAGCTGGAGGAGATGGATTAAAATCTGATCATGAAACGCAAGGTAGTATCGCAATGAATGGTGGAGAAGTTAGTATTTCAGCTGGTAGCGATGGAGCCGAAGCCTATAAGACTATTACGATCAACGGTGGAAAACTCAATATCCTCAAATCCTACGAAGGATTAGAATCTGAGATCATTATGATCAATGATGGAGAGATCAGTATTGTCTCTAGTGATGATGGGATCAATATCTCTGATAGTTCTTCAACCACCTCTGAAGGCATGATGCATCGAAATGGTACAGCATCAGGAAGAATCCTGACAATCAACGGCGGAAAGGTTACGATTGATGCTGGAGCTGATGGACTCGATTCCAACGGGGCTATTGAGATGAATGGAGGAACGGTAGTGGTCTTTGGTCCAACAGATAATGGGAATGCGGCACTCGACTACGATGAAACCTTTACGATGAATGGAGGAACCTTACTCGCCTTTGGAAGTAATGGAATAGCGATGAATGTTAGCAACTGAAGTCAGAATTCTGTTCTTATTGGGCTTTCGAGTGAACAAAATGCTGGAGCTAAGTTCTCATTAGTTGATAGCGATGGGAATACGATCCTTGAAACAACACCGACTAAAGCATGGAGTTCTGTAGTGGTTTCTACTGCCGGTTTGAAACTCAATAGCGAGTATCGTTATCTGGTTGATGGTGTAGAAGCTGGTAGCTTTACTCTCACAAGCTCGGTAATGTCTGCCGGGACAAGCTGAGGTATGATGTGAGGACATGGCGGTATGTGAGGTGGAAGACCTAGCGGGACTCCTCCTCAGAGACCAAGCTGGTAATAAAAAATATTTGAGATGAGAAAAACTCCCTCTGAAGGGAGTCTTTCTCGTATAAGATTTTGAGATAGAGAAAGCAAAAATTCTGTATGCATTTCTGAATGTAGACCGAGAACTGGATGTTTCTGGAGAAATAAATTTTAGGCTATCTGAGATAATAATACAGGTAAAGCACTTTTTTCAATATTTTTACTCGCGGTAAGTAAAGTAATTACCTTATGAGCTTTCAGCATCTCACAAAAAGCAAGGAAGGAACTATTGTGATTGAGTTCTTCTATATAATCCTTGCTAAAAGCCTCAAAATTACCATCTTGATGGTAACGTTTGCGCAACTCAGTACTAGGAGCAATCTCTTTTGCCCACAGATTTAAACCAAGATTTTCTTTTTTAATACCACGAGGCCAAAGGCGGTCTGCAAGTACTCTAAAACCATCTTCATGACTTCTCTCCTCATAAACACGTTTCAGATATATTTTCATCCTCTGTTTGTATTAAATAAAGATAAAGGTAGTTATAAAGTAGGTATTTCCTATTTTTCTCTAGTAATTCTAAGGCTTTATGAAGGCGGAAATCTTGTATAATCACAGAATCTCTATATCATCAAGCACAAAAGAAGAGGAATAAGAAAGACTGAATCTATCAGTCCTGTTCTACTCGCTCCTCATAGTGAGCCTTAGCTTCAGCCATAAACTCCTTATCATTCCAGTTCGGATCTTCATGGCCGGCATAAGCAGCATAAGTTGAATGAAGTCCTGGAAGGTATCCGTCCTCCAGGTCTTCTTCAGTATACCAAGTCCTCATCTCAATATCTCTCCCTCTTGCTCAGAGAAGGGTTTTGATTCTTACTCCCTCCTTAATGAGAGGCTCCTTATCTGCATTGCGAGAACAATAAATTCACTCTATCTTGTGCTTATATTTTTTTCTATATCGCCAAATCAGGAGATCTGAATTTACTTTAATCATTTGTAAAGGTCTAAATAAAACTCTTGTATTGCTCTAGATAATTTTAATATGAAGTATAGATAATAGAGTAAGTAAGGAGATATTGGTTATCTCGTAAACGATATTGTAGAGCGATTGTTGTTAGAATAGAGTTAGAGGGGAAAAATAAATCGTAAAAAATAGCCTAAACCGCTGATAACCACAATTCCAAATGAACTGAATACTAAGAGAAATAACACAGATAAGGAGCCATTACTAGAAAAGTCTCGCTTCTTAGCTTCTACTCAAGAATAATACTTCTTGTATAAGAGATAGTGCATAATATACATAGTAAAAAGTATTAGATGCACAAATATGATGAAATTATAAATTTTTACTTCGGGAAAGCAACTAATTTCAGAATGGATATTGTAACAAAAGTAGAAATCTTATATAGTTTCTGAACTGATCTTTTTTTATTAAGCTTCTAACTAAAAATCCAGTTAAAGTCTATTTTTTCTTTCTTCTAAAAATCTCTTGCATTTTTTTAAAAAAAGAGTATAATCCTTATACCATAACCATAGGTTATGGTATATTTATATTTTAAAGACTACATCAATGACTAAAAGAACAAATTGTTCATGTAACTGCGGGAATAACTGCTCTTGCGGATCTAGCTGCACATGTACACACTGTGAAACAGAAAATTCTCAAACTTGCTCTTGCAATAAGTAGCAGTAACTATAGACTCTCTTTAAACTCTTAAAGGGAGTCTTTTAGTATCTTTATGTAAAAAATGCTCCACAGCGATCCAACGACTCATCATACACTCGTTCTTAACCTTAAAAAAATCCAAGGAATGATCAGAAAAATAGATACGCTCATCAAAGAAGGTACTTATTGTTGAGATATCGTCCAACAAATTAACGCAACTATTGGACTTTTAAAAAAAATGAATACTACTCTACTTAAGTCCCATCTGATGACCTGTTGAAAAGATAAACTATCCTCTCCAGAAAAGGCAGAGTCTTTTGTTCAGGAATTTTTAAGATTG
The DNA here is from genome assembly GCA_003260355.1 of SR1 bacterium human oral taxon HOT-345. Taxonomy (GTDB): domain Bacteria; phylum Patescibacteriota; class Gracilibacteria; order Absconditabacterales; family Absconditicoccaceae; genus HOT-345. The sequence continues at coordinate 603,919 of MPSQ01000001.1, forward strand.
ACTGATTTAAATAAAAAGTAATAAAAAAAAACTTAATCCTGAAAATAGAATCAGATCTCTCTGTTATTTTCTTTAAATAAAAAGCTCAATAAGTAATACTTATTGAGTTTTTGTCTCGCATTTCAGCTTTTCTAAACAATATATTGAGGGGATAATTCCCCTCAATCTACAAAAGTAGAAATCTTACATATTTTCTAAACTTACTTTTTTATTGTAGATATGAAATTATCTACAAAAGTAGAAATCTTACATATTTTCTAAACTCAATGTCTGGAGCCCTCAAGCTCTTATCTACAAAAGTAGAAATCTTACATATTTTCTAAACAAACTCAACAACCATACTATACTCTATAAAAAAATCTACAAAAGTAGAAATCTTACATATTTTCTAAACCTCATAAGAGGTAGGAAGAATACGGGGAATCTACAAAAGTAGAAATCTTACATATTTTCTAAACAATACATTTTTTCGATTTGGTAAAAAAATCTACAAAAGTAGAAATCTTACATATTTTCTAAACCCTTGAGAGCGCGGAAGTAAGAATTGCAGATCTACAAAAGTAGAAATCTTACATATTTTCTAAACTATGAAATATGTTGAACTTGAGCTGAAATCTACAAAAGTAGAAATCTTACATATTTTCTAAACGATCATTTTTATCACTTGCTCAAAACTCATCTACAAAAGTAGAAATCTTACATATTTTCTAAACGACAAATAGTCAAATATAAAGAATTAATCTACAAAAGTAGAAATCTTACATATTTTCTAAACCTTTTATTCCATTTGCATCCATACAACCATCTACAAAAGTAGAAATCTTACATATTTTCTAAACTTCATAAGAGAAAAGCTACTTCTCATCATCTACAAAAGTAGAAATCTTACATATTTTCTAAACGCACGAAAAGGGAGAATCTCCATCCTATCTACAAAAGTAGAAATCTTACATATTTTCTAAACTCGACTTTTGGCTTATTTAAGCGGTTTTGAAGCTATTAATTTTTTCAACCAACAGCTCCAAATCTGCTTAATACCGTCTTACAACTTTATGAAGACGGTAGGTTTACATTTTTTTAGAACCTATGTCGTGATTTTTACTTATAGATTTTTTCTCTATATATATGTTAATGAACAGGTATCTGCAATACTCATCTCCGAAAGTAAGATAATCCAAACTTTCACTGTTTGAATGATAGTGATAATTTCTTTTTTTTCAAGCTTTTTTGTCTTTGCATGCCTTTCAGCTCAAAAGTCGGATTCTGAGATCAAAACATTACTCTCTTTCATCAATGAAAATCCCTACGATTACTGCAAGAGGGACAGAGAGGACAACACCCCAAAAGCCCATTACTACTGCTCCTATTAATGCGGAAACAAGGATTAAGATGGGGTTTATTCACAATTGCTTCTCCATAAGGAATGGAGTAATGACGTTATTTTGTAGCCACTGAACAAGCAGAAAGACGAAACCCACGATAAGCATCCCTCGAAGTCCATTATGAATAAAGGCGAGAATCACGATCGGAATAAAGGCAAAAAGCGGTCCAACATAAGGGACAATATCCAATAGTCCAGAAATCAGAGCGAGAGAAAAGATATTTGGAATTACAATTCCGAAAAGTTTTAAGATTCGAAAAGCGAGATACATAGCCAAAATCACGAAGAGTGAAAGAAGAATCCTTGCCTTTAGTCGGAGGGAAAGCTTTTCATAGATATTATTCAGCTTTTTTCTAGTTTTTTCTTTTTGATCTTGATGAGATGCCTTTACAAAGAGGGAAATAAGGTAATTTTTTTCGATAGAGAAGAAGACAGCGAGCGTAAAGACAATAATCACATTTGTCACCACCCCAAAGAAACCACTAACGAAAGAAAAGAATCTTGATGAGAGATACTTAAGTGAAGTTGCAGAAGTATCAAGTAAGGTATTGAGACCTGAGAGTATTGTTGACTGAAAATCGGTATTTGATCGTGAAAATCCGCTTCGATTTTCTAAAAGATAGGTTTTTAAGAAATCTGGGATTCGTGAAATTTGATTTATCGCTTCTGGTCGTTGGTTTTGCAAGATAAAGTTTTTTAGCTCGATAAGTGTTGTAGAAATTCGTTGTACCAAGAGTGAAATCTGCGAAATCAAGAACGGAATCACAAAGATGATCCCTGATAACACGAAAGCGAGAAGAAAGATATAGGCAATCGTAATCGCTCCTCATCTGGTTTTTAGCCTCTTTTCAAAGGAAAGAATCATTCCTTCCATCGAGATCGCGATAATAATCGCTGTAAAAATAATATAAATCATATCAAGTGACTGCATAAAGAGATAGCCCAGGAATGCAAACAGTCCTCAAATAAGCCAAAATTTGATCATTGATTTTGTTGAGATTCCAGAGAAATTATTATTGCAACGTGAGTTTTCTTTCTTTTGAAGCGGATTTTCTGATACTTCTGTAGGAATTTCAGGCTGAAAGTTTAGCTTTTTTGGTGCGGAGTCTGTTTTTTTCATGATTGTGAAAGGAATGAGGTAAAACTACGTATGAATGTCGTCTGAAGAAGGTGTTGGAGTTGAGCATCATCTTTGCGATCCAGTAGCTCTAGTAGTGGCTTAAGTTTCATCTTATGAAGCGTAATGAAGCATTTAAACCGTTTTCATGAGGCAGGCTGAGATTGGAAAGCTGACTCGAAGGCTTGGATCAGAATTCTTTTTATTTTATGCCTAATGACTGCCCTTTTGGAGACTAGCAAGGGAATATGAAAAGAAATCTGATGAAAGTAGCGGTTTGGATACTGATAACTTCTGGAAGCGAAGCAATTTGAGTGGTAATGAGTGGAGTTTTCATCGCTAAAGTCTCGGTATGGACTGATCAAAATCCTTCAGACAAGGAAGGAGCAACTACTGCCTGCACATTTGCAACAAGAGCTCTCAATTCTTCTTTGGGCAATCCGTTCCAAATTTTCACTCTCCCCTTTTGTGAAGGAGGTAAACCAGCGAGAAAAGTCTGAATCTTCTCTTTGATAAAGGTATCTCTCTGAGCAGGGATCAAATTAAAGATCAGCTGAAGTTCAGGATCCTGCTCCAAAAGCTCAGGAATCGCCTCAACCAAGGTATCAATCCCCTTGGAAATGCCAGTATGCCCGAAGTAAAGCAAATTTCGCTTGCCTATCAGTCAAAACTTATTTTGCACCGCCAAACTCTCTTGCTTACTCACCTTTTCTCTAGACCAGAACTCATAATCTACCCCATTATAAGCAAGGAAGAGCTTTTTGTCTGGGATTCCATAGACTAGTCTCAAAGCATTCAAGGTATATAGCGAAACACAGTGATATTTTGCAAATGGGAGCTGGAAAATCATCCGTTCAAAAAGGCGATAGAGTCGGGCTGTTTTTCGTGATTTGTAGCGGTTTCGTAGCTTTCAAAAAATTTCATGGACTGTGAGCAAAACAGGCTTGCGGGAAAGAATTCCTAACAAACTTGCGGGGATTGCGCCTCAATAGGTGCTTGCATGGATAAGTTGAATGCTCGGGAATGACCTTAAAATCTGCATTCCCCTCCAAATTCCCCAGAAGATGAAATCTAGTCTCCCTTTCCCAGTTCTGATGATCGTCAAGGATCAGGATTGTTCTTTTTGTGGCAAGTCTAGGCTATAGTGCGAGGTTAGGACGATGACTTGGTAGCCCTCTTGCAAGGAACGGCTGATGATCTGCTCAAAAACGGTTTCTACCCCTCCTTTGTGAGGAAGATAATAGTCTATGAGGTAAAGAAGCGTCTTTGGCATCAAGAATAAAAAGAATAAAAAATCTGACTCTAGTGTAAAGGTTTACTCGTGGCTTTCAAGAGGATATTTTGAAAGAAACTCAAGAGAGAAGATTCTCTGAAAAGAGAGAAGATTCTCTGAAAAGATAGAAAAAACCCTCTCAATGAGAGGGGTTCTTCATCACTAAGCATAACTCCTAGTATACTCCAACGTAATATAGCTGAGATTCATCTGCATATTTACAATCCTGATTAGTTGCTGAAGCTGGCGTCAAAGATCCCTTTGTAACGGTCTTACAAAGAAAAAGTTTAGTCACATCATCTATATTCGCTGAACCAATTTTATCTGCTCCCAATACATAGTTTGCACTTCCTGCTCTTTCTACTTTAGCAGCAAAAACGATTGCTCCATTTGCTATTCCATTTCTCTTGAGAATTGCATATCCATACTTTCCTACTAAAGCAGGTCCATCTATAGCTTCATTTGAGATATTCTTTTTTGCTTCCTGAGGAAGAGAAGCGACATTACCGTTTTCTACCAATTTCGCAAGTAAGTGATCAGTAGATCCCTTTGTATCCGTACCGCTTGTTGGATAATTCCCTGTCTCTTGGAGGTAAGCTGCTGTAGCTGTAGCGATCTGCTGGATAGCTGACATTCTCGCAGAATCTCTAGCAGAAGCTTGAGCAGACATAAGTCTTGGAAGGAGAGCCGCAGCCAAGATACCGATGATCACTACTACGATCAGCATTTCCACTAAGGTAAAACCTTTCTTGAAGTTTTTCATTGAATGAATGAATAAAGAATAAAAAAACAAGTAAATTGTTCTGCCTTTTCGTTTATCTATATCATCCCTGTTTTCAAGGAGAACTATAGTAAAGAGGCTGAGTTTTGATTGACATTGATATTTTTATTAGGATAATTTTATTTTATTTTTGGTATTTATCAGATATTTTATTGTCAATTCAGTATTTTATGCGATTGGAATCAACTTTCCTTATTAAACAGGGAGAACACTGGTTTTATTCTGTATTCTCCCTGATTAAAGGATGGTTTAGTCTCCAAACAAAAGTGTTGGGAAATCCATATCAATAAGACCAAAAGCCTTGTCTATGAGTAATGATGAATTTTCTCAGCTCATTATCCTTTCATTTTTACTGAGTCCTTTACAATTTGTGCCATCAGTTCCCGTTCCGAGCACACATGCCCATGAAAAGAGCTGATCTAATCCAATTTTCTCTTTGTAAGGGGCTTTCCATAAATTTCCCAATATTTCCATAACAGTACTTACTCTCTGATCTGTTGGCTTTTTAAAGGTATTGAAAGAGATCAATTTTCCATGGATATAAAGCTTATTACTAATCTTATCTTCACCATTATTTCCAGCAAGGAACAGTCCGTTAATAATGAAGTTTCCCTTTAAGAAGTTAGCCTTTGAATCTTCAGGTCCCTCTGCACCATCTTTGAGATATCCCCAAGGAGTAAAGGTAGCCATATTCCCTGTATTTCCACCCTTAGGAAGGAAAAGGTTTCCTCTGTCAATAAAGAGATTGATTGGTTTTGCGTCCTGAGCGCTCTGATATGCAGTAAGATTTACATTTTGACCTTTAATTATTACGGTTTTCTCTGCAAGATCTTCAGCTGTCACGTCTATTGGAGTGGTATGTCAATTTTTGGTATTATCAATACAGATAACATCAGCATTTGGATCTCTATGTATCCACTCCTCCTTCCACTTTCCTCTACAGAGATTCTCAGCATTTTTACGAACCAAATTTACTACTTGAGAGATTGTGGTATCCGTTCTGAGAAGAAGCGTTGACTCAAGAGAGTTTCCTTCAAAGAATTTTTTCTCTTCATTATTAATTTCATTAGAAAGCCCAATGATTCCCTTAATTCCGAGATTAAAAATCGTCGTTTTTGCACTTCCTGGATCCACATCTAAGAATCATCCTAGTTCAGCAGAACCTCAGAAACCTGTGAGTGTTTTTTTATCGTTGAAGTTAAGTTCTCTTCCATTGTAATCAAATACTTTATTAATACAAACCCCCTCATCTAACAAGCTATTTAATCCGGAGTGGAAGTTATTAACCTTATTAGGATTTCCCATTCCAGATTTTGTAATTTTTGCTCCGATCATTCCTATATGTCCATAGGTATCATAGTAATATCCGAATGGATAAGAGTTATTTAATCTCTGAAGATTACATCTCAGACCACCATTTTCTTGCATGGTATTGTTGGTAGAATTATAGGCAACTCCGGCAGTGAGATGAAGATCTTCTCCATTATAGGTATGTTGGATGTCTCCATAGATTCCATAGGTATCATTTTCTTCTGCATTTTCATTGATTCCTTCACAGTTCGTGTACCATCATCCTACTAATTGTAATTTTGCATAACTTGCATGATCAAAGGCTTGTAAGGCAACCTTAGACTCCTCATCAAGTGGCCACAACCTTTCTCCTCTCTGTGAATTATAGTAGAAACCTCTTACCTTGTAAAAACACTTCTTTTGTTCTAGTCCTCCTGGTCACTGGGTTTCTATAATTACTCCATCCTTTATCTCTTCGTGAGGGAGCCAAAAGAATCCAGCCCCAAAATCATTTCCTCTTACATTTAAGTGAGCAACTGAGAAGTATTCATCCAAAAATTTTGCAGACAACTCAAAATTTAATCCAGTCAATCCCTTACCTCGTAGGCTACTGTTATTTTTATTCCATTTTCCATTTGTTCCTGTAAGTCCTTGCCACTTATCTTTATCTTTATCATCAAGAGCCTTTTCTGACAATATTACTTTTGCTATTGTAGAGTCACTTTGAGGATTTACACCTTTCAATTTTATCTGGAATACTCCTTGATCTATTCCACTTGTCAACTTAATCTTGTAAGTTAGAGCATTCTGACTTACGACTGATATATTGTCTTTTTCTGGAGTTAGAAGTTCATCCTCCTGGATTGGTGTTCCAGCAACGAATTTTCCATTTCAAGGGTTAAACATTTGCCTTGTAAGTCTGACTTCTACTTCTTCTCCAGGATTTAATTTACCTTTTTTGGTGATAACATCTCCAAAGGCATTTACAAAAGTAATTCTTTGTTGCTTTTTATTTGTCGTAGGATTAGGAAGCCACACAGAAATCTTGCTTGTCGCCAACTCCTTGAGCGGTATATAGTTTTTACTAATATCAAGCGTTTTATTTCCTCGTCCTGGCTTTCCCGCGATATAATCCAATGCACCCTCACCAAACAAATTCTCATCAACTTTTAGCACCTTTAAGTTTGGAAGATTATTTAATGATGCTGGCAACTTTCCTGTCAGATGATTATTGCTGAGAATAAGTTCTTCAATCTTCTTTTCTCATCCATTAAGCTGAGGAATTATTCCTGATAATTTTGTATTTTTCAGGTTGATATTCTTGAGTGCTTTGTTTGCAGAAAAGAAATCTGATGGAATAGTTTCATTTAATGGGTTATTTTCGAGGTTGAGAACCTGAAGTTTTTCATTTTTAATTTTTGTTAGTGAAGTTTTAATCTCGTTGTTTCCTAGATTTAATGTCTTCAGATTGATCAGGTTTTTAAAACTGTTTGGTAAAGTTCCTTTAAGTTTATTTCCTGGAAGTTCAAGTCCGACAACCTGCTTTTTGTCTGAGCTACATTCAACTCCTTTTCGACTACAGATATGTTCATTTGCTGCTACACTTTTGTTATTCATTTTGTCCCATCCTTGCTTATTTGCCCAATTTGCACCATCAAGGTTTTTATAAAGATCAACTAGAGCTTCACATTCACTCCTTGAAATACCATACTTTCCTTCAAAACGACGACAGTAGCTGTCTTCATATGTGAAAGTAATCTCTTTCGCCCAGTTTTCTGGCGGGATTGTTCCAGTAAAGGAAATCGTTTTTGCTTGTTCTCATGTAATTGTAGCGCCAGCGATTTGCTTTCCTGTATAAGTATAAGACTGGTTTAGCTGAAAATCCAATCCTCCGTATTTCCTCAAAACTTCTTGTGGAGCAATTGTTTCTCCAAAGCTATTTTTGTACTGGATAGTTACCATTTTGGTGGTAGCAGCGATTTTATATTCTTCAAGAATCTCACTAGTGCTCAGTGCATAGTTCCATATCTTCAATTCATCGAGTTGAAAATCACTCTGACTGCCATTTGTAGCACCAATGTTTGCGTTAAATAGACCAAGTTCTGGATAAGAATCTAGAGGCACCGTTCCTTTAGCTTGACCATTAACAAAGCAAGTAAACTGATGATTGATCATATCAAAAACTCCTGCAATATGGCTCCACTGCCCTTCTTGTATAGGAGAGCTTCCACATTGAGCCTCTTTTGTCTTGTGACCATTTCAGATAAAGAACTTAATATATCCCTGGTTATCGATTCAGAATTTAAACCCTTTATTATTTCCACTTGTAGCATCAATTGTATAGTTCTGAGTTATATTTTCTGGTTTAATCCAATGAGATACGGTAAAATACCTTCCTCCATCTAGCTCGATAGGCTTTGCTGTAGTAATTTTCGCTGTTCCTGCAAACTTAGCCGATTTACCTAATCTTCCTTCTAAAGCAGTCGCTCCATGATTAGCTCCCACCTGTCAATCTCAGGTAGCATTACGACCAAGATTTTGTGGATCATCAAAAGAATAATTCAGAATTTGTTTCTTCTTGTAGGTTGTGAAAAGCTGAATATTGGCATTATTTGCGACATTTACTGTTGTTGGCTCTTTGAAAATAAGCCCTTTTACTTTTCCTCCCAAATCTCAGAGTCCTACGTTGTTTGCAAAAGCCTCCTCTCAAATTTTATTGAGTGAATCTGGGAAATATATAGATGTAAGTTTATTATTCTGAAAAACGTGCGCATTAATCTCTTCAATAGTATTTGCTCCAGTCATATTTACAGAAGCAAGCTTATTATTCCTAAAACTTGATTCTCCAATGATTTTTAGAGAGGCTGGCAACACTAGCGAAGTAAGTTGGTTATCACGAAAAGCTTCGTTTCCGATTATCGCAACTCCGCTGAGAAGTTTTACTGAAGTGAGCGAGTTATTACGGAAAGCTGAATTTCCGATACGACTTATTCCAGCAGGAATTTCTACTTCTGTAAGTTGATTTCCAGAGAAAGCGTTATCATCAATTCTTTTCGTTCCACTTGGTAGGAGAATTGTTGTTAGCTTATTATCTTGGAATGCACCAGTTCCAATTCCATTTAGAGCATTTGGAAGCTTTACTGATACTAATTTATTAGCTCTAAAAGCTCCTTCTCAGATGAATTTTACAGCATCAGGAATTTTAACTCATGAGAGATTATTTCCTTGGAATGCCTCCCCTTCGAGAGTAGTCAATCCAGTTGGAAGCTGAATTTCTGCTAGTTTATTGCCTCTAAAAGCAGCTTGTCCAATATGGGTTATCGTATTTGGGAAAATCACGCTCTTGATTTCTTTTTCTTTGAAGGCATTGGATCAGATTTTTTTTACTGCTTGTCCATTGATTGTAGCTGGGATTGTTACGTTTTCATTACATCCAGCTCATCCCTTATTATAGTTTGTAATTGTTCCTGCATTAAAGGTGAAACAGCTCTCTGGTGTTACTAATTGGATCAAATGGATATTAGCATCCGATGCTCTTGATATCTCACTTGGATCTTTCAGAGTATATCCTACTACCTGATTTCCAAATTCAGATTTTCATGGATTATAAGCGAAAGCTCTTTCTTCGATAGAAAGAAGACTATTAGGGAGGGAAATCTCTGTTAGCCTATTCATAATAAAGGCCTCCCTGTTAATCTTGATAAGCGTTTCTGGGAATACAACGGACTCCACTCCCCTTTCCATAAAGGCTCATTGTCCAATTTCTTTTACGGTAATACCATTGATAATGGATGGGATGAATACATCTCTACCACATACCCCTCATCAGTTATAACTCGTAATAACTCCTCCTGAGGATATCTGAAAACAAGCATCAGGAGTTGCTTCTGTCCTTCTTACAATTTTAATCTTTGCAGTCGGATCAACTTGGACTTTTGAAGGATCTCCATTAATCACCCCTTTTACCATGTTTCCTCAAAGATCAGGACTTCATAGATTAGACATAAAGGCATTTTGCTCAATATTTCTGAGGGAAAGTGGAACATTTACCACGGTTAATTTATTGTTTTCAAAAGCACTTTTACCAATATTTGTTAGTCCAAATGGAAGATAAAGTGAAGTTAACTGATTATTAGCAAATACTCATTCTTCTAGGGTTTTTAGTCCTTCTGGGATATAGAGTGAGGTGATTCTGTTAGATTTAAAGGCATTTGCTCAAATTTTCTCAATATAGTAAGGGAGTTGCAATGAAGCAATCTCATTTGATGTAAAGGCATATTTCCCAATCTCCTTCACTGAGTAAGGCAAGATGAGTCAGGTTAAATACCCCCCCCAAAAAGCATAATCCCCAATCTTTGTGACGGAATTTGGGATTGTTACTGAGGCCAGAGGATTATAATAAAAAGCATAATCTCCGATCTTTGTTACTGAATTTGGGATTGTTACTGAGGTCAATTGATTTTCACCGAAAACATGATTTTGAAGTTCTGGAACAGAATTTCAGATTATTACAGATGTTAGTTTATTTCTCCTGAATGCAGCATATTCAAGGCTCGTTACAGAATCAGGAATTATTATTGATGTTAGCTTATTATCCATAAAAACAGAACCACTCAGGTTAGTTACAGAGTTTGGAATTATTACCGAGGTCAGTTGATTATCTGAAAAAGCGCCGAATCGAATACTCGTTACAGAATTAGGAATTGTAAGTCAAGTAAGTCCTTTATATCTAAAAGCATTCGTTCAAATAGATTTTACCGGATGTGCACCAATAGTAGGAGGAATAATTACGTCGGCTCAACATTCAGGATAAACTCCTTTTTTATAATTCGTAATTTGCCCCTTGGCAGTATCAAAGTCAAAACATTTCGCTGGAGTTCAAGGTGATACAAGCTGGATATTTGCGTCTGATGCGACACTAACTGCACTTGGATCACCAGTGAAAATTCCCTTTACTTTTCATCCTAAGGACGAAAGTCCAGGATTACTATTGAAAGCATACGTGCTAATTGTCGTAACAGAAGTTGGGATCTCTACTGATGTGAGTTTATTTGCTTGGAATGCTCGAAGATTAATATGTGTTAGTGTATCTGGTAGTGTAAGTGATGAAATTTGGTTATTTCTGAAGGCATGATTAGCAATTACTTTTACTCCACTTGGAATAACGACAGAACTTAGCTTATTTGTCATAAAAGCTCAATCGCTAATTGTAGTAAGTGAATCTGATATTTCAACAGAAGCTATTTGATTATCCCTGAAGGCACTATTTCCAATACTTGTTACAGAATTTGGGATTACTACTCATGTCAACTGATTATACTGAAATGCAGTTACTCCAATGCTTGTTACAGAATTTGGGATTACTACGGAAGTAATGCTCTTGTTTTTAAATGCATTATCTCCAATAGCAGTTACAGACTTTCCTCCGATCGTAGAAGGAATAGTTACATTATTTCCACATTCAGAATATGCTCCCTTCTTGTAGTTGGTGATCGTTCCAGAATTAAAGTCGAAGCAACGCTCTCCCTCTGGAAGCGGAGGGGTCACTGCACTCTCTGTCGTTGACGCACATCTTGTAGATATCCTTTCTCCTCCTGCACTTCAACATTTTCAACTCGATAAAGTACAGTTATGGCTATATGCTGTAGAATTTGTGACTCTATAATGGTTTGATTTTTGCTGTCCTGCCGCTGTTGCGTTAAATCTAACCAATTTTCCTCTATTAACATAAGCATGATTCCATTCTCTTAACCCTCCGTAGTTCTCCATCATTTTTCGAGAAAATCCAGCAATATTCAGACTACGACAGTGATTAAAAGCTGCTGTTTGATCTCCTGCTATTTCAGTATTAGCTGGAGCAATAAGGATTTTTGTCGATCCCGAAGGAATCCCAAGAATACAGTATTGACTTGGATTACTAAGCCCAGGAGTATTACATCCCTGAGGATAACGGCTATCATTACTATCTATGATATAGTAAGGTGCTGTCTGCGCTGATACCGTGCTAAAAATTCCACTTCCTAGCAAGAATGCTACTCCTGCTCCCAAGAGTGTTTTTCCTAACCATGAAGTCATAAAAATTCTTCCTTTTCTTTTGTTCATCAGTATCGTATAACAAATAAAAAGTATACTAGCTCAAGTATAGTTTCAATACTCCCAAAAGTAAAAAGAATCAGAATTAAACTTTTTTTTCTTGTTGTTATTTGTTTTTTGTTTTTGTTTTTATATTGACTCTTTTGCATTTTATAATTTCTTATAAAAAATAATAGCGGGAGATTTTCTCTTGCATTCCCGTTGCCCATTCCTATATATAAGAGAGTTTTTATCTTTTTGTTTGTTATGGATCCCCGATCGTTAGTCCTCTTTGGTATTTTGATTTTATTATCAATGTTTTTCTCTGGGAGTGAGACTGCGTTTACTGCGGTTCCTCTTCACAAGGTCAATGCACTTAGGAAACAAAAAAAAAGCTGATCCAAAGTCCTTTCTCAGCTCAAACGTCAGCCGGAGAGAATGCTGATTGCGATTCTCATTGGGAATAACATTGTAAACATTGCGGCTGCCTCACTAGCGACACTTATTTCACTTCAGATTGCAACGGTAATCAATTATGATCAAGGCACGATTATCACAATTTCTACGATTATCGTTACGATATTGGTCTTGCTCTTTGGTGAAATTTTTCCCAAGACCTTTGCAACGAGTCACGCGGAAAGGATTGCTCTTGGTATTGCTCCGATTTATCTGGTACTGATTAAAGTGTTTTTTCCGATTATCGTCGTTATTGAGCGGATGATGAAAGGGCTTACCAAAAAGGCGAAGAAAAATGCTGTCAGTGAATCAGATTTAGAAGCTTTTATTGAGCTTTCTAAACAAGCGGGGATGTTTGATAACAAGCAGGATCAGAAGATCAAGAAGCTTTTGGCGCTTGATGATTTGACTGCTGAGGAGATTATGACGCCGAGGATCAAGATCAAGGCGATTAATGACGATCATACTTTGGAAGAGGCGATTCAGGTTTTGACGGAGTATCATTATTCTCGTATCCCTGTTTATCATGGGACGATTGATACTATTGATAGGGTGATCACGCTAAAAGAACTCCTTAGAATGACCAAAAAATATCAGTGATCAACACTCCTTTCAGAGCTTCAGATTTCTCCTATTATCAAGATTCCTCGTAGTCAACCAATAGATAGTTTGCTCGAGAAATTTCAGAAAACTCACAAGCATATTGCGGTAGTGATGGATGAGTATTGAGGAGTTGACGGAGTTGTTAGTCTAGAAGATATTATTGAAGAGGTTTTTGGAGAGATCCAAGACGAGACGGATGAAGAGCTTCCACTTATTCAAAAAAATGAAGACTGATCTTGATATCTTTGTCAGTCTTATACGAGGATGGATGAATTACTCACAGAGCTCGGCATTCATTTTGAAGATCTCAATTTAGATCATGAATTTGAAGCGGAAACCTTAAGCTATTTCATCACCAGTCATCTCGAGAGATACCCTCTTGCCTGAGAAGAAATCGTGCTTCCTATCAATACCCTCGAGGAGAAAGAAGAAAAAAAATCACTCCATCTTAAAGTGCTTCGAATGAAAAAGAGCATTATCGGTGAAATTAGTGTAGCAGTAAGATAAACACGCGGACGTCCGTATCTTTTGCTAGGAACGTCCGTATCTTTTGCTGGGAACGTCCGTATCTTTTGCTGGGAACGTCCGTATCTTTTGCTGGGAACGTCCGTATCTTTTGCTAGGAACGTCCGTATCTTTTGCTGGGAACGTCCGTATCTTCCTAGCAAAAGATACGGACGTTCCCAGCAAAAGATACGGACGTTCCCAGCAAAAGATACGGACGTTCCTAGCAAAAGATACGGACGTTCCTAGCAAAAGATACGGACGTTCCCGATAAAACATGCGAACGTTTTTGGGGGAAAGATTGGATTTCGTATTTTATCAGGATAAAAAGTAGGTTTATAGAGTATTACGAAACTAAGCCAGTAACTTCACTCTAATAGCTTGCATCCCTCACTTTCTCTTCTCTTTCGGTGAATCTCATAATTTCTTTCTCAAAATGGAGCTCAACCTCCCCTACCGCTCAGTTTCTGTTTTTTCTGATGCAGACGTCGGTTGCACCTTTCTTATCAGTATCAGGATCGTAGTAGTCTTCTCTATGCAGCATCAAAACCGCATCGGCATCTTGCTCAATCGCTCCTGATTCTCTCAGGTCGGAAAGTTGTGGCTTCTTGTCTACCCTCTGCTCTACCGCACGAGAAAGTTGAGAAAGTGCGATAATCGGCACTTCAAGCTCCCTTGCAAGCTCTTTTAGCCCTCTTGAGATCTCGGAAATCTCTTGGACTCTATTCCCAACAAAGACTGTTCCATGCATCAGTTGGAGGTAATCAATGATCACAATATCCAGTCAGCCTTTTTCTATTTTTAATTTTCTGAGTTTAGATTTGAGCTCAGGAACGGTCAAAGCCCCCTTATCATCAATATAAATCTGAGCTTCTCCAAGGATCTCCATCGCCTCCCCCATTCTCGCAAAATCCTCATTATCTAGGTCCCCTTTGGTGATTTTATACATCGGAACGCTAGAAACCTCCGACATAATCCTATCAACGATAGATTCTGAGCTCATTTCCAGGGAAATCATCACGGCAGATTTTTTCTGTTTGAGAGCAATATCGGTCAGCACATTGAGGGCAAAAGAGGTCTTACCCATAGACGGTCTTGCTGCAAGAATAATCAGTTCTCAGGGCTTGAATCCCGTCAGCATCCCATCAATCCCCTTATACCCCGACATCACCTTCTTTTCGTTGAATTTCTCAGGGTTGTCCACGATTTCCATATACTCCTCTATTCTCCCTTTCAGAATATCTCCAATAGAAATAATGCTGTCTCCGACTTGGTTTTGCGTAAGGTCAAAGATTTTCTTTTCAATAGCATCAAAAATCTGAATCGTGTCTTTTTGTTCGTAGACTTCACCTGAGATTCCCTGACAAACTTTCAAAACTTGCCTCAAAAGCGACTTTTCTCTCACGATTTTGCTATATTCTCAGCAAGGCTGAGTAGAGAAAAGGAAGGTAGAAAGCTCGTAAAGGTAGTCCGTTCCTCCGATCACATCCAGATTTCCATTTTTTGAAAGCTGATCAGAAACGGTAACGACATCTATCGTCTTTCTTGCAGTCCAGAGCTGCTGAATCGCCTCGTAAATAAATCCATGCTCCTTTTGATAGAAATCTTTGTAGCCCAGTTTATCACTATCATAAATCCACATCGTTTCATTATCTAGCAAAACTCAGCTGATTACGCCCTTTTCTGCTTCAATATTATGAGGAGGGAGATTGATATTTTCTATAGCCATGGATGGAGAAAGAGGAAAAGAATAAAATTAGAGAACTAACCAGTCATTGAGAGTTATAGACGAAGCAATCCAGTTTTATTGCTAATGGATCGCCACACTTCGTTCGCGATGACTGATTTCCGCATTCCGTCATTGCGAGCGAAACGAAGTGGAGCGTGGCAATCCAGATGATAATCCAATCCATTTCCAGGACAGGATCTCCCTCGCAACAAGTCGGAATCGTGATGACAAAAATCCATACACGAAGATAATAAAAAATTCCGAACCAAATGCAAGAGAAAATTCAGTTCAGAATTGGTTTTTCTTTTAACTTTTTCACAAGTTTTTAACAGAGTTATTTAATTCAAAAAGCTTTCTTCAGTTTCTTTATCGCCCAATCGTAATGGCTTGAGGTCGCAGAAATACAGTAAGACCCCAAACTTGTTGTCCCAGTCCAAGAAAAATAAGCTTTTGTAAAGAGTTCCTGATCTGAAAAGCTATCTATGAGCTTCATTACCTCAGTATGACTCTTGTTTAGAAACTGTTTTGTGGTTTGAAGCGAAGTTGTTTGATGCTTTTTTCGCAATGCTCTATTCATTTCTCCATATGTTTTCCAAGTATAAGGAGCGGGGAGAAATGAGGTCTTGACTCCTTTTTGGTTTTCTCCAATCCAATGAAGCAAGAGTTGATGCCATTCATAAAGATGGATAAGAACATCTCTCAGATTTTTATCTCTTTGCCAATGTGCTTCCTTCTGGCGAGCTAAAAACCCTTCATCAAAAGAAAAGTCTGACACTTGGGCTTGTTCTGAAAGAGAAGTTATCAGATTTTGAAGCTTCTGAAACTGCATTTCTGCGGCTTGAAGTAAGTCTGATTTGTTTGTTGGTCTTGGCATTCTTTTCAAGAACATACAAGATAAAATGCTTAATTCCACAAATGCTTTGGATAGATTCCCTGCTCAATAAGCTGATCAATATTACTACTTGTTGCCGCTTTGTCTTCCTGATACGTCACTCCAAACCATTTTGCAGTAGTCGGCAAAACAGGAACGGACTCTCCTTCCTCGTTAATTAGTCTCGTGATGACTTCCGGCATATAAAATTCAGTTTTTGGTTCGTTGAGATTCTTTTCTAAAAAATCAATGAAGTATTTTTCGTAAAATTCAAGACTTGCTTTGGTAAATCCCATCATATTCATAGAACAAAGATCCTGAGGATTGAGTTCATAAGTCGTTCCATCAGGGTTTTCAGCGAGGATTTTTCCTTCTGATTTGAAGATTTTTTTGGTTTCGTGAATGGCTTTGAGATTATTATTTTCATCAAGTTCGCAGATCCCCCTAGATACTGTTCCAAAGTCTGAAAGTACTTCTGAAAGTTGGTAGCCGACGATACAGTTTTGATTATGAGTCTTCAAAAAGTTAGCCAAGACCTGATAACTCTCCCTACCATAGAAATCATCAGCATTGATCACAGCAAAAGGTCCATCAATCAAGTCTTTAGCAGCGAGGACGGCATGCCCGGTTCCCCAAGGTTTTTCTCTCGTAGATGGGCAGATGAAGCCTGCTGGAAGTTCATGCATATCTTGGAAGGCGTATCAGACCTCCATTTCCTGTTCAATCCTTGAACCGATTCTGCTTTTAAATTCTATTTCAAAGTCTTTTCTGATTACAAAAACGACCTTTTCAAATCCAGCTTTTTTCGCATCAAAAACGGAGTATTCCATCAAGGCATGCTCCCCTGCTCCAAAGGTATCAAGCTGTTTCAAGCCTCCATAACGGCTTCCCATTCCTGCGGCGAGGATTACGAGGGTTAGTTTCATTACTTATTTTTTAAGGATAAAATGAATACAAGCACTATAAAAGCCACAATAGCAAGCCCAACATTCAAAAACACCTAATACCTAAAGAGAAAAGCTAAAAAAACTGATTAGATTTCCCTGGTAAACTCTCTGATTTTTGCTTTTGCTTTTTCGTTATTTTGTTCGTATTCTAGGACGTTAAAGTAGTATTTCTTGGCATTATCCAGGTCTCCAACTTGCTCATAGAGTTCTGCGATAGTTAAAAGGTATTTTGGATTCGTTGGTCTGAGTTTAATTACTTTTTCCATATAGGCGAGTGCTTCTGCATTTCTATCGGTATTATAATAGATTTCTACCATTGTGAGGTAGTATTTTGGATTATCGTTCTTAAGGTTAATCGCCTTTTCTACCAACAGTTCAGAAGTCTGAATATCTCAGGTCACAAAATAGATTTCGGCAATTTGCCAAATCACTTTGTGGTCAGTAGGATCCTGTTCAGAGATTTTCTTGAGAAGCGGAAGTGCTTTTTTGTAATTTCCTAGCGTAAAATAGAGGTCTGCAAGCGGTTTTAGAACCTTAAGCGTCGAATCATCAATTGCTGTAGCTTCAATAAGTTTTTTTTCATATTGTTCTACTTTTCACTCGTTTTTTAAGAGTTCTGCCTCGAGGAGAAGCGTATCAAGCCTTTTTTTCTCCTTTTCTGAAGTCTGTCCCTTGAGTTCTCCTTCTTGATTTCCAACTGGAGAAGAGTGATTTTCTTCTCACTCTAACGGAGCAACAAGATTTTCGTTATCAAGCTTTTTGTCTTCGATCTCTTGTTCCTGGGCGTGAAATGGTCCGTATTCATTACTGGCAATAAGCTCGTCCTTCTGCTGTTTGAGTTCAGATTTTATATGTTTAAGCTCTACATTTTCTTTGATAAGATCCGCCTTTTTATTGAGGAATCAGAAAAGTTTCTTCCCAATTCGATAAAGAAGAACTCCCGTAGGAACTACAATAAGGGCAACAGTAAGCCCTATCCAGATATAAATGAGTATTTTAGATCACATCGCTATTAGAATAATGGAATAAAGAGTATTTCTTGATCACTACGAACATGATTCAGATTTTTCTTTTGTTTTTTTGATAAGTGAGAGCGGGACTCTCAAAACTCCTCAGTCCTCCGTCTTTATCACCACCTCTCTGGTAATAATATTGTAGGAACTTACGATTCCATTCTGTTTTGAGTTTGGACATTGGATTTTTTCTCCTCTGTGAGGGAAGTCCTTCCCTTCTTGGGCATAAATTTCTAGCTCATAAAGCAGACTACACTTGAGTTTTCAGCATCTTCCTTTTAACCTTTCGGTGTCTCTCCCCTCAAGTCCTTGCATGGCGATGCTTTCCATCTCAACGCTAGGTAAAAGTCCTAGTCCCTGACAAGCGATTTCCATACCGCAGTCGGAACCTACAGCATAAGCCTTTGCATTAGGATCGAGCCTCATCATATCTCTCGCTCCCACCTGGAAAAGAAAGATATTTTTTCAGATTTCTTGCCTAAAGTCTCTGACAAAATCACTAAAAACGTATCTCTCCTCAGAATAAAAATAGAAATAAAGCTGATCCATAATAGGGTTATATCTGGAGGAGATTGGCTTGGATCAAGGGAAACTTTGTTTAAATTTTTTTTTGAAAAGCGGGAAAACCTTGAGAGCAAATTCCTGCTGTTTTATAAACTCCTCACATTCTTGAGAGGTCAGTTTTTTTACGAATTGTCCAGTTCTTTTTTCACTGATTTTTAGTGGATAGAGAATAACCATCCCAATAGATTCCTTTTCTGTTCCTTTTTCCTCTACGAGATAAGATATTTTGTCTCCATGCGTGAAAGTTTGATAGCTCTCATCAGGAATATTGAGAATAGTGAAGTGTTTATTCATAAAGTAATCAAGCACTACGATAGTTTGCATAACAATGGGTAAGAGTAAAGTTTTTTTAAGATTGTCAAGTGCCTCTCTGAAAATATGATTTTTATAAGGAAATGCAAGACTAAGTAGAAAATCCTGTTTTCACGATAGAAAATAAGAATTATTTATAAGGCATTTCTTAATTTCCTAGCTAACTACTAGGGAAAAGCATTTTTAAGTTTTGCAATCAGACTTCACTTACTTTTCTTTCCTTTCAGAGGATATAAACTGTGATGTCGCCTTCGTGGTGCTTAAGGATATTCATCAGGCTTTGAATTTTTTCCATATTCTCAGGTAAGGTCTCCAAAGTAAAGGTTTTTTCTTCTAGCTCTTCGTCTACCTCTTCATCGCCGTGTTGATCGACCTGTTCATCAGCAAATACTCATGACTCTTCCTCTATAAATTCTTCTCCTGGAAGCTGTTCTTCCTCGTGTTTTTGGGAATTTTCATTCGGTTCTTCGAGCTCCACTTGGCTTTTTTCTGCTTTTATTTTTTCTATTTCTTTATTTTTTTCATCTCCGTATCTTTCTTTTTTGGCTCTTGCAACTGTCCATTCAGGATCATATTTCCCTCATGCGAGCCTTATTAAGTTTTCATAATCTGTTTTTACTAACTTATCCAAGTATATCCTTCAGTTTTTTTTGCTTCCATGCAAGATAATCAAATCAAACTTATGGAAATCTAACGCATCTTTTGTGAAAAATTCCCAACTCGTCGAAATATCTTCAATCTTGATAAAAAAACCCTTCTTTTTTGCCCTTTGGACCTCCTTAATATACCCTACAATAATGAATTTAGGGAAATTCTCTTGAGCAAGCACTTGATTGAGGAAGGAAAAGTTTTTGATATAGAGATAGAGCCCATCAAGTGGATTTCACGAAACAAAGGCCTTCAAGACTTCCTGCTCCATCATGAGCCTTTCCATGAGATTTGAGGTTTTTACTTGTTTGAGCTGAATACTCGTATCAACTCCAAGTCCTCAAAACAGTCAAAAATCTGCATTTGGAATCGTTTTACTTCGATCGATAAGGGTTTGCGTATTCTCGAGCAATACATTCCTGTCTCCAAAGCTGTCCAAGGCTCCACACTTAATAAGTCCTTCCAAAGATTTCTTATTGATAATGGTCGAACATCTCTTGAGAAAGTCCTCCAAACTCTGGAAGCTTCAGTTTTTTTGCCTTTCTTGCTGGATTACCTCTCCAACATCTTCACCGATTCCCTTTACACTAAAAAAACCAAGTCTGATCGCATCTCCGATCGCTGCTACGTGGTTAAATGAGGCATTCACATCAGGAGAAAGAACAGAGATTCCTTTGTTTTGGATTTCTGAGATATAAAAACTCTGGGTATCAGTGTCTTCTTCTACAGAACGAATCAATGCCGCAGAAAATTCTACTGGGAAATGAGCCTTTAGATACGCTGTTTGGTAAGCAATCATTGCATAACAAACTGAATGGGATTTATTGAACGAATACGATGCCGCAGGTTCAATCATTTTTTCGTAAATATAGGTCGTTGTTTCCGGTTTATATGCCCTAAAGCTACCACCTCTGGTGATAAACTCTTTCTTTAATTTCTCAATTACTTCTTTTTTCTTTTTTCAGACTCCTCTTCTGAGCATATCGGCTTCTCCCAGTGAAAATCCAGCCATCGCTTGCACAAGAAACATAAGCTGCTCCTGATAAATAGCAATTCCGTACGTTGATCCCATAATCGGAGAGAGATCTTCAATCAGCTTTTGATTTTCCTGTTCTGCTACTTCTGCACTATACTTTTTTGTCAGGTCTGCTCTAAGTTCTTCTGTCATGTATTCCACCGGCTCTCTCCCATTTTTTCTCTCAATATATCTCGGAATAAACTCCATAGGTCATGGACGATAAAGTGCATTCATAGCGACCAGATTATCAATTGAGTTTGGTTCCAGCTGGATCAAGAATTTTCTCATTCCCTGGGATTCAAATTGGAAAATTCATGTTGTATCTCCAAGTTTAAAAACACTGTCGTAAGTAAAGGCATCTTGAATATTAGGCTGAAATGAAGTCGTTTGCAGGAAATGTTCAAAAATCTCCGGTAAAGGCTCGCCGGCTTTGTCATGTCTAGCTTTTATAATTTTGATACAGGTTTTGATGATAGAGAGATTTCTTAAACCGAGAAAATCCATCTTCAAGAGTCAGATTTGTTCTAATGTGGGTCCATCATACTGACTCACAACGGTATGATCTGTTTCTTTTGCAAATTGGGCAGGAGTATAGGTAGAAACAGGCTCTGGAGCGATGATAATTCCACAGGCATGAACCCCCAGCTGTCTCAAATTTCCCTCGAGATTAGATGCCAAGTCAAAGGCATATTTTACCTTTTCGTTTGTGGCGATATAATTGTGTATTTCCTCGTATTCTTCTGCATTTGAGATAATTTCTTTGAGTGAGCTTTTTTCTGGGATAATATTAGAAATCTGATTCGCCATCTCAAAAGGAACTCCAACCGCCCTTGCCGAGTCTTTGAATGCCGCTTTGGTTGCCATTTTCATAAAGGTTCCTATTGCACAGACCTTTTCTTGACCATATTTTTCTGTACAATAATCAATCACTCTTTGTCTCTGGGTATCCTCAAAATCAATATCAAAATCGGGCATAGAAATTCTCGCAGGATTGAGGAATCTTTCAAAGAGAAGGTCAAATGGAAGAGGATCAATATCGGTGATCTCAATCGCCCAAGCTAGCAAAGATCCAGCTCCAGAACCTCTTCCTGGACCTACGACGATCATCTGTTTTTTTGCCCATCTTACATAATCTGAGACGATCAAAAAGTAGGAATTAAATCCCATTTCCCTGATAACCTTGAGCTCATATTCAAGTCTCTCAATATAATTTGCAAGCTTATATTTTGAATTTTCGAAAGGGATTATATCTCCCTGTTCTTGGAGAATCTGCTTTTTAAACTCGGTATAGGTTTCATAGGTAAATTTTTTTAGATCTTCTGGTGAGGTCTCAGGAACTGATTTTTCCAAGACTCCCCTTCCTGTAGTTTTCACCAATTTTACTAGAACATCGGTATCTCGATTCAGTTTTAATCTAGTTTTTAGTCCTTTGTAAGCGTGATAACGAAGCTCAAACTCATGAATGTCCATAGTCATTATGCAAGAAGGGTTGAGAAGGGTAAATTTTCTTCTTTTAGTGTAGGGTTTTGGTAACGAAAATCAACTTAAAAAAGAAAAAACTCCACACTATTGTGGAGTAATTTCTCAGTTTTAAAGGCTTTTTTATGGATTTGTTGCTGAGCCTGTAGTCTTAGCACCGACAGTTCCAATAAGCCAGAAGATAATACTTACCATGAACCATGCAAGAGCGATGAAGGCAAGTCCGATTGCTGCCTGTTTGAGAATCTTGAATCCAGCCTTGTATTTTCCATCATCTCCAGCTGCAGTCACCATCTGGAAACCTCCCCAAAGGAGAAGTACCAAGGTAATAAGCGCGAGGATTCCTAGTGTCCAGTTGATAAAGTTTTTGATAATCTGGATTAATCCTGCTTGTTGATCTTGTCCTGTTCCTGGAGCATTGATTCCCGTTGTTTTGTCTGGGTTGATTCCAAACTGATCATTAAGCACTTGCACATTCCCTTGGCTTAGACCGTTATTTTGAGCAAGAGCTATACCACTCGCTCCTCCAAAGAACGCTAGTCCCATCATCATAAATGCCAATAATTTTGTTTTCATCTTCTTGTGTAAAAGGATTAAAAGTAGGGTGCGTAAGTCTCTGCCCCTCTTGATACTTTAATTTTAACCAAATCGTTTCATTTTGCAAATTTTTTATGACTTTTTGGAGGGAAAAGTTGCTTATCTGAGAAAAGGAATGCGTAATCTCGTATTCTACCTTGAAAAAAAGGAGTGAATCCCTACACTTTCATCCAGCTTTTTTATTTTTTAGGCGAGGGATGCAAAAGATTCTGAAGGGACTTTCTATTTATAAAATCTGATATGGAGGGATCGGCATCGCTCAGCTCCCTGATGGAAAAAAGGTTCTGATCAAAGGTGGAGCTCTGCCATGAAGCATCGTCGATGTTCGTATCGTAAAAGCAAAAAAAGACTATGTAGAAGCACATCTTCTTGAGATTAAAAAGCAAGATCCCCAAATCCTTACAGGAACTCCCCTTTGCCAGCATTTTTTTTCTTCTTTTCTACAAGAGCAAAACCCTGATCTTCAGCCCAATGAAAAAGGATGTTGAGGCTGTAAGTGGCAAGTAATGAACTATGAATCTCAACTTCAGCTCAAACACGATATTATCAAGGATGCTTTTTGAAAACTCGTAAAAAAACAAGAAATCTGATTTCCTCCTGTGATTGGATCTCCACTTCAAAAGGGCTACAGAAACAAAATTGAGTTTAGCTTTGGAGTGTATAAGCAGCTGGACGACTCTTTTAGAAAAGCGAAGAAAAGCTGAAATTCTGAAGAATCATTGCTTGCCCAAGGACTACAAAAGTATGCTATTGATGCGGGTTTTAATCTCGGTTTTCACAAGCAAGGAGAGTTTAGTAAAATTGTGGATATTTCCTCTTGTGGGCTTATTAGCGAGAAAGCGAATCAGGTTTTTGCCTCTTTGAAAGCTCTTTGCAAAGACTCCGGATTGCCTGTTTATGATCAAAAAACTCATCAGTGATTTTTTCGTCATTTAGTGATCAGAGAGTGAGTAAACACGCATCAAATACTCATCAACCTCTCTGTCGCCAATCAAAACCTTGCTGCTGAACAGGGAGAAATTCAGCTTTGGGAGCAATTTTTAGAAAAATTAAAATCTGACACTTTTCTTCAGGAACAGGTTTCTACCTTTGTTGTGAGTTATAATAATGGACTCGCTGATATTGTGCGTAATGCAGAAACCGAGATTGTCCCACTTTGGGGAGAAGGTGTGATTTATGAAATCTTGGATTTTTCTCAGTTTTCTAACTCTGAATCCGCGAATCAAGAACAAACATCATTAAAATTCAGAGTTTCTCCCTCTTCGTTTTTTCAAACCAATACGCTTGGTGCTCAAAAACTCTTTTGAACTGGGCTCAAACTCTTGGAGACTATTGAGGGAAACATCTTGGACCTGTATTGTGGTGCGGGAAGTATTGGGCTCTCTTTCCTTAAAATGGGAATTGGAAAGGAGCTTATTTGAGTTGAGATCGTAGAGGCGGCAATCGTTGACGCTGAATATAATGCTAGGATTAATGGTTTACAAGAGAAATCTTTTTTTGTAGCATCTCCTGCCGAGAAAATGCTCACCAAATTTCCAGAGCTTAAGGAAAAAATTCAGAATGTTTGACTTGTGATTATAGATCCTCCTCGTGAAGGATTACACCCGAATGTCATCAAGTATTTGGCAGACCTAAAAAAACAATATGCATTTAAGTTGCTGTATATTTCTTGCAATCCAATCACAATGGCAAGAGATATTGAACTACTAGTTGACGAAGGTTTTACTTTCAAGCAGGTGCAGGGACTCGACATGTTCCCTCACACACATCATGTTGAATGTATTTCTGTGTTGAGTTAACCTGAGCTTTTTCGAGCACTTCCGAAGAGAAAAATATTTTTTGTTTTTTATTTAGCTGATTCTCTTTTGTTTAATCTTTTTTGAACTCAAAGAGCAGCCCTTGTAATCTTATAACTTTAGCTATAAGCTTTATATAATTTCAATTTCATTGATATCCAGTCAAGCCAACCCTGTCAATTCCTTTAGGGAGAACCTTTGCTTTTTTGGCTTAATTCTTCGATCTTTTCGTGAGGCGCAAAGGAGATAAGCGTTCTGATTTATATAATTCTTCATATGCATTATTGATACAAATAACTTCTCAATTTTCCGCTGTTGCTATATAGATTCTCTCCTTCCAGTATCCACTACTTGTTTTTACTTCAATAATATCTCCTATTCTCGGCTGATCTAATCCAAGTATGCAAAACTCATCAAAATAAAAAAGATCATACCCCTCAAAAATATATGAGTTAGTTTCTTGGTCTATACGATCTATAACAAATATTTTGTTTTGATTATTATTAATAAATTCTACATATTGCTCATGAATCCCTCCGTATTTTTTAATTTCATTAATACTGTTTAGCTTAACCTTATCTCTTGGTCTAAACCTCATTATAATATTCTGTAAAAAATAAATCTGATTTTTTATTCTATTTTTTATAAGATACTTCCTATTAACGATAGGCTACACTATCTCTGATTAAATAAATCTACAAAAGTAGAAATCTTATATAAGTTCTAAACAATACAAGAGAAACCTCGAAGACGCTCATCTACAAAAGTAGAAATCTTATATAAGTTCTAAACAGGCCCACACAGGTGTAGAGCTTAACATCTACAAAAGTAGAAATCTTATATAAGTTCTAAACATTTTGAAAATATGATTGAGAAAAAAAATCTACAAAAGTAGAAATCTTATATAAGTTCTAAACTTATTATACTTTTTCACAGAATAATCAATCTACAAAAGTAGAAATCTTATATAAGTTCTAAACTTTTCTTCATATCTGCAAACTGCTAAATCTACAAAAGTAGAAATCTTATATAAGTTCTAAACTACGGTATTGCGTAAGGCTTGCCTCTGAATCTACAAAAGTAGAAATCTTATATAAGTTCTAAACTATTCCCTTCCTTATTCCTTGTCTTCATCTACAAAAGTAGAAATCTTATATAAGTTCTAAACCAGGAATAAGAGAAATAACAGTAATGATCTACAAAAGTAGAAATCTTATATAAGTTCTAAACTATGCAATGCGTAAAGGTTTTGTCCTTATCTACAAAAGTAGAAATCTTATATAAGTTCTAAACTTTTCTTCATATCTGCAAACTGCTAAATCTACAAAAGTAGAAATCTTATATAAGTTCTAAACACGAGATAGAGAAATTTGCTAAGGCTTGATCTACAAAAGTAGAAATCTTATATAAGTTCTAAACGGTTAATGGTTTCATTCTGATATTAAATCATCTACAAAAGTAGAAATCTTATATAAGTTCTAAACAAAAAAGGCATATTCCTCGTGCTTCAGAGATCTACAAAAGTAGAAATCTTATATAAGTTCTAAACAATCTTTGAAAGATAAGGCTTGGGTATCTACAAAAGTAGAAATCTTATATAAGTTCTAAACCAATTGTATCACGATCAAATGTTAGAATCTACAAAAGTAGAAATCTTATATAAGTTCTAAACCCGCTTTAACCGCCCTCATAGCATCAAATCTACAAAAGTAGAAATCTTATATAAGTTCTAAACTCAACAGTAGTTTTCTTTGGGTCGTTTTATCTACAAAAGTAGAAATCTTATATAAGTTCTAAACTAGAAACTGGAATAATTTCCACTATCTATCTACAAAAGTAGAAATCTTATATAAGTTCTAAACCTATAAAACACATCTTCCAAATTATCTGGATCTACAAAAGTAGAAATCTTATATAAGTTCTAAACTTTGCTAACTATATTCTAACTTAAATCATATCTACAAAAGTAGAAATCTTATATAAGTTCTAAACCAGAGGAATCTGACTACTTACGACAGATATCTACAAAAGTAGAAATCTTATATAAGTTCTAAACTCATAAATATCATGATCTGACAATCATTATCTACAAAAGTAGAAATCTTATATAAGTTCTAAACAATCAAAATATAAAATAAGCGGTATACATCTACAAAAGTAGAAATCTTATATAAGTTCTAAACGAAAAACTGAATCTAATGCTACTTTTGATCTACAAAAGTAGAAATCTTATATAAGTTCTAAACTATACCCTTAAGGGGAAATGACCTATGCATCTACAAAAGTAGAAATCTTATATAAGTTCTAAACTTGAAACCAGCGTTTAAGTCTTCAAAAACGATCACTGCATTATATTCCAAAACCAGCTCTACAAGCTTATTTACGACCTGTGAAATGTAGCCATTTTTGAGATCAGCGATTTTCTCAATTGTATCTCGGTTTTGACGAGCATGGAGTCTGTTTTCAGCTTTTTGAGAGAGTTTTGCTTCATAGTCGGTGCCGTTGAGGAGATTGAGCGTCCCTTGTTTGACAATTTTCCCAGTTTTCACCGAAATAATGGAGAAATATCAAAGATTTCTTTCTCCTCTATCGACTCAGGCCACATGGAGATCATCAAAATGAGGGATAATCAGCTCTTGATTGAGCTTCTGATTAAACTTTGAAGGAGCAGAAGGGCTGACCTCATTACTTCCAAATCACAAGGTAATCGGCACATGAAAAAGGATTTTATCTTCCGTATATCTTTTGTACTTGAAAACATCGTAGTTATCTACCTTCAGCGTTTTCTTCTCCTTTTTCATACTTCATGGTCTGAAGAAAATTTCTGCTTCTCCATTGAGTTTTACATTGGTTGGACTTTCAAAAAGCTGTTGCCAATAAAGCGTTTGCAAGTCAGGAGTCTTTGACTTTCCTTCAAAATCTTTGGAAGAAATCTGAAAGAGAAAGAGAGATCAGTCTTTTATTCCTTGTTTAATCAGTTCTTCATTAACCTTTCTCCAGTTTAACAAATAACCTTGTTGTTCAACTTCTCTATAAAACTGAGAAATATCTTGATAATTTTCTGTCGCTTGAAACTGGAAATTGAACACTTTCCAATCCTCATATTTTGGCAGTGCAGACTTATAAAAATCAATTAAAGTATGGAGGTCTGCGAGATTGAAGCTCTTTTCTGACTTTTTGAAACGTCCTTTAGCATAAAGGTCTAAAACCTGATCAGAAGCTCCGTATTTTTTCTTGTCAGAACCAGGCATTAGACATTTTGGAAGCATTTTATTGGCTCATGGAAGGAGCTTATAGTCCATCTTTTCCATCGTCCCGAGATTCCCCTCGTAGAGAGCCGATTTTTCAAAAAATTTATTCTGATCCTTTTTCATAATTGCGAGATAAAATTTCCCATCTTTTCTCAAAATCACGGATAAGTTCTGTGTTTCTTTATTTTTATCTCGTCCGTTCAGCAAGGTAGAACAGTCAAAATTCAGCTTTAATTTTGCTTGTGAATAGGGTTTTCTCGTGAGATAATTCCTGATCATATCATACCACTTTGGCAAAGGATAATCCTGCAAAAGCTGATCAAGACTCGGATAAAACTCTCCTTCTGGGACAAATCCAAGTTTACTCGTATCTACTTTGAACCACTTGAGCATCCTATATGCATACAAAGCATTGTCCAAAAGCATTTTAATCAGATTTTTGTGTTCTTGATTGTTGGATTCTAGAGTTAAAAGCGATTGGAGAGCGTTTTTTGCTGAAGTATAGGATCAAAATCCTCCCTCTCAAGTCCAAAAAGATTCAAAGTCAGATTTCATACTTTTGAGCAGAAGTTCCCAGTTAGAATGTGAATTTTCTAAATGAAGATTTTCTCGTTGGAGTTTGAGAAGAGAGACTTGATGATGATTTCCTTCGGCGGTATCGGCTTTTTCTGCTGCTTGAAAAGGAACTGCTTCCAAAAGTTCCTTGAGTTCAGCGAGCGAAAGATAGGCAGGAAGCTTGAAACTTTCTTCATCATTTTTTTTGAACTTAAAAAGCTTGAGCTCAACTCCCTTTTCTAGTAAAGTATGCCAAGATGAGAAGTAGCGGTTAGAAATGATATTGAGAGCTGTTTTGGACAAGAAAATCTGTGAAAGATCCGCCTTCTCCTCAAAAATTTGAGCCAAAAGCTTCTTAAATTCTGGGATTCTTTGATCTGTTTCTCTAATCATGGTGTGAAGCATCTTTTGGAACTCCGCTTCTGAAGTAATCAAATCAAAAGGAATCGTATTCCCTCTTGGAGATCAGATTTGTTTATAAAGGAGTTTTGGCTGAGGAAGTTTGGTTTTATGTTCTTGGGTATAAAGATTTGCTTTTGACCTAATATTTGCAAGCATTTCATTGTAAAAATCAATTCCTGATTGAGTAAGGTATTCGCTGTAAGAGTCAGGATTGAAGACTTTTTTCTCTAGTTCTGAAAGTGAAAGCACGGCAAGTTTCTCAAAAACCTCACAATTATTGGCAAATGTAAGGAGATTTTCGTTGATCGCACGATAAGCAACTGCGGTGGCTTTCTCATCGGTAGCATAGTAATTCTCGCGGTTCTGGTTGAAACCTGTGAAATAGGTAAAGAAATTTCCAAAACGGCGGATCAGTGCAAAGCTTTCTGGATCAGAGGTGTATTTCTTTTCCAGAAGTCAAAGCACTCCAGCTTCAGTCAGGATTTTATAACTTTTTTGAGTCAGAAAAGGTTTTCCTTTTTCATTGACATAGTCGGGATTGCTTTTTCGGAGCTCTGCAGTATTTGAAAAGCTCGTTCCAATCGCAGTTCTCAAGGCTTTTGTGCGGCTTTCAAATTCTTCATCAAGGCTTTTTAGCTCCTTTTCGGAGAGCTCAGCTTTGTTCTTTTTCTTTTTTTGGTAAGTTTGATAAAAAAGGACAAAATCTGATCGATTCTGGGGTTCTAGCGACTGAAGGCTTTCTGTGATAAATTGATTGTGAAGCTCGTCCAAGAGCGGTTTGATTGCCTGATAGTCTTTTTCTCTCTGTTCATCCCTCTGAGGAATTTCTGAGTTTCGGAGCGCACTAAGAGTTGGATCGTGTTCAAAATTTTCGTTGAGCGGTTTTAGCTCTCGGCGAAGGGTTTTTTGGATGGGATAGAGATTGGTGAATTGGGAGAAGAGGAGCTTTGTCATTATTTGTAAAAAAACAGATAAAAAAAGTTTATTTCAATTTTTAGTTTTTTAAAGTTATAGGAAAGAGAGGGAAATACGCTCCCTCTCTATAAAAAACTTAACTTTAGAAACACTGACTCAATTCTTCAATTTTTACTCTCCTCTGCTGCATAGAATCCCTTTCTCTGACCGTTACTGTTCCGAAGTTTGGAGAAGTTTCATCAACAGTCTCTGGATCAATAGTAACGCAGTAAGGCGTTCAGATTTCATCTTGTCTTCTATATCTTTTTCCGATCGCTCCTCCATCATCATATTCACATTTGAAAGCCTTACTGAGATCGCGGAAGATTTTTTCTGCGGTTTCAACCTGCTTTTGATCTTTCTTTACGAGTGGAAGGATCGCAAACTTCACAGGAGCGAGCTGCTTAGGGAAACGAATCACCACGCGGCTAGAACCATCTTCCAGAGTTTCCTCATCATAGAACTCAAGCATCGTAACCATCACTTGACGACCAAGCCCAAAGGAAGCCTCAACACATCGTGGGATGTATCTCTCCCCAGTATAGGGATCAGAATATTGCATATCTTTTTTACTGAACTCTTGATGCTGAGAAAGATCAAAATTCGTTCTGTTGTGGATTCCCTGAATCTCACCAAACCCTCGTGGATAGAGGTATTCTATATCTACTGCTGCTGCCGCATAGTGAGCCAGCTTTTCATGATCTTTGAATCTCAAATGCTCTGGACTAATTCCGATTACTTCAGTCCAATAGTGCATACAGTCAGCTTTCCATTGATTGTAAATCTCCATCGCCTTCTCTGCATCAGCAGGCACGAAATATTCAATCTCCATCTGCTCAAATTCTCTCGTCCTATAGAGGAACTGCCCTGGAGTAATCTCATTTCTAAAGGCTTTTCAAACCTGAGCTAATCCGAACGGAATCCTCATTCTCGTGGTATCCAAAACTGCCTTGAAATCTGTAAACAAAGACTGACAGGTTTCAGGTCTCATATAGACTTTGGAAGTCTCGTTCGCTACCGGTCCAAGATGTGAACTCAGCATGAGATTGAAGTTTCTACATTCCGTCCAATCGGCTGGGTTTCAGGTTTCAGGGTTATTTGGGAGATGCTTTACGATGAAGTCTCTCATTCCTTCGTTTCCTCGCGATTCTGGAGAAAGGTTTGGCACCTCTAGTTTTTGAGCCAATTCCTCATCGGAAAGTCAGTTTCTTTTCTTTTCAAAATAATCTTCAATCAACTTATCCGCTCTAAATCTCTGCCCCGTTTTCTTGTCATCAATCAACGCATCAGCGAAAGAAGCCAAATGTCCACTTGCCTGCCAAGTCGTGGGATGTGCAATGATCGCCGTATCCATAAAGACCATATCTTCTCTCTCCTGCGTGAAATGTTTGACCCAGAGATCAGCAATATTTTTTTTGAGCAAGGCTCCATAAGGACCGAAATCCCAAGCATTTGCCAGCCCTCCATAAATTTCTGAATTGGGATAGACGAAACCTTTTCTTTTCGCCCAAGCTACAACCGTTTCTAGTGATGTTTTCATCTTTACAATAGGAAATAAATTGAATACAGATTTCATACTAGTTATTTTTTATTTACTGTCAAGGGGAAGTCTAGCGCTTTTAGCATAACTAGCAATGAAAGGTTTTTGAGGAAAAGAAAAAGCTCCCCTTCGTCGCTAAACAATCCAGATTCTCTTTGACCGAAAATCAACTATTGTTTAGATGGAGAGCTTATTTCTCTAATTTCTTGTTTGTAAAGTTTTGAGAGGCTAAACTTCTACGACTTCTGCTGAATCTTT
The DNA here is from genome assembly GCA_003260355.1 of SR1 bacterium human oral taxon HOT-345. Classification (GTDB taxonomy): domain Bacteria; phylum Patescibacteriota; class Gracilibacteria; order Absconditabacterales; family Absconditicoccaceae; genus HOT-345. The sequence goes on from MPSQ01000001.1 coordinate 635,330, forward strand.
TGTTTGAGGATCAGGCTTTTTGTCTTTTTTCCTTGACCTAATGAAGGCTATAGCTCCTCCAATCGCCACAACCAGAAGTCAGATTCAAATAACAGGTCTTACGACAAGCCATGCTATCGCGATGGTTCCTAATCCTAGCACTAGTGTTGCCGCAAAAGCGATAACTCAAGTTCCAAAACCAATAAGTCCTGCGAGAGGAGGAAGCACTTTAGCGAGAGTTGGGATAAACTCGAGCATCATCGCAAATCCCATATACATCAACACAAGTCACACAAACCTTAGTATCCATGTAAGTCCCAGATTTTCAGCTTGTGCATCGGCAAACATTTCAGTAGAGCTTTTCTTGCCATTTGCTAGGAGAGCAAGGTCCACTCCGTTTGAGGTTTTATAGAGAGTTATTTCGTTTCCAGATTGTTTTCCTACGAGACTTACGGTTCCTGTTTTTACCACGGAGAATCTTATTCTCATGTCCCCAACTGCCGGACTATGAGAATCCAAGCCAACATAAATCATTGAGTCATCAACATGGAATCTTTTTTTGGACGAAGCTCATGATCGAGTGTTAGCGGATTCTGGAGTCAAAGCTCAGTTCGCTTGCTCTCCTGTCGAAGCATCTCCTGAGAGTTGCTCTGTCATTTCAGAGGTTTCAGCAGAGGTCTCTGTATTGTTATTCATCGAGCTTGTATATTCTGTTTCCTGCGCTGGAAGCTTCAATTCCTGGCCATTTAGAGGAAGCTTGACATCATCTGTAAGCTGAGAGGTAAATGCTTTATCTAAAGTAAAGGCTCCTACAATGATTGGTTCCTTTTCTCGAGTCTCGCTTTCATATTCTCGAGTCGCTGGATTTTGGTGTCCCTGAGTCTCATGGAATCTACTTGAATCAATGGCTGAATCTGACCACTTTTTCTTGTAGTCGTAGGTTGTGGTACAGTCCTGACTTCCACCATAGTTGTCATGACATTCTTCGCTTGAAGATTCTGATCGCTGATACATCTCTACGGATCTGATAAGCTTTAGATCATCAGCCTTAACTCCGAATCTTGGATCTTGGAGTGATGATGCAGGAGAGCTGGTCACCCCTTGGATGTGAACGAGTTTTCCATCAAGCTCAGGATTAAGCTGCTGTGCATCAGCATCTTGCACAAGTTTTTCTCCTTCGTTTAGTCCTACCTTCGTCACAAAAAAGTGGTTTTCATTTCGGGCTAAAAGAACGATTGAACCGATCACAAATAGTAGTCCTCAAAAAATCTTTTTGAAGCTGTTTCCTACACGTTCTCCATAGCCGGTTCTGGTAGTTACACTAACACGATCTGCCATTTTTGTATAAAAAGAAAATAAAAATACCCTACCATTAATAGGGTATTTTACAAGAAAAGCAAGAGATTTTTCTGATCTTTAAGGAGTTCATCGCTATTTTTCAGTGATTCTGTAGTTTAATCACAGATGAAATCGATCATCTCTCAGCAGGCAATCGAAGATTCAAAGGAGGAACAAAAAGAGAAATCTGATTTTAAACTCTTTTATACTGTTCCTCAAAGGGAATACGAAAACGTTTTCCCTGCACTCCATCTTCGGCACGGACTCAACATGCAACTACTAAACTCACCTCAGCTCCTTGAGGGAGGTTGAGAATCTTTTTGATCCTCTGGCTATCAAATCCTTCTAGCGGGCAAGTATCATAATTTTGCTCAGACATCGCAAGCATAAAGGTTTGAGCGACCAGTGCACAGCTCTTATGAACTACCGTTTGCATATCAGATTCGTATACCTCACGAAGTGTTGGCTTGGAGAAACCTTTTATTCGAGATACTCCTTTTCTAAAACATCCCAATACCCCGAAACAACGACTATAGAGGAAAGGGATTAACTTCTGATAATAGTCCTGGAGCTTTTTGGTCCTGGCAGGAATCCTGTCTTTGGGAGCATTGTTTTGGATTTCCTCGAGATTGAAATCAAAGACCGCTTTTGCTCTCTGCTTATAGAGGTCTTGACGAGTGATGAAAACGACTATTTCTTGTGCTGTCGTCGCCGATCTCTGGGAAAAGCATGCCTCTGCTATTTGAGTGATCACTTTGGGAGTCGTGATATGATAGGCTTCTCGGAGCTGGAGATTAGAACTCGTCGGTGCAAGCTGGGCAAGCTGGAGGCATTCTTTTACTTTTTCTGAGTCGATACGCTCGGTTTTACTGTAGCTACGAACTGCACGGCGATGCTGAAGCATTTTTTCTAAGGTCATTTTTTCATCAAATAGGAATATAAAAAGCTTTTAAAGACAGATTATGAAGAGAGGTAAACATATTTTCGGTAGGAAAGACTCCCTGCAAGCGTACTCCTCAAGTTCTAAGGATTGGAAGGAGTTTTTGCTAGTCGATTCCCAACGCAGTAAGCACTTCATCCTGTGGCGTTTTGGGGTCATCACGGAGAATAAGGTCTGGTTTTAGACCTTTTCCATTGAGGGAATCTTCCTGATCAGCGACATATCGTAGTGCTACTGTATATTTGAGGACGGAATTATCTTGGAACTGCACGACCTCTTGGACGGATCCCTTGCCATAGCTGGTCGTGCCTACGAGGCTCACCTTGCCTGGATAGTAATGTTTGAGCACGCCAGCGAAGATCTCTGCTGCACTCGCTGTTTTCTCATCCATGATCATCACCATCGGAACCGTAGGAGCTGTGGAAGCAACTTTTGAGGGATAGACTTCCTTGCCCTCGGAGGAGAGAATGGAGATGATTGGCTGATCCTTGGCGATAAAATTCTCAAGAATTGCCACGACTTCATCTACAATCCCTCAGGGATTCCCTCTCAGGTCAAAGTAAAGCACACTGCAGGATCAGAATTCCTCCTTTTCTCTCAGAAATTTCTTTTGGATTCACTTGTCAAAGCTGGAGATTTGAAGGTAGCAGGCGTTTCCTTTTTTGCGGGACTTGAGTAAAGGGAGCTCGATCTTCTCTCTCGTGAGATCGTAAGTAAGCTGGCTCTGGTCTCTTTTTACCATGATGCTGACAGAGGTACCAACTTTTCCCTGCAATGCGAGTATGAAGGCATCGAAATCATGATAGGATTCATAAGGTTTCCCGTCTGCTGCGAGGAGGATATCTCCAACTTTGATTCCAGCCTTTTGGGCGGGGCTGTTCTCTATGAGCTTCACGACAACTGGCAGTTCTCTTCCCTTTTGCTCTAGGTAAAGCCCGATCCCCACGAATCCTCCCTGCAAAGCGTCAGTAAAGAGTTTCCCATTTCTCGGGGTGTAATACTTGGTATACGGCTCTCCAAGCTTGTCTACATACGTAGATAGCTCATCATAGCTCGGAGCATCATGCTCGGCAATCTTCTCCTTTTGAGAGAAATTCTTTCTGAGGAGGGAGAGGACCTCTTTGGCGATGGTTTGCTTTTGTTGATCGGAGATCGTAGGTGTAGGTTCAGCTTTTTCCTCTTTGGGAAGAGCAGGTGTTTGGAGAGCCTCCTGCAGCTGCTGCTTGAGCACATCAAAAGTCAAAGGCTTCCCTGCTTGGAAAACGATCTGCTTTTTGAAATTATACTTGAGGAGCAGTGCTAAATCTGACTCCAGAGCCGGTTTCTCTAGAGGGAGTGCGGTCGTAAGGTTTGGGAAGGCACCGTTGGCTACGGCATTTTGTAGGAGCGGGTAGAGTGGAGAAGCTGGCGTGAGGTTGCTGTATTTGAGAAGCGGTTTCTGTGAGGAGCTTGGAACTTGCTGTCCAACGACAGTAAAGTAAAGACGGAGCAGTTCTCCATAGCTCATCCCCTGCTCCTGGGCAAGACTGACTCCAGCTGAGCAACAGCAGACAAAAAGTAGGAAGAACAGTATTTTTTTCATCAGTTGTGGAGAGAAAAGAATAAAGCACGATCGGTGCGTCAGTATAGGTATCATAGCAAGAAATGCAAGACTTTCTCCATCGTGACTGTGCCTCAGGCAAAGGAAGGAAAGCTCTTGATTTGTGGGGCAGATTCTCTATGATGAGTCCTCATATCCCAAGGTGATCGCTGAAGGAAGTCAGTCTTTTGAAGCTTTTTTTGTAAAGGACGGAAAGAGACTACATCGCCTGCATACTGGCAAAAAGCAAGCAACTTGGGGAAGCTTTTAGATGAAAAAGAGAGATTTGCTACCATGAAGAAAGGGAAAATCTATGAGGAACTGCTGGTGCTAGCAGACGCGAAGAACGCAGGTTTTGTGCAACGCTTGATCCCGAACCTCGCACCAGAACGCATCCTGGGAACTAAGACGCCAATTCTCAGAACGTTCGCTAAGCAGCTCGCCAAAAGACCGGAACGTGAAGCCTTCCTCAAAGAGCTCCCCCATTTCTCCTTTGAAGAGCATCTGGTGCATGGGTTTGTGATTGAGGAGCTCAAGGATTTTGAGCAGACGATGGAAGCCCTCGAACACTACCTTCCCTTTATCGATAACCGAGCAACCTGTGATCAGCTCCGTCCCAAAATCCTTGCCAAGCATGCGGACGAAGTGCTGGTAAAGATTAGAGGGTGGCTAGGAAGTGAGCATCCCTATACGGTTAGGTATGCTATTGGACTCTTGATGACTAACTATTTGGATGAGGAGTTTGAGCCTGGACTGCTCCAGCTCGTGGCAGAGGTAGACCGTGAACACTACTATATTCAGATGATGCAGGCGTGGTATTTCGCTACTGCACTTGCAAAACAGCCCGCATCTACGCTTCCCCTCATCGAGAGTCAGACTTTAATACCTTTTGTCCAGAATAAAACGATCCAGAAAGCTAGAGAAAGTAGGAGAATCTCCCCTGAACTCAAAAAAGCCCTCCTCGCATGGAAAATAACCGAGAAGGGTAAGGGCTAGGAATAAGGGAAAAACGGCTGGGCATAAGGCTTAGCCGATCAATCCCCTATTGATCAATTCTCTCTTGATATATTCTGGATTGTTGGCGGCTTCGATGGCTTGGTCAATGCTGATCATGCCTTTTTCGAGCAGGATCATCAAGCTCTCCTCCATCAGTTGCATCCCTGAAAGTCTATTGGTATACATCACACTTCTGAGCTGGTTCAGCTTATTTTCTCTAATAATATTGGCAACGGCGGTGGTATTGAGCAAGACTTCCTGTCCAAGCACGAGCCCTGTTTTGTCTGTCCTCTTGAGGAGCTTCTGCACGACAATCGCTGACATATTTTCTGCAAGCTGGGTCCTAATATGATTTTGTTCGTCGGAGGTAAAGGATCCGATGATCTTATTGAGTGCCTGCTCTGCCGACCTTGAGTGCACTGTCGTAAGCACCAGATGCCCGGTCTCTGAAAGGAGGATTGCATTTCTGATCCCTTCCAAATCTCTAATTTCTCCGAAGAGGATCACATCAGGTCTCTGCCTGAGGGCAAACTTCATCGCGCTAGAAAAAGAGGAAATATCCTTTCAGAGTTCTTTCTGATCAATAATACTCTCTTTGGGTGTGAAAACATATTCAATCGGGTCTTCAATCGTGAGGATATGCTTCTTTTTATTCCTATTGATCTCCTCTATCATCGCTGCCAAGGTGGTAGATTTTCCTGATCCGGTAGGTCCCGCAAGGAACACAATCCCATTTTCTCTATAGGCAAGCTCTCTGAAGATGGGCGGAAGGTTTAAACTTTTAAGGTCAGGAATCTCCTTCCTCAGCAATCTAGAAACCACCATAATGTGCCCCCTTTGACGAGAGATGTTCACCCTGTATCTTCTGTCTTTGTAGCCTAGTCCAAGGTCCAAACTTCCATGTTTCTCAAAATAATCCAGTCCGGTCTTGTTCATCAAGGTTAGCGCGATCTGGTTGAGCTGTTCGTCGCCGAGTTTCTCAAGGGTCGTATCTCTATACACCTCTTCCATAATCCTGAAAGTCGGTGGCTCATCATAGGTAAGATACATATCAGAAGCGTTCTTCTGGAGCATCAGGTCATTGAGAAACTCAATATACTTTACCGGATCAGTAAACTTCATAGGAGAGCAAGAGAAAAATAAAAAATCTGATTGCTTCAAGTATACAGCTTTCTGTCCTAAAGTCAAAAAATATAGCTTCTTTTTGTGCGGTGATGGGGTGCGTATTGAGGGAAAGATGGGAAAGGGTTGGGAATGGAAGATTGTCGCTGGAAACAAGCCTATGTTCGCTGTGTGCTAGGGTTTTGAGAGTATAGATGCTAGGGTAAAAAACGCTTGCATTATAGGTTTAAAAAACCTATAGTCGCCACTACGAAACCAAAAATCAACTCAATTCATCCTACTCATAACGATGATGATGCAGAATTTAGGGGTCCTTTGGATAGTCAAGCTGTAAGCATAGGAGTTGATACCCTCTCCAATCATCAAGGAAACTATGGAAATGTTGTGGATGTGAAGCAGGAAAGTTCAGAAGAAGGGAATTTTTACACCTCCTATTTGTATTTCGAAGACATCCCCCTTCAGTTCGTGCAGGGCAATCGGTTTTTGCTGGAGAAACAAAGCTTAGTAATGCTAGTATGAGCGGGGGAACATCAAGGAGTCCTCATGCTCACGATGCCCTTTACTTGAATAATGGAGCATGCTAGGAGGGAAAAGTATTTTCCTTTGATCCCTTCTTATCAAAGGAAGCGCTGGAGATCGTGCAGTCGTTTTGATCGTCGCTGGAGGTACTTCTTTCCAATCCACCAGCATAAAACCAGATTGCCCACCGAGAGAAGTATAGGACTCGCCCTTTTCTAGGTCTGCTTTCTTGTTTTTCCCCTTGGGGCATCGTCGTGGTTGCCAGCCCTCCTTGCGTTCAAGCTGGGGGAATGGAGGGATTTTGGCAGTGAGGATGGCGAGGGAAGAGCAAAAAGGGGGCTTTTTTTGGATTTTCGGGTGATTTTCCCTTGACAGAGGGTGAGGGATTGCTATAGTCGGGGTAAAGAACAAAAGGGAAAAGCTGGTTTCCAGCGGTAGGTAGCGTTGGTGAATGGGGAGAAAAACCTCCTGCAATAGCCTTGCAAGAGGTGCAAGGAGGAAGCGGACTCCTCTGCTCAGGGTTTGCACAGCGTGCAACGATAAAAAAGACCCCTCGCTGACAGTTTGCAGACCGTGAAACGGTGGAAAAGGGTCCTCGCTGACAGTTTGCAGACCGTGAAAAGGTGAAAAAGGAGCCTCGCTGACAGTTTGCACAGCGTGAAAAGATGGAAAAGGGTCCTCGCTGACAGTTTGCAGATCGTGAAAAGGTGGAAAAGGAGCCTCGCAAGGAGTTTGCAGACCGTGAAACAGTGAAAAAGGGTCCTCGCTGACAGTTTGCACAGCGTGAAAGGGTAAAAAAGGGGTCTTGCTAGCAACTTGCAGGGGGAGCAAACTCTGGGAAAGGGGTCTCGCTAGCAACTTGCATGCGCTGCAAAGGGTAAAAAAGGGGGCTGGCTAGCAACTTGCAGGGGGAGCAAACTCTGGGAAAGGGGTCTCGCTAGCAACTTGCATGCGCTGCAAAGGGTAAAAAAGGGGGCTGGCTAGCAACTTGCAGGGGGAGCAAACTCTGGGAAAGGGGTCTCGCTAGCAACTTGCATGCGCTGCAAAGGGTAAAAAAGGGGGCTGGCTAGCAACTTGCAGGGGGAGCAAGCTCTGGGAAAGGGCGGTTGAATGTCGTGGGTAGAAAAGTCGAACTTCAGAAATACTTCAGGTTTTTATTTTCTAATGATATTCCCATGATGGAAAAGGAAACTTTACAGGTCTTCGGAGTGAAGAGCCTGGCGAATGCGAGCTATGGGGCGTTTATGGAAGCGGTGAAAAGTCTCATCGCGAAAGGGACGACCGAGAAGCTCGGGCTGAAAGCGGAAGATTTTTCTGCTTTTGAAGCGTTGCTTGTGCAGCTTCTTGAGGTCAACAACAGCAGCAAGAAGGATGCCACGACCAAGGAACTTGATGCGTTGGATGAGCAACGTGATCGCCTGTTGACGCATCTGTTTGCGAGGGTGGCGCTCGAGGCGGGGTCGCCTGATGAAACTAGTCAAAAAGCCTGACTTCAGCTGATGGGGCTTAGAGAACTCTACAAAGGGATTCAAAGAAAGCCGACTCGCGAAGAGACCTATTTGATTAAAGGGCTGTTGGTAGACGCTGGCAAAGCGGAGCATAACGCGGCGTTTGTGAAGCTCGGGCTTAAGCCGATGCTCGACCAGCTCAAAGCGATCAATGAAGACTATGAGAAGAAGACTGCCTCCCGTGCAGCATCTCAAGTAGCAAACACCTTGACTCCGGCGAAGGAGCTTCGCAAGCAATTGGATCAGTATTATGAAGCGTTTATGATGAAGATTGGGGCGTTGGCGATTGTCAGCCCGAATCCAGAACTAGAAGCGTTTGTAAAGACGTTTAATAAGCTGGCGAAGGACACGAGAGAACGCTGGAAGTTGCACCTTGCTCAGCTCGGGCTTTGGACCGAAGAAGGTGGGCGAGAGGACGAGGATGGCAATGCAGAAAGTGAAACCGAAGCAGAGAAATAAGTGCTTCGCATCAAAACCTCTATGAAAAAAAGTCTGACCTGAGATACCAGAGTCAGACTTTTGGGATTAAAGGGATAAGCGAGGCGATTGCTCAGCAAGAAGCCTGAGATTGAGAGAGATCGTGATGACTAAAAAAGATCGCATTCTTGTCCCGTCTCCTTGCAGTATAAGAAGCTAGGTAAATAATTAGATCATCTCCATAAGGAGCTTCCATGCCGCCCTCCAGCCAATAGGTATAAAGCTTCTGTTCTTGCTCATCTAATACCAAGCACTCCACTCCAAGGGGACTTGGAGCACGACGATACGTCACACAATCCTCAGTAAGTGGACATGAAAGCACTGTTTGTAAGAGTTGCAACACCTGTGCTTGCTCCTCTTTACTTGAGTTTCTCCACCGATTATCGCCTCTTTTGTATCTTTCATCACAGGGCAATCCCTCAGGAAGGAACTCTCGAACCCCTGCTCCAGCAAGGAACTCTTTTGCTAACCCAAAATCTTCATTTCCCATAATAGTTTGTTGTTGTGTCCCTTCGTGAGAAAGGACGGATTATTATTGTTTTTATTATTGTGCCACTACTATAATCATTTATTACCCAAATGTCAAGCGTTTGTGAACTAAAAGAAAAAAGTCTGGCTCCGAGATACCGGGGTCAGACTTTTGGGATTAAACGGATAAGCGAGGAGCTTGCTCAGCAAGAAGCCTGTGGATGAGAGAGATCGCAATGACTCAAAAGGATCTCCTCCTTGTCTGGTCTCCTGTCAGTATAAGCACCCAGGTAAATAACTAGATCATCTCCATAAGGACCTCTCCTGCCGCCCTGCAGCAAATAGGTAAAAAGCTTCTGTTCTTGCTCATCTAATACGATCAACTTCATTCCAAGGGGACTTGAAGCAGGAAGATACTTCTTACAGTCCTCAGTAAGTGGACGAGAAAGCACTATTTGCAAGCGTTGCAACACCTGTGCTTGCTCCTCTTTACTTGAGTTTCTCCACCGATTATCGCCTCTTTTGTATTTTTCATCACAGTGGGACCCCTCAGGAAGGAACTCTCGAACCCCTGCTCCAGCAAGGAACTTTTTTGCTAACCCAAAATCTTCATTTCCCATAATAGTTTGTTGTTGTGTCCCTCTATGAAGGGGGACGGGTTTGTATTGTTTTTATTATTGTGCCACTACTATAATCATTTATTACCCAAATGTCAAGGGTTTGTGAACTCAATGAAAAAAGTCTGGCTCCGAGATACCGGGGTCAGACTTTTGGGATTGAGAGAGGAGCATCTAGCTTCTCAATGGGTGGAGCTGTCTCTGAAGGATGCCGCCCACCGTATCAAGAAACTTACCTGATCCTCGCCTGATATCACTCTCAATATCATGGCAGATCCGTGCTATCGCACGGTTGCAAAGCCGAACACAGTTTTCAAAGATAAGGGTTAGAATTTTATTTTCCTTGTGATTTAAAGGTATCGGCTCCTTGAAAAAATCTCCAACACAGATGACATGTTCTGAATAGTCCTCATAAAATGGATGATTCAACATTTCTTCCCGTGCGTCAATGAGTGCTATTTGCTCCTCTTTACTCAGCACTAGCCATTGGCGACTTGCTTTGGGGTAAAGTCTGAGGGTAGGATAGGGAATATTACTAAGTTCGTCAATATCAAGCTTCTCTGAGCACGGTTTGGTCTGTTTAATTTTTTTTCCCATAATGATGTATTACTATGTCCCCTCTGGGTGGAAAGGACAGGTTACTCTTATTTTTATTATCACGGGACTCACTATATGTATTCGTTCCGTAAATGTCAAGGGTTTGTAAACTCAATGAAAAAAGTCTGACCTGAGATACCAGAGTCAGACTTGGGGGATTTTTGATACAAGCGAGAGAGAGTCTCAGCAAGAACAGGTCTTCCGAAGAGTTGCGGCTAGGTCGTCAAGATGAGCAAGGTATGCCATCCTGATCTCGACGTGGGCATCAAGATAGATTTCCAACTCCTCTCTATAAGGATTCTCAGTATGGTGATCACGAATAGCTGTCCAAACTTTCCTTTCTTGTTCGTTTAGCACGACCGTTTCCTCGTTGAGTCTGCGGAAAAGAGGAGTATACTTTATATATTCCTCAGTAGCAGGGAGCGTGAGGATTGATTGCAGACAAAATAAAAGCTCTGCTCGCTCCTTTTTGCTAGACATCTTCCATAGGCTATCTGCATACCCAAACTCAATACCATGAGAACAGTCTGCGTCCATAAACATAAGAACGCCAGCTCCACTCAAAAACTCCATTGCTAGCTTACAATTTTTCTCATTCATAATAATGTGGTGTTGTGTCCCTCTATGATGAAGGACGGGTTTGTATTGTTTTTATTATTATGCAACCACTATAATCATCTCCTACCTCAATGTCAAGGTTTTGTAAACTCAATGAAAAAAGCCTGGCTCTGAGATTCCAGAGTCAGACTTTTGAAGCTGTGAAGTAAAGGAGACGAGCTCCTTACTTTGCGATTAGCATCCTGAAGGATTGTTTCAACCTTGCAGGGCTTACTATATTGCCCGATCTAATGGTGTAGTGAGCAACAAGCAGATCAAGCAGCACATTGACAAAAAAATTGTCAAGCTCGACTCCCCTCAGATAGGTAATAAGCTGCCTTTGCGAGTCATCCAAGACGAGTGTCGGTTGGTCGGGATGGTCGGAGAAGACATAGCACCCGATGCATTCCTCGGGAAGCGGTTCCGAGAGTGCAAGTTGTAGGATCTGAATAACCCCTTCTTGCTGGGCGGGAGATAGCTTGTTCCAGCAGGCATCACCGCCGTGGTAGCGATCATGCGTAAAAGAACGAGGGTGAGTAAACTTACGGACTCCTGCTCCAGTGAGAAACTGCTCTGCTAAACTTAAATCACGAACTCCTCCAATAAGGAATCCCTCTACTGAACTTAAATCTTTATTTCCCATATTCATTTGTTGTTGTGTCCCTCTGCAAAAGGGGACGGGTTTGTATTGTTTTTATTATCGTCGGACTACTATAATCATTTCCTCCCCAAATGTCAAGCGTTTGTAAACTAAAAGAAAAAAGTCTGGCTCCGAGATTCCAGAGTCAGACTTGGGGGATTTTTTAGTGCAAGTGAGAGAGACGCTCAGCAGAGGACCGGTTCTCGACGGACATTATTCTGTTTGGCAAAAGAGTCGGGGTAGCGATTCCTGATCTCGACGTGAGCATCAAGATAGGTTTGCAAGATGACTCTCTCATAAGCTCTGAGAGGTTGATCGTAGATAAAGGTCAGAAGTTTACTTTCTTCCTCATTTAAAACTACCCGTATCCCTTCAAGGGCTCCAGAGCTAAGGAGATACTCAATAGGCTTCCCAGAATATGGCAAGGCTAATACTGATTCCAACATTTCTAAAAGGGCCTCTTGCTCCTTTTCACTCAATCTCAGCCACGCATGGTTTGCCAGCAGGTAAGGATTGGACAACGCGCTCCCTTGACCACCAATCATAAGAACTCCTGCTTCCCGCAGGAAGCGTTTCGCAGATCTGCAGTTTTTATTTCCCATAATAGTTTGTTATTGTGTCCCTTCGTGAGAAAGAACGGATTACTACTGTTTTTATTATTGTGCCACTACTATAATCATTCATTATTCGAATGTCAAGGGTTTGTAAACTAAAAGAAAAAAGTCTGACCTGAGATTCCAGAGTCAGACTTTTGAAGCTGTAAAGTAAAGCAGATGAGCACTCCTCTATGCAGCTTATCGAGAAGCCATGCGTGTCAAAGGCATCTGTTTACGGAACAGGCGAAGATACTGTTTGAAGTAATGCTTCAGATTGACCGGAGTGAGCTGCCTGGGGCGATTCTTCCCCTCAAATTTACCGAGGTGATGGACAACAAGCAGATCAAGGATAGCCTCCACGATAGGAGTATGCATCTCAAGCTCTGCCAAGAAGGCTAGTATCTTTTTTTCCTCATCATCCAGTGCCATCTTCACCACTCTGAGATAACTGAGGAAGGGTTTTATGACCACAGACTCCTTGATTGATGGTCCATTGAGAGCATCCGCCAGCATTGCGATGATGTTAGTCCGCATCGTAGGGTCCAGACCCTGCCATAATTTATCACCGGGGCTCCCCTTGACTCTTTTGCAATCTCTACAACCAGGGCAGGAAACTCCTACTCCCGATAAGAAACGGTAAGCTTTATCAAACGTTTCTTCTAGTAATTCATTATTCTTCTTTCCCATACTCGTTTGTTGTTGTGTCCCTTCGTAAGAAAGGACGGATTACTACTGTTTTTATTATTGTGCCACTACTATAATCATTCATTATTCGAATGTCAAGGGTTTGTAAACTAAAAGAAAAAAGCCTGACTCCGAGATACCAGAGTCAGACTTGAGGGATTGAGAGATGAAGAGATTAGTGCTCCTCCGTCAAACCCGACGAAATGTAGATTGTTCAAAGGACTCCCGCATAGTCTTTAACCTGTTATCTGCACTGGCGATGAGCTCCACGCTGTTTTCGAGCGGTTGCTCGGCATGCTCCGTCCCCCCATATTTATGGTGGTGACGTGCGCAAAGGAGCAGAAGTATCGGATATTCATCAGAATAGTCAATATTTGTCATATTCAAGAAGAATAAAACCTTTTTTTCCGACTCATCCAGAGCTGTCTCGAGCTTTTCGGAATATGCAAAGGGGACATGGAATACCTCAGCTCCCATGGCAAGTGGCCTGTTGAGAGCAGTCCGCAATGTATTGTAGACCATGTTCTGCTTTTCGAAACCGAGCCCCATCCAGATATTCTCAGCTCGACTACCAAAATAGAAACGCAGTCCTATCAAGCTTCTCTCCTCTCGACTATCAGGCTCTCCCGAGCATCCTTTAAGTAATACCTTAGAGATCCCCGCTTCCTCCAGGAATTTATACACAACATCACACATTTCATTTACCAAGGTACATTTTTGAGTTTCCATAATAATTTGTTGTTGTGTCCCTCTATGAGAAGGGACGGATTTATATTCTTTTTATTATCACGGAACTACTATAATCATTTATTACCCAAATGTCAAGGGTTTGTGAACTAAAAGAAAAAAATCTGGCTCCGAGATCCCAGAGTCAGACTTTTGAAGCTGTGAGGTGAAGAGATGTGATCCTCAACGGGAGAGACCATCTCTAATAGCTTCCTTTAATAGGGAGGGGGCGATCATATATCCCAACCTGATCGAGTTATGAGCAACCAGACAATCTATTAAAGCCTCTACCACGGGAGATTCTCTAATAGTGGACTTCTCCAAAAAGGCAAGAACTTTACGTTCTGAGAGATCGAAGCCGGTCAATACCTTTTTGTTGCCTTTAAAGATAAGGCGTTCTCTTAGGTAGGTCTGGGGAAGAGCTGAAGAAAGAATAGCTTCCAAGAGATCTAGGAATGTTCTTTGATCTCTTTCATCCATTTCCGACCACGGCTTATTGCCAGCTTGAGTGCAATAAAGGGCAAGATCATCAGGTTTCTCTATTTCCCCGAAGCCAGCTCCCCTTAAGAATTCCATTACTGCCCCGAACTTTTCTTTTTGCATAATGATTTGTTGTTGTGTTCCTCTGTGAAGAAGAACTGATTTTTATTATTTTTATTATTGTGCAATGACTATATGTATTCGTTTGGTAAATGTCAAGCGTTTGTAAGTCAAAAGAAAAAAAGCCTGACCACCCTCCTTTGAGCAGTCAGACTTTTGGCTTTTAGTCTCTCTTAGCCCACACTCCCCTCCATCTCGAGCTCAATCAAGCGATTGAGTTCTCCTGCATATTCGAGAGGGAGCTGTTTCACCACGCTGGAAACGAAGCCATTCACGAGTAAAGACATCGCCTTTTCGGTTTCTAGCCCTCTACTCATCAGGTAGAAGAGCTGAAATTCATCTACCTTTCCAGCAGAAGCCTCATGAGAAACCAAAGCTGAAGCATTATCACATTCAATCACAGGAATCGTCTTACTCACCGACTCCTCATCAAGGATCAAAGCATCACAGTTCACGCTACATACGGCATTTTCAGCGTTTTTTCAGATTTTTACGAGTCCTCTATAGGTATTGATTCCGCCTTGGAGAGAAAGGGATTTGGAGATGATGGTTGAGCTGGTGTTTTTGCCGAGGTGGATCACCTTGGAACCGACGTCCTGATGCTGTCCTTTGGACGCCATAACGACCGACAGATTGTCTGCTTTGGCTCCCTCGCCCTGCAAGATTGAGCAAGGATAAAGCATCGTAGCTCCAGAGCCGAGATTTCCACCGATTCGCTCCATTAGACCAAAATCCTGAACCAGAGCTCTTTTGGTATTGAGGTTGTAGGTGTTAGTGGACCAGTTTTCAACTGATGAATATCTCATTTTCGCCTCCTTCCCAACGAAAATCTCTACGCATCACGCATGCAAAGAAAGCTGATTATACTTGGGAGCCGAACATCACTCAATATACTGGGCTTCTGCCTCATCTTCCACGATAATCAGCGTATGTTCAAACTGCCCTCCAGCGAGGGTATTCATACGGAAATAGGCTTGCAAAGGCTGGGTCAGCTTTACCCCTTTGGGAATATAGACAAAACTTCCCCCACTCCAAACCGCACCATGCAAGGCAGCGAATTTGTGATCAGTCGGTGGAACGAGCTTCATAAAGTATTTTTGGACCAGCTCAGGATAGGATTTGAGGGCATGACTCATATCTTCAAAGATAATCCCCTGCTTTGCTCGGACTTCCTTGATCTTGTGATAGACCGCTGTAGAATCAAACTGCCCTCCTGCTCCAGCAAGGTATTTTTGCTCTGCTTCAGGGATTCCGAGCTTCTGGAAAGTAGCTTTGATCTCATCTGGCACTTGTTCTCGGTCATTAGCGTAGGTTTGGGATCAGGTTTTTGGCTTTGCATAGTAAACTAAAGTATCAAAATTCAGATCAGAAATCTCTGGTCAGAAGCTTGGCATTGGGAGTTTATGAAAAATCTCAAGGGACCTGAGTCTCTGCTCTAGCATTCGCTGAGGCTCTTCAAGGTCAGCGGAGATTTTCCTCACGGCGATTTCGTTTAGTCATTGCAGGTAAAGGTCATATTCTACTTGGTTTGCGGCATCTAAGTTCATTATTTCAGCGGACGAATTAAAGGTCGTTTGGAGTGTAAGGAAAAGAGAAAGATTCTCAATCTGATTTTAGTTTTTGAGATTTTTTAGCTTCCAGGCTCAAATGATTGCTGCCGTCTCCATTCTCAACACGGACTCTCAAAGTGAAGCTCGTTCAAAGCCCTTTGGAAAGCTTTGGTAATCCCTCTCGGTTAGTCCTCCTTCGGGTCCCACTACCCCTAATAGAGGCAAAGCTGATGCTTTCGATGAAGTTGTATGCTGTTGCGTAGAAGGAAGGTCAAAAACGATGAATCTCCGCTCTTGATGCAGGCTTTGAGGAGCTTCAATAAAGCTTAGTTTAGGCAAAGATCGATTCCAAGATTGCTCTGTTGCCTCTTGCATAATTTTGGAGAGTCTTTGGAGTTTATTGGGATTTATGGCTTTGAGGACGGATCTCTCACTAACCCAGAGGTAGATTTCATCAACTCCTATTTCGGTAAACTTCTGGATGATCAGCTCGAGTTTTTCCTGTTTATTCGGCAAGGAAAGCAACATTCAGGTTTTTAGAGCTTTGGGAGGCGCTGGAAGGATTTGCACGATTTCAGCATGGAGCTCTTGATCAGATCGCTTTTGGAGCCTGAGAAAATATCTCTCTGTCGCCTCAGGAGCCTGAACAGCAAATTGATACCCCATTTGAGCCCTGAGCACTTTTCTCAACTGCTGAATAAGTTCAGGATTCCTTTTAATGATAAGCTGATTTCCAGAGACTTGAAACTCTGGACAGATAAAAAGCTGCATAGCGAGAAGAAGCAAATAAAAGCTGTCTTTAGACTACGATTCTTGCTTATTTTTTCAAGCGGAAAGCATACGTGATTGAATTAGAGAACGAAGCTTTTGTGTGCCTTTTGATTTTTTAAAGCAGCATCTAAGGAAATGCTATAGTATTTTTGCGATAGCATGATAATGAAAAAAGGGCAAATATTGCCCTTTTCAAATTTTCCAATAATAGGTATGCACTGAAAGATTGCATCCATCCTCAAAGAGAGAAATCATATATTTTCTACTCCGATAAGGGCAACATCGACTGATAACAATCTTATCTAGATATGCACCATTAGGGAGCTTCCAATGAATCAGGATTTTCTCCTTCCGATCTCTCATATTGAAATATGCAACTTCAACAAGACTAGCAAACTCTTGGTATGAGAGACCATAATACTCTCTTACCTCTTGCATGATTTTTTTTAAACGTTCTTTTTCCATTGTTGTTATTTTTTAGGATACTCGGTGAGTATAGTCAATCCTTCTACAAATGTCAATAGGAAAAATAGCTAGGTCTCGTATCTCACAGGATTCCCCTTATTGTTAGTCAGCATTTAGCTTTTATTGTTTGATGATTGCCTCGATAGCTGCAAATGCCCCTTCTTCCTGTGCATTTACTATGATATAGAGTTCATCACCTGGAGTTCCTGAATAGAAGCTCACAGCTGCTTGATTGAGGAAAAATATCTTTCCATTGTCAGTGTTAGCGGTATATTTATTGTCGTCAGTCCTCATAAGGGTTGCTTTTAAGTGTTTTCTTTCTACAGGTCTAATGAGCTTAAAGAGAAGCTTTCCGTCATTTAGAATCTTGAGCTTCATTACGTCTCCTGGCACCAATTTACTCTTACTAGAGTAATTTACTGGCACTGGATACTTCTTGTGATCAGCTCCGACCATATAATATCCGTCAAATACTCCTTCAATGACTTCTCCCTCTTCAGCTTTATAAACCTTTAGCTCTTCAGGATTCGTTGCTCTTACTTCCTCTAGGTAAGCTAGAAGAGATTCTGGATTTTCTGGATCAAAAGAAGCAAGCTGATCCAATGTAAGTTTTGCTCTCTTGAGCTGAACATCTGCAGATTCAATCGCAGACTGAGCGAACTGGAGTAATTGATGATAATTTTTCATCAACTCTTCGTTTGTTTTTGTTTTTGGCATCTTTTCTTTTTTAGATGATAAAAATCGCTTTATCATTATATTATTTCTTGTCAAGAAAGCAAACTTTTTCAGACTTTTTTATTTTTCCCGCTGAGAAGTGGGATTTCTTTGCTAAAAGCTCGCATCAAGGAGAAAGAATATTTTCTCTTGAAATCTTCTAAGTGAAATCTATGCTTGAGTCAGATTTATTTTCTTTTCCTTTGTATCATGTTCAAAATTTCTTATTCTCCAGATCTCAGAGGCGAGGTTCTTATTTCAGGGAGCAAGAATGCTGCACTTCCAATCATCGCGGCTAACTACCTGATTGATCAGCAAATTCAACTAGAAAATAAGCCTGATATTAGTGATGTTCGTTCGATTGAAAAGCTCGCAGAAGATGCACTCAGCAAGTCAACAAACTTCTTTGATCTTACCTCAGAACTCGCAACCAAATTTAGGGCATCTATCCTTTTAATTCCTGTTGGGCTCAAGAAATTTTGAGAAGTCAGATTTGTAGGCTCTGGTGGCTGCAAAATCGGAAAAAGACCGCTTGATACCTTTGAAGACGCATTGCATAAAGCTGGGGTTGAAATAACTCATGGGCAGTTTAAAACTTTTAAAGTAGTCGGCAAGCCAAAGAAAAACATTATGCTCCAGGAATTTTCTGTCACTGCAACAGAAGCACTAATCACGTATCTTGCATTCTTGGATGATGTAGACTATGAAATCACCGTTTATCAGGTAGCAACTGAACCTCACGTCAAAAATCTGATTGATTTTCTCAATGCAGCGGGAGCTGATATTCGTATGGGGATAGATCATACCATTACTGTAAATCCAAAGAAAATAGCAATCAAAGAGCCTTCTTTTAAAATTATTAGCGATTATATCGAGGCGGGGACTTATTTTGCGATAGGGGCATGAGCTGACAATAGCGAACTCATCATTAGAAATGTGAATGTTGACGATCTTTCAGCAATGTATAATATTGCGAGCAAGATTGGAATTAATTTTAAAATTCTTGACAAGCAAACACTTGTTGTCAATTCTTATAATAAAGCAAACTATAAAGCGGTAAAGCTTGAAATCAGAATTTTCCCTTGATTTCCTAGCGATTTGCAGTCTATTTTTGGTGCGTTAGCGAGCCAATTTGATGGAGTAACAAAGATTTTTGAAACTCTGTATGAAGGGCGTTTTGGGTACCTTAATGAACTGGAGAACCTTGGTTGAAAGATAGAAATTCTGAATCCCCATCAGGCTTTGGTTATATGAAAGACAGAACTTCATGGTGGATATGTTTCCAGCACAGATCTGAGATGATGAGGAGCAATGGTGCTTGCTGGTATTATGGCAAAGGGGGAAACGATGATTATGAACGAAGATATTATTGCTAGGGGGTATGCTGATATCCTTAATAAATTAAGCACTATTGGAGTAAAGATATCCGCGCTTCATTAGAAAAAAGGTAGGATCTATTATCCTACCTTTTGATGCTAGGGAAAATCCCTTCAACGGACACGCAGGAAATACTTTCCTGCTTTTTTTCTTGGTTCGATCGTTTTGATAGAAGGATTCAGCTTTCTTACCTGTTTTCTTAGATAAGCCTCTGCAATTTCCTTGATTGCATAGAGCTCCTCTATTCTTTGGATCGCTTTTCTGTAGTTCTCATTCACCTTGAAAGCTTCGCCCGCATAATTAGGGATGCGTCGAGACACTCTTTTGAGTAGAGAATCTCTGAGATCTATCGCATCGTTGATTGCGTTTTGGAGTCTGAACAGCAAACGATAAATTTTGAGGATATTCTCAGGCATTTCTACTCCTCTTTCGCTGCTTTTCAGCTCAGGGAAAGGCAAATCAAAACAGGAGTCCTCTTCCTCTTGGTAATAGAGGGCGAAAAATGCTCTCTTTGATGCATAAGAGGGTTTCAGAGAATAACAACAAAACCATTTGATGAAGCCGTCGATCAGAGTTTTTACTTTTAATTTTCGTTTTTTATTCATAATTTTACTATTTTTAAGTTTGGTTTTCTTTATATCTAAAATATATAAAATGTCAATATTTTCTCTTGATTTTTCCTTCAATTTTTATATAGTGATGTTGCTTTAATAAAAAAAAGAAGCATTAACGCTTGAAAGTTGAGCCTGGAAAGTCCAAGTAATAACGAGTAGGGCATAGAATTTAAAAAAATGAAAAAGGAAAAAATTTTAGTCGTTCACAGTTTACAGGATGCTCAGAGTCTGAATCCTGAACTGAATTCTTATGTGGTGATTCTAGGCTATACTCCGACGCTTACCGGCGAGTGGAAGAATTGTGAGGGCAGTTCTCTTCCGTCTTCTCTTGACGCGTATAAAGGAGAACCGGTAGTAATCGTCAAAATTACGCCTCAGAAAGTGAAATGCTATGCTTTCCCTCCCAGGAAATCGTATTGCTCGACTGGAACCTATCGTCAGGTACTTGAACGAATATAAGTAATTCTGATTCGTAGGCTTGAGAGATGCCCCTCTCGGGGTTTAAGGACCAATGGTAAGATATACCTTGGTCCTTTTTTTGTCTTGGTAAAAATGTCAAGCAAAAGCTGAATCAGACTTCAGTTTTTTTTTGAAAATGCAGAAGTTTTCTCTATACTTGAGTATTGGTTATATTTCATGATTTAATCCATAACTTTATAATATCAAAAATGCAAATTAGTATCTGATTTTCTGGACCGGCTGGGTCTGGAGTAAATACCGCAGGAATCCTTCTTGCTGAACTGCTTGCCCAAAAAGGCTACACCGTGCTCGGTGACAAGGAATACGCCTCTATCATTAAAGGAGATAACAACTGCTTTTTCCTGTATATTTCTAATGAGGAGCAGCCCTTTATTCGTAGGCAGATTGATTATTTTCTCGCCTATGATCCCTATGCAGTGAGCAAGAATGAAAGCATCTACGATTTGAAAAAAGTCTTTATGATCAAAGATGAGAAGTGTAAATACAAAAACACCTTTACTCTTGGAGCGGCTCTCAAAATTTTTGGAATCAGCTTGGAGGAAGGGAAATCGCTCTTGGAGCAGCAATTCTCTGAAAAGGAGTTCTCCCCTGAGGTGATGAATCAGAATTTTTTGGATTTGGAAGCAGGTTATCAGTATATTATTCAAAACTGTGGTGAAGCCTGTGATATTATAAACTGCAGTAAAGCAATCTGAACTCCGAAGCAGTTTATGTACGGAAACGAGCTCATTGCAAAGGGAGCAATCGCAAGCGGACTGGATTTTTACGCTGCCTATCCGATGACGCCAGCTTCCTCTATCATTGATGAGGTCGTAAAAAATCCGAAAGTAAGCTTCTTTCAGGGAGAAGATGAAATCGCAGTCAGTATGGCGATGCTCGGTGCGAAATTTGCTGGGAAAAGAGCGATGTGTGGAACCAGTGGAGGCGGATTTGCACTGATGACCGAGTCTATTTCCTTTTCAAATCAAGCGGAACTTGGGGGCGTTTATGTGCTTGCTCAGAGAGATGGTCCAAGTACTGGAACTCCGACTTTTACGGGACAGGGCGATGTGAATTATGCTTTGCATGCGAGTTTTGGAGACACGAAGCCGATCGTGCTTTATCCCTCTACTTTTGAGGAGGCGTATTCTTTCGCTGGGAAGGCTCTCAATTGGTCGGATCAGTATCAGCATCCTGTGATTCTCCTGAGTGATAAACAGCTTTCGGAGTCTTATTTGAGCATTGATCCGCACAAACTCCTTGTCGAACCGATAAAAAGAGGTAAAAAAGCTGACTCCACAGCCGAGGATCAGTTCAAAAGATACGAATTTAGTCCTGATGGGATTTCTCCTTATAGTGTGCCGTGAACTGAGCATACGACCTTCATTGCGACTTCCTATGAGCATGATGAATACGGAAGCACCAATGAAGAACCGACCATGAAAGGCAAAATGATGGAGAAAAGAGCTCAAAAACTGAAGACTTTCGTGGAACAAGAGTTTAATTCAGATTTTTATGGCTATGAAATCATCAATCCTGATGCGGAAATTTTCTATATCACGATGGGAATCAACCGTTATGCCCTAGAGCAACATATCAAAGACAAAGCGGGAATGGGGCTGATTGTCATTAAATCGCTCTCCCCTTTTGATCCGAGATTAAAGACTTTCCTTGAAGAACATGCAAAAAAGATTAAAAGGCTGATTTTTGTAGAAATGAATCAGAGTGGAATTTTGGAAGATTTGGTGCGTAAGGAATGTGAGCTGTATGGCGAGTGGAATAAAAAAATAGAGCATTTTAGAAAAATTACGCTCTATCCGTTCTTTGAGGAGGGAATTATTTAAGAAATCCGCTTTAACTTTGAGGAAAGGAAAGCAATGCTGTGAGAAGTTTCGCTTTTTGAAAAGGAAGACCTAGGGATGATTTAGTAACAAACCTTCTCTTTAACTTAGAACATAAGAATGAAAACCATTACTATTCAAAAAATCAATAAACAAGATCACGAAGCAATTATTCTTCTCTATCTTGAAAGCTACCTTGCTGAGTGAGAAAAATGGACTCAAGAACAGATTACTCCTTTCGTAAACTATTTACTCAAAAGACCCTTTAAGCTCAAGGCTGTGGTAGATGGGAAAATCGTTTGAGGATTTATTTCAGATATTAAGCCACGACATGAAGGGAATATCCTCTTTGATCCAGAAATCTTTATTCATCCTGACTATCAAAAACAAGGGTTTTGAAAACAGCTGTTGCAGCAAGCCTTACTTCAAGCTCAACAAGCGTATCAAGCTACTGATTTAATCGCATTTACTTTCAAAGATTCTCATCAACTAAAACGATATCAAAAGCTTGGCATTAAAACTGATGATTCTTGGCAAATGTTGTATGGAGCTTTAGCCCCTGTTCTTGACAAGTTATCAGAGACTTCTCAATGCAACATCAATGCTAATTAAAATCTCTGAAAGCAACAAGAAATTTAAAAGAATAAAATCTGACTTTTAACTGTTTATTATACCCCATGAGAACGAATTTAAATAAAATCCAGCGATGTCCAGGATGCGGAAACTTCCTCATTCACCTCGCGCTTAAACAAGCCCTTGCCGAGCTGAAAATCCCAACGCATAAAACCGTGATTGTAACTGGGATCGGCTGTAATAGTAAAATGAGCCAATATATGGAAGGCTACGGTGCAGAAACCCTGCATGGAAGAGGAATCCCTTTTGCAACAGGGGTAAAGCTCGCAAACCCTGATCTGACTGTGATTTCGGTTTCTGGAGATGGCGATAGTTATGGGATCGGACTTGGGCATCTGCTGCATGCTGCGAGGAGGAATCTGCCTTTTGTGCATATTACCTGTGATAATGAAAACTATGCTCTCACCACAGGACAAGCTTCTGCGACAACTCCCCTTTGAGTGAAAACCAAGTCTACGCCTGAGGGAAATCCTGTTCCTCCGCTCCATCCCGTGCATTTGGTGGAAACGGCGGGTTGTAGCTTTGTAAAATCGGTCATTGATAAAGACATGAAAACACTGAAAGAAACGATCGTTCAAGCGATTCAGCATTCAGGTTTTGCGCATATCAATGTTCAGCAAGCTTGTCCAAGCTGGAAAAGATGGTAGTTTTATCTCGTAGAAGAGCAAATATGGAAATGACTTCTCTTTCTTCAGAGTTTTTCTTGATACCTGATATCAGTGAATCAGATTTTGATTTTATTCAAAAAATAATAGCATCAACAGATCTTTCCTATTATGAAATCCAAAAGCCACAGTTTATCGTCATAAAAAATAAAGAGGAAATCATTGCTTTTTGAAGAATATTTCCAATTTGAGAAAATGAGGAAGAACTAGGAACCTTATGGGTCAAAGAAGCAATGAGAGGCAAAAAACTTTGACAAGCTTTGATAAAAGAGTTAATTAAAAAGAAGAGAAATAAGCCTCACCTTTATCTTGCATGCCAAAAAGGACTTCAAAAGTACTATGAAAATGCTGGATTTCAAAAAACCGATGTCATTCCCGAAAAACTCTATTTCACTCAGCAATGGGCAGAGGAAAACGGCTATTCATTTATCGTAATGCAATATTAGATTATTAACAGAAGAGTATACATTTTAATGACTATTAAATACCATGTCACAACTTCTTCAAATTCTTACAGCGCTCGGATCAGGGATTCTGATGGGAGCAATCTTTACCCTTCTTAAACTTCCACTTCCTGCTCCAAATGCACGAGCTGGAATTGCAGGTATCGCAGGGATTTTTATCGGCTCTTTGCTTGTCGGGCTTTTTATCAAGAAATAGCACATGAAACTCATTATTCAATCGGTCAGTTCCGCACAGGTAGAAGTCTATAGCGATGAAAGCTACTCCGAACGCATAAAAACAGAAAAAATCTGATCCTGAATTTTGATCTATTTTGGCGTAGGGAAAACTGATGAAATGCGTGAAGATCGAAAGTCAGCACTAGAGAAATTCACGACCAAGATCCAAACACTCAAACTCCTCTCTTCTCCGAACGGGAAAATTGAAATTCCGCTTGCTGAAGGAGGAAATCAGATTTTGGTGATTTCAAATTTCACACTCTTTGGAAGCTATAAAAACGGTACGAAAATTGATTTTTCTCAGAGCGGGAAATTTAGTTTTTCTGAGGGAGCGTATGATTATTTTCTGGAAAGTCTACGTCGTAAAGGTTTTAGCGTAAAGAGTGGGAAATTCTGAGGAGACATGCTCGTCTCGAGCATCAATATCGGTCCTATCAATTATATCTTTGAATTGTAGCGCTCTGCCTCGCTACAAGCAATGGGAAAAACATCTTAAATGATCTTCAATTCCCTCAAAAGTTTTTCATATTTTGGATAGTCCTCGTTATATTGGCTATGGAGGAAGGTTTTTAGTAAGTCCTTCCAGCCACCGAAGGTTTGCAAAGCGTCGCTGTCAGGTTTTTGGAGCTGGAGCAGCAAATCATCAACCTTTGCAGAAGTTTTTTTGAGTCTAAAGTCTGAAAGCTGAGTCCTGAGTTCAGGCGCAAGTGCTTCGTCAATTTTTTCATAGTCCAAATGCTTGACCTTGAGGGTAAGGACGGTTTTTTTTGGATCTAAAGGAGGGAAATGACAGTCGATCAACGGAAAGGTCGGAGGATTCAGATTTTGTTCTGTTTGGGACTGGATCTGGAGGTAGAGCGTTTGAAGATCGGACGCTTGGAGGGTGG
Source organism: SR1 bacterium human oral taxon HOT-345 (assembly GCA_003260355.1). Lineage (GTDB taxonomy): Bacteria > Patescibacteriota > Gracilibacteria > Absconditabacterales > Absconditicoccaceae > HOT-345. Next base: position 659,969 of record MPSQ01000001.1, read on the forward strand.
AAGTAGGCTCGCTCTCTAGATAATTGATAATCTGCGTTCAGAAAAACGAAAACTTCTCCTGCGAATAGCTAAAAAATCCCTTAATCTGATTGAATTCTAGCGGAGAGGTCGCCCAAGCACTCCCAGTACAGAGATAATTTTTGTAGCGGAAGGCGGTATGCAAATGCCCAGAAATCAACTTCAAATCCGGAAGGTTTAGAAGTTGCTCGGATAGTGCAATATCTTTGAATGCAAAGGCAGAGCGATAGCCAGGAAATTTCTCTTTGTTGAGATAGTAATGATGAATAATAGTCAGCTTTTTTTCCTGTTGAAGAAAGCCATTGACGAGCTGATTGAGTTTTCCAGAGAATTGCTCGTTTTTGTCTTTGGATTTTAAGAGTTCCTCGGTGAGTGGCGTCTTTCAGAGTGGAAAAGCTGAATATTCTTCTTCGTGCAGATCCAAACAGAACGGAAGAAACAAAATTTTCTCGCCCTCAAGCTCAGTAAGCCGAGGTTTCGTGATGAAATGGAGCTTTCCTGAGTTTTGCTGGTGCTGGAGGAGATCAAACACCTGCTTCCCCTCTTCATACACGAAAGAGTTGCCCAGCCGATCGTGGTTTCCTGCGAGAATGTAGAGATTTTTGCCCTGTGTATAAAGTTCTAGAAAGAGTTCAAAGAGTGCGAGCAAGGCTGCCCTATCATAGCTGAAATGATAGACAAAATCCCCAAGAAAAATCAGATTTTTTTCTTCTGGCTGTGAGGCAACAAAAGCTTTGATCTGATCGAGCAATTCCGTTTTGATTTTTGAAGTGATGTGGAGGTCTCAGATGAGGAGCATTTGGGCTTAAAGAAAGAAAAGATAAAAGTCTGAATGGTTTTCAACGCTTCTTGTTGTAAAGAATTGAGAGCCTTTTGCAAATTAAAACAGAGGGAAAGTGCATGGCAGCACAAGAGGCGAGCTTTGAGGTTTTGAATGGTGAAACTCTCCCCTATAATTTGGAGTAAAATGATGTTTTACTCCCTTGCCATTTTGGGAATTGAGCTAGATTAAGCGGTTGCGTGAAATTTTGAGTGGGACCTTGTGGAAAAAGACGACATGGAAGCCGTCTTCAGATTTTTTTGACTTTTAAAAAATTATTCGCTTGCAGGTGATTGAAGGTTTGCTTTGAGTTGTTGAGTAGTTGCTGGATTGAGCTGAAAATCTGCCATTAGCGATCAGTTTTCGAAGATGAACGGTCTGGAACCTTCTCCAGAATAATCGACGTCGTATTTCCCCATTAAATAACCATTGAGTTCTGCTCTATTTTTGAATTTAACCGCTTGGTAGGGTTGATCAAAAGCTATTTTTTCGATAAACAGAAGTTCGCCGTTTTCGGAAGGCACGAGAACTCCAATATGACCGATGAAAAGGTTTGCCGTGCTTGGATCAATCACATCGTGGAAAAATACTGAGATCAAGCTTGCTTTTGTATTGAGGAACTCAACGCCTTTTTTAGCGAGCGTATCTTTTACTTTTTGGATATTTTCTGTTTGGGTTGCTGTAGCGGTTGTCGGGATTTGAGCGAAAAGGTTTACAAACTTATTAGCCTTTTCTTTTGTGTAGGACTGTATGGAGCGAAACCCAGGCATATCAAACATTAGATTTTCAGGGATTTCGGTCTCTGGGACGTCTTTTATCTTGATCGCGTCTTGTAAAAGCGAGAATGCTGTGATTCTACAATTGTAGCCCATAAAATCTTGGTGTATGTTATTTCGTTGCTGCTGATAAAAGTCGCTATCATACTCTGGCGTCAAAGTTTCTGCCCATGTAAATCCATGATTGAGTCCTTTTCACTCTACAATCTTGGTAAAATCATCTACCATCGCAAAAAAAGCTTGGACCGCTGTTTGGCTCACATCAGCCTTGAGGAGTGCGTTTTTGACCTCTGCTTGAGATTGAGCATCCGTCATATTTGAGTATCGGATTCCTGTGAGCTGAACATAGGATTGGGTTCAGGTTTCGGTAGCTATGATTCAGCTTTGTGTTTGAGTAGTATCGGTCGTAGTGGCTGCATGGTCAATTTGAATGCTGCATCCTGCGATGATGATTCAGAGAGAGCAGAGAAGTGCGAGTTTTTTCATCATGTTAGTTGAAGTAATTTGAATAAAAGTCGTTCACAATCTCTCAGTAACCTCTCTTGTTTTCAGGGAAGGTTACCTTTTGAGGACTGCTTTTGTAAATTTTTGAAGTTGTTTTGCAAGCTGATATTCACAGACAAAAGCATTCCAAGCTCCATCTTCACTCAACACTCCATGTGGCATATCTTCGGGAAGTTCTCCTCTATTACTCGCCTCAGCATCTCTAAACCGAGCTTTACTTTCGTAATACTTGAGCAATTCTTTGATCTGCGGTCTTAGGGCTTTTCGCTTCTCAAATGCAACATTGACTTCTTCCAAAGTTTGATTCATTTCATTGAGGATGGCTTCCATCTTCTGGATTTTTTGAAGCTGTCTTTGATGCATTTTGAGGTAAAAGCAGGGTAAAAGTCTGATTTTATTTTTTGATAAGGAAAAATGATTTTAGTTTTAAAAACCGCGCAGCAGATTCATAAGCCAAAGCTTCCAAGTTCCTATCTTTTGATGTAGTGATCCTTTTTCAGAGGGAGCTTGAAGAGTATTTTTTATTCTGTCTCCATACATTACCCTATTCCAACCTTCATCAATTTCTTTGCTAGAAACTTTTATTTCCCCTTCAGAGGTTTTGATAGTAATCATACGATCCTTGTTTATTTCGGGACTATTCATTTTCTTTTACATTCATTCTAAAAATTTATCTAATCAGTTCCTCCTATGGAGTCCTTTTGCAAGCCAATATTCGCAGGTGAACGCGTTCCAAGCTCCATCTTCACTCAACACCCCATGTAGCATATCTTCGGGAAGTTCTCCTCTATTACTCGCCTCAGTATCTCTAAACCGAGCTTTACTTTCCTAATACTTGAGCAATTCTTTGATCTGCAGTAATTTCTTTTTGATTAGCAGACTCGAGGCCTCTTCAGGAAGTGTATCACAAGCTTTTCGTCCAAATTCAGCGACTTCTTCTCTCTGTAAGGTCAGCTTTTGCTCTCCTGTCAGCACAAAGACAAACCTGAAATCATGGTGAAAGTGAGCGGGTTCTTGTTTCTTTTCGCTATAAGGAATGGCGTGAGTATCAATATCCAGAGGGATACCATGATGCTCTTTATGCCAATTATGTAAAGCAACGTTTTGGAGCCCTGTTTCCTCTATCAATTCTCTTTGTGCTGTGTGAAAGAGTTCTCCATCGCCTTCTTCCCAGTGTCCTCATGGAGCAAGCCGTTTATCTAGAGCAATATGATGAATCATCAAACACTTCTCTTCAGAAAGCAGATATGCACTTGCAGTCATATGTCCATTGAAGTTTTTTCTTGTTCCGAGATTTTCTGCGTTCTGGAGCTGAGTTTTTAAGAGAGAAAATCTGGATTCTTCTGAAGGGAAGGTATGAAGATAGCGTTTTAAGGTTTCCTCCACGTATGCAGACAGATCAACGCGAAAGGTTCAGGTTTTCTCTTGTTGCATTTTTTATCGTGAAGGAAAGAATAAAAAAAGGAATAGATTTTTGGCTGAAAATAAAGTGCTTCCTTATCAAAGATTATCCAATCAGTTCCTCTTATCGTCGTAAGTTAAAAAATGAGGCTCTGTTTTAGGCTTTTTATGTTTAGGGAAATAAGATACTTTTTCAAGTCTAAAAGGTTGACCTGTTTTCAAGACCTCACTTCTATAGTCAGAGCAATTTCTTGTAAAAGACATGGCGTTTCCAAAAATTTCTCCACCGCGAGGGAAAAAAACAGAGAATCAATCAGATTATTTTCCAAAAATTTTTTAGTCTTTTCATCAATAATGAGCAAAAGATGGGATGAATATTCAAAAAATTCACAAAATACTGGAGATTCATATCACTTTCCTAAGTAATTGTAGGAATACTCTCCCCATACTGCCATGATCCAATCAAGCAAATAGCATAAAGTATATGCTGAAGCTGAATCCTTAAAAATTTTTGTAAAATACTGATCTCACCTTACTTTATAGCTTCTTGATCATGGTATTTGTAAGATTCAAAAATGCACTTGCTCTGAAATATGGTCAGGTCTCTTTAAAATAAGAAAATCATCATCCGCAATTCGGATATTCTCTTTAGTATAATATTTTTGATGTTCAAGCTGAAGTATTTTTTTAGAAATCTGAGTCCCAAATTGGGCTCGTCAAAACTTTTTTCAATATATTTCCTTCCCAATACGATTTACGAGAAGAGTTGTATCTGAAATCTGTCCAGATAGCTCTTCTTTGATCATTTTTATTTCTCTCTTCATAATAGACATATCTAAAGGAGAAACAAACTGATCTAAAACTGTTTCTACCTTAATCGTTGGAGGCAAAAAGTAACTTGAGTAAGTAAGCCAACTCGTTCCAAGGACGCCGTATGCTGTTTTAAAATACTGCTCAAGATTTCAATATCCGCCGATAACTATATGCTCTATCAGGTGTTGGAGATAGCTATTTTGCTTGTAAGGTGCTGTTTTGATATAGATTCGCATTGTCTGATACTGCAAAAAGTAAAAGGCTGAATGACTCCATACTCTGCCACTTTAAAAACATTATTCCCCCTTGTCTAACAGTTTATCGCCAATTTTTTAAACTAACGTGAGCAATTCAAGTTAGGAATATTATCTAGAAATAAAGAATAAGATATTTTGTAAAAGCGTAATCGGATAGCGGGAAGCAAATCAAACGACACTCCAGAAAGATCAATCACTATTCATCATACATCGGACAATTTTCCAATGAGATCAAGAACATCCCATAACCTGTGAGAGAGATTCTGAGGATGAAGTAGCTATTACCTTAGCAAGCAAATAATAGGTATAGCAAGTTCAAATTAGTCCAACAAGGGTATAAACCAGAAAAAGAAGGAGTATTATTTTTACTCACCTGATCGAAACATCACTCATAGCAAAAAAATCTCAACATAAAATCTATTATCTAATTATTTCTTTCTCTATATAAGCTTGATATCCTTTGAGACTCTAATCCAGATTTTTTAAGTTCTGAATGTCATTTCCCAGGATGAAGTGTAAATTTTTTGTAATCTTCTCAATATTCCAATCTCGTCGCCTAATTTCCTCAAGTGCTTCGATCGTTTCCTGGTCAAACCTATAACGAATAAGTTGTGCAGGGTTTCATCAGACAATTGCATAGGGGTCCACATCTTTGGTAACTGTCGCATTTGCTCAAATAATTGCCCCATTTCAGATTTTTACACCTGGTAAGATCGTTGCATTGTAGCCAATCCAGGCATCATTTCAAACGATGGTATCTCATTTATTTACTCATTGTACGAGCTGCAAAGTTTTTGTCCAGTCTCAATTTTGAGAACTTTGGAGAGCTTTCATCCAGTCTCCTCCAAAAATTCCAAAAGGATAACTAGAAAAACCATCAATCTTGTGATTTGCTGCGTTCATAATGAATTTCACTCCAGTTGCAATTGCACAAAACTTTCCAATAATAAGTTTACTATCTATCATGGGGCTACGATACAGAACATTTTTCTCAAAATTCTCAATACCTTCTGGATCGTCATAATAGGTATAATCACCGATAATGATATTGGGATCCTGAATAAAATTTTTCAAAAAACCTAGCCCTTGGTATGCTTCAATTGGAAACTTTTCATTTGGGTTTGGTCAAGTCATAGCAATATAGAGAAAAGATAAAAATTGTGCACTTGTTCTTTTCAGACCTGTTTAATAAGTTAGCTATTCTAATAGACACTACGTCCTATCCAATGACTTCCTTCCCCATATATGGCTGCAAAACTTTTGGAATTCTGATCTTTCCATCAGCAGTCTGATTATTTTCTATAATTGCAATCAACACTCTTGGTGTCGCAATCGCCGTATTATTCATTGTGTAGCAATACTGGATTTTCCCTTCTTTATCGCGATATTTGAGATTCAGTCTTCTTGCTTGAAAATCCAGAAAAGCGGTCACTGAATGTGTCTCTCCATAAGCATTTCTAGAAGGCATTCGGCATTCAAGGTCATGAGAATTATACTTTCCAATCGCCAAATCTCCACTGCAAAGCTGAAGCAAACGATGAGGAAGCTCCAAATCCGCGAGAATATCCATAGAATTTTGCAAAATCTGACGATAATACTGCTCAGACATTTTCTCATCAGCAGGCAAAACTACGACTTGCTCTACCTTTTGGAATTGATGCACTCTATAGAGTCCTGCTGTATCTTTCCCATAGGTTCCTGCCTCACGGCGATAACACGCTGAATATCCACAGTATTTTTTTGGTAAATCATCTTCGTTGAGGATTTCATTCATATGATAAGCCGTCACTGGAATCTCTGAAGTCCCAATCAATCGCTGATCATCTCTCTCCATTCGATATGCGTCTTCTTCTCCTCCTGGAAAGTAACCGGTTCCCTGTAAACATTCAGGATTCACAATATTTGGCACCTGCATAGGAGTAAAACCCCTCTCTACGATCTTTTTGAGAGTATATTGCAAAACAGCCTGCTCAAGCAGCATTCCATCTCCCTTGAGAAAATAGCTTCTCGCACCTCCAAGCTTCACTCCTCTCTCAATATCAATCATATCGTGCTTTTTCATCAGTTCAACATGATCCAAAGGCTGAAAATCAAACTGCGGAATCGTTCAAAAATTCTGAACCACCACATTCTCACTATCATCTTTCCCCTCTGGAACCTCAGGATGCAAAGCGGTATTTGGCATTTTGAGGAGCCAGCTTTTAAGTTCAGTATCTACCTGCGTATGTTGAGTTTCCAACTCTTGAATCTGAATTTTGAGGTTTTTTGCACCTTCATAATCCTTTTGAGCAGCGAGTTGCTTTTGCTGAGCCTTGGTTTGATCAATTTCAAGCTGGAGAGCTTTCCTTTTATCATCTAAAGCAAGAATCGCATCAATATCAAAATGCTTTCCTTTCTTCTGGCAAATCAGCTTATATCCTGCAATATCTTCACGAACTTTCTTAAGATCAATCATTATTTTGAATAAAAGTAAAAAAAACTGACTTTAGTGTAGTCTTTTGCTTGTTAACTTCAACGAAAAAAAGAAAAAATCTGACCGTAAAGATCAGACTTCCTCTTTTTTCTTTTTTAGTCTATTGCATAGGTGTGATAGGTATTAACTCTTACAAAGACTCAGGAGTTTTCAGACGCCCCTTCTTCATCTTCAAAAAAACTTCTATTGGCTACACCATATTCACGATACTCTGGAGCAAATCCGTTTTCTGAGTAAACGATAAGTTTTCCGAGTTTAACTCAAAGCTGGCTTGCAACTTCTTTTGCATGCGTTTCTGCATCTTTATTCGCTTCGCTGATGAGTTCCTTCACTTGAGGATTGTTTTCTCCGACAATGAGCCTCTTATCTTCAATGTCTATCCAATCTAAGGCATCAGTTTTTTCTATGAGTGTTTTCAGCTTTTCGCTGATATTTCCGGTGAATTGCAAATTGACACTCATCCTCGTGCAAGGATATTCTTTTTCCGTTCCTCAAAAATAACATTGATCAGTATCAAAAACACGTCTTCCGTCATAATTACTATTGGTAAAGCCCGCTCCTTCTACAAAGTTTTTTACTTCTTCTAGTCTCTTAAAAGCCAGTTCCTTTCTAATAGCTTTTGTAGTTCCGGTTCCAATCAGTGTAATCCTAAACTGAACGGTATCTGCTGGGATTTCTCTGGATGCTACACCCATAATGTTGATGCCATTCAGATTACGATTTTTGGAGAAATCGTGCATACTCCACATTCCTGCAAGGCAAAGGATAACAGCAACCCCTGCAATAAATCGTCTGTCAGTCGCTTTCATCTTTCGTAGGGTAAAAAAATAAATGCTCGTCTATGATATACTCTTCTTGATAAAAATATCAAGCTTAAAAATCTGACCTTTCTCCTTCTTTTTGTTGCATCCTCGGAAGGAAGAAGGTCTCCAAACGAAACTTACAAAAAAATTGCCAAAAATGGATCAAAATTTCACCAAAAAGCGCAAAGCACTATCAGAACATCATAATATTTCATCAAAAGGCTCAAAGTAGTGTCAGAACATCATAATATTTCACCAAAAAGCTCAAAGCAGTGCCAGAACATCATAATATTTCACCAAAAAGCCCAAAGTAGTGTCAGAATATCCTATTCTTTCATCAAAAAACTCAAAGTGCTATCAGAATATCCTATTCTTTCATCAAAAAACTCAAAGTGCTATCAGAATATCGTATTTTTTTGACTGAAAAAAAACTTGACTTTAAGCTTCAATAGGATATGCTCCTTGAAAGCTTTATTTAGTTAGTATGTATTTTTAGCAATGAAACGTATTTGATTTCTCTGTTTGTCATTTGGATTTTCTCTACTCCTTACTGGTTGCTGGCTCAAGACTGGAAATCCTTCTCAAGAACCACAACCTGAAATAGTAAAGCAGGAGCTTCCTGATCAGGAGATGTCTCCACTCCTTTCTAGTACATCGCTCGGTAACTATGAAGAGATTCTTGAAGAAGTAGTTAATTCTGAAGCTCCTTGCAGTGTTTGTGAAATTAAATCAACTCCTGAGGAGATCAAAACTCTTATTATGCAAGCAAAACAGAAGGAGCAAAACCTTCCACATCCTGAAACCGCATCAGCTGAAACCTATTCAGAATTTGATTTTTTGAAAGCTTATGATACCGTTTATAGTGGGAACACCTATCGTATTATACCAGCTGCAACAGGGAAGAACCTGCTAACAGTAACTCTCAATGATCAACCTGTTTTTAGCTTTGAAAGGATCTTTATTACCAAGGAACCTGTTAAGAATTTTTTCGTCAATGAAGCTTGATGGTGGCTCCTCTATGATGAAAACTCTTATTATGATGAAAGTAATCCCCAAGATAAACAGGAAATGATGGCAAAACAAGGGAAACCCTGGAGAGAGACTAATGTTTTAGTCCATAATGGAGAAAAACAGACTCAAAATGCTGATAATTTTGCTCTTTATAATTTTAATGGGAAAACGTTCTATTTTTTGAGGAAGCAGGCTGGGGATAAGCTAAGTTATTTCTACGATGGGAAGGTTTATCAGACCGATTTTGATGAAATCATAGAAGATACTATGGGTTCAGATCTTGAAAATGCGTTCGAACCGATTGTGGACGAAGAAAAGGGATTCTTGCTCTTTTGGGCCAAAAAGGGTGGAGAACTCAGTGTTAACCTCTTGAAAACTAAAACTCTTGCGAAGATGCCATAAAAGCCTGAGTTTTTCGCTACCTCTCTATAAAGGGCTAAAAGAAACTTATGAAAAGACTTTGACAAACAAGGATTCTGATCTTCGTTCCTATGGTTTTCGCTTAGAAGCTAGGATGAAGGCTATCTTGTGTTTGCACCAGTCGAAGGATATCGTAATCACCAAGTCATGCCCCAGAGAATTTTTGTAGAAAAAGTTCATGAATGCTGAAAGCGTATAATATTGCACTTGATGAATATCACAAATTGGAAGATATCAACCGAACAACGCTAGAGTTGATTAAAAAGAGAGCTCTAAGCAGTAAAGCTCTTAGTTTGTAGCAGAAAGAAGCCGATTAAGGTAGGCTGCATCCACTGCGTCTGGAGCCAAAACGATCAGTTCTGGAATCTCGTAAGGATGCAGTTTTTTGATAAAAGGAAGCAATTCTGACTCTTTTTCTTTTGGAAATTTTATAAAAATCAGTTTTTCTTCGTCTTTTTTGATTTTTCCTTCTCGGAGATAGTAGGATTTTGCGTAGTTCATTACGTTTGCACAGGCGATCAGCTTCTTTTTGAGTAAGGCGGTGATGAGTTGCTTGAGCTTTCTTCCGTCATTTGGATAAGTCATCAGTAGGATTTTCATACTCTTTATCTAGAAACTAAAGTTCAGAACCCCCTCGCTCAACGACCGTAAATCCCTTTCTCTCAAAAGGTTCAAAAGTCTGAGCTTTCACTTCAATCGGTTCTTGTAAGGCTTTGAAGACCATAAAGACTCTAAGCAGCGAATCCTCTTTTGGAGTGATCGTCAAAGGAGCAGTCTTGGTATAGCTTTCTCCTGCAAAATGGATCAGGTTATAAGGGTTATCTTTCATCTTTGGGTATCGATACACGATGAATTCGTTATATTCCTTTGGAGTGAGTCAGATTTCTGCTAATTTTTGCTGAAGAAATGCCCTTGTTTCGCTTCCTTTTACTACGAAGCCTTTGGTGAGGTCATAGTCAGACTTTTGTGCTGGTTTGCCTTCTCGGAAAAGATAGCTATATTCCTTACCATCTGTTTTATTGATCAAAGTCCCCTCTGGAGAAGCGATTACTTCCCAGCCCCTGAGCTTCTCATCATAGGCAGGATAATCAGCGATAAGTTCTCCCTGATAGTCAAGCTGAACTTTGATTTCTTGCTTATGCTCCGGATAGAGGTAAATTACGGGCTTATAAGCCACAGGAGGATCCATTCTCTTTTTTATTTTGGATTGATAAAGATAATAGCCTCAGATCGCAACTCCCGCCACCAAAATCAGGCCTCCCAGAATTGCGAGAGCATAGCATAGATTTTTTCCCATTTTTTTGTGCTTAAGAAGCTAAAACTGAGCGATTGCGAACTTTTTCCCTTTCTTTAGGAGTAAAACATTATTTACGGCATCAGCTTTTGAAAAGTTTTGTGCAATATCGCTTACTTTCTGCTCATTGACTGAGATCGCTCCCTGTTGGATCAGTTTTTTCGCTTCTCCATTGGATTCTGCGAGTCCAGATTGTACCAAAAGCTCTAAGATTCTGATTTCATCATTTTCAAGCTTAGTTCCTCAGGTTTCGTGAGCAAGAGCTTTGATTTCCTCCGCAGACATTGCCTTGAGTAAGGCGAGCTTTTCTCCAGTTCCAAAAAGGAATTCTGAAATCTTTTCCGCCTGTTCACTTGCCTCTTTTCCGAAGAGCACTTGAATTACATACTTTGCAAGCTGTTTCTGACCGTATCTGAGTTCAGGTTTCTCCTGATGCTGTGCAATAATCGCCTCAATCTCTGGAATCTCTAGCAAAGTAAAGGCTCTCAAATACTTTTCCACATCAGCATCTGCGGTATTGATGAAGTATTGGTAGACGAAATAAGGAGAATTTTTGGTCTGATCAAGCCAAATCGCGTTCCCTTCAGATTTTCCAAACTTTTTCCCGCTGGAATCCATCATCAAAGGGATCGTCATCACATAACTTTCGGCTTCTCCTTCGGTTTTTTTCCTCAGCATTTCGGTTCCGGTAACCATATTTCCTCGCTGGTCAGAACCTCCGATTTGAAGCTTTACACCGTTGTTTTCGTAGAGATGCACGAAATCATTTCCCTGCAACAGCATATAGCTAAACTCGGTATAGCTAATCCCAGATTCAGGGTTCTCCATTCTCTTTTTCACAGATTCTTTGCTGAGCATGGTATTGATCGTGATATATTTTCCGACCGTGCGATACCAGTCAAAAACCGTATAATCCTTGTAAAAATCGTAATTATTCACGACTTCAAACTGAAAGTCCTTTCCTGTCAGTTTTTTTAAATTTTCCAAAATCTGACCGACTTGCACGGTAATTGCTTCTTGATTATGCCTGAGTTCTTCAAGCCCAAGGAAAGCTCTGGCTTCAGTTTTCCCTGTTGGATCGCCGATCATTCAAGTCGCACCTCCGATCAGCATCACGAAGGTATTGCCTCTTTTCATAAAATTCACAGCAGCCATAAAGGTCAAGAAATGCCCTAGATGAAGCGAATCTGCCGTAGGATCATAACCACAATAGAACTTTTCACCGCCCTTCTCATACAAATCAAAAAAGTTTTCGTTGGTCATTTGGTAAAGTAAGCCACGGGCTTCAAGTTCTTGTCTAAGATTCATTTCTTGAATAGGAAAAATAAAACTGAGTCTAGTGTAGTATTTATGCTTTGATTTTCAAGAGATAAAATGAGTTATAGAAGTCAGAGTTGTCCAAGCTTATGTTTAATTTCTTGGTGAATTTCTTGTGCAGGACGTTCTCAATCTCCATAAAGTAGCCAGAAATTTTTGCTCTCTCTAAAAGCTAATACACTATTGTTTGTCGTATGAGCTAACACTCTCGTGAATCTAAATATAAGGGAAATGAAGTCTTCCCCGAGTTTAAGCTACCACTAGTCTAAATAGCGTAAAAAATCTGATTTTTTGACTTTTGGTTTGGTTTTGCGTATACTTGAAGGGATTTAATTTACATAATGATCCTTATGGGAGAAAGGCTTGAAGAGAAGAGCAATCAGGACTCGATCCAGAAAATCGCTAAAGATGACCAGCTTGATCATAAACACCCACAAGTGAAGGAAAAGATTGCTGAGGATTTTTCTGGTTCTCAAAAAGAAGGTTTAGAAAAGCCATCTCTTAATTCGCTTGATAGCAAGCTGGCTGAGATTTTTCCCTGAAACGAAGCAATTGTATCTAAAGTGAAAGAGATTCTCATCAAACTAAAAGAATTTTCTCAGGATTTTCTCTCTGATCTTCTTACCGTAAAGAGTGGAAAATCTCTCGGGAAAGAAAGATTCTGGTCAGGCAAGCGAGAAGAACTTTGAAAACAAATACATATTGCGATCAACAAACTGAATACCGCTCGTAATGAAGGGGAATCTATGCAGGGGGAACAGCTTTTGGCAAAGGTTTCTGACCAGTGGACCTCGCTTCAGTTTGAGCAACTCAGAGGGGAAAGTGATCAGGCGAGGATTCAATGAAAGCTGAATCAACTCCTTGATCTTTATCAAAAAGGCAACCCACAACGCTCTAGAGAAGAGTTTAGTGAACAATACCGTCTCCTCGAGAAAAATGTCTGAGGACTAACTGCTGAATGATTTTTGGATTGGTACTTAGAAAAGCTCACTGCATCTTGAGAAAAAGATAAAAACCTCTATTCAGACTCCTTAGATGCACTATACTCCACGTGGAAAGATGGGGAAGTTATTCGTATTGGATTGGATAAAAACGGTCAGGTGAAGAGTTTTGAGGAGTGGGAAAAAATGCTCAAATGGTCTGAATCCAACAACGAAGAACTCAAGAAAAATGCTGAATCCATAAAGCGTGCAGTCCTTGAAAAAGGTGAACTTTCTGGAGAAGCACTTAAACAAGAGTTTGCAAAAATTGATGCTGCGTGGCAAAAAGAAGCAAAAAACGCCTATGGAATGCTTAATCGTAGCGAAGTGATAAGATCAGCTTTTGTCTGATTAGAAAATCCTAAGGATTATACTACAAAAGACCTCATTAAAAAGATTCAGGCAATTGGACAGGTATGTTATCCTCGCTCTAATATCCAGGTCAATGGAGTATGGTCAGCAGAAACTCAAGCTATTGTGATGGATCTAAAAATTCACCCTCTCCTCAAAGATGCTGAAGAGTGGCTTGATGCGGTTCTTAGGGCGAATAGAGACTATGCAGCTACAGCAAAAAGAGCTTCTGAACGCCTTGCAAAAGCTTACGAAAAAGGCAAATATGAAGGAGGAGAAGCTCAAGTTATGGAAAGATTTTCTACGGGGATGATGCGTCCTCAAGTGAATGCATCTCCAGAAAAGCCATCTCCAGAAAAAGTTAAATTAGAGAGTGCCCAAGATATTGGGATACAACGTAACGCTTCCTTACAGCAAGCCCTCGCGTCTATTAGTGATGAAGATGTTGAATCTACGATTCCGAGAGCAACCTATCTCCAAGAGATAGCGGCGTTTATTCAAAGAGATAGTAGCCTTTCTGTTGAAGATAAAATTCGTCTTCCAGAACTTATTTTGGAGGGAAGTTGATCGGGGGAGGTTTATAAATGACTAAAAATGAAATGGGATGCAAGTCTCGCAAAAAAAAACTTCCTCGCATCACAGAAAGAGAGCCTTCAACAAAAAATCTTAAAAACTATGCGTCAAAAAGCGAAAGAGTCAAGAGATCATTTCTTTACTCATGTTGGGCTTCCTCTTAAGTACGATTCCCAGCTTAGTAAGGCTTATGAAACAAGATATAAAAAAACTCCAGGGACTTATTCAGTTTTTACTGATGCCAATAATCCTAATGATCAGTATGTTTTCAATCATCGCTCTTGATGCTTAAGTATGAAGAATACTACGAAATTTAACCAGCAACAAAAAGAGATCAACTTTAATGCGACGAAATTTAAGGCGATTCTCCGCTTTCCGACACCAGCAGAACAAGTTCAAAATGCACTGAATATTAGCTCCTACCTTCCAAGCTTAAGACCTTGAACTGAAAGAGATTTGGATACTTTACTTAATGATGAGCTTAGCAAAAAAATCTCTCACACGGCAGGTGATATCGAGACCTCAATTATTCATAAAAATATTGAATCTAATAGGCTTAACTCCTCTATTCTCAGGCACGCACAACGCCTTCTTAATCTCGAGTCTTCACAATGAAAACTCTCTGAACAATCCCATAAAGCACAGTATGAAATGCTTGTCCCACTCCTCAATACGCTTCCTCAATGTTCAATAGATGAACTAAGGACTGTTGATCGCTTTTTTTCGGAGTTAGAGGCGATGCTCAATGATAATTCAACACAGAAGGAGGGAACTCATGAAAAAAATGAATGAAATCAGATTTTTTCGCTCCTTTCTAAGCCTTGGATGAAGAAAAGCTTTAAAGAGCAAGGACCTCGCAAATCAAAAACGGATTTTTGAATAGGGCTTCTCTTCCAGTCTTTGGAAAAACCTCTCCCGGGAGCTACTGATGATCTAGAACATAGGATTTTGGATGTAAGGAAGATGAAGCTCCTTAGTTCCAACAACCTCTCTCATCTTCGTGCAGAACAGGCTAGCCAACAGCCTGATGGACAACGATATTCCAAGCTTACCAAAACAATTGCCAATAATTATATTAAGACCGCAGAAACAGAACAGCAACACGTAGAGCAACAGCAACTTGAAACCTTGGAAAAACTCATTTCTAACGGCTAAAATCAGACTTTTTATCTTGTAAACTCTTATCCACGAATGGAAATCTTTAGTGCAAAAATCATTCCTTTAAATGTTGCGAATGGAGACGGGATTATCGCAATCCTCAACGCAGAGCAGGCTTCTCAATATGGGATTACGCAGCATGATAAAATTTCACTCATCAGAAAGGGTGAAGAATATGTCGTAGATGTTGCTCTTTCTAGTGAATATGTAGAACCTTGAACCATCGGTGCGACAACGGAATTGCTTGAAAACTATCCTATTATGCCTTGAGATAATGTTCTCGTTTCTTTTATGAGAAATAATCCGCTTTCTTTGCAGGCAATCAGGAAAAAGCTGCTCGGAGAGAAAATCACGACCGAAGAAATCGATGCGATCGTGGAAGATATTCAGAATAATAAACTTTCTGATCTGATTTTGGCATATTATACAGCAACGAGCTTTTTTTATAAAACAGATCCTGAAGAACTGGCATATACGACGAAAGCGACTGCTTATACCGGAGATATGTACCGTTTTCCATGAATCGTAGCGAGCAAATACTGTATTGGAGGGGTTTCTGGGAACGAAACGACAATGATTTTGGTACCGCTCCTTGCTTCGCTCGGGATCGTAATGCCAAAGACCTTTTCTAAGTCGATTACTTCTCCGGCTGCGACCTGAGAATGTGTAGAAGTCTTGATGAGAAGTGAGTTAAAAAAATCTGAAATCATCAGGCTCGTAGAGAAATACGGATGCTGCCTCGCTCGAAATGGAAATTTGAACCTCGCACCGGCGAATGATAGAATCATCAAGGTCTCTGCTCCTCTGGGAATGGAACCGTATGCCAGGATGATTTCCAGTATCATGGCGAAGAATTACGCTATGGGAATTAACCACTGCCTGATTGATATTCCTATTGGACCGACCGCTAAAGTAAACAAACAGGAAGATGCCGAAAGAATTGCTCAACATTTCAAAAATATTGGAACCTCACTTGGAATTAAAACAGAAGTTGCGATAACCAAAGCTGAACAGCCGATTGGAAACGGGATTGGTGCGGTTTTGCAGGTAAGAGAAGTGTTGAGAGTGCTTCAGCAACACGAGTTAAGAGCTTCTGATCTGGAAGAGAAAGCATTGGATTTGGCGGCACAACTCCTCGTGCTTTGCGGAAAGAATGAAAAGTATGAAGAAGCGTATAGGCTTGCAAAGGAGACACTCCAGAACTGAGATGCACGAAAAAAGATGCAGGAAATTATTTCTGCACAAGAAGGGAATCCTGATGTAGATTCAGAAGGATTGGTCTTGGGAAGTCAGACTTTTGATATTGTGAGTGAACGCGATGGAAAAGTAGAAGCGATTGATATGAAATATCTCAATATGCTAGCAAAGACGCTCGGTGCTCCGTGAGATGCAAGTGCTGGGATTTTCTTGCATAAGAAGCTTCACGACAATGTGCAAAAGGGAGAGAAACTCTTTTCATTTTATGCGAGCTCGGAAAATAAGCTCCAAATGGCGAAGGAACTAGCGGAAGAAAAGTCTGCATATACGATCGTGTAAGCTTTGAAAATTACTATTTTTGATGGAAGCACTTTGGAAGAAGTGCTTTTTTTGTCTTTATCTTTGGAGGGAATTCTGTATACTGCGAGCTCGCTTTACATTGAAGGAAAGTTTTCTGATGCACATGATCTGATTTTTGTTTTTTTCTTTTGTGGCATTCTGAGGATTGGCAAGTCTGACAGTTTTGAGGATTTCGAGTTGGTGGGGACGAAGAATTGGTCGAATCCAACGAGGACTAATCGTGCTGCTCGCCCTTATGGTTCCTTTGGCAATGTGGATAGCAAGAGCCTTTCAGGGTATCGTGGCTGAAATGCTTGCAAAGGCTGGGCTCTTTTTGCTCGGTTTTTTGACGGTTTCGTTCAATGTGATTCTGGTTTTTGAACTGTTAAATTTTGTGAGTAAAACGATTTTTCATACCGATATGAGAGGCATCGTATGAGGAAGTTTGCTCATTATTGTGTTGATTGGGACCACCGGGTTTGCGATGCGGAGTGCAAGAGCGATCAAAGTCAAAACCGTCGAGATTCCGGTCACGAACCTGACGAAAGAAAGCACCATCCTCTATCTCTCGGATATTCATATCTCTCATACTAGTGATTTGCCGTTTTTGAAGAAAATTATTGCGCAACTGAACGCTTTGGAGGGAGAGTTTGTGGTGATTAATGGAGATTTTATTGATGGGAAGGGGTTTTCGGAAGCAGATCTTCAGCTCTTGAATAGTATCAACAAAGACGTCTATCTCACGCTTGGAAATCACGAAGCCTACGCAGGAAACGCATATGTAAAGCAACTTTTGAAAAATACAAAAATCAGACTCTTGGAGGACGAAGTGCTTCATGCCCACGGATGGGAACTGATTGGACTTGCTGATATGGCAGGATTTGATACTGAGGAGAACCATGAGCTTCTTGATCAAAAACTCGCTACCCTCCTCACTAACACGACAACACTCCCTAAACTCTTAATTCTTCACGAGCCGATTGGACCGCAAGTAGCAGAACAGCATGGGATCAATCTTCAACTGGCAGGGCACACTCATTATGGTCAGATTTTTCCTTTTACTCTCGCTGTAAAGATTGCGTTTCCTTATATTAAGGGGCTTTACCGTTTTGGTACGAATGCGTTGTTTGTGAGTTCTGGGATCTGAACGTGGGGTCCCACCATGAGACTTGGAAGTCGTTCAGAATTAGTAGTTTTAAAACTGATCCCAAAGGGCTAGTTGTCCTCCATCAATGATAAAAGATCAAAAATCAGAAGTAGACCACGCTTGTAGGGCTACCATCCCTATTTTCAGGACTGCAAGGAATGATCGTATGGCTACAATCGTTCCTTGCAAGCGTATAAAGGCGAGTTATAAACCTATGCCCTCCTAAGAAAAGGGGAGGAATAGAAAATACCCTTCGAAGAGTTTACTTATGGAGGAAAGAAGGTTTCTCATCCGATGTATAGGTATCAATTCCCACATAATATCCATAAAGAAGTGAAGGTGATGAAAATGAAATATCATAATATTTTTTGGGTTGATCAGAAAACTGGATATACATATGACTATTACATCCAAAAGTTTTTATCGTTTGTCATTCAATTCCCCTTTGAAGGTTCTGCCCTACCCCGAGAGTCCTTTTTTGCAAATGAGAGGTATCTCCCGTATATCAAAGCACTACCCCTGTTAAGGTTTTTCCTGCTTCTGCTAGCAGATAGGGATGATCCAATCAATAATATGCCATTCCTGACAAATTAAATCCCATCTCAGGAGAAGCTTTTTCTAGACTTCCGCATTCTTCTTGAACCTTCCCTTCTAGCGTCTCTCCCTCCCAAAGTAATCTTGGAGAAATATTGATGTGTAAGTCATTTCAAATCCCATCTATTGGAGAAGAAATATTAATATCTTCCGTTCTTCTTGGGAATCTTTGTAGTTGAATGAATTGATAGCATTGGGTATTGGCAAGCCCTTCTTCCATATCCATAATTTGTTTTTGATACTCTGGATTTTCTCTCTTCATTTTATCAATACTCGTTTTTACACTCTGTTTGAAAGTTTCACAATCTCAATAGAAACCTGATCCTGCATCTGCTTTCGGGAGGTAAGGCACCAAGAAAGAAAATCATAACGCTGGAGAAGAGACAACTGTATATTTGAATTGATCCACAGGAAAACGAGTGTTGATTTTTAGCAAAAGACCACTTGCATTCATTAGTCAAAAGCTAGAGAAACGTTTTTCATCTGTAAGTTTACCGAGTGAAGCAACCTCAAAGCCTCCTGTCAATACCTTCTCCCATTGTTTTTCAAGCTTTGGGAATTGTTCTTCTAGGAAGTTTTTACAGACTGCTTCAATAGCTTTATCTTGATGTGAACTTGCACATTGAGTAAAAAGAGATTTAAGCTGATCTAGAACCTCTTTTCAAGTTGTAGTCAGGGTTTGTTGTTTTAAAATTTGTGTTGTAAGGTGTTCTAAATATTGTGGACTTGGTGCAGCAAAGCTTATCCCTCGTCCCAGTAGTAAAGTGAAAAGAAAAATCAAAGGTTTTTTCATTGGAGGAAAGATTGAAGATAAAAAAGTTAACACTAGGATAATAATTCCCAGACGAACTAGTTGCTTTATTTGCATCCAATAATCATAAATAGTTAACAGTTTTTTAAGAATTGCAAGTAACAAAGTCATTCTCTAACTTCGGATTTCGATGCTTTATCAAGAACTCTACTTTCAAGTTCTTTTCTTTTTATACCATACGTTATTTTTTGTTATGCCAACTCAGATATAATTTTTCCCAAAATAATTGCAAGAAATATTTTTAGTAGTGGATATACTGTTTCTTGATTTTTATAGAGAGATATTTATATTCAATTCCATCTTTAGCTTTAAACATAAAAGTATGAAAAGGTATGCTGTAGGATTTCTTATTGTTGCTATGTTGCTCTTCAGTGGATGTGCAGTGAAGGAACAAACCATTCAAACAGGAGAAGTGCTTGAAACCTGAGAGACGACGCAAACCGTGGTTATCACAGAAGCAAATAGCTGAGATATCGTGACGCAAACGGGAGATAACCTTATTTATAGAAATGAAGTCTATGGATTCCAAGTAAAACTCGGGAAAGCACGGAAAGGGGCACAGATAGCTGGTGTATGGTGAGGGAAGCAGAATAGGTCTACAATATATTTCACCCTTCCTTATACCTATGTCCGAGAAATAGATGAAGAGGCTGTTAATCCAGATAATGTAAAAGGTATGAATCCAGATTCCATAACCGTCTTTAGAGGTAATATTTATCCTGCTGATGTTTACCAGGAGATTGGAGTTTCTAGATGCAAGTATCGAGATCCAGATCCATGTAAGACAGAGAAACAATCAAAAGAAGAAAGAGAAAGTCTA
The DNA here is from genome assembly GCA_003260355.1 of SR1 bacterium human oral taxon HOT-345. GTDB lineage: Bacteria > Patescibacteriota > Gracilibacteria > Absconditabacterales > Absconditicoccaceae > HOT-345. The sequence continues at coordinate 679,846 of MPSQ01000001.1, forward strand.
AGGGGAATCACTATAGGACATAATAATAATTTCTACTTTACAGCAAATAAGGATCTTACTCGGAAAATTGATGATCCTCATTATGAGTCACATTATAGCAAGAGAAAGGATGTCTTTGATACGATAGAGTTCTTTGATGTAAAGTAGCAAAAAATCTCTAGGAAAACCTAGAGATTCTTTTTTGCACAAGGTAGGGATATTTTTCCTAATACATAGGCATTCGTAACCACCCTTTTACTGTGTAGTTTTCAGGAGAAGAAATAGTCTTCGTCCGATAATCATAGTCCAACTTAGCACCAACGGGCTCATGCCAGTCAGTTTCAGGTTTCCCATCTTCGACAAGCCCCATATTTTGATGTACAAGCCTTACATAAGTATTTGTTACTTCCATGATGATAGCAACATGCCCATAGCCACCTGGTCCACCAGTAAAGCAGAGGATATCCCCAGGTCTTGGTGCAACTGATCCTGAATTAGGGAAGGCATCTAAGCCCTTTGCTGATGCTTCTCTATACCAATCTCTTCCATGCCCTCCATTTTTTCCTTTATTTACAATATTTTTCTTGTAAACTTGGGAATAATAGCGGTTGCAAAATTCAGTACATTGAACACTCAGCTTATTTGCATCATAAAGCCCTTTCCCAGCAGCCTTTACTACAACTCCATTAGCAGTTGCAAGTTCCTCCCCCTGAGTATACGAGCCTTTTGAATTGAATAAAGGATAAGTATATACAAGGATTGGTTCTGCATAATAGCGAACGCCAGTCTTCCCATCTATTACCATGGGATAGAAATGAACATATCCCGTGTTAAATGTTGCAGAGAACGAAAGTTTTATACTTTGTGAGAATGCCGAATAGGACTTTTGACTCGCAATCCCACCACAGGGAGACCCTGCTTTAATATAGGCAACTCCCATCCCCAGGAAGAAACCTCGATTCTGTTTGATAATCTCCACTTCAAAGGTTCCATTCACTTGTCGAGTAACTCGAGCCTTGATAACACCTCCTTCAGCAGTTCCACAAATCCCCTTTATCGGTAAATTCCGAGAACTGTTAGCCGTCCACACACCAACTCCGGGTGTCGAGTAGTAGGTTACATCACTCGCCAGAGTTGCCGCTCGTAGAGCAACCGAGCTATCAGGAGATGCTTGCTCTCCAGCTTGTTGATCCGAAGAAGTAACTACAACTTCTTCCACTTCTTGTTTCTCGCAGGAGCTCAAGAGAGCTACAACCACGAACATTCCGATAAGCATCAATACTGATGCAATCTTCTTTGCTTTCATTTTTTTTCCCTTTCTTTTTTTAGGAGTTATTATTTTTTTATTTTCACGAGAACGCTTATAATGTTTTAATAGACAATTGCAAGTATAATTGTCACTAAAAGCTGTCTGCAAGAATGAAGCCTCTGTGTGGAATTTTCAAAAATCGTCATTTTACTCCAAACTATAGAGTGTGCTTTCTCTTAGAACATCATTTTAGTGGGAACTACAAGGATGGGGGGGGGGAGTCAGACTTCCTCTTTATTTCTTTTCTTCTTGAAAAACTAGCGAGAATAACTAAAGTGAGGAGGAACTTATTTTTTACTTAATAAATACAACAGTCAATGAAACTGGATGGAAAAAGTATTCAGGCAGCAATTATGCATCTTGTGGAAGAATATAGATTAGATCCCTATCAAGTGATGGAAATTATTAGAGCAGGGATCAAATCAGGATTTAAAAAGGATTTTCCAGAATTTAGGAAAGCAGAAATCGTCGTTAATGTCGAAAACGATGGGACAATCAGTATTTATAAGGCTTTGACTGTTGTGGAAGAGATTGAGGAAGAAGACACCCAGATTCTTTTGGCTGATGCGAGGAAAGAAAGGAAAGATATTGAGCTCGGAGAACAGTTGCTAATCAATATTACTCCTCAGAGCATGGAACTTTCAAGGATTGCCGCACAAGCCGCTGCACAGACGATCAAACAAGGGATCAAAAATATTGAAAGAGAAAGGTTTTATGACAAGTTTCAGGATAAAGAAGGTCAGCTCTTGAAAGCAAAGGTGATCAAAGTGCATACAGATAGCGTAATCCTGGATATTGAAGGGACAACGGTGGTGCTTCCTCCAGAGAGCCAGATTCCTAATAGACCTTATGAAGTAGGAGAAGAAATTTTTGTTTTCCTCAAGAAAATTAGTAAAGAAGCCTGAAGTATTACCCTCGAAATCACCCAATCTAGTCCAGATTATGTAGAAGCAATCCTCAAAAAAATCGTTCCTGAGTTTGAAGAAGGAATCGTAACGATAGAAAAGATTGGAAGAGTTGCTGGAAAGAGGACCAAAATCTTGGTAGCTAGCACAGATGAGAGCATTGATCCAGTGGGAGTATTTGTCGGACATAAAGGAGACAGAATCAATACGGTACTTTCATTGCTTGATGGAGAAAAGGTTGATTTCGTAGAAGATATTGATGATCCAAAGGAATTGATCACAAGGCTTCTCAAACCTGCACAAGTAGAGAGTCTTGAGTTTAAGGACAACGGGAAAGTGACTGCGAGAGTAGAAGAATCACAGAAATCACTCGCTATCGGTAAAGGTGCCTGCAATATCAAGCTTGCTTCTCAGCTTAGCGGATATCAAATTGAAGTTATTTAAGAAAAAAGGAGGAAATCTGATTGTTGAGTATCGGGTTTTGTAGCATTTGGAGGAATTTTCTTTGAAAAGATTACTAGCGAGGGAATGCATAAAGCTTTACTCGCTAAGGGAAAGATGACCGCTCAATACTTTCAGACTTTTTCTTCTGGTTTAGAAACTAGCAGTGCTTTTGATCTCAATATTTGGTGCTTTTTTATCGAGAAACGCTTTATCTCTCTATCCCTATTATTTACGCTATGCTCAACGTTCATTCTATAGAAACTTTTGCGACGCAAGATGGTCCTGGGATCAGATTGGTGGTTTTTTTGCAAGGGTGTATGTTTAGATGCCAGTATTGTCATAATCCGGACACGATTCCGCTTGAGAACGAGAATGCAAAGCACCGAACCGCAGATGATATTCTCCTCCAAGCAGTAAAGCAAAGAGAATACTTTGGAGAGAAGGGCGGGATTACCTTTTCTGGAGGAGAACCGCTTACCCAAGCAGCAGCCTTACTGCCTGTAGTCCAAAAATTGAAAGCTGAAGGGTTCCACATTTGTATTGATACGAATGGATTTTGGCAGACTCCAGAGGCAAAAGAGGTTTTGAGCTTGGCAGATCTGATTTTGCCTGATTTGAAGCATATCAACCCAGAAAAACATCTCAAGCTCGTAGGACAGAGCAACGAAAATACGTTGAAGACACTGGATTATCTCGACGAGATCAAGAAACCTTACTGGCTCAGGTATGTCCTCGTGCCTGGCTATACTGATGACGAAGAGGACCTCCATACACTAGGGAAGTATCTACAGACCAGAACTGCTATGGAAAGGATTGAGATTTTGCCGTATCATAATCTGGGAAAATCCAAGTGGGACAAGCTTGGATGGAAATATCCTTTGGAAGGTGTGCATGCAGCAACAAGCCAGAATCTCGATACTGCGAAAAGGATCCTGAGTCAGTATTCAGAGAAAGTGTTTGTGAGAGGTTAAAGCTCTGGAGAGTGATTTTTTACTTTGTTTTTCGATTCCAACGATGAAAATGCAAGCCCTTGAAATCAGCGAACGTAGCTACCAAGAATTTACGAAGCTCAAAAAAATTATTGAAGCAATGGCAGGAGAAACCGTTTCTGATGATCAGGTTTTTGACTTTATGGTAAGGAGTTTATTGCAATCTATGGAGCTACCTGAAGAGGAGGGATATACCCATGGTGGTGGTTGTTGCTGCTGTGGAGGGCATGATTAGCCATAGTTTATAAATGCTGATTTTTATCTTCTTTTTGTGATGAAAGCACAAATCCTTACACTGAGGACCTGTAAAGAAGGGTTTCAGGACCTCTTGGAACATGGATGCCAGTATAAATACAGAGAAGCAAAGCCTTTTTGGAGAGCAAGGCTTTTTTCTAATGGGCAAGCAAAGCATTTTGACGAGGTACATATCAAGAATGGCTATCAACCGGATTCTCCGCTCGCAATTTATGAATTTTCTGGGATTGAAGGGCCTGAAGTGGTAGAAGGGGTGCCTTGCTTCAAGATTGTTTTGTGAAAATTGAAAGCAATCTATCATTCGCCTTCTTAGTAAAGATACCTTATCAAACTTTTTTTTGACAACAACGAAAGAATAACTTTCACTTGATTTTTTTGTATATAAAAGTATGGTTGGACTGATACTTACTTCTTTTTACTTGGGTATCATGATTTAGACTCCTTTTCTTCGTTGATGATTGCACGTATCAAAACTTTTAATACGCTCGGGCTTCTGGGGCAGGAAATTACCGTAGAGGCTGACAGTAGCAAAGCTCTCCCCACAATCGAAATCATTGGGCTTCCTGATCTGATGATCAAAGAAGCAAAAGAAAGAATAAGAGCCTGTTTTAGGAATGTGGGAATCGATCTTCCCAAGAGGAAATTCATTCTCAATCTCTCTCCCAGCGATCTCAAAAAGGTGGGAACCGCCTTTGACCTCCCTATGGCAGTTGCCTTACTCTGCCTCATTATGGAAGGTAAGGTTGCACACTATGATAGAATCCAGGAGTTTCTTTTCTTCTGAGAGCTAGGGCTGGACGGGAGCGTAAAGAGAGTAAATGGACTCCTTCCTAGCGTCATTTCTGCAAAAAAGAAAGGCTATCAAGTTTTTTTCGTGCCGGCAGAGAATAGCTATGAACTAGAATATATTTCGGACATTACCATTATTCCGCTCAGCCATTTTCAGCAGATCATTGACTTTCTCCTAAAGGGAACAGGGCTTTCTCACCTTCGTAATGCAAAAAATCTCGACGAGCTCAGCTCACAACAACAAAGCTTGGAATCTGATTTTGCCTATATTAAGGGGCAGCTCGTTGCAAAAAGAGCGCTCAGTATCGCAGCAGCAGGACTGCATAATCTCCTCATGGTCGGGGCTCCCGGTAGTGGAAAGACGCTTTTGAGTAAGGCACTGCCGACGATTCTTCCACCCTTGGATACTTCCGAAATCCTTGAAGTGAGTCAGATTTATTCTGTTGTAGGGAAGCTTAACAAAGACCTTCCTCTCGTGATCCAGAGACCCTTTAGACAAGTGCATCATACCGCTTCTAAGGTTTCTATTATTTGAGGCGGGAGCAATTTAACGCCTGGAGAGGTTTCTCTCGCGCACAAAGGGATTCTCTTTTTTGATGAGCTCCCGGAGTTTCCAAGAGAGGTGCTCGAAGTGCTTAGGCAACCATTAGAAGATGGGATCATTAATATCTCAAGAGTCAATGGAACCGTGCAGTATCCAGCAAATGTCATGTTTATCGCAGCGATGAACCCTTGTAAATGTGGCTACTACAAAGATCGCGAGAAGACTTGTTCCTGTAGCCTCAATGACATCAAAAGATATCAAAGCAAAATCTCTGGTCCCTTACTAGATAGGATCGATATGATCCTAGAAATCCCGAGGGAGAAGGTCGACTCCTTGCTCACACAGGGGCAGCATCAATCTTCAGCCGAACTCCGCAAACAAGTTATCAAAGCTCGAGAACTCCAGAACGAGCGTTTCAGAGGAAGCTGAATTCAGACTAATGCCATGATGACAGCAAAAGATCTTGATTATTTTATTCAGCTTGATAGCGAGAGTAAAGATTTTCTCAGGCAAGCGGCTGAAAAGCTTACGCTTTCTGGGAGAGTGATTCATAGATTACTGAAATTGGGGAGAACTATCGCGGATATGGAAGGGAATCCTGATCTCAAAGTCGGACATCTCATGGAAGCGCTCCATTATAGGAGTAAAACGATGTTCGTTGAAGCGGCATAAAGTCTACCTTAAAAATTCCTTGTATTAGCGCTTAAATTGCTTATGCTTGAGCTCGTGTTTTAGTTTGTGATCAAGATTATGGAAACTATTATCATTTGTGCTAGTCATGAAAATTTTGTCCCAGAAAGGAAGACTCCGGAGGCGATGTGCTGGGATATTAAAGCAGCAGAAAGCCTGAGTATTGCTCCTGGAGAAGTCAAACTCGTCAAAAGTGGAATAAAAACCTTTATCCCTACCGGACGATGCTGTAAAATTTATGCGAGGTCCTCGCTCCCGATCAAGCAGGGACTCCAACTTGCTAATAGTGTAGGGCTCGTGGATTCTGATTACAGAGGCGAATATTTGATGCAGCTCTATAATTTCACAAACCAGCCTGTAGAAATTGAGCAGGGAGCGAGACTTTGTCAGATCGAATTTTGTCCGCATTATCGAGGCACTCAACAATTTGGGATCTCTGAGATCCCAGCACTTCAGATCAAGATCGATCCTGAACTGTTTACGAACTTTGAAGAGGCTTATCCTTCAGTAAGAGGAGCCGGAGGATTCTGATCCACGGGAAGTAAATAATCCTCCTCCGTTGACAAATCTCTGAAAACTATCTGATTTTTTTCTTTTAAAAAAACAGAGGAAGAGCCACTCCTCTGCTCGATTCTTTTCTTTTTTGGTGATAATAACATAGCTTTTCGTAGTGTTCCTTTATTTTTCGTCGTGAAACCCATGAAAAATCTGATCAAAACCCCTGAACAAATTCAAAACATCACAGATTCCTGTGCATACCTTACTGAACTCCTCCATTACCTCAAAGACCATACGAAAGCGGGAATGAGCCTCCTTGAAGTCGAGGAACTCTCCCAGCAATGGTTGGATACAAGGAATCTCAAAGGAGCATTTAAGGGATATGAGGGATTTCCAGCAAATCTTTGCCTCTCTGTAAATGATTGCGTTGTCCATGGGATTCCTGACGAAACGGTATTAAAAAATGGTGATCTCTTGAAGATTGATACGGGGATTTTGTATAAAAAGGGTGTCTCTGATGCTTGTATTTCTATGATTATCGGTGATGCAGGGCTTAATCCGCTCGGAGCAGAACTTATCAAGGTAACTAAAGAAGCGCTTGATCGCGGGATAGCGAGCATTCAGGTTGGCGGTTTCGCTTACGACTATTCCAAAGCAGTATATAATCACGTTACGAATAATGGTTTTGAAATCATAAAAACACTGACAGGACATGGCGTGGGTAACGATGTTCACGAACTGCCTCATTTCTACAACTATCCGAACGCCAAGATGAAAAAAATTCAATGGATTCCGTGAATGGTGGTTGCTTTGGAACCGATCACTGCGGTAAAGTCCGATGATGTAGTCTATCATGAAAGTGATCGAAATCTTTACTGTAGAAAAGGTGATTTGGGAGCACAATGGGAATATACCGTGCTGATTACCGAGCATGGTCCTAAAATCCTCGCAGGAGTTGTTGAGGACTTGTATTAATCTAGGAAGAAACTCAGGATAAAATCACTATTGCTGGATAAAAAATGCTTTGGCGGCATTTTTTCGTGAAAGAAGGAAATCAGATCTTCTTTTCGGTTTCATCACGTAAGAAATAATAAAAATTAGCTTTTCTGCCTATGCGTGAATCAGACAAATCGTTGCTCTTATTATTTTTCTCCAGATAGAAGTGAGCAACAGATCCACAGAAGTCTTTGTGTATATTTTCTTTGCATATTTCTCAAGAGTAGGAGCTGAATCTCCTGCTTTTTTCAGATTTTTTCTGTTATTATCTTTGTGAGAATTTGCTTTTTTCGCCAGAATTGGCTATACTTGGAATAGCAATTTTTAATATCTAACAGAAGGAGAAATGGAAAGAATTTTCGTCTGCATTGCGTCGTATAGAGACAAACAGTTGCCGAAGACCGTGGCATCGTTATTGGAAAATGCTGAGCATCCTGAGTTGATTGATATTTGAATCTTGAACCAAGTAGATTTTGAGCAGGATCAGGCTTGTATGCTTGCTGCTCCAGAGGATTATCCTCAAGTGGAGGAACGCTGCATTGATCATACCTTATCAAGAGGATGTTGCTGGGCAAGAGCCTATGTTTACGAGCATCTTTTTAAAGATCAGAAGTTTGTTTTACAATTAGATAGCCATTGTAGGCTGCTAAAAAATTGGGACACTGAAGTCAAAGCAATGCGAAAAGGGCTTGAGGACTCTAAAGCCATTCTCTCACACTATGCTATGCCTTTTGGAGATGATGAGGTTTTGAAAGATGAATATTTTATCAGTTTTGAGTGCCCGCGATTCGATGAGGCTTATAAACTGCCAAGAATCCATCCTCATTCTTCTTGGGAGAGACCTGAGCAACCAAAGCAGATAGCGTTTGTGGGAGGTGGATTTATTTTTGGACTCGGAAAAGCCTTTAGAGAGGTTCCTTATGATCCCTTCCTCTACTTTAATGGAGAAGAGCAGACCTATGCCGCACGTTTATGGACGCATGGCTACAACATCTATGCTCCTCAAAAATCTATTGCTCGGCACTACTACGCAGACAATCCAGATCTCAAAAGAGTGAGACATCGAGAAGACAATAAGCGTTCAGATAATTTAACAGCGTTATCTATTGCTCGTCATAAGCATCTTTTGGGAATAGAAAACAGTGACAATGATGCTGTGATTAGATTCCTCAATCGTTATTGATTGGGAAAAGAGAGAAGTCTGAAAGATTACGAAAAGTTTAGCTGAGTTTGCTTTAAAGAGCAAACCATTGAGGAATTTGCAAAGAAAGGACAAGTCAATGAAGAATATGCCAGTGCTGTTGCATAAAAAAAAACTCTCTAGGAAATCTTTGATGAAAGAGCGCTATCAACGCTCTTTTTTTGGTTGTAAGGATTAGATCAAGATATTTTTTGTGGTAAAAAGTGATGGAATTTTATTCAGACTTTCATATAGTGGGGAAGGTAGTTTTTTTTGAAAGATGGCGTTTTGTCAAGAAATGTAAAAAAGGAAAGAAAAGTGAGTAAGCTACACAAAAATGAAGCTCTTACGAAATTTGAGTCAACAGGAAACCGAAAAAATTTTATTCTACGAAAGGTACTATGAAAATTATTTCTCGAAATGTTAATGGGATTAGAGCTGTACTTCAAAAGGGTTTTCTTGATTTTGTAAAGCAAGAGAATCCTGATGTACTTTGTCTGCAGGAAGTGAAAGCATTTGAGCATCAGTTACCAACAGAAATCAGATTTGCAATGCAGGACTATGACTATATTTGGCATCGTAGCGAAAGACCCGGCTATGCGGGGACAGCAATCTTTTATAAGAAGTCACTTCCAATCTTAGCAAAGCATAGTGCTTTTGAAAAACCTGGATGTTTTAATGATGATGGGAGAGTGACTGCGGTTGAATGGTCAGATTTTTTACTGTTGAATATTTACTTTCCTAATGGTGGAGATCGTGCTGATGGAACTGAAATGCTGAGTTATAAGCTGGATTTTTACAAGCAATATCAGGAGTTTGTGCAGCAGAAGGTAAAAGAGGGGAAGAAAGTCATCACCACTGGAGATTTCAATATCTGCCATCGTCCAATTGATATTGCAAGACCGAAGGAAAATGAAAACTCGATCTGATTTCTTCCTATTGAAAGAGCTGAAATGGATGCAATGGAGGCAAGCTGACTGATCGACGTTTTTAGGCTGCAGAATCCAGAACTAGGAGAGAAATATACGTGGCGGAGCTATAGAGCAGGAGCGAGACCAAGAAATGTAGGTTGGAGACTTGATTATTTCCGAGTCTCTGAGAATATGAGAGCTCAACTTGGGACTATGATGCATTATGATCAGGTAATGGGTTCTGATCACTGCCCTATTGTGCTCTTCATCCAATACGAATAAAACAAACTATACAAAAAACGGAAATCTGGATTCAGACTCCGTTTTTTTGAAATATACCGGACTATGATCCTCTGACTTGAGGACTCGAGCCGAAGAGCTGGATATCAGACCGTTTAATATCTCCTATCGCTTTTTTCTCGGGATTGAGACAAAGACGAGGAGACGGTCCTGGCTCAGAACCAGCTACTGAAGTTCCTCCGAATTGCTTCTTCAATCGCTCATATTCTTGCTTCCTGATATGGGGATCAACAAAGAAGAAGTAAATAGTTCCTGGCACCCTTCCCGTGACATGTGCCATCAGACACAAGAAAAGCGCAGCTTTGGCAATTTCACTGGGAACTGCATCAATCACATCATTATCATCACCTTCACGCCTCACGACTAGGTTAAGAGTGCCATTACTCACTGTAAAATGGTAACTAGCACCTGTTGACTCTGGATCGTTGAAGATCATAGAGCAATCCTCAGGCTTATTAATGATCAAATCAATTACCTTTCGAAGCGTTTTTTGACGCATTGAAGCTTCACTTTCGTCTGGGTTTTGCGCCGAATCAGAAGTGAGTGCTTTCTCTATCATGGAGAGCACCGCTTTACAAACGGCTTCAAAATCCACCTTTGGAGAGCTAAGCAAAGGAAAGTTGGAGATTTCCCTATTCTCTTGCTGGTTTAGCTTGATTTGCAACTTGTAGACCCACAAAGATATACACTCAGGATTTTTTCCTGGTTTCCCATCATTTACGATAGAACGCAGGAATGCTAAATACTCTTCTAGATATTCGTTCATTTTTTTGGAATTTAGTTTATTCTTTTGTAGATAGAATAGGCTATAGGATAGGGATTTTGCTCATCTCGTTCCATCACGTCATCGAAGATTTTATCGAAATTCTCTCGAATGGAATTGTGCAATTCCTCATCGAAATATACAGAATCGGTACTACGTTCAACCAGACCACAAATCCGGCTTATACATACTTTCGATACTGAAGGCATGAAAGCTTGATAAACCTCCATTCCTCCTACAACTACAATATCTTGCGATGTTTTCTCTGCATGGGATATTACCTCCTCAACACTTTTTGCTACAGGGACTGATTGTGGCAAGTGTATTCTTTTGCCAAGGCTAAAGGCCAGGCTCTTGCAATTCTCGAGCAATTTTCGGTGGGTCAATAATCTCCATACCTGCTCATCTGCAACAACCAATTTCCCGTTAACAGTCTCTTTAAAACTCTCTTCATCATTTCTCATGGGCCACGGAGTCAGGTACCCCTTTCCCATTCCTGCGATTACTCCATTTTTCGAAATGGAAACAATCATTATTATTTTTGTTCTCATTTTATGTTGTTTATTACGATTTTACTCTTTTATTATATAGACTTTTTTATAATTATTTTCTAATAAAAATCAAGGAGTTTCTTTTATTTATCATCTCAGATATTCCTGCTTCTCATCTCATCAAATCCTCTCTCAAAGGAATGAAAAACGGTCAATTTCCCCTCTTTGATCACCCAGAGAAGCTCTGAAGTTGCTTCCAAAAAATCTCTATCATGCGAAACGATCAAGGAAACCCCATTGAAATCTGCGAGCATCGTTTTGATCGCCTCTTTGGAAGTCAAATCTAGATGGTTGGTCGGCTCGTCCATGACTACAATATCTGGATGAGCAAGGAGCATTTTTGCTAGAGCGACCTTGGATCTCTCGCCTCATGAAAGGGTTCAGATTTTTTGGTCTGCTTTTTCTGGATCAATAAGCAAAGCCCCGAGAAATCTCATCGCTTCCTTAAATGAAACTCAAGGTCAAACCAGCTCTTCAGTAATCGTTGCTTGAAAGTCCAGATCATCAGCCACTTGGGAATAAAATCAAATCCTGACTTTTTCATGGATTCGCACATCGCCATACAAAGGTTTGAGCTGACCAAGCAGGGTTTTTAGCAAAGTCGTCTTTCCAACTCCGTTTTTTCCGATAATTCAGATTTTCATCGCTTTGGTAATTTCCAGTTCACGAGGCAGATTAACTAGCACGCTTTGCCCATATCCGACAGAAAGTTCAGAAAGTCTGATCAAGGTCTCTGGAAGTCTCCATTTGACCTGAAGATTTGGAGTATGTGCTGAAATTTCCTCTTCTGGAGCCTCAATACGATCCATCTTGTCTAGCATTTTGATTCTACTTTGCACCTGGGCGGCTTTACTAGATTTGTAGCGGAATCTCTCAATGAATTTCTCCTGCTGAGCAAGGTATTTCTGCTGTGCAGTATAGTTCTTGAGCTGGAGTTCAGCCCTTTTTTCTTTTTCTCTCAAGAAGTCTTCATAGCCACAATAGTAAAGATTCAGCTTTTTGTTTTTGATTTCTATCGTTTTGGTGAATGCAGAAGCCAGAAATTTTCTATCGTGAGAAATGCAGATCAGCGCCTTGTTTCGCATCTGACAGAACTGCTCAATAAAGAGAATCCCCTCAATATCCAGATGGTTGGTCGGCTCATCCAAAATCAGCAAATCCACATCTTGAAGCAGAAATTTTGCTATTTGCAACTTGGTTTGCTCGCCACCAGAAAGTTTTTTGATCGGAAAATTTAGTTGCTCTCTAGTAAATCAGAAGTATTTCAAAATCTCCTTTTGCAAATCATACTTTTGATAAGCCTCATGCATCAGCATCCGTTCAATATGCTCGCTTTGCTCCTCGATCAAGGCAATCGCATCGCTATTTCATCAGTCTAAAAGCTGTTTTATCTCCTCAAGTCTCTCTACTCTCCTCGTAATCTCCGGAAATATCGTGAGCATTTCTTCCAAGACGGTTCTCTCTCTTGATTCCCAAAATAAATCCTGAGAAAGAAATCAGATTTTTGTATCTTTTAGGAGTTCAATCTCGCCATGATCTGCGAGTTCAGGATTAAGCAGGATTTTGAGGAAAGTGGACTTCCCAGCTCCATTTTTTCCCACGAGAGCAATCTTGTCTTCAGGCTTGATCTTCAGTTCTGCATCTTCAAAGAGAATCGTAGAGCCGAGTTGTTTGCTCAAGCCCTTGATCGTGATGAGGTAGTCAGCGTTCTTTTTGTTCGTATAGTTGAAAAGATGTCTTGGAATGCTAGAAAACGAGACTTGCTTTTCACAGTCTTCTCCTGGATTTTCGGTTTCTCGCTGAATTCCAAATTCTTTACTGAGGTATTTTTTCAGACTTTTTTCTTTGGTGGATTCTTTGGTTTTATCGTTGAATTGAGCGAGGTAATCATAGCAAAGTTCAGCAATTTCTTCATAAGAAAAATCTGGATGAAGCGATTGGACAGATTCAATGATTTCGGAAAGTTGCATCATCTGAGGATGAAAATAAACGAGTTTAAATGTATGGAAAGCTCTCCTCTTTTTCAAGCTCAGTATGAAAGATGTCACATCTTCAGATTTTCTTCCGATTTCTTTTATAGAAGTTTTTTATTTTCTTTATGAATGAAGATGAACAAGTTACTCACGACGACACTTAGCCTCGGGGCAATCCTTTTATTAGCAGGATGTGGGACTCAAAATTCAGGTCCGACGATACAACTCGTAAATCCAGATAGTTGGAAAACAATGATTCCTGAAACTTGTCAAAGCTTTTTTGATGGATGTAACAACTGTACGAGAACTGCTGATGGAGAGGCTGCCTGCACGGAAATGTTCTGTGAAAGATATGAAATGCCAAAATGCCTTGATGATGAGCAAGGATGAGACCAGAAAGTCGGTATGGCAAATCCTGCCAGTGAATATTGTGTAGCTCAAGGAGGTGAAAGCAAGATCAAAAAGGATGAAAACTGAAGTGAATACGGAGTTTGCATGATTGATGGAAAGGAAGTTGATGAATGGGAGTACTATAGAGCTGGAATGGAAAAAGCAAGTGAGGAAAGTGCGAAAGCTTATATTGGACGCTCTGCCGAGGAAGTACAAAAAGAATTTGAAGAAAAAAATCAAATCGTTCGTATCGTTTTACAGGACGGACAAGCCATGGCTTTAACTGCAGACTACAGACCTGACCGCTTAAATATTGCCGTGGAGAAGGGAGTAATTACTAATGCTTACTTTGGATAAGCGTATTGGTAGTAAAAAAAAGCAGGGAAGAGAATCCCTGTTTTTTTGGTATGAAAGATATTGTAAGCTTGCTTGGATTACAATCAGTGAATGTTTCTTAGTCAAAAGACTAGCCACAAAAGGGAATCGAACCCTTAACCCCCGCTTTACGATAGCGGTGCTCTGCCAATTGAGCTATTGTGGCCGGATGGAAATGAGAGTAATGATTTGTGGAATAAAATCAAGACTGAAAAGTTGCAAAATAAAAAAATCTGAGTATGATTAGGCTGCTATTTTAGTTATTGACTACGTTCATGTGAATTGAAAATATTCAATCAACTCCTCGAGAAAAAAGCAGTATACCTCCTATTTTAAAAGCATTAAAGGCATATAGACCAACTATACTTAGTGCTCTTTCTTTGCCTCCTTTTAAGGATGGTGCAACATGAAAGAGGAATGTCTATGAAACTGAGATGTTTTCTACATTAGCTTATGAGTATGAGAAACTTCATCCAGTAGAGCAAAAGGATTTTAAAAAGGAGTTTAAGGCACTTTTGAAAATGTCACGAGAGCGTAGTGTTGCTCAAAAAGCTTGGAAAGACTTCTTAGAAGATTGGCAAGAGTTGTTGCCATTGACTTTTTGATATCAAAGTAATGACTATCAACAGCATTATCTCCCTAGAAAAAATTCCTTACAAGCTTTTTATGACACTTACTTGAATGCAGCGTAGAACTCATTTGGAATGATGTTCCCTAATAACGATGCATCTTACTAGCTTTAATCTGATTTTATTCTTTATTCTTAATAATACCACAAATGACCAATACAAAAGAACTCTTAGCATCTTTGAATGCGCACCAACTCGCTTATGTAAACCTCGATCTTCCAAACCCAAAGAATGGACAGTATATGCTCTGTGTCTTCCGCTTAGAGCCAGGAAAGAAATTGAATATGCTCCAAGCAGCCTGTGAAGTCGCTGCAGAATCTTCTACCGGAACGAATTTCCTCGTGGAAACTGAAACTGCATTTTCAAAGGAAATGAATGCTCTTGTGTATAAACTCGACGAGGAGAAAGAACTCGTATGGATTGCCTATCCGTGGAGGCTCTTTGATAGAGGGGGAAATGTTCAGAATATTCTGACCTATGTCGCAGGGAATGTCTTTGGAATGAAGGAAGTAAAGGCTTTGAAACTGCTTGATGTATGGTTTCCACCTGCAATGCTTGAGCAGTATGATGGACCAAGCTATACCCTAGCAGATATGAGGAATTACCTAGGAGTCTACAATAGACCGATCCTTGGAACAATTATTAAGCCGAAAATGGGACTTACCTCTGCTGAATATGCCGAAGTCTGCTATGATTTCTGGGTAGGTGGAGGAGATTTCGTGAAGAATGACGAACCGCAGGCGAATCAGGATTTTTGTCCTTATGATAAAATGGTGAAACATGTAAAAGAAGCCATGGACAAAGCAGTAAAAGAAACCTGACAAAAAAAGGTGCATTCCTTCAATGTTTCAGCGGCGGATTATGATACGATGCTTGAAAGATGTGAAATGATCGTGAATGCAGGATTTGAACCAGGCTCTTATGCTTTCTTGATTGATGGAACGACCGCAGGTTGGATGGCAGTGCAGACCTTGAGAAGAAAATATCCTGATGTCTTCATCCACTTCCATAGAGCTGGACACGGTGCGTTTACCAGACCAGAAAACCCTATTGGATACTCTGTTTTGGTGCTTTCAAAGTTCGCAAGACTCGCTGGAGCCTCTGGAATCCATACCGGAACCGCAGGAGTAGGGAAAATGGCAGGAGATAAAGCCGAAGATATTACTGCTGCAGAAGGAATCAGATATATGAAAAAGTCTGGTCATATCTTTGAGCAGTCTTGGGGAACGATTCCAGAAACGGATAAAGATTTCATTGAACTCGTGCAGAGAGATGAAGATAATGAAGAAGTTTTGAGAGATGATAGCTGGAGAGCAGTAAAAACTTGCTGCCCTATTATTTCTGGAGGACTCAATCCTACGCTTTTGAAGCCGTTTATTGACCTTATGGGAAATGTAGACTTCATCACGACCATGGGAGCTGGTTGTCATGCTCATCCAAAAGGAACGCAGGCAGGAGCTAAAGCTCTCGTTCAGGCTTGTGAGGCTTATCAAAAAGGCATTGATATTCATGAATATGCAAAGAATAAACCAGAACTCACAGAGGCGATTGCATTCTTTGAGAAGCCGGAAACGAAGGAGAAGATGAAAACTTTGAGAATCGCCGCTTAGAGCAAACGTCATCCAGTGCAATACTAGATTTTTCATCGCACCTCTTGATAAGAAGGTTGAGCAAAAAGCTTGCTCTCCTTTTTTGTAAAGGATGAATGAAGAGAAGGATCAGACTTTTTTCTTTTTGAAAAAGAGTAAAGAAAGCTGATTGCAGAGATGGAGCATGCAGGAAAGTTGAGTTTTCTCGCGTTGACTCCTAAAGAATCCTTCGAGGACTCAATATAACGAAAGCCTAGAATATCTACAAAGCTTCTCGACTTGCTTTTTCATATAAAATCGCTACCTTTGAGCAGTTCAAGGAAACTGTGGATGGGGAGAAGCAAACGTTGTAAGGAGACTGACTTCATCGAGATACAGTAAACCTCAAAAAAACTGATCAGACTTTATTTTCTTTTTTTGTATCATGGGACAGTATTCTACGCTTATCTACCAATCGGTCGACCACACTGCGAGGGCGCTCCTTGCACATTTTCAGGCACAATATGGAAAGCTGATCTTTATCCCACTTGGGATTTCCGCTAAGACACCCGAGAAAATCGCATTAGCCTCTAGTCTGAGCGTTGAAAGGCATTTGCTCCGTAGTTTTGAAGGCGAAGGAAAGCTGATGCTGGTGATTCAAAACGCTGAGATTCGTCAGGTATATAATGATTTTATGGATGGGCTCTATGGATCACTGAGCTTTGTCGGTAAGACTGCGATGAAAGCGTTAGGGATGAGGATGTATCGAGATGATCTTGATGCTCAGCTCAAGAATAATAAGCTCAATAAACCCAGCGTTTATGAGAAGCGAAAAGATAACCTTTTGATTATTTTGAGAGCATTATTTGGGGAGTTGCAGGCAAACCTTCAGCAGGCTGGAGTACAAGTGGTGTTTTGAAATGAAGAAGGGATACTTTCAAGTATGGATGAAGGATTCCAGGAACTCGCCATTTTTCAATAATACACTGTCAGGACTATTAAAAGAAAAAAATCCGCCCCTTTGATGAGGTTCAGCCTTGTTTTTTGAGAGACCGCCCTTGGATGAGGGAGGTTTTTTTGGTAGTAATAAAAAACTTGGTCTCACGTAGCTTATTGCTAGAACAGAGGAAGCATGAGAAAAGAGGAATTAGTCAGATTTTTTCTCTTTGAGATAGCCATTTTTGAAAGAAGTTCGGTCCATGGATTTTTTGCCCTCGGGCTTGAGGGAAAGGGTTTTGATAGCAGGATGAAGGCGATAGCTGGAGTCCCATAGCGGTTGGTCCTTGCCTGCGGCATAAAGATCTGCATCAAGAATCAGACTCTCAATGACTACCGTTTTTTCTTGGTGGGTAAACCAGATTTTGGGTCGGAGTGCGTAGGCACGATATTTAGCATAGATTCTGGCAAGAGAGTCACTCGCTGGTGCTATTTCACCGTCGTGTTTGGTAATCTTTTGACAGGTCGTGGACTGGCTTTCATCCTGAGGAGTTGCGTGAAGAGATCCCTTTGCATAGGATCGGAGGGTGTCATTGAGGAATTGTGGTCAGGTTTGCTGGATCTTTTCGATAAGGGTTTTGACGGTTCGGTCAAAAGGGAGCTTGAATGCAAGGCGGTCGACGATCGCTCCGGTATCCATTCCTGCGTCCATATGCATAATGGTGATTCCTGTCTGCGTTTGCTGATCAAGGAAAACGGACTGGAGCGGGCTTGCTCCACGATATTGAGGAAGGAGCGAACCATGCACGTTGATAGGAGCAAAAGTTGGGAGCTCAAGAAGACTCACAGGCATGAGTTTCCCATAAGCAATAACTACCAAGAAATCAGGTGATTTTGCTTGCAATCGATCGTAGAAGTTTTTGCCTTCAATAGAGGTTTCAAGGTTGATCTTGCGAGGAGTTTGGATTTGCTGCTCTTGGAAGCCCAGCTCAAGCGCGGTCTGTTTGATAACATTCGGGGTGAGTTTTAGTCCTCTGCCGACAGGCTTATCTTCTTGGGTTACAACGCCTACGACTTCGAATCTCGGGTCCTGGTGCAAAGCAGTTAAAAATGGAGTGCCGATTGGAGCACTGGAGAAAAAAACTACGCGGTAATATTCAGGATCATATATCTTTTGCATGGTTGGTGTGCAATGTAAAATTCTATCTGAGATTTTTGGTAAACCGTGCCAAAATCCGTATCTTTGCAAGCATTTCAAGCCGTATGCACTACAATGGGGTTCATGTCCGCAGATTCTTCCCTTTAGAAAGAAGGAAAGCAGACCCTTATCAGGCGAGAGGGTTGCCTGATAGCAACGGATGAGTCCAATAGTGATTCGAGCTAGAAAGCGGTCTAGTTTTTTCAGGGTAGAAATAAGCAGATGGGAAAGCATCTCAGAATCGCTTTATGTTAAAAAGAGCGGAGTGTAGTGGTACTTTTGGATGAGAGGCAGGATGTCTTGGTAGCTTTTCCCTGCGAGGATTCCTCAGGCAATAGTGGCATCTTGTGTAATATCTCATCAACATCGCTCTGGTTTTGAGAAGTTGTCTTTTTGGACTAGGTCTTGGAACTCAAAGTCTACCAGAACTAATCAGGATAATGCTCAGTGAAAAACATCAATTTCAGCAAACTCACCTGGGAGATATTCATAGCGGTATCTGGTTTTATGAACTTTCTTTCCCTCGAGCTGTGCAAAGAATTGATATTCCTCTGCAGTTAATACTAGGGTTTGTTCCTCTTGAATTGAAGCGTCCGTTGTGGACAGTGCCAGCTTTTTAGTGAGCTCAAAAGTTTCGCCGTCTTTTCTGAGTCTGATCCTTGGATGATCCAGGCTTGGGGGAAAATAGTAATCAAGTATTTCTTTTTTGGATTCAATGTTTTGATAGTTTCCGGTCTGAACTTCCTCGACAAAGGCAGGAGGGAATGACTGAAGCAGGAAGGTTAGTTCTAGTTCAAGCATTAGATTGTTAGCCTACGGAATAAAAAGTGTTTTTTAGCTTGGTATATCTGAGGATTATCCCCTTTGCGAACGGAGCTGAGCTGAAAGATACCCTAGTATGCAACCATAAGGGATAAAGAACAAATAATTTACCATACTATCTTCAAAGACGTGAAGGAAAAGCCCCATTACAAGAAAGGCGAGCATTCCCCTTTGCAAAGCACGAAAACATTGCCATTCCTCGGAAGTGTGGTCTCCTCTAAAGGAGTGATGGAGCTGTTTTTGCTGGCGTCCGAGCAAGAGCATCACTCCACATCGGAGCAGAAAACCAACCGTCCCGAGATCAAGCATTAATTGAAGATAATAATTCTCTGGAAGGAGATTACCACTGTGGTGTACAGCAGGTCAAGAGCTTCCAAGTCCGAAGCCAAGAGGATGGTTGGCAACCTCAAGCAGACCATTGAATTTGGCGGCTAAGTGTGCGATTGTCGAGTCTCGTTTGAGAACTGAGAAGCCAAGCAATCCGAGGCAACACACGATCCCTAGTCCTCGCATCAGCTTTTTATTTTTTTTGAGGCAAGAGAACTGAGTCAACATCAATACAATCACTGCTCCAACGAGTGCAGCTCTAGATAATGTTGCGCCCAAGGTAATAAACCAGAGCAGGAGGACAAGGGATTGCTGTCGGTGGGTTTTGAGTCGATTGAAACTTCGCTTTGGATTCCTGAGGCGGAAAAAGTGCAGGATCAAAGGGAGAAAGAGCACAAGGAAATAACCGTAATTATTTGGACCAGCGAAGAGGCCCTGTCGCCTGAGAATGCCGTTTTCTCCTGTGAGATAATAGATGGGAGGATTGGAGCCGAAATGGAAATTGTCAAGTTTACCGTAGCCTAGGGAGAAAAAGAAGTCAGGGAAGAGTAATTTGGCAAGCTGTCGGATTCGCCCTAGTAGGACTATGATTACGAGCGATCGTTTGATTCGTTTGGTAGCAGGAGTGAGGTTGGTTTTTTGCTGTGCTGAGAAGAAGCCGATCCCGCTCGCTGTAAGCAAGATTAGCATTCGCCAAAGGCCGTATTTGATGCCGATCAGAATGTCGCTAATACCTTTGTGGGAAAGAAAGAAGGAAGTCAGAATACCAAATATCAGCACTGCCCCAAAAGCACAGAAAACTTTTCGCCATTGCTGGAAGTATGCTTTCCGATGTCTGGTATTGAGCAAGAAAATAATGAGCGTTAGCAAAATCCATGCTCCATCTCTAAGCATTGCCAAGGCTGATTGGTCAATCCGTCCCATTCCATAGTCGAAAATAGTAACTAAGATATGATATCCCAGCTGAAAAATAAGGAAAACTCCCACTGCTCGGAGCATAATAACCTAGAGAAATAAAAAGTAAAAAAGCTGGTCTCAGTATGCAGAAGTAACTACAAATTGCAAGCAGAAAAATCTGAGAATAATTATCTGGATTTTTGGATGAAGAATCTTATAGTTTTATCCGTTTATCTATGCTATATTTATGAAAACACTTGCTATAGAAACCAGCTGTGATGATACCTCGCTTGCATTAGTAAACTATGAAGACTGAAGTTTTAAGGTAGAACAGCTCCTTGCTTATTCGCAGATCCAGGAACATCAAAAATTTTGAGGAGTAGTGCCTGAACTTGCTTCGAGACTCCATAGTGAGAAGATTATTGCTCTTTTGCAGACAATTTGATTTGACGAAATCCAGAAAGTTGATTTTATTTCGGTAACAACGCAGCCTGGTTTGCCCGGATCACTCGTAGTAGGGAAGACCGTTGCCTATGAATTGGGAGCGTTTTTGGGGAAAGAAGTAGTGCCGGTTCATCATATTGTGGGGCATATTTTTTCTATCTTACTTGAGAGGAAGCCCGAAGAGCTATCATTTCCTTTGGTTATCTTGACGGCATCAGGAGGGCACAATGATATCTATCTGATAGAAAAAAGAGAAGATGCTGAATCTAGACAGAATTTTGGCTCTTTTGAATTTTCAGGCTTCCGCATTACGAAAGTTGGTTGGACACTTGATGATGCTGCTGGAGAGTGTTTTGATAAGGTTTCAAGGATGCTCGGTGGACCTTATCCTGGTGGACTCCGAATCTCTCAGAAAGCTTCTCTCGGGAAACCTAATCCTCTCGTTCAATTTAAGAGAATCTTCCTCGCTCATGAGAAATTTGAATTTAGTTTTTCTGGGATGAAGAGTCAGGTTTCTTTTCTTTTGGAACATTTAGAGAGGGACTGAATCGCGTTGACGGACGAACTTGTCTGTGATATTGCTTATGAGTTTCAGGAAGCTGTCGTGGAAGTGCTTTCTAAGAAGCTTATTCAGGCAGGAGAACATTTTGGAGCGAAAGCATTGGCTTTGGCGGGAGGAGTATCGGCAAATACTAGGCTTTGCAACGCAATCCCAGAGCTTTTAAGTAAAAAACAGCTTACTTGTCCGTTTTTTATCCCTGTGAAAAAGGTTTATTCAACCGATAATGGAGCGATGATTGGACTTGCAGGACTGTTAACTAAGATCGAAGTGTAAAACAGATTTCTTTTGTAGATAACGAATGCAATTATTTCTTTAGCTCGGGTATTAGGGATGGATATTTTTTTTGATGAGGCGTGAAGAGGACCACTTTTCTGACCTCTTTATATTGGACTGGTGATTAGCAAGATTTCTCCTCAAGCTCTCGCCAAGCATCCCCTCTTCCAAGACAGCAAAAAATTGACTGCGAAAAAAAGGCAACTTGCGTTTTCTGAAATTCAAAGTTTAGCGGAGAGAAAAAAGATTTCCATCGCTATTGCGAGCGTTGAAGCGGGGATAATAGATTGCTATGGCGTTACTCAAGCGATTGGCATTGCGATCTGCAAGGGGCTTTATCAGCTGATTTGTCCTCTGATGAAAAGGACTTTGAAGCAAGAGTTTTTTCTTTCTGAACTGAAGGATTTGATACGTGAGTATGAGGATAGGCATCAAGAGAAAATAAGGCTAATTCTGGATGGGAAATCAGATTTTTGACTTTGAAAATGCTTGGAGATTGAGACGAAAACAATTGTCCATGGCGATGCTCAAGTCAAAGAGATTGCTATTGCATCTATTCTCGCTAAAGTTAGTAGAGATCAGTATTTAGAAGAGCTCTCTCATCGCTATCCTGCGTATTGATTAGAAAAACATAAGGGTTACTGAACAAAGGGACACTACTCCAAGATTCAGACATTTGGAACGACAGAGGAACATAGGAAACTTTTTCTCAAAAAGTTATTTCCGAAATGGACGATCCAAGCACTTGATTTTTCTACTTATAGTTTCAAAATATAAAAAACAACATTTTCTCACTTGACTTTTTTTGTTATTTCCGTATCTTTCGTGCAATTTTATTTCTCTGTGATAGTGAGAATGTCAACAACGTTCTGGTTTTGGATTATTATTGCTTTAATACTTCTGCTTTTGATCCGTATCTTTAGGAGATATATTGGAAGAATCATCCTGCTTCTTCTTTTTCTTTTGGTAGTTTTCTTTGTTTATAAGCGGTTAAATCCTCTCCAATGAGAACGTTTCTTACAGTGGATGAAAGGAGTTCCTGCACGTTCAGTAAACTTTGTCAATTTTTATCTCCTAAAAAATGATGTTGAGGCTCCTCTTCTTGAGGAAAGAGCGTCTACTAATGAACTGAAAGTATTGTCAGGGAATGTTTCTGATCATCTTAAAAATTCAGATAACTCAGCTAGTCAAGCTCCAATACTTAGGAAAGATAGCGAATCCTCTTCAGAGAGTGGATTATCTTCAGGTTCTAAAGCTGTAGAACTTGTTATTCTCAGTCAAGATACGACTCCTTCTGTGCAATCATGAGATAAAGAAAATCAGACTAACTCTCAAAATTCGGGTGTGAAGCAAGAGTTCGTCCTTGAAGCTCAAGAAACTTCTTATGAAGCGAAAGAATCCTCTCTCAATACTAAAGAGACTTTAGATGTAACTAAACAAGCTTCTCAAGGAGCTCAAGCACCAACTGTGAAAATCCCAGTCGAAACTCACGAAATTAAAGAACCTTCTCACAAGCAGAACACAGCTTCTGCTCCAATAAGCAGAACAACCAATAAAGTAGCATCCACCTCTACTTATCATTCAAAAGGGCTTACTGCTGCTGACTATGAGGAGGCTTGGGCAATTTTTTGAAGGAGATAGATGAAGGAATATGATTTAAACTCCTATTTGTTATCTTAACCATTAGTAGTTTTTTTGTGTTATAATTAATGAAGTTTATTTTATATTGACTTCTTTCTATATTTAACTATATTACAAAATGTGAATTAAAAAAAATGAATACTAATCAAAAAAAATAATCATTATGGCAACTAAAGAATGTTCTTGCTATCATTCGTATCCCGCTATTGAAGCTGTACTTCAAGCTGGAGCTGGGATGACCATCTCATTTCGGAATGGTAGAGGTTTATGCGAGGTCAGAATTGAGAAAGGAGAGAAAGTTTTGGTCTGTGTAGAGGGCTTTCGTGTTCAGGTTGCACTTCAACGGGCAAATCAAGAGCTTCTTGGTGGACCTTGGAATACTGGAGTCGCACCTAACCAAACGGTGGAAAGCTTCGTTGGTTTGGTAGACCTGAACGAAATCTCTAAGGATAGATTTGATTCTTATATCTTCCTTTGGAAGGTTACTCGGATTTTTTTTCATGAGGAAGTTGGATTCCTGTGTAGGGCAGGTGCAACCGAATCTTGTATATGGGGAAGTGGGAAAACCATGGCAGATGCTGTCATTGATTGCTGCCGAGCTACGAAGAATCCGACGAATAACTAGGATTAACAACAATTTAGAAAGCCCAGGATGGATCTATCCTGGGTTTCTTTACTAATTATTGCTTTTTTCAAGAGAGCAGGTTTTATTGGGGATTTAACTGCAGTTCTCTGTATTTTGATTCTGGCTTTTTTAGATGAAAATATCTCTCGGTTTTGCCCCCTCTTGAGGACCTATCACTCCTCTTTCCTCCAAAATATCCATAATTCTTGCAGCCCTTGCAAATCCAACATTGAGCTTTCTCTGGAGCAAGGTTGCAGAAGCTTTTCTGGTTTCCGCGATGACTTGGATGGCTTGATTGACGAGGTCTTCATCATCTCCAGAATCCCCTCCAGCAAAGGAACCTTTCGCAGTTTCCAGTCTGCTTTCTAATGCTGTAATAATTTCCTGATTATAAATATCGTCTTCACTTAGTCCTTGCATATATTTATTTCTCAGCTGAGCAACGACCTTTTCAATCTCTTCTGTTGCAATAAACGGAGCCTGGATTCTGATTGGGAATTTCGTGCTTGGATCCATATAGAGCATATCTCCCTTTCCAACGAGGTCTTCTGCTCCTTTACGACCAAGAATCGTCCTACTATCCACCTCAGAAACCACTCCAAAGGCAATTCTCGTCGGTATATTTGCTTTGATCAGACCGGTAATCACATTCACAGATGGTCTTTGTGTTGCGAGGATAAGATGGATTCCCACGGCTCTGGCTTTTGCAGCAAGACGGTTAATGCAGTTTTCAACTTCTTTTCTATTGGCAGAGCTAGAGAGCATCATATCCGCCATTTCATCAATGATAAAGACAATACGATACATTTTCTCTTGTCCTTCGGCACTCATCTTTTCGTTGTATTCATCCAGATTTCTTACTCTTTGGTCTTTGAGCGTCGTATATCTTTTTTCCATCTCCTCAACCGTTCGCTGAAGGAGTTTGATCGCTTTCCCACTATCATACACGATCGGAGCGAGCAAATACGGCAAACCTGAATACATTTCTAGTTCAACTTGCTTCGGATCGACCATAAGAAACTTGAGTTCAGCAGGAGTATTCTGAAACATCAGCGAAACGATAAAATCGTTGATTCCTACAGACTTTCCGCTTCCTGTCGCACCGGCAACAAGCAAATGTGGCATCTTTTCAAGCGGTCTCACCTGCACACTTCCATCAATCCCTTTCCCAAGAGAAAGATTGGTTGCATTCTTTTTCATCTCCGTAGAAAATTCGCTGGTATTGATCACATCGCCGAGCCTCACCATATTTGGTTTTGGATTTGGGATTTGGATTCCCACGAGATCGGTTCCTGGGATCGGAGCGATGATTCTGAGCGATTTAGATTTGAGGGAAAGCTTGATATCATTTGCCAGCCCTTCAATAGCAGAAATTCTGATCCCCTCATCAGGTTTAATCTTGATCTGCACGATAGACGGTCCAATATCAAATCCCTCAATCGCAATTGGAACCCCAAATTCCCCGAGCTTGGTTTGCAAAGCTTGTGCCTTTTCCACAAGGAAATTTTCATCAATCGTTTGTTCCTGTCCGAGTGTAGATTCTAGCAGTGATGTCCCAAAAGTCGGTTTATCTCACGAATAATGGATCACTGGTTTTGGCTTTTTTTCTTCAATCTTCTGCTCTACTTTGGCTTTAAACATTTCCTTAAGAAGAGAACCTCAACCAGAACTAGACTTGGCGATTTTTCCGGTGGCTTGAGAAACTTTTTCCATAATCGCTTCGGTAGAGATTTCGGGTCTCGTGATCGTAATCGTAGGTCTTTCCTGTTCTTTGGAGTCAGCTTTTTTTTCTTTTTTGATAGGAGTATCAGGAGTCTCGATATTGATTTTGGGAAGTTTTGGCAGGCGGACATTGAAAATATAAAGCAAATACCCAACCAACAGCACTAGAAGAACGATAACTATCGCCTTAATCGCGGTAATATAGCTTCCTGTCTCATTTTTAAGCCCTCTTTCTAAGAGCCGGATTAATGGCCATGAAAAATATCCTCAGTTTTCAAGCCACTTAATAGGGGTTGTAACATCTCGTAAGCGGATATTTAGCCAGGCAGAAGTCAGCATTAAGACTGAGAAAAAGTATTTTACTAGGAATTTGGTCAGATGTCCTTTAGCCAAAATGAGGAGCCCAATCACAATACACAATCAGAAAAAGAAAAGCAATCAGACTTCTCAAAAAGCGATTTTACTATATTTGGTAAAAAACTCGAATACTGGAGAGCCTTGTGCCATCGCTCTAGAAAAAAAATAGAGCACTCCCAAGGAAATCATTCCAAATCAAATATGATTTTTATTCACCGTAAAGGATCTTGCTGTTCTCCTCTGAGTTTTTCTTTTTGCCAAAATACTGGAGCTAAAAAAATAAAAAACTGAATCTATCGCACGTAAATGTAATGATTTTTGGCTTTCTTTCAAGCTAAACCAAAAGTTTTTGTAGCAAACACTTGTCTTTTTTCAAAAGTCTGTTATACTCTCAAAATGTGGCTACTAGGAGCAGCATTTCTCAATTTAAAAGAAGATAAACGATAGTCGCTATGCATCATTACAGCGATTTATATTTGCCATAAAAGATGATAAAAAAAGGAAGGCTTAAAGCAAGGATAAAAAGGTATTATTCTTTATCTCACTACAGCCTCCAAAAAAAACGAAAGGTTTCATTCAGGTTTTTAGTATCTTACCCCAAATTTTCAGCAACGAAGCCCCAATTGATCACATGGAAAAAATTCTCCAAATATGCTCCTCTATTATTTCTCGTATCAATATAATAGGCATGCTCTCGCACATCTACTCCAAGAAGGATTTTTACTGGCAAGTGAAGCGGATTTTGAGCGTTCGACATATTCAGAATTTCTAATTTTCCTTCTTGATTCAAAACTAGCCAAGTCCAACCAGAACCAAAATTTCCAACTGCTGAAGAAATAAACTGCTCTTTGAAACTAGCAAAAGATCCAAAATCCTGATCAATGAGTTCTGCCAATTTCCCACTAGGAACTTGATCATGTTTTGGACTCAAGCAATTCCAGAAAAAGTTATGATTCCAAAACTGGGCAGCATTATTATATAATGCTCAATTTGAGTTTTTTACAATATCTACGATATCCTTTCCAGCGAAATCGGTATTTTCAATCAATTGATTAAGTTTATCAGCATACGCCTGATGATGTTTTTCATAATGATAGCTCATCGTCTCTTCAGAGATGTAAGGAGCGAGTGCATCTTTTGGATAAGGAAGTGCTATTTTCTGAAAGGTCATTTACATTATGTATAAACAAATAAAAGATTCAGAAGTCTGAATAGGATTTTGGAGAGTTATGCTTTTTTCCCCTGGTTTGCTACAGCTTCCATCAGTTTTTTCACCTCTTCTGGATCTCCAAGGAAATAATCCTTCGTAAGCTTCATTTCATCGTCAAATTCAAATACATAAGGAACTGCTGTTGGGAGGTTGAGCTTTAGAATATCTTCGTCTGACATTCCTTTTAGCACCTTAATAATTCCTCTCAAACTATTTCCATGTGCAGCCACCAAAATCGTATCCTCTCTCTCTAGTGCTGGCAATATCGTTTCCTGCAAATAAGGCAATGCACGACCTACACAGTCTCTAAGGGATTCTGTTAGTGGCAAGTCTTGAGGTGCTACCCTTGCATAACGAGGATCCTGAAAAGGAGAACGTGGATCGTCTTTTTCAAGTGGAGTTGGCGGGATATCGTAGCTCCTTCTCCAAAGAAGTACCTGTTCGTCTCCGTATTTTTGTGCGGTTTCGGCTTTATTGAGCCCCTGGAGCATTCCATAATGCTTTTCATTGAGTCTCCGAGATTTTTCTACAGGGATCCAATCTAAATCCATCGTATCTAGCACGGTATTCAAGGTCTTGATAGCTCTTTTGAGGTAAGAGGTAAAAGCTCTCGAGAAGTGGAGATTTTCAGCCTTCAAAAGTGCACCTGCTTTTTTAGCTTCTTGGAGCCCTTTTTCGGTAAGATCAACATCCGTTCGTCCAGTAAATCTATTCTCTTGGTTTCGAGTACTTTCTCCATGACGGAGAAGAACTAGTTTTTTCATCAGTATTTTTCTAATAAAAGTAAAAGCAAAATCTCTTATAGTGAAAGCACTCAAAAGGTCAAGCTTTCCTCTGATTTTTATAGAACGCTTGCAATTATTTGGGAAAATACTAAACTTCCTCTGTTTATTTTGCTGTAAAAATGAAAAAAATCGGAATTGAACCACTGAAAAAGGAGTCAATTTCTTTTGGAAAGTTTGTTTTGCATACGGTTTTTCTCTCGCTTTTGGTGCTGAGTTTTACTGTTTTTTCTTTGTACTCAAAAATTACTGAACGGTTTTTTTCAAATCATAAGATTGATATCTTCACTGAACTACCTCAGGTTGCTTCTTATTTTTGGGTTGTTGACCCGGAGGTAGCTCGCCAGATTTTGCAACTTGATCTCATCATAAAAGATTACCTGTCTGGTGCTAACGTCCTGAAAACTAGAGAAGAGGAACTTACTGCACTTTGGAGCTATGCGAAAGAGAATAAAGACTACCTCACAAAGTTAGGATTTGGGAACTATAAGAGGATTTTGAAGATGCTTTCAGATGCACGACCACTGAGAGAAGAAATTTTCCAACTCCTCGGGAAAGATCAGCGTTTTAATTACCTTGTTCCTCTCCAAAACAGTAATGAATCTCGTCCTAATGGGGGATTCTTTGGGTCTTTTGCGTTTATTAGCCTTTCTGGAGGGCATATTGTCGATATGCAGATTATTGATTCTTATCTCCCTGATATGCTTGCTCCTAATACCCGTGTTCCTCTGCCTGAACGAACTCAGGGATTTCTGACAGAGAAAGCTGCGTGATTTATCGGAGGGAACAAATTCTGATTCACAGATAAAGACTGACGCAATCTGAAACAGCTCTATGAAAAGATCTTCCATACTGCTTTTGATCCGGAGAAAAGAGAGAAAATGTTTAATCAGGAGCAATGGAATCAGCTTTTTCAAAAGAATATCAAGGGAATTATCTTTCTCGACTCAGAATTAATTACCTATCTTCTGCCTGCCTTTCGCTCTAAAACGCGAGAATGGCAATTTGTCAATGCTAATGTCGATCTTATTAGAGGAGAGAATAGGAGTAATAAGAAGGAGTTTTATATCAAAGATCTTCAACGCTATCTGAAAGATAATGCTCTCACGCTTGCAAAGTCTACGATCAACAACATTCAAGAGCTCCTGCATAAGGGATTTATCAATATCTACCTCTCCAATGTCTCTGATGAAATGCGAACGTTCTTGAAAGACTATGATCTGACCAATGTGTATAATCCAGACTTTTTCTACTTTTTCCATATTAATAGCTCGTTTAATAAGTCTGATGGATTTGTCAAAAAACAGGTAGAGGTGCTAGGACCTCAAGGGAACGTTCTTCTCTCTACAGAAGAAAGAAAGCTGGACATTCATACACTTTCACCGGGAACCTATACCCTCCACATTAATTATACGCTTGATATTCCCAAGACCTATCAAGATGAGATCTTTGCACTAGAGAAGAGCTACTGAATCGAAATGACCGATAGAGAACGTCACATTCTTGCATTACAGCCAAAGAATCCTGATCCTACGATTCCTCTCAAATGGTGGGAAGCTAAAGCGATTTTCTATTTCCCAAAGAATGTAAAGATCCTTGGTATTCAAGGCGATGCTTTTAATGAAAAACAGTTTGAAGCAGATTTTGCCAAGGGGATTACCTATCAATCACGCATCTCTACCAACCAAACGACGAATACAATCAGTATCAAAATTCAGATTTTTTAACTTTTGGAACACATTATGCTAAAATTACTGCAAGGCTATTACCATTTTCTCTCGCTGGGGAAGTTTATGGAACAGGTTATTTTGACAAATGACCTTTCAAGTTTGGCTATGGATCTGCCCATCAGGACCGGGGCTTCTTCCTCCTTTGGACTTAAAGAATCCTTGATTAAGCAGTTGCTCAGCTCGCTTCACAAGCATCCGGACAAGAGGAATGTTTATGGCTATTTAATTGAAATTAGTGCGTTTAAGGGGATTTTCTCTGTGATGAGAGAAATTATAGAAAACGATGCCGTCCTGAGAAACTTTCTCAAAGATCAGCTCCAAGATCAGTATTTCCCTTTTGAACAGACGATTAGATTCTTGAGAAACGTGCTTAACCATTCTACATCCTCTGGTCTAGCACTCAAACTTGAGGATTATGAAGTGCAAAGAGACTTTATCTTGTCTCCCAAAATTCAGAAAACGAACCATCTCAATTGAGCAAAGATTCACTTAGATTTTGTCTATGCCGAGCATATTCCAGAACGGAAAGGAAGCAAGCACTACGGGATCCATTTGTGCTTAGACTTCGCTGCATTTAAACCATGAACGCCACTAGAACGCCTTGTGAAGTGGCACGACCTGTATCTTCTATCAGAATTGTGCTTTAATCTCTCGCAACTGGCTGATGCAAAACTCAAAGCCTTAAAGAACACAAGAAAAAAAACAGAATCCCCCTTGAAATCACGCACGAAAACAATACACTCCTCTCGTGGTTAATTTTTCAGTGGCTCAGATTTACGGATATCTTTCTCTTCTTCCTTCGCTGTAATGAATCTTGAAAAACTTTTTGGTAGTAAAACGAAAGTAGACATCCTCAAATATCTGATTTTCAGAAGGCAGGGCGTTTCCATGAGGGCATTAGAAACAGAAATCTGATGGACTTTCCCAGCAATCAAAAAACAAGTGGACAGTCTAAATGAAGCAGGAGTCCTGGGCGTTGAAAAAGAGCATACCTGATGGGTCATTACGATTTATCCACCGCTTTTGCCTCTTTTTAAGGAGCTTTTCTTTGAGGATCTCAAGCAAAACTTGGTGACGCTCTTTGAAAAGCAACAGCACCAGATCGTTCGCTATTTTTGGGGGGACAGGTTTGGGAAGCAGATCGGAATGGACCTCATCCTGATCTATGAACAGCTCGACAAACAGCAGATCGATCAACTCAAGGTGGAAATTAGTGAAATCTTTAGACAGTTTTGGATCGAAAGTGCCTCTATTGTCTTTATGAGCCAAGAAGAACGAGAGAAAAGATACAGACTCGCCGATAGATTCGTCCTTCAAGTGATGAGATTCTACAGCTCGGTCGTGAATTAGTAAACAAAAAGCTTTTTATTTTTTTTCTAACCTCAACGCTAACAATGAACTACGAACAACTCCTCGATGAAATCATGGTCAATACCCTTTCAGCGAAAGAACTGATAGGGACTCCGCAAAGAGATTTCCAATATGCAGTTTGTCCGTGGGATTTGGAGTTTCATACAATGATTTTTCTCTCAAGTATTCTGCTTACTTTCGATCAGAAGAAACCGATCATTGCCCTTATTCAAGTAGCGGAGTTGCCAGAACCGGTGATGCTCTATACCGGTGAAATTGGTCCGCACTTTGGAAGGCTACGAAACGTCGATAATCAGCCTTCTCAGCTCTTTGCTCAGCATGGCTTAGCGCAGACGGAAGAAAACTTTTACCCTTACCTTGATAAACTCTTCTGCTACCTTGGCGTGATCAATCCTAACCAAGAACATCTCGTTATTTTCATCAGGCAGGGAGTCAAGCAGACCGAACTGCTTGCACTCTTGAAAGAGCTTTTGGGGAAGGACTACTCACTTTTGGTCGTGAGCAACTGCTATGACGGTTTGCCTATGCAAGCGTGCAAAGCTCAATCTGAAACGCTCGTTGCACACCTGTTGGACAAGCAGATGAGTGAAGCAGAGCAAGAAGCATTCCCAGCATTCACGATTTTGAATCAGCTCTTGCCAAAGGAACTCGGAGAATCCGCAGTGGGACAACTTGTGAATACAGGAGAACTTGGATTTAGTCAGGATTCTTCTACTTCTTTTTGGTTTATGCTAGGATAGTGAGTATTTCTGCGTTTTATTTTGGAGGCAGTGATGGAAAAATCAAAGATTTTGCTCGTGCTAAGTGCCTGTTTCCTCGGGATTGGAGGCGTTTTGCTTGCGTTCTGGTGAGCGGAAGGTAAACTCAAAGCAGTGCTCTGTGCACCTGCTTCAAAAGCAGCCCAGGTTAGAGCCTTGACGAGAATGGTTTGGAGGGAGCAGCTCGAGAACTTCTCCCCTGAAGAGCACCGGACTAAGCAAGAGGAGCAGCAAAGCTTCACGCTCCCGATTCTTATGTTTCATTATATCCAGGATATTCCCGCAACGACGAAAGATCAGCTCGGCTACAGGCTGTCTTATGCCCCGCAGAAGCTTGATAAACTCCTTGACTTCTTTGAAGAGCACGCTATTACCCCGCTGACCTTCCGAGACCTCAAAGCTATCGTCGAGGGGAGACAAACCCCGCCCAAAAGAGCAGTAATTTTGAGCTTTGATGATGGGCATCTGGATCATTATACCAACGCTTTCCCCGTGCTGAGAAAGCATCACGCCAAGGCAGTCTTTTTTGTTATCGCGGGGAAACCTGATCAGGATCCGAGATTCGCAACTCGAGACCAGATCAGAGAGCTTGCAAGCGCAGGCTTTGAAATTGGCTCGCATTCGGTAAGCCATAGTAACCTCGCATCGCTGGGAAGCAAGCGTCTGAGGGAAGAAGTCTTTGAGTCTAAGGCGCGTATTGAAAAAGAAATCGGACTTCCCGTTCTTAGCTTCTGTTATCCAGCAGGAAGGTATGATGCCAGGGTCTTGAAACTCGTAAAAGAGGGCTATCTTTTTGCTCGCACGACCCAGCCTTGAACGTTTTTGCAGATGAAGAGACGTTATCAGCTCCCGACGGTCCGTGTTTCGCCAACGCTGCAACCAGAACAGCTCAAACGCTACCGAAACCTTGACTAGTTTTATCCTCTCCCTGCTCCGATGCACCTTTTATTCTGCTGTGCAACCCCTTGAGAGCTGAAAGCTGTGAAACAGCAGATCAAACAGCTCCAACTCAAACAAAAGCTTTCCCTCCATTACCTCTGCACCGGGGTTGGCAACTATGCGACCATCCTTTCCTTGACGAAGTTCCTGACCGAACAGCAAGATTCAGACTTTTTTCTGATCAATCTTGGAGTCTGCGGCTACCGATCCCCTGCAAACATCGCAAAAACACCTTTCCAAGTCGCTAGAATCAAAAACTTGCACACGGGCAAGGAGCTCCTCCCTCCTCTCCCCTTCCAATTCGCTCCCGTCGCTAGCGTCCGATCCTCAGAAACTCCCCTCTTGGAACCGCTCGGCAGTGAAGGCTTCGTCGAGATGGAGGCTCGAGGCGTGGAAACGGTAGCTGATGCGTTTAGACTGCCACGCTTGTTCCTGAAAGTGCCGTTTGATAGGGTGGGAGAGGAAACCCGTGCCTTTGATAAGGAGGCGGCGTGCAAGCTCCTCGCTGAAGCGATCAATTATCGTGCACTGCTCATCCAGCTCTTCGCACGAGAGCAAAGCTTGTAAAAGCGGTGAACGAAGCACTAGCAGAATGAAGCAAGAAAAAAGAAAAAATCTGAAGGAGAACAAGGGATTGCCTTCAGATTTTTGGTTTTTTTACTCTCAAGGAGAGTGATGAACTCTCGTTTTAGCTGCTAATTTCTCTGAGACTCGTGTTTTTCTCAAACCATAAGATGCAAACGGTCTCATCGTTATAAAACTCAAGCATATGTTCATGCCAGAGCATTTCTCTACATTTGGAGGTGGCGTTTTGCTCCTCGATAAATGCAAGTGTCGCATCAGCGAAGCCTCCGCTAAGCCTGAAAGGCAAATCTGAGAAGTGAGCGGCTCTTCCCATTACTATGACACAATTGTCTTTCCCAGCACGCCTAGGTCTCCCTGCATATCAACCCGCATACTCAGGGAAAAGACTACTATTAGACAACCATACTGGCTCTGAAAGGTAATTGATATACGGAAAGGTTTGATCTGAAAGTTCTTTATGAGGAACGTGGAACACTTTTTCTCCACTTCCAGGAGGGAAAATGATCGTTGAAGGCATATTTTCCTTTCTCTCATCCTTGAAATAGGATCAAAGACACCTTATTCCAAAGTCATACTTCCTAGTAACCGAGCTTGAAATCGCTGACAAGTCAAGTCTTGGGATTTGTAAGTAATCAGAGAGCACGTTTTGTAGAAGATCCTCCTTAGTAATCCTCTCGGGAGAAAAAAACTTCATGGTTATTGGGTCGAGCCTTCATTTTCACTCAAAATTGGGACTTCTCCAGAATACAAGCGTATACTTATAGCCACTTTCAATCTCCTTACCTCTTAGACTCCACCCCCCTCGCTTGTCCTCGTTCTGATCTATAAGTTCTCAGTCCTCCTCTGCTCCATTTTGATGAGCTGGAGGGACGTTTTCAGGGGAGGGAGAGGCTATTTCGCTTCAAGATTCCGTATTTTTGGGGAAGGACTGTCAATATTCTTCTAGCGAAGGGCCACATCCTGCCAACATGATCAATGCTAAGCAAAAGAGAAAAAATCTGACTTTCATTGTGCTTTCTTAGAAGATAAAGGATGCCCAAGTATCTCCTTTTTTGATGAAAGGAGGAGGGAAAGGCAAGTAAAAAGAAAAAATCTGACTCCTGCGAGTATATCGCTTTCCGTCCGAAAGTCAAAGCATCAGTTTTCTTTTTGTGTGATGAGGGGGTGCGTATTGAGGGAAAGGGATGGGCATGGAAGATTGCCATCGGAAACAAGCCTATGTTCGCTCTGTACAACGAAGCTTTCCCTGCCCCCATATCTCTCATCCTGAAGTCCATGTGAAGAAGTCATGATGAAGGTAACATTTTGTCTTGATATTTAAACTCCCTAGAGTATATTCTAGGGAGTTTTATTTTTCTATGAAAAACTCCTTATGAAACCATCTCCCCTCTTCTTGAGTATCGTTTGAGGGATACTCTTGACTGGATGTTCCCTTACTTCTCATCCAGAGCACTCCTCCCAGCAACCAAAAACCCCTATTTCGCAAGTAACTCTCACAGGACAACAAGACGCTTCGACAGGAACTCACAAAGAACACGATCAAACTTCAACGGGAACTACTAAAGAGCCACAGCAGGTGACTTCAAATCCTTCAACTACCTCTGAAACTCCATTTCGCCCGAAGTCTTACACCAAGCTTTCGTGGACAGGATATGAAGATATCAGGAAGATAGCACTAAAGAACTTCTGGATTTTTGAGTGAGATGATACCTATACCAATGATCCTTCTCGAAATATTGAGCTCCTCCCTCTCGAAATCGCGGAGAAGGATAAAGCGACCTATAAAGCTTATTACCTTCCTGAACCAAATCCGAGCCTTCCACCTGCGGATCCACTCGATCGACATGGAGAGGATAAGGATAACCTTTTTCTTGACTATGGCTTGATCGCTACCAAGAAAAGTAGCCTGCCTGGATATATTCCTCTCCAGTATGCAGGGACGCAGGCAATTATCGGACTGGTAGGATATGCTGATGGCTATCTTATTGTTACACCTTTCAAGTTTCCTGTTGATAAAAGCTCCTTCAAAGCCATTCAAGACAAAACCTTTCACGGGCGAGAAAATGATATTTATGCTCCGCTAACCTATGGTCATTGAGGGAAACGTCCTGGATTTTGGAATGGGGCACATTACTATGAAGACTATATCTGACATGATAAAGACTGGGTATATTTTCGAGACGACACCATTTCGGATTTAGGTATTAATAGAGTGAAAAAGGCAGCGAACTTTAAAGTTGAAGTATTTCCAGATGAGGTTTCTTAAGATGCTTTCCTTTACCGACTTACTCTATAGAGGAGCTTATCAGGACGACTTGAATATTTTCTCCTATTTACTGCATTGCATACTTGTATTTCTTTACTGCTTCTCAGTATAATCATGCTTTCAAAGTTAAAATCTCTTTATTTTTGAGGGAGCTTGCTTGCGATCTTGCTCTTGGGGCTTTCTTTTGTGGTAAAGAGGAGAGCAATAGTAGCAACCTTTAGTTTTCTTGGGGGGAAGGATGAGAACCTTTCTTTGGACTATATCCAATATTTTGCTCCAATGTTCTCTTTTGAGTATCGCTATTATGCGTTATTTTGTATCGGGACTAGTGGGCTGCTCTTTGTCGTCTATCAGATTTTTCTTTTGAAGCAAAAAGCTTTCACTCGGCGTAAATTTTTGTGGGCAACGGTGTGGTTTCTCGTAATTCTCGCAATTTGCTTTGTGATTTTATGGTTGAGTAAAATGTGGCTTGCTGAAATTTGGGAATAAGTGTAAGGCAAGAAGAGATGAACGGTTCTTCTTTTTTCTCTGGCAATATGCTTGTGGAGCATCCTCTAGTATGGAGGTGCTTTTTTTGATTGTTTTTGAGATGGAAGATAGCACTACTTTCTTTTCCCCTCGGTCATAAGAGCAATACAACGTCAAAAGGGGGGCTTTTTCTAGGTTTTGGGTGATTTTCCCTTGCAATTTGTGCTAGCTCCTCTATGGTAGCGAAAGAGTTCTCCTCTTCTACTCTCTAGAGGAGACGCTCCGACAAGAGTTTTGAGTATCTTACTGTCTGTCTCACTGCTTGAGCGTCTTTCCAGCACTGCTATGGTCAAAGTGAACCCAGAAAGACCTCCGCTGGCTTCGCTATGGGCAAAGTAGTCCCAGAAAGACCTCTGCTGGCTTCGCTATGGTCAAAGTGGTCCCAGAAAGACCTCCGCTGGCTTCGCTATCGTCAAAGTGGTCCCAGAAAGACCTCCGCTGGCTTCGCTATCGTCAAAGTAGTCCTAGAAAGACCTCTGCTGACTTCGCTATGGGCAAAGTAGTCCCAGAAAGACCTCTGCTGGCACTGCTTACGTGCAGAGTGCGAGGGGGAAGGATCGAGCATATTGCTCGGGGGGAGGAAGAAGGGAGAGAGGGAGGAAAGATGAGAAAACTCCTGTTGAACACAGACCAAACCAGAAGAGAGTATCAGCTTTTTTATCTTTTTATACTAACACAATGACAGACTCATTAGCAATTAGACCTTTTGGGATTACCAAGCTCAATCATGCTGCCTATGGTGCGTTTATGTTAGCTTTTGAAAAGCTGATCGCCAAAGGAACAGTGGCGAAATTAGGGCTGGCAGGGACGGATTTTGATGCGTTCAAGGCGAAGCTTCAACAATTTTTAGATCTGAATCAAGAACTCGGGCAACAACAAGAGACGAAAGAACTCTTGGAGCTGGACAAAGAAAGGGATCAGCTTTTGACCTATCTCTTTGCGAAGATTGCACTGGAAGCAAGCTCACCAGAATCAACACTGAAGCAAGCAGCAGAGGTTTTGCTCCCGCTCAGGAAGCAATATCTTGGATTACAGGTGAAAGCGAACCGTGAGGAGACGTTTTTGATTGAAGGGCTGTTGGTCGACAGCAAGAAGAGTGAGTTTGCGGCTGCATTCCAAGCAGTCGGGCTCAAGAAAACGCTGGAGCGTCTGGAAGAAGTCAACAAAAGCTATCAAGAAAAGACGATGGCTCGCTCTGAAGCGAATTTAGCACAGAAAACGGTTTCAGCGAAAGCACTGCGTATGGAGATGGACGCGTTTTATCAAGCAAGCACCAAGAAGATTGATGCGGTGCAGCTGATTGCGCCTGTAGCTGAGACGGAAGCGTTCATCAACTCCTTGAATCAGCTCATTGCCGAGACGCAAGAAGCGTGGAAGCTTAGGAAATCTCAGCAAGATAGATGGACTGAGGAAGGAGAACGAGAAGATGAAGCAAATGAGAAAGAAGATGCATCTGAAGAAGCAACAGCATAAGCAGAATTTTCAAAAAGAATGGAAAAAAGAGTGGCGGAATGCCACTCTTTTTTGGGAATGAGGAGAGAGGAAGTCTCTACTCTCTGATTCTAAACTCCATGGTCTGTTCGATAGATTGCTGATCTTCGAAATCCATCTTTACATTGATACGATAGGTTCCTTTCTTGGATCGGGTTTTGGTCATTTCGGTGCAGGTTCTACCTTCGCATTCATGGGCTGGGGTGCCGTCGCCGAAGTCTCGAGAGACTTTCTTCGGTAAGCCATTGAAATCAAGCGAAAAGCTGACAACATCTCAGATTTTGGCTTCTTGGGTAGGATGAGAATCTGGGTTGATCTCCAATTTGATAAGCTGCTTCTTGACGACAACCAGATTACTTGACTCTACGGTAACTGAACGTCACTTCTGAGTATAAACGGTGACCTTTGGTTTGAAGGTTCCGTTGTTTTTGGTGTAATCAAAGCGGTATCTGTGCTTTATCACACCGTTGGAAACCTTTTGCTGCTGCTGTCCATCACCAAAGTCCCACGTAAAATAGGTAATCTGATCGGCAGGATCATTCAGTCTGGACGATGAAGCATCAAGCGTGACCTCAAATGGTTCGAACCCAACGGAATCTCCAATCACTTGGAGCTTTCCTATCACATCATCTAAGCCGATCATCGTCGTAAGGTTCTCTTCATAGTCCAAGCCACGCACTTTATCTTGGATTTGGAGCTTGATTTTGTGTTGCTTGGCATCGGTAATATCAAAGAGGTATTCACCCTCGGTTGTAAAGACTACCGGTTTATCATCTAAGAAGACGTTTACTTTGGTATTGAAGGTTTTAGGTTCGATCTTGATGAGTTTGAGTTTGAGTTTGGTTGGGATCTCTGGGAGGGCGATGGTTTTCTTTTGCAAGATCGGATCCATATCCATTTTTTTGTAAGTCATATCATTGGGCGAAGAAGCATGCACTTCGTAGTTTACATTGAAAGAAGATTTTTCCAAGAGCTTGGCTTCGGTCTCACAGGAGCCTTTTTTATCATCGGTCGTAATGAAATTCATCCTCACGATATAGGTTCATTTCCCTGGGAAGGCATAAGGGAACTCCATCCCATTATCCGTATTATGAATCTCATCAATCACTTTTCAAGTTGCTTTGTCTATGAAGACGAAAGAATAATCACTGATAAATCTTTCTGTGCCGTCAAAGAAAGACGCTGAGATATTGTAATTATTTACCTTCTGCTGAGAAAGTTCGATCTTACAGACCGGGATTCCTGACTGTTCTACTCTGAGCGGGAAGGTATAGGTCAACTCTTCTGAGATTTCTGGGAAGCGAATCTTTGGATAGTAGACCTTTGCCTCATCATAGGTGAATCTAAAGGTTGCATCATCGATTTTATCTTCATTACCGTCGTTATTTCCATCCCAACGCACCTTATAGGAGCTCAAGTTGAAATCTCTAAAGACTCTGTCCGCCTTAAACTCCACCTCTGCTGGAAGTGGTCCTACAACGAGTTCGTTTTGTCCTCCACTGAGCTGTTTATTGAGTCCCTGGATCACGAGTTCAGAACCAACGACGATTTGTCTCAATGCATATGGCACGGTTTTCTTTTCTTTGTTTGGGGTCTCATAATGGATGATCAGTCTGGTAAGGTAATTTCCTTTTTTGGTATAGAAACAAGGTCTTTCAAATTCGGTTTTTTGGTTGAGGTTGATGACTGAGCCGTTTCCACAGTCTAGCTGAAGCCCGGTCACCTTTTGTGAACCAAGCTCGATATTTGTGAATTTTTGGAAGTTGGGTCGGATCACACGTGCCGTCATATTCATCGGAGCAATGAGCGGAAGTGGTCTCTCCTGCGTAATCTGAGTAAATTCATTTTTCTCATTAGGCACGCCTTTGAGGTAGAAGAGGACTACTTCATTTGGATTGGTAACGGCTGCGAGGTTGATCTCCTTGATCCTCGTCAGAACGTTGGTTCCCGCAACTAATGCAAGAATCAGAATAAAAAATCAGAGTGCGATTCCTGCGTAGTATCGTAATTTAGAAGAATTTTTCTTGGTAAACGCCTTGTAGACGTTGATAATCAGGATTACTATTCCTAATAGCAAGACTACGATCATAACCGTTAGGGTTAGACCGGAGAGCAAATCCTTTGCCACGGCTGCGGTAATTCCAAGACCGGCAAATCCTCAGAGCTGCTGAGGGTTCTTTAGGAGGTAAGAGAAAAGAAAAATGAGTCCCAGCAAAAAGAGAAACACAATCGAGCCACATCCCAAGAGAATCGTCTTGATCGAGATATTTTTTCTTGCGCCTTGCTTGAGGACCACGTTCTTATTAACCTGAACGTTGGAGTAACCCAGCGTTTTGAGCTTTTGTTGATTGAGCTGATAGTATTCACTCAGCTGTTTGAGCTGGGTCTGATATTTAATCATCTCCTCGGTTGGCATCTGGGAGTGCTGCTGAATATAGGCAACGACCTCATTATAGAGCTTCTGCAATTTCTCTTGCTCAGAGAGGATTTCCTTGATCTTTACATCATCATTGAGATGAGAGATTTCAGCCCCTGCGGCGGTATTCTGTTGCAGAAAACTTTCGTTATTTGCCATGTTCTTTTCTGAAAGGAGAAATAAATCAGCATTATTATAAAGTTTTTGGCAAATTTTGCAAATTTCTCGGGTTTTTTTGGCGAGTTCTTGAGGCTCTGGCGGTAGGAAATTTTTGCCTAGACTAGAAATCCAACAGGTTTGAAAAAAGGGCATCCTAGAGATGCCCACAACACGAGATCATTTCGAGCTGGATTAGTGTTTTTTCCATCTCTCCAAGATCAGCATCGCACTGATCGTATCAGTCGTGGCGTTCTTTTTGAAATCGGAGATGATTTCTCCTGATTGGACGCTCGTATAATCCTCCTCTACCGTCAGGATTTCAATTTTTTGGTTCTCTATGATGTAATTGAGCGACGCCATAAATTTAGAGATCTTTTCTTGGATGTCTTTTTGTTTGCTCGGCCGACCGAGAATGATTTTCCTAATATGATACCTCTGGATAATATCAGCAATATAATAATAAGTCATTTCATCATTCATAATATAGCCGATTGGGAAGATGATGTCTGAATTTTCTATTGGAGTATAAGCAAGTCCGATATATTTACTTCCTCGATCAATTCCAAGTGCGTGTGCGATTTTCATTGAAAAGGTATAAGATAAAACTAAAATACAGGTCAAGATAAAAGGTCTCTCCGCTTGGGTATCAAGACTTCTCTTAATCTAAGCATTAGGATACAAAAATCACCCACACTTTCAAGGATTTTTTAGTTAGATTATTAATTCCTATGAAGCAATCGCAATTACAGCATATTCTTGATATTTACGCTCTGGGAGAAGTGGAAAGTGTCGTCAAGAATAAGGTATGATTTATAAATGATGTTTATACTATCAACAATTCCTATATTCTCAAGGGCTATACTTCAGAAGACCCCTTCGCTCTAGAAAAGGAAGCATATTGCTATGTAGCGTTTAAAGAACATCTTCCTGTCCCCGAGCTCATAGCTGCGGATAGCTCTAAGAGGATGTATTCTCATAAATTTTTACTAGCGTCTAAGTTATCCGGTCAGAATCTCTACTCTGTTTGGCACCTTTTAAATAATCAAGAAAGAAGAGCTATTATTAAGCAGTTATGCTCATTTTTAAAAAAAATTAACCAACTTCCTTATTATGAATTTATGGAGAAGTTCCCTTCTCCTTATGATTGATCATGGGCAAATCAGCTCGTATCCAAGATAGAAGTATTGTTAAGCTTCTGTCAAAAAAAAGGCATCATTCCTGAAACTTTAGCTAAAAATATCCAAGCCTTTATTACATGCAATAAAGAAAGTTTAAACGAACAAAAAATCTGATTGGTTCACCGAGATATTCACTTTGATAATATCTTAGTTGAAAATATACAGATTACTGGAATGATAGATTTTGAAAAAATTATTGTTGGATCTCTTGATTTTGTTTTAAGTATGGTCAGAAGAATGTCATTATTCCCTACTAAATATATGTCAGAGGCAGATGAACCTCATGCCAAAAAAGAAGATTACGAAAATCTGCTACAACGATTTGAGGAGTACTATCCTGAGCTGTTTGACTTTAAGGATTTAGCTATTAGGTTAATGTTTTATGATCTTGAATATGATCTAAGGTTATTGAAGCATCATCCGCAGGAGCAATGAATCATTCTCAATTTACAGCATACTCTTGGAGCATTCTAGTTAACATTTGGTTCGATCATATAGTTTGGATGAAGCATTTCAACCTCTTGAGGAGCAAAATCTGCTCGAGGTAAATGGTAGGTTTCCCCTTTGAAATGCAAAGAGAGCCCCTGCTGCTCAAATGTATAGTCTAAAGAAGGAAGTGCTTCATCAAAATAGTCTCTTTCATACACTTGGTCTACGAAAAGCCCTTTATACTCTGAAGATAAAGCTGAGAGTTGGTCCTTTTTAACTGAGGAAATGGGCTTATTTTCCTCAAAGTCTCGCAGCCGAACATTGGATTTCTGTCCGATATAGATCGCTCCATAACGGGAGATCCAAGCTTTGCGATAGAAATGCTGATACAGCTCAATCTTTGAAAGAGAAAAGAAAGAAAGCTGACCCTTTTTGAGTGTTTTGAGGAGATTGAGTGCTAGGCAGCCTACCCTCAGGTTGGTAAACCCTCATGGTCCGTTGAGCACCAGTATTTCGGTCAGGTTTTTCTCTTTGTCAAGGTTTACTAAGACCTTTCCCAGCTCAACGTCAACTCCTGTTCTCTCCAGAAAAATAGGATGATCAAGTCCAAAAATTCTGATCTTATCCGAAGAGATGTCTATGCTTATCTTCATTTTGGAATTTATCTGTATAAAAAAAGGGTTTACTCCTTTCTCACCGAAACCGTTAGTAAACCCTTAAAGGAACTATCTTGTCCTGATAGTAAGACTAAACCATTCTTGGAATGCTGAATAGAATTCACTCCATCCTCTGAATTTTGCGGAGCTAGCGTTTCTTAGGACGTCTTGCATATTTCTATAGAAGTCTGAAGAAAGGTTTCTCCACTGCATGCTATTTCTTAGTCTTGGATAGTCTCTCTCTAGAGCTACGATAACGTCATTCCAAATGTTGGATACTGCTCTGATTTTGGAAAGCTCTTTGTCAGTGAAGTTGTAATAAGAGTTGGATCGAGAATTATTATTAGAAGAAGAGGAATATACACGAATCTCCTTTGTCCCATAGATTCCTGATCTATTATCATCCTCGGCTCTGATTCTAAATTCTCCTGTTGTCCTAAACTTTACAATATCTGAGAAGGTCTTTTCCCCGTTGTCATAGCGAGAGAAATTTACATACTGCTGATCTAGCTGGTAATCTGAGCTACTTGCTGTTCTCCATGATCCGTTTCTGTACTCCTCTACGAGAAGCTTTACCCTTCCTTCGTAATTTGCTACTTTGCTATTGTAGCGATCTTGTGCTCTTATTGTCAGATCAACCCATTCATCTGTGCGAGGAGAAGAAGGATAGATTTCTCTGATTGAAAGATTATCAACACTGTAATATGTAGAATTATTAGAAGAAGTTCCACCGTTAACATTGAAGGTTTGATAAGCGGTCGCTGTCCCGTATTCACGAAGCTGAGCAACAACTCTAAACTCCCCATTGGTTGAGAATTTTACGAAGTTATTTAATCTGACTTCTCCATTATCTGTAGATGAGAAGTAGTAGCTTGTCCTATCTAGCTGATAATCATAGCTAGAAGCATTTTCTCGTCTACCGTTTTTGTATTGTTCTACACGGAAGTCCACTCCTCCATAATAATTTACAGACCCATTTCTTCTTACTCTCAATGTCATATCTACTCGTTTATTTTGATCTGGATTTTTATCACTTATTGAGGTCCATTCTGGAGCATAATACTCAGAAGATGAAGAAGTCGTTGTATTAAACTCTCTGAAGACGGAATTTCCACCGTCGATTTCAGCATACAATCTGAATTGACCTTCTGATCTAAACTTTACTAAGCGATCAAATCTTTTTTCTCCATTTTCATAGGAAGAGAAAGAATAACTTGTTCTGTCCAATTCATAATCGTAGCTAGAGGCGTTTTCTCGTCTACCATTTTTGTATTGCTCTACACGGAATCTGATATTTTTGTCATAATTTGAGTAGGAATATCCGTTTCCTCTTACACGAACAGACACATCAACTCGTTGATCTCTAGCAGGATTACTAGGATTTGTTGAAGTAAACTCAACTTGGTAATTACTGTAAGAAGGAGCAGTATTGGATGAGGATGCGCCAAACGATCCGTTCCTAAAACTATAATTATCAACGAGCTCGTATCGATAATTTTGTATATCAGCCCTTAATTCAATCCTTCAGTCACTTCCTGCATACGAAAATTCTCCTTCACATCTTGGAAGAGCAACCTCATTCCCGTTTGGAAGCTTTAGTCTACAGGAGAGCTCAGAAAGAGATTTTAGATTTGAAGAACTTATTCTTGCCTGAAATCTGTCTGCATTTAATTTTTGGATATCAAAGCAGAACTTTTGCCCATCGGTAAACTGAATGTCCTGACAAGCTGCTGACGCAAAGGCTCATGGGATTGCAAGGAGTCCCAACATCCCGGTCAATAAAAGCGATCTTTTTTTCATAGCACTACGAGATAGAATG
Source organism: SR1 bacterium human oral taxon HOT-345 (assembly GCA_003260355.1). Classification (GTDB taxonomy): domain Bacteria; phylum Patescibacteriota; class Gracilibacteria; order Absconditabacterales; family Absconditicoccaceae; genus HOT-345. Next base: position 724,005 of record MPSQ01000001.1, read on the forward strand.
TAAAAATTGCTTGAATTCTATGTATATATATATATAGAGGAAAGGCAAGGTTTTTTTTGATTTTTTGAATGCAAAAAGAAAAAACTGAGCTTTTATTCGTGAATTTTACCTTATGAAGTGGTTAAAAATGTCGTTAGTGATCAGTCTTGTTTTTTTGATTGGTATTGGGACCTTTTATAGATTTTACTTTCTCCGCGATCCAATTCGTGCAGTTCCAAATGATGATACGATGTTTGTTAGCCCTGCTAATGGGAAAATTATCGCTATTATCAAGCAAGATGAACTAAAAGATCATAAAACAGAATTATATAAGGAAAATAAAAAAGTGATCAATGATTGGACGGAAGGTTTTTCAAGTGGGGCAACGTTGATTTCAATCATGATGACGCCGCTTGATGTGCACTACCAAAAAGCTCCCATGGGATCTAGAATGATTGATGAAGTTTATGTGGCTGGTCGCTTTTGAAATGCGATGAGAAGCAACTCTACGATGAATTCAACCTTTCAGAATGAATATCATAGTATGCTCTTTGAGACTCCGGAAGCGTATCAATTTCGTGTAATTCAGATTGCAGGGTTCGTAGCAAGGAGGATCGTTGACTTTTTAAATCCTGGACAAGAGGTTAAACAAGGAGAAAAAATCTGACTCATCAAACTGGGAAGTCAGGTAAGCATTGTTTTGGATAAAAACTTTGAAGTCCTCGCAAAGGTTGGAGATAAAGTAGTTGATGGAGAGACTATCCTTGCAAAGAAAAAATAAACAAGATAAAATTCAGATTTTCTTCTTTTTGTCAAATCTTTTCAGATAAAAAGAACTTGTATTTTTCGTTGATATCTGTATTCACGAAGATGCGTTTTGTCTGCTTTTTCAGGATCTCTAGCTTTAGAGAAAAGGAACTGGCAAACAAGCACCGTTTCCTTGATGTTTTTGTGCCTAGAGATTTTTTATCTAGCTTGATGTCAAAATATCAAATTAGAAGCGGAGACTGAGTTACTCAGTATTGTTTTTTTATCCCTCTTATGGAATGGTATCTATGGAAAAATGTAAAAATGAAAATTGTCATGGTATGATGGCAGGAACAGCAGTTGCTTTGAGTGCAATTACTCTTATTTGAGGTGCAGCACTAGGAACTTGCATGTACCAAAAAGTAAATTCTATTTACAAAGCAGCAATTGAGATGCAATATGGATCTCAAGCAAACTTTGAAGCGTATTTTGAGGCTAGAATGACGCCAGAAGTGAGACAACAAATTGATAAAGGTATTAGCGAAACTATTACACAGTTAAAATCTCAAGGAGGAGCTACTGATACTGCAAATACTACAAAAGAAGAAAATACTGCAGCACAAGATAGTTCAGCACAAGGATCTCAATCTGGAAAACTGACTCAAGAGGAAATTGCAGGGTTTATCGGTTCAACTCCTAACTTTGCAGATAAACAGGGGAATATTTTAGTTCTTTCTTATGTTGATTTTCTCTGTAGTTATTGTAAAAAACTCCACGAAGCTGAAACTTTAGAACAGCTTAGTCAGGAGAATGAAGACGTTAGCGTTGTTCTCAAGTCTATTCCTCTCTTCTGAGAGCAATCAGAAGCTGGTGCTCATGGAGCGTATTGTGCTGCACAGTTTGGAGGAGCAGAGAAGTACTATGCATACGTGGAGAAAGCGTTTTCTAAGCAAGCAACAAGTGAAAGCGATGTAATTGCTCTTGCAAAGGAAATAGGACTTGATGAAGCTCAGTTTAGTGGATGTCTTAGCAGTGCTGATACTAAGAGTGCTGTGAGTGAAATCTTTCCTGCAGCCTCAAGAAAATTCGAAATTACTGGAACTCCTGCAAGTGTAATTATCAATACAAAAACAGGAAAATACGAAGTTATTCCAGGAGCTTATCCAAAGTCATACTTTGAAGAAGTAATCAAAAAAGTAAGAGGATAATTCCTTACAAACATATCAATCTATTAAGCTACTATGGAGATATCTATGGTAGCTTTTTTGAAAAAGGGCGAGAAAAAGGAGATAAAATAAGAGAAAAAGTCAGACTTTTTTTGACTTTTTTATTTTTTAGGATACAATAGAGTAGAAATGCTTTTTATATCATCTTTGCAAGTTAGATGACGGAAAATCAGACACCAACCACCGTTCAGCTTGATAGTATTCCTTCTTGAGAACCTCCTAAAATGGGCTTTTTTGAGAAGACGGTAAAGAATTTTGTAGGGTTTATAGCGAAAGTTACTGGACAGGCTGACCCAAAACAGCAAACGGCAACGCCTCCTGCTAATGGGACTTCAAGCTCCTCTCCTGCTACAGCCACTACTCCAAGCGCTGACCAGAATAACGGAGGAAGTGATATACCTAAGAAGGAAGCAAGCTTTTTCGATAAACTTGTTGCCTCGACCCAAAACTTGTTAAACAAAACTGAACAATTCGCCACCAAGGCCACAGAGAAAACAAAACAATTGACTCAATCTATCAGAGAGGCTCCTTCAAAGGTAGTAGACAAAACAAATACCGTCATCCAGAAAGGAGTGAACTTTGGGGAAAAGGTAAAAAATCAGGCAGAACAGACGATTGATAAGGGAGTTGATTTTGGGAAAAACCTACAAAGCACGATGAAAGAGTGAGCTCAACAATTTAAAACAAACCCCATTCAAGCGGGAGGAAATGTTATTAGTGAGGCGGCTCATTCCACGGCAGAGTTTGGGAAAGGGTTGGGATGACAAGCAAAGGAAATAGGAAGCAATGCCGTTGCGAAAATCAAAGACACCGGCTCTACTATAAAAGAACATATTCATAACGCAGGGCAACAAGTCAACATTGATGCGAGCGGGGGGATTAAAAGCGTGCCTACCAATATTGTAGGGGGGATTAAACAGGCTGGAGCTAAAGTAGTAGGGAAAACTAAAGAATTCTGACAGCATGCCATCGATACGACCAAAGATATTATTAAAAATCCTGTTAAACATATTGATAACCTCGCGAGTGATGGGATGTCGTCACAGGAAGCCGTAGTTACAGAGACAGAGAACACGACCTCTCTCGACCATTTGGAAGCCTGACTTCCAACTGCTTCGACCCCCGAAACAGCAGAAGCAACAGCGCCAACTCCTCAGGAAACCACCCCTGCTCCTCAAGAAGTAATTGCTACCACTCAAGAAACTACCACTGCTCCTGAAGTAGCCACACCTACTCCTCAGGAAACTACCACTGCTCCTCAAGAAGCAATTGCTACCACTCAGGAAACCACCCCTGCTCCTCAAGAAGCAATTGCTACCACTCAGGAAATTAGCACTGCTCCTGAAGAAGTAACATCTACTCCTCAGGAAACTGTAGCTGCTCCTGAAGTAGCCACACCTACTCCTCAGGAAACTCCTCCTGCTCCTCAAGAAGTAACACCTACTCCTGAGGAAACTAGCACTGCTCCTGAAGTAGCTCATGAAGAAACAGTGACCGTCTCTGAGGTTCAAGCGGAGGAATCCACAGCTCCAGAGCACGCAACGCCCCCTTCTCCAACGATGGAAGACGCAAACCAGCCACTAAGCTGATCCTCTTCCGATAGTCCAGCTGACGCGCAAAACCTTCGTCCTGAGGCTCCACAGGGAGCTTTGGAGGGGGCTAGTGTAGACCAGGGGTCATCACCTGTAGCACCAGACCAACCAACAGATGAAAAATCAGATTTTTCTTCTCCTGAAGGAACCCCTCAACCCGTTCAACAATAAGTGTTTAAGGTTGAGCGTCTAAGGCGTTGTATGAAGGCAGGCACTGCGCTCTCTTGGAGGGGGCGGAGGCAAGAAAAAATTGAGAACAACGAAAACCAGCACACCAAAAAACCCTACGCCACCATCAGATTTTTCTGGTGATTCTGAGGTGCAAGGTCTTGGTAAGCTGGTTTTTTTGGTTGTTTGAGAATGCGGGAAAGCTTGCAAGGGGTATTTTTTGGGGTTTGCAAGGCTTGCAAGGGATCGGAATGGTGCATTTTTGGGGTTTGCAAGACGTGCAAGTGGTCGGAATGGTGCATTTTTGGGGTTTGCACGAGCTGCAAGGGGTCGGAATGGTGCATTTTTGGGGTTTGCACGAGCTGCAAGGGGTCAGAATGGATCATTTTTGGGGTTTGCACGAGCTGCAAGTGAAGAAAAAGGGGGCTTTTTTGTCGTTTCACGGTGTGCAAACCTCCTGCGAGGGTCCTTTTTGGTCGTTTCACGGGCTGCAAACTCCCTGCGAGGACCCTTTTTGATCGTTTCACGGGCTGCAAACTCCCTGCGAGAATCCTTTTTCACTCTTTGCATGGGCTGCAAACTCCCAGCGAGGGTCCTTTTTCATCGTTTCACGGTGTGCAAACTCCTAGCGAGGGGGCTTTTTTCAAAGGGGGCGGAAGTTGCAACTCGGAAAGTAGGAGAAAGTCAGACTTTTCTCTCTTTTTACCTCTTCAAGAAAGGGTGGAAATCTTGGTGCTTTTCTTTAGAATGCGGGTGTTTTACCTGCGTTGCTTATGAAGATGTGAATGTTGCTACTGGGAATGTTTGCGATGTATAGCTTTCTTTTTCCTGTGCTCCCTACTGAACCTGAGACTCCTCATATATGGGAGAGTGTTGACGGACAGAAATTTACCCGGGAGGGCTACCCTGCCATTCCTGATAACACTGAAGTCCTTTGGTGGGACTGGGATGTTGACTATCCTCCTGGGACGAGGAGAGCTTTTTTTGTGAAGGGACAACTGAAGAGAGAAGTATTCTCGTGTGAGGAGCTGAGTGAATGTGAGTTTCCTCGGGGGAAGCCTCGTATGGAGTTGTGGTCGATCATTTCCCAAGGAAAAGAACTCCACTCTTTTGGAGATTCTATTTCCTTAGGTATGACTTCTTGATGAAACATTTACTCTCATCTTCCTGTAGAGAGAAGGTATCCCATCGCTAACTTTTGAGGTTATGATCTTCGTAAGATTGCTAATAATGGGAAGGAATATCTGTTTTTTGTTTCTTACAACGTGCTACCGGATATGGAATTTAGTAGTATTGATTCTGCGGTAGAGGATCGACGGATCATGGCTGGGCAGTAAGCTCTGGGAGAGGTTATCTCAGAAGAAGCTATTCTGATATTGTTTTTTATAATTGAGCCTCTAGATAGGGGCTTTTTTGTCGTTTGCGAGGGGGCTTCAAGGGGGGAAGGATCAGATTTTTTACTCTTGAGCAGAAAGGTCTCGGTTAATTTTGTCCTTTCCGATGCTTTCGAGCATTTCGTTACAGGTGCTAAACGGTTTGCTTCAGAAAAAGCCTCTGTCTGCCGAGAATGGAGAAGGATGCGGAGACTTGATGATAAAGTGTTTGTCTCTATCGATCAGGGTTTCTTTTTGTTGGGCAAAGGCTCCTCGCAAGATGAAAACGAGGCCGGTCTTTTGGTCTGAAAGTTTTTTTATCACCTCGTCGGTAAAGTGGTGTCGTCCGATGTCTTTGTGCGAATTAGGGGCGTCTTTGCGGACGGTCAGTCCTGCGTTTAGGAGAAGGACGCCCTGCTTTGCTCGTTGTTCGAGGTTGCCGCTCGCAGGAGGATCGATATTTAAGTCAGACTTTAATTCTTTGAAGATATTTCTCAAAGAAGGAGGAATTCTGACCCCTTGAGGAACGGAAAAACTTAGTCCATGCGCCTCCCCTTCCCCATGGTAAGGATCTTGCCCAAGGATAACGACCTTTACCTCATCAAAAGGAGTGAGATTGAAAGCATTAAAAATGTCTTTCCCCTGTGGATAAACGATCTGACCTCTCTCTATTTCGGACTTTAGGAAGGTTTTGATCTCTGCAAAATAGGGTTTTTGAAATTCATCCTGCAGAACAGCTTTCCGTGAGGATTCTATCGCGATAGGTTTTTGCTCTGGCATCAGCAATGGACATCTAGCTATATAAAAACACAATGAGCTTTAGCAACAATCAGCAACGAAGCTTAAGCAGCTCGGTATATTGTTCCAATAATATATAATCCAAGAATCAACATAAGGAGTCCAACGATGAGGTGGATCAGCTTTGTATGTTTATTCTTTCGCTTTCAGAGGGTTTCTGCGGAAGTTCGTCCGCCACCGACCATCACGGTGATGACGATCATTGGAAGGATGAAAATCAGATTATAAAGCAGAAGGTATGCGATTCCCAAAGAATTTAAACCGGAGCTTTCTGCACCGAGCAGGAGAAGAACTGTTACGTAAGGTCCTGACGAACACGGTAAAAGGAATAGACTCACGATAATCCCGATAATAAACGCTCATCCTGGAGAAACTACCGCTTGGATCAGTTTCATCATTTTAGGTCTCCATGCGAGTGGAACCTCCATAACAAAGCCTTTTCCATACCAGAAATAATCTTTTAAATTTGCTAGCCCAATCAAAATTCCGAGAAGCCCGACTCCTCGCTTAAAGATTGTCGTATATTGCATGGTTGTCGCGTAAAGAAGCTTTAGAAAGCCCAATCCTAGAAGGAAGTAGGAAAGGAAAATTGCCAAGCAGAAAAGGATACCTGCGAAGATTGTTTTCTTTTTACTTTTGGATTTGGAGAGGATAGTCGCTAGTAAAAGAAGCATTACAGCAAAGGCACAGGGATTAATACTATCAGAAAGAGCTCCTGAAAGCAGAATTGGGATAAACTTTTTGGGCTGTGAAGCGATATTTTCCTCCGTTCACATCTTAGTAGCTCAAGAGGACAGGAGTCTGGTTTCTTTACTCGTATTTCAAGTTTGTGTGGTTCAAGTCGTTAGAGCTAGCTGCCCTGAGGTTTCTGATTCTTCTGTGTTGTTGTCCTCCACCTTTCCACCGGTCAAGAGTGTGTTTTGTGGTGAAAGTTCGGTTGGATTTGCGGAGATGCTCGATCAGGTTTCAGCTTTTTGATCTGCTCACTCGTTCGCAAGAGCAGAAAAGTATTCAATGATTGGGGTGCTTCCCATGAGGTACTCTTTCTGTTCTCCGTTTATCATTACAAGAAAAGGGGTTCCGACGTCATTTAGGGATAAGCCGATTGAAGGCAGGATTTCTACAAGCTTTTGACGCCCTGTAGCGTCGAACCATATTTCGTACTTTTGGAGCTGAACCTTCTCATCGATATCAGTTTTTTCAAAATATTTTTCTACGGTCTGACAATGCCCACATCCTTGACCGTAAAAGTAAAGATAAGTTGCATTTTTTTCATTGGCACTAGAAAAGGATGTTAATAATGAAAGTGCCATTACTACAAGTGAAAAGAAAGCTTTTTTAACCATAGGAGGAGATTAATTCTGAGATAAAAACTGATCGGTTTGTAAGGATAGGAAAAACTGCAGGTTTTTCAAGGGCAATTTGCTTGAGTATTCGTTTCCTCTTGCAAGAGACGGGCATTTCTTTATACTAGTGTCAGTATTTTTAGTTTTTGAAGGCAGATGAAACCGCTTTTGGAGAAATTTTTTACAGCGCCAGCTCAACAAGCAGTAGAATCGATACTTTCTGTTTATCAGCAGCAGAAATTTGCTGTTGTGAATTTTGTGTATTTTGCCAACATTGTTGCACAAAAGCTTTTTAAGGATAATAAGTATAAAACAGAAAAAGAGAGAGAATACAAGAAAATCCTTTTAAAATCTGATTTTTTACTACCAGATGGTATTGCACTTCAGATTTTTTACTTTTTTGCGAGACTTTTTAGGCGTATTCATACCGATCGCTACCGATTACCCAACTTAAATGGGACAGATTTTGTGCCATATTTTCTTTCTGAGGCGAAAAAGAAGTATGGAAGCCAGAGGTTATGTCTGCTCCTCTATTGAACAAAAGCGGAATATCTCAAGATCGTTGAAGAGAAGTTAAAATTCCAAGGATATAATGTTATTTACAGTCAGGATGGTTACTCTGATTTTGACTGGGTTCGTGCACAGACTGCACTAAAGCAATACCAAGATACTACCAATATTCTTCTTGTAGCAAGGTCGACTCCTCAGATTCCTTTACAAGAGCTTTGGACAAGTAGAAATTACCAGAAAATCCAGCAAAATGAACTCCTTGTTTTTAATACTGGAGGATTATTTGACTTTATCTCCGGGAAAGGTCAAAAGAGAGCACCAAAACTTCTGAGAACCTTGAAAATGGAATGGCTCTATAGAGTGATTGTTGATCCAAAAAGAAACTTTAGGAAAGTGCTCAACTCATTTGCAATTCTTCCCTACTTGTTCAGCTATGTTGTATTAGGGAAAGATAGCCATAAAAACTCTCAGTAAAAGATCAAGACTACCCTATCAATGCGAAAATTCCCAATGTTGCGATAGTAAGTATTCCTCTAAATACTCCCTCAAAGAAGCTAATAAAGTGAATATGTTTTAGGAGGCGGGTGAAATTCTGCTCTTTTTCTCCAGGGATTACCCTTTCTCCAAGCAGACTTTCGACTTTGTGCATATTTTCGATGATAAGGGAAGAACTCTGAATATAATTATAATTCCCCTTGGTAAAAATACTTTTCATCAATGCAACATTTGGGCTTCCTCCCAAATTTTTAAGATTTAATTGCTTCAGATGCTGAGTCCTCGCTAAAAGATAAATCATTTCGTCGACAGCTGCTACAACCTCCTTTTGAAGTCTGATTTTTTTCTTTTTTAGCAACCTTTGCAAAGGGAGGATTAACACAAAAATGATAAGATACGAACAAATTAATCGAAAGACAATCGTCGCATATGGCTCTGAAAGTCAAGTGATTTGCTTGAAACTCTGAAAGATAAATAAGCTGACGTCTAAGATCTTTGTTCAAATTTGGTGTAGAATTTCCATTGCTGAGCGAGTAAGGTTAAAAAATCAGATGTGCTGGCTCAAAGACAACTATAATTTTTCCATCTTTTTCTGCAAGAGGAAGTGAGTTTCTTCGGAAGATAGGGATTTTTTGGTTGATTGCTCGCTTTTTGAGGAGCTTTCAGTGGAAATAGTCCCCCGGTCTTGAAAATCTCAACGTTGCATTTATCAGTTTTGGTGAGATATCTAATTGAAATTTTCCGAAAGATTGCACTCCTCCTTCAGTAATTTTTTTTTCTAAATGCAACTCTTTTTCCCAAAACCTTGGCTTCGCCTTGATGATAAATACTTGATCGTGAGAAAGAAAGATCGTTCGTCCACCTAGTTCCTGGATTCCAGTTCCATTAGCGATCCAATTTTCTAATTCTTGAAGTTCTCCCTTTCTTACCGTGATATCTAATGCCTGCAATAAGCTTACCAATACCAAAGTATCTTTTCTGCTATTTTGTGGGATTATTCGTTGAAATGCCTCTTCTGCATTTCGATAGGGATTCTTTTTGATCGGGATAAGCCGTTTTAGAGGATCAGATTTATCTTGCTTTTCTAACTCATGATAAATTGTTTTTCGACTTTCAAGAAAGGAGCTTCCTTGAGCTGTTTCAAAGCTCAAGTCTTCAAAAATGGGAAGAATCTTGTTTCTGATATGGTTTCTGAGGCTAACCTCTGGGTTTGTATTGGTCTCATCCTGAAAAAAGGGGATTTGCAGACGAAGACAGTTTTCTTCGATTGCTTTTTTGGTAAATCATAACAAAGGTCTCATAAGCTTTATGCAAGAAGGAAGGAGGGGATGGGCGTCCTGAATATGCATATTGAGCAGCCCTTTTACCCCACAGCCACGAATGAGGTTCATCATAGAGGTTTCGATCCTATCATTAAGATGATGTCATAAAACAAGCGCTGAAATCTGATTTTCTTGGCAGAACTTTTGGAAGCACGCATATCTTCGGTTCCTGAGTTCATTTTCTGTCGGAGATCAGTTTTTTTCTCTGATAAAAACTATAAAATTCCAATCCTGAAAAAAATCACTCAAGAATTTTTGCTCGTCAGAACTTTCTTTTCTTACTTGATGATTACAATGAAGGAAAAAAAGCTGATCTTTCGGTCGATTTTTCTTCCCCCGAAAACTCGCCATCAAAAATGCGAGATACATACTATCACTTCCTCATGAAATCCCTAGAGCGACCTTTTGAGGAGCGGGGAAAAGCTTTTCTAGAAGAAGAAAAACGTCTTCTCATTCGGTCCAAGGCAGATCCTGAAATTTTACCATCATTATCACTTTTTCCAATATAATAAAGCTTTTTCTTTTTTATACTAAAATCTATGACTGTTGTAAAGAGAAGTTTTAGAAAAAAGACCCATTTAAAATAATGAGTCTTTCATATTTTTGGGAAAAGTAGTATTTATGCTCTTCTCTTTTGGAATACTCTATAACCAGCATAAAGCATCAATGTAATTCCAGCCATCACTAGAACATTTTCAACTGGTCCTGTTGCTGGAACATTTTTAATTTCAGGCTTTACATCTTCCTCTTCTCTTACATTAACGTTATATCTCTTTTCCTTTCCTTTACTATCTTTTGGAATGAAAGCAAAGATTAATTCCTTAGGCGTATTTTCATAGGTATATTCATATTTTTCTTGAGACATTGGTACTGTTGCAAGAGTTTGGTAATCTGCTGTTTTTTCGTCATATACCTTGATTTCAACATTTGAAGATCCTGGAACGGCAGTCCAAGTCAATGTTATAACATTTCCCTTTACTGAGTGAGAAATATCTGCCAAGTTCATATCTGCTCCTGCAGCGTTGTGTTCAACATCATCTGAACTCTCTAGTGCATTCAATGAGTTATCTGTACTTGCTACCTTTACTCCCTTAGGATTATCAAAGGTCGCACAAGCTTCTCCCTGAGCAAATCTCTGATTTCCAAAGTTAAAACAGAACTCTCTTGAATACTTTCCATAAAGAACGTTATCATCAACTGGGACAACTACTCCATAATAGGATGTCCCTGTGTTTACGGCACTTGCATCAATCCCAAGTTCTACCTCTCCTTCAATATCCATGGTAGAATATACAGGAAGTTCAAGTAGATCGTTTCTTAGGTTGAGAGAACGTTCACCAGAAACATAGTTCACCATTGGTTTATCTCACAGAAGAACATAGTATTCCCCCACAGCAGAATCCTTTGCATCCTTGAGAATTGGCGTTTTCACTAAAAATTTACTTGGATTTTTTGTTCCATTAGCATCTTGGAATCCCAAAGCTTGAATGTTTTGATTCTCGGTATATCCATATCCAAGATTCTGATCAAAAACCTGATTAAGATCAAGATTCGCTGCAGAGACCGCTCAAGCTCCTAATGCAAGCAAAGCAAGTAAAGAAAGCTGTTTTTTCATCGCAATAGCTTGTAATAAACTAAAATTTACATCTAAGTATATTCTAAATTTCCAAAAAAAGCAAAAAAAAATGGACTTTTTTTATAAAGAAGAAAAAGAGCATTGTTTTAAGGCTCTTTCTCCCAGTTAGTTTCTAGGGTATTATGAGATAGTAATAAGAGAGAAAAATTTGTAAAATTTTGATTTAAGATACTTTTAATGATTAAAGTCAGAATTTTTTTGGATATTTTTGCTTAAATGCTTCAGGTGAAAGAAACCTCTCTATAATAGCATCAAGTACAAGGTCAATGTTTTGTCCTGTTTTCCCTGATACGCAGATTACCTCTTCTTTTGGGATTCAAATGACATTTTCAATCTCCCCTGCTACTCTATCTGGATTTGCAGCTGGGAGATCAATTTTATTGAGAACGGGAATGATGTCTAATCCTTGATCCATCGCTTGATAGAGGGTCGAAAGTGTCTGAGCTTGGATTCCTTGACTTGCATCAATTAGAAGTATTGCCCCTTCTACTGCAGCAAGTGAACGAGAAACTTCATACTGAAAATCTACGTGTCCTGGCGTATCAATCAAATTAAGTTCATAGCCCTTCCGCTGCATTCTAGCTGGAGTCAGTTTAATAGTAATTCCTCTTTCTTGTTCAATATCCATACGGTCCAACATTTGAGAATGATCAACTTTTCTTACAGATCCTGTGATTTCCAGCATTCTGTCTGCTAGTGTAGACTTTCCATGATCAATGTGTGCAATAATACAAAAGTTTCTAATCTGTCCCATTAGCGTGAAGCAGGAAGGATAAAGTTTTTGGTATAATAGTGAATCCCTACTCAAAAGCAAGGAGAAGCCTGATTTTTCCCCTTACTAAAGTGTAAAGTTTATTTTTGTCGCATATTACCTGTTAAACTTTCCGAACACAAGAGCTTAATAAGCTCTAAAGCTTGCTTTTGATCAAGAAAGTATGGAGAAGTCGCAATCGTTACCATTTTCGCAGATGAGATCAGTTTTTTAGTATTTTTTATCGTTTGTTCAAAATTGTTTATCCCCATTTCTGGAGCTCGAAAATCCAAATCAATATCAAAAATATAATCTTTGTCTGGAATTTGGAATTGCAATAAAGCATATTCGCTCCTAATTTGTGAGACCTCTCAGATCAAGCCGGAATTGAGTGCAGGAAGGATAAAATTTCCCACATTGCAGCAGTTTTGGGTAAAAGAGCAGATAGATTCCCAGTTTTCCTGCTGAATGATAAAAGTATTGCTCTTCATATCAGAATGTTGATCAAGATGAAGAAGAAGGGTTCCTTTAGAAAGGTTGTTTTTGAAAAATTCACGATACCGGAAAGCTAAGGCGTGATTATGATTATCAAAAACATAGACAGGAACTCAGTTTTTTTCAAAAAAAAGAAAATTCTGAAGCCCGCTAAAAAGTTGAAGTTTCCCCTGATGATTAAGTTCTGCAAAGACTGGTTCGGCTCCAAGAGCGAGTCTTTCTAATCAATCCGAAATCAGCTGTGGAATCCATAATTTAGGGTTTGGTTTTCTTTCTTCATAGGCAAAAGCATTATTTCCTACTTGTTGTTCTACTCGAAAACCGCCATATTCTAACATTTTTCTGAATTAGTTGCTTAAAAAGGCTACTTTTTCGCTAAAAGAAGCACTTATCTCCCTTTATATCTGTTTTCTCCTGTTTTTCAAAAGATTATGTTGCTCGAGAGAAAACACCTTGTAAAAGCGAGGCGAATCTCTAGACTTGAGTCAGATTTATTTTTTATGTGCAAACGATGATGAGATTTTTGACTCAGATGAGCAAGCCTTCAAAATTTGGTTTAGCTGTTTTGGCGCTTGTAGTGCTGATTGGTGTTTTTCAGATTACTCTTGGATGAAGCCGATTTCATGAGAATGACCGTCCTCAAGTATTGGCAGGAGAGAAAATCTTATTGGATAAAACTCATCAGTTCAATATTGAGAGACTCGATAGGGAGCTTGCGGTTAACAAAATGAATGAAGATCAAATGCTAATGATCTGGAAAAGATTACCGCTCTTTAAGCCAATGATTGATAAAAAGCTAAAAGAAGCCTGACTTCCTTCTGATGTTTTTTATCTAGTTCTTGCGGAATCTGCTCTAAGAGAAACTGCAGTGAGTAGTGCGGGAGCTGCGGGGCTTTGGCAATTTATGCCCTCAACTGCAAAAGCATACAATTTGAGAGTTGACGACGCTATCGATGAAAGGTATCACGCAGAAAAAGCTACTGATGCGGCAATTCAATATCTCAAAAAATCTTATGAGAAGTTTTGAAACTGGACTCTTGCAATGGCTGCTTATAATAGAGGTTCATCTGGCATTTCTAGCGATATGGCTTATCAGTTTCAAAATAACTTCTATGATCTCTATCTGAATAATGAAACCTCAAGGTATATCTTCAGAATTATTGCTTTTAAAGAAATCTTTGAAAATCTTGGTACTTATTTTGATGTTACCAAATGGGGAAAACAATACAGTGTTCCAGAAACTACCGAAGTTCAAGTCGGAAAGACAGATAATCTTGCAGCTTGGGCAGCTAGTAAAGGATACACATATCTTGAAGTAAGAACACTTAATCCCCGAATTAGAAAAAATTCACTGCCAGAAGGTTGGTGGACCTTGAAAGTTTATAAGAGATAGGAGGTTCAGCTCTGCTGCATTATTGCGAGAGGCTACTTAATTCAAATCGTCTTGCTTCCTTTCTTTCAATTTGTTTGAGCAGCTCTCCAAGATGTTCTGAGAGTAAAGTAATTTCATCATAAGCTAAGTCTTTATTCTCAAGAAGCTTGGTAATCTCGAGCTTTTCTTCTTCTAAAACTTCTAAGTCCTTCATGAGCTGGGTTAATTCAAGCTTTTGTTCAAAGGAAAGAGATTCTTCAGCTGAAAAGGAAGAAGATAAGCCAGAAGAAGTAAGAGGAACCTGAGGTAGAATCTCAGGTTTTTTCTGTTCTTGGAGAGCATGCCATTCTGAGTATGTTCCCCAGAAATCTGTAATTTTTCCTTTACCTTCGAAAATGAATAAGTGATCTACGATCCTATCCATAAATGACCTATCGTGAGAAATAATAATTAAGCATCCCTGAAAAAGCGAAAGAAAGTCTTCTAAAATACTAATCGTCAAGAGGTCTAAGTCGTTTGTTGGCTCGTCAAGGATTAGAAAATTTGGATTTTTTATTAACACCTTCAAAAGTGCTAGCCTTCTTTTTTCTCCTCCACTGAGCTGATATGCGAAACGATACTGCTGAGAAGGAGGGAAAAGAAAATTTTCTAGAAGTTTGGTCGCAGAAAGTTTTTCACCATTCCCGAGGATAAGAAAAGGAGCCTCCTCCGTGATAATATCAATAACTCTCTTTTGAGGAGGGAATTCCTGCTCATCTTGCTGATATTCTCCAAAAACGACAGTTTTCCCGGTTTCTATAGTCCCTGCATCTGCTGAGATTTTTCAGAGGAGAAGCGAAATAAAGGTCGTTTTCCCAACGCCGTTTTTTCCAAGGATTCCAACCCTTTCGTGAAATTTGAAATCATAGGAAAAATCCTGAATGATAACTTTGGATCAGAATTGTTTTTTTAGATGTTTTACCTTGAGAATTTTTGTTCCCAATTTTCTTTCCTGCAAAGGAAGGTCAAGTTTATTACTTTCCGAATGAAGAAGCTCCTTTTGGTCATCATACCTCGACTCTAAGGTATAAAACTCTTTCTCTCTAAAATGCTGCTTTGTAGCTCTTGCTCTCGGAGATTTGCGGATCCAAGCAAGCTCTCTCTTGAGTAGCTGGCGCATCTTTTCTGTAGCGATCTGCTCATTTTGATGACGTTCGGCTTGTTTTCTGAGGAAGTATTCGTATTTCGCAGGATAGGAAAAAATTTTCCCTCTTTCTAATTCAAAAATCTGATCGCACACGTTTTCCAAAAAATATCTATCGTGCGTCACGAGAAATAGCGTACAATGCTCAGTTTTCAGATACTTTTCTAATCGCTCAATCATTTGTAAATCAAGATGATTGGTGGGTTCATCTAAAATCAAAAATCCAGGCTCATCAATCAGTGTCTTAGCAAGAGCCACCCTTTTTTTCTCTCATCAAGAAAGCGTTTTTATCTGCTGAGAAAGCAGGTCTTGTAGCTGAAGCTTTGCCAAAATCGTATCTACTTTTGATTGATAATCTCGAATCTGATGTTCATCTAAGTCTACCATTAGTTTAGTGAAAGACTCGCTATCTTTAGCTGGGTTGTGCAACAATTCTTCGTAGTCTCTGATAAGTTGAGCTGAACAATGATCTGTTTCAAACACCTCATCAGCAACGGTTTTCTCAGGATCGAGCAAAAATTCTTGAGAAAGTGATCAGATTTTTAATCCTTTTCTAAACTCGACTTTTCCATCGGTTGGATCTAGCTCTCAAAGCATGAGTTTGATTAAGGTTGTTTTTCCTCCTCCGTTTTTAGCTACAAGAGCGATTTTCTGCCCTTTTTCAATAGAAAAAGAAAGCTGATCAATAATTGCTCTGTCAGTATAGATTTTGGTCAGATTTTCAGCTTTAAAATATCGCATAAATAGTACTTTGGGATTAGAAACTTAAATGAAGAAAAGGTAGGTAGCCATATACCACTCAAAATATACTGATTATCGGTCTTTTTTCCAATATAAAATCACTTTGTAAATCTGGAGCAAATTGCTACACTGAGATCAGATTTTTGCTTTTATTGTATGAATGATGCTGTATTTTATTCCAACTCCGATCGGAAATAAGGAGGATATTACGCTTAGAGCTTTGAGACTCTTGAGAGAATTGCCTATTTTTATCTGTGAAGATACGAGAGTCACGAAAAAGCTCCTTTCTCTCTATGAAATTCCTTATGAAGGGAAACAGTTTTTTTCACTTACGAGCTTTACGAATAAAGGTAAAGTAGCATATTATCTAAATTTGATGAGAGAACATGACATCTGAATGCTCTCGGATGCTGGGACGCCAGGACTTTCAGATCCCGGAAAACTCCTTATCCAACTTTGTAATGAAGAAAATTTGCCTTATACGGTATTGCCAGGTGCGAATGCACTTATTCCTGCAGTAGTAGGGGCAGGGTTTGATACTTCTGCATTTCGCTATTTATGATTTCTTCCACAAAAAAAAGGTAGGCAAACAGCACTAAAAGAAGCGATAGCAAGCGAGCTTCCAAGCTTTTTTTATGAATCGGTTCACAGGCTAGAAAAGCTGGTTGTGGAACTAGATGCTCTCGGCTATCAGGGGAAAATCTGCATTGCAAGGGAAATCAGCAAACTCTTTGAACAGCATCTTACCTGTGATTTTGAAGAGCTAAAAGCAATGTTAGGCAAACATCAACTCCAAATCAAAGGAGAATTTGTAGTGGGCTTAATGCCAAAGTAGCAGATAAACTGAAGTATTTACTGATAAGACTATGCTGATTTAGGATTCTTTTTTGAGGAAACTAAAAAAAATCTGAAGTCAGATTTCTTTTTTTTCGGAAGCTTAGGGATTCGAACCCTAGATACAGTTGCCCGTATACATGTACTCCAAACATGCGCTTTCGACCACTCAGCCAAGCTTCCAACTCGCAAATTGCCCCGACCCGGAGTCGAACCGGGGTTACAATCTGTTTGGTGCGCTTCTGCTTTCCCTGTTTCTACTTGCTTAAATTAACAGTGTGAATTGTAAACAAAAAAAATAAAAAATCAAGTCATTTTTAAGAAACTTGATTTTTTCTTCTCTTAATTGGATTCTATAGCTCTCCAAAAACTTTTGCATGAGCCTCCTTGAGTTGATTGTTTGTGATGTGTGTGTATCTTTGGGTGGTAATGATCGATGAATGCCCTAGCATTTCTTGAACGACCCTTATATTAGCTCAGTTATTGAGGAGCTGAGTTGCATAAGAATGACGGAACATATGACATGTAATTCTCTTCCCAAAATTTAATTGATCGCTGTATTTTTGCATGATTCATACAATCGTTGACTTACTTAATCAGCGTCAAAAACCGTAGTCATCATGGCGAATAAAAAGCAAAGATCAATCTCCCTGCATTTTCCTTGTGTGTCCAGATCGTAGAGAAACAATGTTGCGTTCTCACCTAAATTTAACGTATTCTGCAGCCAGATTTTTAATCTCTTTTGTGATGTAAATTGGTCTAATTTTATCCCCCTTACCCATTATAGAGATCTCACGACCTTCTCATAAAATGTCTTTAACCTTGATTGATAATAATTCAGATAGTCTCATTCATGATATAAAAGCAAGTTTGCAGAATAAGAGATTTCTGAGCCTGTTTTCTTCATTTTTTTCATTTTTTTCGATATGAGTAAAGAGTTGAGATAACTCCTCCTTAGTTAGATATTCCATCTGAGGGAGGTGAACTTTAGGTATCTCAATTTTTAAGTAGCTAAGCCCAATATCGTGCCTAAAATTGAGGAACTTAAAAAATTTTTTGATGGAGATGATTTTTGATTGGACAGTTTTCTCTGATAAAAATTTGTTTTTCCCATAATATCTTGAGGTTTTTTGCGTTGGCGTCTTACGTAAGAGTTCGAGATATTCATAGATATTTTGGGTAGTTATTTCTTCAATGCGAACTACTTTTTTTGTCCTACAAAAACGCCAAAAAAGAACGAGATGAGACTTAAGACTAAAAACGGTTGTCTGTTTTTGTCCCAGTGCTAAAAAATGCGTAGCACAGTCGTCGATTAGGTTTTTTTCAAATTTCATTAAATAGAATAGAAGATAAAAACTGAGTGTTGCAGATTTATCTTCGTATGTAGTAAAGTATTTTATCCTAAAGAATAAAAAAGTCAAAAAATCAAGCTTTTTTATGTTTTTTAGCTTGAAAACTATAAAGAAAAGAATAAAATTTCGTTGAACATACGGAAAAAACAACACTCAGTAATTTACTTACTGAGAATTTTCAGTTATGAAAAAAAAGAAAACAGCCTGACCTACGAGAAGTAAGCTCGTCCAGAAACTGGATCAGGTTTTTTCTGTTTACATAAGACTCTTAGTAGCAGATAAGGACTGATACATAACCTGCCCTCTCTGCTGAGCTAGAGTCCACTGGACAAAGGCTCATAACATGCACTTCATCACACGCTCGGTGTATAAGTACAGACGAGATGAAAAGAACTGTCATGCGGGCTGTGTAAAGTGTAATGTTATACTACATGGTAACTACATCGTATATACAAGACGAATGCAGAGGAAGTATGGGGAAATTCTCGTGGATGAGATGATCAATGATAGGCAAATTATGAAAATCGCTACAAGCTCACTACAAGAGATGATAGACCACTATCAATCAATGGTAGATGAACTCAAGAGGACAAAAGGATTATAAAATCAGAATTTTTATCTTTTTTTAGAACAATGGCACGAATTTATAAAATCATAGAAAAAAGAAACCCTCACTATGAGGAGATGAAGGAGAGGTTTAAAGACAAACCAGAACTCATTGAAGAGCTAGCTCCTAGACTGTATGGACTCGCAGAGGTATACTTTACTGCAGGAAAAGATGAAGAACTAACAGATGAGCAGATAATTGAGAGAGCTGATGGGTATACTCAGAATATTTTATCTCGCTGGTATGGAAACCCTGAGAGCCTTATAGAAGACCTGAAAATGATGGTCAAATACCTCACCAAAAGACCACTTCCGTTGAATATAGATAAACGAGAAGAATAAATCAGATTTATTTTATTATTACATATACATCATGCTAACAGAAAAGAACATTACAGATCAGATTCAAAAAGTAGAATACAGTAAGCTCTGAGAGAAGACTGCTGTATGTTTAATCACGCTGAAGAATTGATTTGAGATCGTAGGGACAAGTGCCTGCATGAAGAAGGAGAACTACGATCAAGAAGTAGGGAATAAATTTGCCTACGAAAAAGCGATAGATAAGATACGAGAACTAGAGGGCTACAAGAATAGTTAGTCAGATTTATCTTTTTTATACCTCCAGCATGAAGGAACGGATAATCTCACTTCTTACGGAATGGATAGAAAATAAGTATGAGCGAATAAGATGCCTAGAATATGATAAGTCCTGGTATCAATATAATTACAGATACTGAAGCTATAAATCAGTCTCAGAGGAAGCTCTTAAGAGAGCTAATAGATGAATAAGAATCCTCCAAAAGGATGTCAAGAGATTAGAGAGGATTGCAGAATGGTTGCAGTAATCAGGTTTTATATTTTAAGAAAGTAGAAAATGTATTGAGAAGGAGTATATGAGAGACTCATTAACGAGGCTGTCAGAGAAGCCATAGTAGAACTGAAGTTAAAAATAAAGCCAGCCCCTAGGTGGATACCAAAGAGATTATGGCTTAAGTTAGCAAGCTTGTTTGTTAAGCTGGAAACCAAGTCTAGGAGCTAGCTATGAGAGAGTGTAGAGTTTTAGGATCAATTTAACTGATCATATTTTAATTTATTATTTGTTATAAAATGACAAAGAAAGAAAAACAACGAATCCCAACGGAACTACCTAAGTTCCAATATGGAGATCGCGTAGAAGTAATCTCTGATGGAGAAATTAGAGAAGGTC
The DNA here is from genome assembly GCA_003260355.1 of SR1 bacterium human oral taxon HOT-345. Classification (GTDB taxonomy): domain Bacteria; phylum Patescibacteriota; class Gracilibacteria; order Absconditabacterales; family Absconditicoccaceae; genus HOT-345. The sequence goes on from MPSQ01000001.1 coordinate 743,738, forward strand.
AAGGCATCTTACCTTATTTTTATGCTGGAAAATTTGGAGTAGTAAAAAACATTCTCCAGTATCCTGAAAGTCAAAGCTTCGGATTTGAGGTAGAGCTAGATGACAGAAAGAGGGTCATTATGAAAGAAAAAGAGCTTAAAAAAGCTGTTTCTAATCATCCATCAGACTATTCAAGTCAAGTTTAGCATTTTATCTTTTCTTTCTGTGAAATCTCAGATCACTTGGGACAAGTTGAATAAATCAAAACCCAGAGGCAGACCAGTCTCTGAGTTTCCTCAGTGGTCAGAAAAAAAGAGTGAAGAGTATAAGAGTAAAATCATCGTGGGCAAAATAATCGAATTTGTCCAGAAAGACGGAAAGAATAAAAACACTAAGGAATACTCCTTGTTTGATTTCTATAAATTCATCGTCAAGAATATACCAAACGAATACTTTTAATTTATTATTTACACAAGAATGACACCAGAATTAGAACAACTTCATTCAGATTTTCAATCTGTTTTTGGGAAGGAAGTGCCAAGCAACAAAAAAAATGATGCAGAATGGATACAAAAAAAGATCGCCGAAGCAAACGAAATCAATACTCAAGATCAAACAGATCCAGTAGCAAATTCAGAAAATACTGAGCAACAGGAAACTGTAGAACAAGAACAAGAGCAAGAGCCTGAGCTTCAGAATCAAGATGAAGAAGAATATAGCTCAGAGGAAGATACACAACTGAGCTATGAGGCAAAAAAGATTTCAAAAATAAAATATCCTCTTTAATATCTAATTAGTAAAGAATGGCAACAAAGAGAACTCGAACAGAAAAAAAGAGACCAAGAGCAGATAGCCAAAAGAACAAAAAGGCTGTCGCTCTTGCCGTTGCCAAGAATCCAATGGCAAGCACAAGAGAACTCGCAAAGATTGCAGGTGTGAGCAAAGGAACGGTTAATAATAAGTTGGGCGAACTTAGACAAGTCAAAGATGAAGCCATATTGTGAATTTGTGATAAAGATATGGAAATTGTTACCAAAGCTCAGGAAGAGATTTTGAGGAGGCTCAATAGCCAAAAAGAACTCACAAAAATGAAAACTTCTGAAATCTCCTCAGTAGCAGAAGCAAGCACAAAGAGATATACAATCTTTAGAGGAAATGCTACAGATAAAAATTGAGGATTGAACAATCCCTACAGTGAGCTGAGTGATGATGAATTGCTCGCAATGATTAAGGACTAGTTTTTTATATGAATTTCTGATATGGGAATTGATGAGGTAAAAAAAGAACTCGCAAGGAGAGAACTCGCAAGGAGAGATTTTTTGCACTACCTCAGATATGTATTCCCCGCTTTCCAGGATGTTGCCTATCAATGAAGTCCTGATCATAAAGTCCATCATAGAATCACTGAGGCACTAATGAGAGTAGCAAGAGGAGAATGCAAGAGACTGATGATTTTTTGTCCTCCAAGAATGGGAAAATCAACAGACGTTACTCAATACTTCCCGAGCTGGATGTTGGGAAATAATCCAAATCTTAACTTCATTATCTCATCATACTCTGCTGATCTAGCAAATGATTTTTGAAGAAAAACAAAAAGAATTTGTGAAAGTCAGCTTTTTAAGAATGTTTTTCCAAATTTTGAATTTGCGAAAGATAAAAGAGAGTGAGGGAATTGGGAGACTGCTCAAGGAGGAGGTTACTACTCAGTCGGAGTTGGAGGATCAATCACAGGTAAGGGATCAAATATCCTTTTAATTGATGATCCAGTGAAAGATAGAGAGCAAGCGAACTCAGCAACCATTCAGGCAAAAGTAATTGATCGATATGACTCTGTGGCATTAACCAGGCTACAAGACCAGAATTCTGCAATCATCGTGATTATGACCAGATGGAATATCAACGACCTCTGATGATACTTAGAGAGAGAAGAAAAGAACTGAGGAGATATTCGAGAGAAAGTAGTTATTCAAGCAATAGATGATAATGGCAACGAAATTATCCGACCCTGAAAGCGAGACAAAGGTTATTTTACGGCACAAAAGAATAAAATGCTTAAAGAAAACCGATATGCACTCTATCAACAAGATCCTATCAATGCAACAAATGGGATCTTTAAGAGAGGAATTTTTCAGTATTTTAAGCTTTCGGATTTTGAGAGAGCTGATGGAATACTAAAAAAATCTGATTTAACCTGTGGAATTATGATAGATCCAGCATTCTCAAGTAGTAAGAATTCTGATGACGCCACGGTTGGACTCTACGGGAAACATAAAATCACTAAAAATCTCTATCAATTGGATCTCTATGCTGATACTTCAGCACCAAGTGCAACGATCTCAGCGACCATAAGTATGGTGAACAAAGCTAAAGCAATGGGATACAAAGTCAGCTTTATTCATTGTGAGAGCGCAAAAATCAATAGAGAGCAGACGAAATTTATTCAAGACCTCAAAAAAGAGCTTATCTATCAAGATATTCAGATTCCTTTCTATACTACCGAAGCTAAGGGTAAAAAAGAGGACAGGATCAAGCAAGAATGTGAGCCACCGATGACCGCTGGAGGATTCTTTATGAGAGGTGATGGGAATACCGAAGTCCAACTCAAACAAGAACAACAATTCCTGGATTTCCCAAACTGAAAGCACGATGATATTATCGATAATGTCGCTCAAGCCTATATGTATTTTAGGAAAATTGAAAAAAGGGCTGGAGAAAGTACGGATAGATATTCTGGAGTTGTGAACGTAAATAGAGATTCAGAGCTCTACTAAAAACAACAATAAAAAAATCATAAATCAGAGAAATATAGCACAACAACCAATAAAACTCAAACTATTTTTCTGCACAGAAAGGCAAACTGAGTATAAAGGGGGAAATTTATATTTCCTCTTTTTGTTATGATTAAAAATCGAGAGAAGCTTGCAGAAAAAAAGAATGCAGAAGAAAGAATGCGAACTGAGGGGCTTAGGCTTCAAGTAATTAGAGAATATGAGATGGGGGCAAGTTATGTGAAGCCAAAAAGAGACCAATATGCAGAGAGGATCGAGAAGTGGAATCCTCAGAGGAAGAAAAAAAAGAAAATCCTGAATATCAACATGATCTCTGAGGCGATAGATGTGGCGGTTTCGGTTTCTTATTCTGATGCTCTTAGTGTCAGATTTGTGTCTCGTGATGGATTCCTCCACCAAGAACAGGCTGACAAGCTCCAGTATGTCGCCGAATTTGACTCTCAAGAAGCTCACTATCAGCAGATTAAGTACCAATCAGAGCGAGATAGACACTTTTATGGAGTATCAATCAGATTCAACGAATGATGGGAAGATACAAAAAAACATCCTATCTTTACCGTGATTGATCCAATGACCTGGATTCCTGATCCGCTACCTTCACAGACAGGGAAATTTAATGGTCAAAACTATAGATTTCACTGATTCAGTATGCAAACGAGCATTTGGGATATGATCTGAGCTAAAAAAGCTGATGGAAGTTGTCTCTATAAGAAGTCAGACCTTAATAATCTTATAGCAAACTACACAAAAGAGCAAAGAGAATCTTCGAGAGCAAGAAATTCTGCTTGGAACTATAATCAAGTGAATGTAGATACCTTAACAGGGAATTTCAGTCTAGGGTTGTATTATCACTTTACAATTTATGAGGGCAAGAAAGTCTTCACAGTGCGAGATGCAGAACGCAAGACTTTGCTTAGATATGTAGAACTCCAAGCTGTGACTAAGGAGGAAAAGAAGAATGAAAGGCTGATACCTCGACCAATCACCTTGACGTACTTTAAGCCTCGTAGGGGTGATGCATTCGGAGAGAGCTTCTGTGATTTGCTTGAGGATAAGCAAAACGGAAAATCAATCCTTGCGAATCTCTCAATAATTAAGGCGCAGAAAGAAGCCAGAGGAGGAAAGTTTATCGTGAACAGTAGGCTGATCACAAACAAAGAAGCAGTTCTGAATTCTTCTCCTTATGAAAGCTATATTTTCACAACACAAGACACAGAGAATGAGAATCTGAGCAATGCGATGTTTGAGCTACCTCAGAGTCAGATCAAATCTGATGTATGGTCAATGCTGAACTTTATTGACAATGAGGCTAAAAGCGCAACCGCTCAAGATGAGCTCCAGAGAGGAATCATCCCTGACAAGAGCATGACGAAAGCTGAAGCTCAGCAAGCTCAAGCGAATAACAATATCAGATCTCTCCTGAAAAATACCGTAGCTTCACGAGGAGAAAAAGACTTTTGGTTTCTTTGGTGGAGGTGCTATCTGCAATACTTCGCACAATCAGATGATAAGTTTATAGCACTGAATAACAATTTTGAGTATGCAGGAGAGACAATCAAAAAAGATGAATTCTTAACAGGTCTCGATCCTCATATTATGATTGGAACAAGGTCAGAGCTTGATTCTGTCGATGACCAGCAAGCTCAATTCTTCACCTTGCAAGTGCTCCCAATGCTCCAGAATCCTATGCTCTCTGAGGCAAGTAAAAAAATGATGATGAGGCACTGGCTAAAGCTCAATAAGATGAAACCAAATCAGATTTATGCTTTTATTCCCTTAGATGCCACAGAAAGGAAATGTAAGGCTTATGTAGAGATGGTAAACGCTGATATTATGCCTGAGTCAATCTTTGCTGATCCTAGCGTAGATTATCAAACCCTTTGGATCTATATGCAGAATGCAAAAAGTGGAGAAATGAAAGAAGCTGTCCTTGGAGCATTATCGCAAATACTGATCCAATCAGGGACTATGCAAACTACTGAGCAATACGGAGCAATAGCGAATAGTGCAAGCAATATCGCACTCGCTCAAGGAATGCAAGGAATGAGGCAAGGACTCCAAACTAGACAAGATGTTTTACCTGCTAAATAAAGATGAATAAGAAATCTGTACTCAAAAAGCTCTGAGACTGGAATGTTATGACTAATACTGAGTCTCGAAAAGTCTTTATCTGAGCAATTAAGGAATATAGAGTCAAAAAACTCAATGAGCTTCTTAACTCAGAGGGTAATGATGAAGCGCTCAAAGAAGTCATTAAGCTCATGAACTTTATCATAAAAAAGCCTGAGGAAATCAGTGCTAATCTCAATGGCGAACTCTTCGTCGCCAAGAAGAACGAAGAGATAGAAAAAGAGTTTGAAAGCTACTATTAGAACAATCTGGCATTTGTGTAGCTCACAATGTAAGCCCATCCTTGCCCTTTGGTGATTCAGCTTAGGAATCACTTTCGCGGTTGGTATCCGCTTTTATCACTTACCACACTATAACAATGGATGAAAAAGAATTGCATGATCAGGAAATGGATCAAGAAATGGAAAATGAAGATCAGGAACAGGATGAGCCTGATTACAAGGCTTTATCTGAGCAGTATAAGGCACAAGCCGAGAAAGAAAAAGCTCGTGCTGATAAATACGAGTGAAGATATAAGTCTCTAAAAAAACAGGATAAACCTGAATCTAAGTCAGAGTTTTCTGAAGAAGATGTCGAGGAAAGAATCTACTCAAAAGTAGAGTTCTACAATCAACATCAAGGAGCAAGTGAATACAAGAATGATATTGAGAATCTTGTTAAGACTAAAGGTCTTGATAGAGAGGACGCAATGAAGCTTGTATTAGCTCAAAAAGCACCAGAGAAGTTGGTTGATCCAGCATATTTCAACAAAAAAGATGCTGGTTCTACTTCTATGCAAGGGACTACCCCAACTTCTAAGGCTCCAACAGTTGAGAATATCCTTAAGGCAAAAAGCGTTAAGGAACTCGACGAAATGGTAGGGATTGCATAATTTTATTCTTTATACTACTTAAACAATGGCAGGAACTAACGACGTACAAGCATTTATTCCATCAATTTGGTCAAAAAGGACTCAATTGATGAAAAGAGAGAAATCAATTATTTACGCTATTGCAAACTTTGAGGAAAGAGCAGGTTTGCAATTTGGAGCAGAGGTATTTAGACCTTTTATGATGGATGATCTCGAGATCAATCAATACACAAGAGGTAAGGATGGGAAAGAGCAGACACTCAAGACTATGCCTGAAAAACTCTTGATTGATCAAGAGAACGAAATCACAGTGTATATTGATACCAACGATCAAATCCAATCAAAGTACTCTATCGAAAAAGAATTTTCAGACAGAGCATCTAATTTGCTTGTAGCAAATGAAGATGGAAGATTTCTTGAGGAGATCCTCTTTGCTGAGTATTCGCTTGATGGTGGAGTTGTTAACAAAACTAATGTTGCAGATCTCCTTTCTGAGTCTAAAGACGAGCTCTCTATCAATAATGTAGAAGATAAGGAACTTATCGTAGTTGGACCATCAAAGCTAATGGGAGCAATTGAGCTCAATGCAATCAAGGATGGATTTAATCTTGCAGATTCTACTCTTAAGAATGGATTTGCTGGGACATTCTTGGGGCTTGAGTGTTACAAGAACAACCACTTGCCTCACACTACTAAGCTTAGCAAAGTACCAGCTGATGGAGATTCAATTAAAATCAATGGGGTTAAGATTACTTTCAAGACAACTCCTGTGGCTGCTGGAGATGTAAAAGTAGGAGCAAACTTACAAGCTTCTATTGAAAATGCAAACAAAGTACTTCTTGGAGCAACTGAGGATTCAGCAACAGGTAAAGCACTTGCTGATGAAGACAGAAAAAAGGTAAAGAGAGTAAGAGCAAAGATTATCCTTACTGGGGCAAGCGAAGCTCATGTCTTTACTTCTGGGAAGGCGAGAATTGAACTTACAGGGTTTGCTTCTGAAAAGACCTATGTATATGCAATGGTTGGACAGAAGAAGACTATTGATTGCGTAATTCAAGATATGCCAGAAATTCAGCAGAATAAGGCTGAGAAAAGAAAGGGATACTTTTATATGGCAACGGATCTCTTTGGGGTTAAAGCTTTCAAAGAGGGAAGAGAAAGAATGCTTAAACTTAAGATGGAAGCCTAAGTATCGCTACCGTCCGCCTAGGTGGGCGGTAGACTTATTCAGGCTTTTAAAACTTGTAAATTGAAAGAATGACTATAAAAACCGAGTTTCTTGATCTGGTTAGAGAGGAAACAGAACTTAATCTCCAACAATGCTCAGATGCTCTACTCATGACGTATCTAAATCAAGTGAGAGATGATATTTTTAGTTTTGCTTCAACCTTCAACGGGAATCATTTTACGTGGAATTACTGGATCACTGACCTCATAGCATGACAGGCAGAATACACCATGGCAGAAAAGGCTCAAGATACAAAGTATGATATGAAAAAAATCCTGTCTGTTTACAGGAAGAATGAAAATAACGAATGGAATAAGCTAAAATCCTATGATTTGGAGGCTCTTCCTCATTCCCTATCTGAACTGGAGCAGAATTGACCAGATTTTTATTTTCGTGCCGATACGAACAGCATTTTCCTCTATCCGATTCCTCTAAAAACCATCAAAGATGGACTCAAGGTTGTTGGAAGCTATTTACCAAAAGTAGTGAATGCTGAAGATACGATGGATGCACTCCTAATTCCTAGAGAGTATCAGACACTCCTCTGGGTTGGATTGACTGCAAAAATCTATCAATACAAAAAACAATATGACGAGAGAAATCTTGCTCTCCAAAACTACGAGAACGAAAAGCTGAAATTCAAAGCTACGAGTGGAGAAATGCAACAGATCTATTATGCAAATGCTAATGATTTATCTGAATTTGAATAAAAAATGGCTAAAAAAGTGTATATGATCTCAAGTATTAACAACGGAATAGCAAACAATAGGAAACTCTGCAAACCCTGACAGGTAGGAGACCTAGAGAATATTGACTTAACAGCAGATGTGATGAGTATAAAACTCGCAGGGAAAGATTCAGAAAATATTATCAATTATAGAGGAGAACAAGGGAAAATTGTTCACAGTGTATGAGATACTTATCTCACAAGAGACGGACACTTTGAGGATGTTTATATTTATAACGAAGCTGCTCTCAAAAGAAAAACGCCGAGAGATATTAGTTATACACAATATGTCCTTCCGAAACAAGTCACTAAGCATCTCAAAGGAGATGCTGGGTGATTTTTTGAAACAAACGGGAGATGAGAAACTACTGTTTATGGAGCTTTAAGTTTTTCAAATAAATCACAATACTTTGATCTGACCTATACAGTGCTTGCTACCAATACTTTTTTGCATCTTGTAAAATCAAGGATAAGTGCGAGATCAAACGTAATTCCCAGCGAAGTAAGAGATGGAGCTTATACAAACTATTGAGGACGGACATATCAGACCGACGGTTATAAACACACCGCGAGAGCCACAACATGAATTGCAAGGAGGGTAAACGAACTTTTCCATTCCTTTCAGTTTGAATTTGCCTTTATGGAGTGGACTAAAGGGACAGTACAAGTTTTGATAGAATATACAGGGGAAGAAAAGACCAAAAATGGGAAAAACTACGACTCTGTAGAGACGACTAAGACTTATACCGAGACTCTTAGAGCTGAGAGGAATGGGCTCATAAATAAAATCTGAATACAAGGGCAGACAAAGGAAGGGGTTACAATTAAGTTCACTCCTAGTGCTGATTTTGATGGGAAATTGGTTTATAATGGACTATATTCATGGTGAGATACTTTAACCAATCCAAAGTACTTTGAGGAGCTTTATGGAGTCAGAATCAATTACCATAAAATCAAATCAGCAGATAAGCATCCTATGATCATTATCAGTAACAAGCTCTATGTAGGATGTTGAGATAAAATTGAAGTTTATATGATCAACCAGGAAGAAGATGATAGGAATGGGAATATCCAGTTAGTTGAGGATGTGGATGTAAGATTATGAGTTGGGATGAAGATTATCTCTCTTACGCAGTACGGAAATTATCTCATGATCTATGCGAATGGAAGAGAAGATGCCTATCAAATTGTCTCAGATGGTTCAGGTTCTGCCACTGAGAGTACTTTTATCTGGAAAGGAATGCAATTTGTCTCAGTATCAAATGATGGAGGACAAGACTTTGTTATTACAGAGAGGCAAAATAGTTACCAATTTTGGGCAGTAAGTGGGACAAATAAGCAGATACTTTTTAGCTCTGAGAGAATTTTTACTCAGAAAAATATGAGAGAGAAAGAAAAGTATCTGTTTGGCTTCTGAGGAGAGGCAAACTACTCAAGAATGGGAAGGTACCTCATATCAAGTAAAGAAAATGAGGTATATCTGTTTGATGGGCTTAAGAATTGAGTAAGAGGGATGAGTAGGTTTACCCTTGATCAAGGAGTAAAAATTTCACATATCCACGAAGAAAATCAGGACTCAATTCTCTGTTGCACCACTAATAGGGCAACAAAAATCAATAGTATGCAGAGGATCCAGCTCAATAATGATTACAATACATGCTTTGATGGAAGTATCACACTCCCTACTCTCGTAAGTCCAATAGAAGAAGGACAGCTAGAAAGCATCAGATTTTGAGCTTATTTGCCTAACGAAAAGAGTAAAATAGAGCTTCGAGCGATGATTAACTCAAAAGACTACTTCACTTTTGAGGTAAAGAATGCTGAGGGGAAGAATTTTTCAAAATGCAAACTTCAAAATCAGCAAGGAGCATGGCACTTAGAACTGATAGATTCAAAACTTGATAATGGTGTCGGGTATGTAAGCTTTAGAACTGTTGGAGAGCTTGAGAAAGTAAAAACCTTTAATGCCGATACAACTCTCCTAGATATGAATGGATGAACATTATTAGAAAGCAACAATATTCTCAGCTATGACCACTATATCAAAGTTGAAGAAATCACTAGAGCCAACCAAAAAACCTGAACAAAAGAGCTCTGATACACAACGACCGTTGACTTAAGAAAACTTAATGCAAAAATCTGAACTTTTAACGAGGTGAGTATAAAGCTCAAGCTCAGTGCTGGTGGGACTGCTGAGAGTCCAAGGGTCGCAGGACCAATCGTTTATTTCTATACAACAAAAGAAAATGGCTAACGAAGAAACCCAAATCCTAGACTATCACGAGAGGAACAATAGATTTTGATGACACCCTGAATATATGGAAGATTACTGGCTCAAGAATGGCTATGAATGGAGAGATGGACTACTGCAACCTAAAATAGATCCAAGGAGTTTGAACGATGGTTGAATACCAACGAATGATTATAATATGCCCGCACAACCAGGACTTAATATGATGCCACTCAATGCGAGATTGCAGGTAGGGAGTAAGTATTTGGATCAATGTAATATATCTGGGTATGTGGTGAAGAATTTTGATGGAAGCTGGGGTAATTTAACAAAAATTCCTCTCATCAATAAGATTAACTCACTAGATGAGATCAATCATGAATGGCATCAGGGGAATATGAAAGACTTTGCGACTAAGAAATTTTTTGAGAAAGAGGTAGTTGGAAAGATTGATTGGCAGGTTAAAGATTGATATTTGGAGATTCCGCAAGACTGAAACTACATAATCTACTATGTTGTTGAATTTTTTCATGATAAGAATCGGGATCCTGTAGATTCTCACTATAAAATGTATGCTGAGATTACACTTCATAATAATAGTGGGATACCAGATTATATAGGGAGAGAATCTAAATATACAATAACATTACCAGATTACATATCTTGAACAATTGTGAGCAATATAAAGGCAAGACAAAAAATCTGAATCAGTTGCATGTTGAAAGCGGTAGATAATTGTTTTGTCAGAACTTTTATGTCGGTGATAAAACTCTCCCAATAAAATCAACTTGACTTTTAATATGGAAAGGGTATTAGAGAGGATGTTTTATCTCCTTTCTTTTTTTAATGAAAAAGCTTTTTATACTACTAGCATTTGCTCTTGGGGCTTTCTGATTTTCTGCATTTTGAATGAAATGAGTCTGTATAATTGGAGACATAGAGTCTTTATGCCTTTGTAAGGTTAACGGACAAAATAAAAATACGCCTGTAGACCAAGAGGCTTATAATTCTTGTATCACCGAAGAAAAAGCAAAGCGTAATCAAAAAACACCAGAGGAGAAAAAAGCTGAGCTTGAGGAGAAGGTAAAAAATCTTGAAGAAAAGACTGAAACTGTAGTTGAGAGAGTAGAAACAGTAGTAGAAAAAGTGGAGAAAGTAGTTGAGAAGAAAATGACACAAGAAGAAGCTCAGGCATATGCAGAACTTAAAGAGAAATCTGCGGTTATTGATGGGCTTTTTGAAGCTATTAAAACTAAAGATAAAGCAACTCAAGAACAAATAAAAAGTGTTGTTGAAGCATTCAAAAAAAGTAGTGATCAGTATACTAAGAATATCGGATTTTACTTGGGGTATTTGATGAGATAATGGGAAGAAAAATCAGGATTCTTCTCTTTTTTCTTATATTCCTTGCTGGATGCTCAAATGGTAAAATTGAAGAAAAAAGAGATACAACGATTGTCGATTTATTAAACGATGGAAACAGTATTATCTCTTGTGATTTAAACATATGACCAACAATAACAGCAGAAGAAGATGAAAATTGAAGGATGGATACGCTATCATTTAATGGAAATCAGAAAGAATCAAAACCACTTCAAATTATCATTACAGATATAGCATCTGAAGAACCAAAACTTAAGGGGAATGCTGATGAAGTGGAGCTAATAAAACTTCCTACAGGGAATCCTGATACTGTTTATATGCTTGAAGAAACTGGTTTTTGAAATATTACTTTGTGGACATTTTTCAAGAAGCAAAAGATGCTGGTGATGAGTAAACAGTACTATAACTCATTAGGTGGGTATATCTATGCAACACAGATGGCATGATTCTGTAAGTAGTTTTTTTTATTCTTTATAATTGAGGAATGCCTTGGAGGTTTTTAATTTTAATCGGTCTATCAATTTATGCTTTTGCCAATGATAATGTCTGAACTGGGGTATTCTTGATATTTCTAGCGATTGTTCTTGAAATTTATTTTTTTAGAACTAGCTATTTGTGATGGATAAATGAGCAAAAAGGCTTAAGTTGAAAACCATACAGTATAAAAATAAGTGTAAATATAGCAGAATTGCTAGAGAATCCCGACTCCATCTTGTCTGAGTATTTGGATAATCTGTTTGGTGAGTATTGACATATGGAATTAAAAAAGCGAGAAAAACTCGTCAAGCCAGAACGATATTTGGATTGATTAAGTAGATCAAAAATAGAAAGTTCTTTACTAGAGAATGCAAAGGACCTCTGAAAGCCTCAATTTAATTTTGTTGTTCAAGGGAATTGTGTATTTTTTAATAATAAGCCCGTTAGTAACGGAAAAATTTACGGAGAAATTTTTATCCCATATGATAAAGGATATGATGGACTAATGTTTATTACAAGAGGACTATCTGTCAGAGCGTTTGTTGTCAATGGTATACTAAAAGTTCAGATAGGGAGGATGATTAAACAAAAAGAAGAATGGCTTGACATCATCCAAACAAGTTTAGCGAGTAAAGTTTTATTATATCCGATGACGGCGGAAGAGTTTAATGCAAACGATGACATTTTATTTGAGGATTGAGAAAAGGAATATCACAAATATTTTAAGGGGTTCATAGGATGATTTAAAAGGGGGATTTTCAAATATCCAGCCTATTATAGATTATATGGATACTTGAAAATGATAAGAAGTATTGGTAAGCAAAAGTCTATCGGTAAATATTTGGATTTTTTTAGGGCAGAAGCCCTAAAATTAGAAAAGAAATATAATATTGAGTATGAATATGCTCCATGCAATAATTATGCTTCAATATTTTTTGATTCCAGTAGAGATCAATCATTTACAAGGTTTTGATGAGTAGAAAAACTTTAATTTATTCTCTACCAATGATTTATGCAGATGTAGGTATGGATACAATTTCGACGGAGAGAAGTGTGTTTAATTAGAACTAAAAAATAAACTTCTAAGACGATCTAAAGAACGGATCGTCTTTTTTTTATTTTTAAAAACAAGAAAACCCTGCACAAGAAGCCATAAAATCAGTTTATTTTTCTGCACGAAAAAGTTTTTTAGCTATAAGAGGAGGAAATTTATCCATCCATCTATAAATGTCCACAGAGCGAAAGAATGGGAGAGTAAAGAACTGACCTTATAGTAGGGAGTATCTTCTTGCTTCGCTTTTGGTAATTCTCACCGATCCGAAAGACAACAAAGCACTGATGATTAAGTGCGATCCTGCCTATCCTTGAGCAACCAACCGATCCGAAAGACAGCAAGGCTCTAATACTGTTCGGAGAAGCAGATAATTTAATTCCCCTTCTTAGTAAAAATGACACCAATTCCAACTAAACCCATCAATGAACTAGAGAAAAAAACCTGAGTAAGCAATCAGGATTCTATTTTGATTGTAGATTCTGTTACTGGAGAAGCAAGACTAGCAGATAAAGAAGAACTAAGAGGAGTAGGAATTAGTAATATCACAAAGTCTAAAAACTGAAAAACAACAACTATCACAATCCATACTACAGATGGGGGCAGTTATCAAGTCCAGCTAGAAGATGGAGGCGATGGATATACTCCAGAGTTTAAACTTGAAGGAACAGTCTTTAAGTGGAAGTTCCCAAATGAGAGTCAATGGACTACACTCTTTGATACAACTTCATTCAAGGGGGAAAAGGGAAATGATGGGGTATGAATCTCTGAGATTACACATACTAAGAGAGGTAAAACTACGACCATAACTATCAAAAAAACAGACGGCAGTTCTCATCCTTTCAGTGTTGAGGATGGAGAAAAAGGAAACGATGGTAAAAACCCAGAGTTCCAACTCTGATCGACCCACCTCCAGTGGAGACTCCAAGGAGAGAGTCAGCGAAAGAATCTCATTCCCAAAGAACAGATCAGAGGGGCTACTATTACTAATGTGGCAAAAACTGCGGGGAATGGGGCTCCATGAACTACCGATACTTATACGATCACTCTTTCAGACGATCAGACTTTCAGTTTCTCAGTGTATAACGGAAGAGATGGTAGCGGATCAGGAGATATGCTCAAAGCGAACAATCTCTCGGACGTGGTAGATAAAGCACAAGCAAGGGCTAATCTCGAGCTGTATTCAATAGCTCAAATAACTGCCCTTCTCCAGAATATGCTCACCTCTGAGAATCTTAATGCTGTTGCTAGAACATTAGCGGGGCTAACTGTAGTCCCATGAAATGGGTCCGTTAGTGCTTCTCTTTTCCTTAGGCATCCAAACGGAAGAACTTATGAATTTTTCTCAGATGGTAGCTGAGCTTTTGGAGTTTGGGATAAAACAAGTGATCAGAATGTTCTAAAGATGACCACAGAAGAAGCTATCTTTTTCAGAAGGATTAATGCCAACAATATGCGCGTTACTAAGGTCGCTAATCCTGTGGATTGACAAGATGCAGTCAATAAGCAGTATCTTGAATCGCAAAAGAACCAAGCGAACGGGATTGCTGGACTGGATAATAATAAGAAATTGGATCCATCGGTAATTCCACTGATTGCAACCACCGAAACGGTAACGGTAGCGAATGAGGCAGCAAGGTTGAATTTAACGACAGCACAGGTCCAGAGAGGAGATTATGTCGTTCAAACCGATACTGGAGCGAAGTTTATTCTAAGCGGAAATAATCCCAAGAATAAAAATGATTGGATACCAATGTCGGATACCACTCCTGATCGGAGTCAAATCGCTAATAAACCTTCTTCATTCGCTCCTTCTCCACATTCACACACAAAAGCAAGTGTTGGATTAAGTAAGGTAGATAACACCAGTGATGCTGAAAAGAACTCAGCTACTGCAACCTTGACGAATAAGACGATCAATGGAGATAATAATACGATCACTAAAGTAAATAGTCTCAAAAACCAGAATGGAAATACGGAGATTAAGACTCGAGCAGGGACGAAGGCTCAGCATACTGCGGTAGGAACTAAGGATGCGAATACGCTTTACCTTGTAACCGAGAATTAATGCTACAACTAGGAGACAAAAAGATTTCTGAACTCTACCTCGGGGAAAAGAAAGTGTCTGAAGTTTATTTAGGGGAGGAGAAGATACGACCGGTTGGATGATTTACACTGACGGCGAATACGATTGCGTATTATCCGTTAAGTTCAGATAGTAAGGACTATAGCGGAAAAGGGAAACACGGGACGATTTCTGGAGCTGTATCGTTTGTTGGGGGGAGGTCTGTGTTTAATGGATGATATATTAACCCAGGATTCCAATTCCCTACAGAGAGTTTTACGCTTTCCCTCTGGGCAAAGACTGATAGAGAATACAAAGTATCTAATAATACCCGAGCATCATTAGTAGGGAAATACTGGTGAGGATTAGGGGGAGGTCAAGAAGCTTTTATTGTAGGGGTATCGTGTAGGACTTCGGACAATCAGCTTGCTGGGGTTTGGACAAGAGATAAAAACTGAACTGCCAGTTCCGATAATGTGGAACACACGAGGATGAATATCGGAGAACGGCACCACATTCTTGTTACCTATGATAAACCATCAAGGAATCTTTCGCTAGCTACAGATTGATTGAAAAGAATCACGGAGAATAGGAACTTTGTGGCTCAGGAGGATGGAAATCCCTATATTTGAGCTATGTATCACAGAACTAGTTGAGCAACAAACCGCTTTTACGGCTCGATCCAAGAAGTCATCTTTGAAAACAAGTCTTGGTCAGATCAAGAGATTGCATCCTACTACAATTCCACCAAGTGACAATTCTGATTATAACCTTTTATTTTATTGTTTTATACAACCAATGAACAACTTGAACTTTTTAGATGCATTGAAAGGAATCTTTGGCGGAGTCGCTCTTGCTGGGGTTTTGAATTATTTCGGGATGAGCGGGGAGATGCTCTCAATCTTATCAATCTTACTGTTAGTAGACTTTATCTTTGGAGTGCTTAGGGCAAAATACAAAAAAGAGTCTATAACTAGTGATAATATGAGTAGATGAGTGATTAGAAAGGCGACGAGATGGTGTATCCCTTTTATTGTTGTAGCAATTATCAGAGGAGCAGGTATTGATGGAGCTGAGAGACTTTCTAATACGATTATGGGGATTCTGATCGTTGCTGAGGGATATTCTATTCTCAGACATATTTATAACATAAACACAAATAAGGATTTGCCTGAAATTGATGTTTTTGATGCGTTAATGAAGAAATTGACTGAATTTTTGATCAGTAAATGACCAAAATTTCCCGGAGAAAAATCCTCCAAGAGCGATACCGAGAGACCAGAGTAAAGGTCTGACTTTAGACCTTTTTTCTGGAGACAGGCAGATGGTTTTACCCTAGTTCCTATTGTTATGAATCGAATAAAAATAGCGATACTCATAGCCTTATTGGCATTTTATTTCTTATGTTTTTAGAATGCTAGAAACTGAAAAAATCCAGAGAATAAACCAGCAATTAGAGGAAGTCAACAAAAAGATTAACGCTAATTCTGGGATATGAGAGAAGGCTCTGCAAGAACTAAGACTGCTCTGCATGGAGAAAGCGAGACTAATTGGAATCCTTAACTACCTTCAACATTAGATTTTATCTTTTTTATACTTAGAAAAATGACAGAAAAAGAACTCATCATCACTCACGATACAGAGTGATTCACCGCAGATGATTACCTCCACATCCCTAGTTATGCAACGGCAATGGAAGAGTATGGCGAAGCCAACCTCCCTGAAAAGATTGTGTATAATAACACTCCAATCCTAGACCAGTGATCAGAGTGAGCCTGCTCAGTCTTTGGAATAACCAAAGCCGAAAATGAGGCGGATTGGTTTGACTCTAAGACGATTTTGGATGCGATGAAGATCCGAAAGGAAGCCATCGCAAAGGGAATTATTCCAGACGGAGGAAAGAATGGTTGGAGTATGAGCTGAGCCTTGAAGCTGATGAAGGATCTCGGCTACATTCAAGGCTACTACTTCTGTAATACTGCTGCAGACGTCAGACTAGCCCTCAGTAAAAAGCATATGTGCTACACTGGAGCAAGATATATCCGCTGGCATCAGACTGGAGTGAGTCATATGCTAACTCCAGACAAGGACGCAAATGCTGGACACTTGTTCGCCTTAACGGGGATTGATAACGAAAAATATCATCATCCAAACAGCTGGACTGAGTGATGGGGTGATAAAGGATTTTTTTACACCCCTTTTGGTCTCCAAAAGTGGCTGTATTCTATCGTAGCTATTATTGATAAAAAGAACGCTAGCCCTGAGGTGGTGATTGATTCAGCTGATAGCGAAAAAATGGTTCAGATGAATATCCGAAATGGTAAGTTGCCGAATGAATCATTGATCAAGCTCCACGCAGTATTGATGGTTATGAGAGCTTTCTATAATGAGTTTGATAATGACAGGGCAATTCAGAAAGCCCTACAGCTCTGAATCGTGAGGTCTGTGAATTGACCTCTGACAAAAAGGCGATTCCTCAAAATGATCTTCGTTGCGATGAACTGAAGGACAAGCAGAGAAGAGCTTATCCCAGACCTTGCAATGGAGCAAGGCATCATCAAGAACAAGGTTGGATTGGATGAGCCAGTCAAGAGGTATCACGCTAGTTTGATGATTGCAAGAGGTTTGAGATTTAGTGGTAGAATTGAGTAAAGCTAGGATGTGTTTACATACCACGCCCAGTCTTAGGGCTGGGTTTTATTCTTTGTAAATAGCAATAATGGATTTCGAAAAAGCAAAAAAAGCATATGATAGCATGAGTTGGCAACAACAGAAGCAATTCGCTGAACAGAATAAGAATAATGCTGAATTTCAGCAATTCGCTCAGCAATATCTCGGAGGGAACAAACAGACTCCTCAAGCAACTCAACCGAACAATCCTGCACCCGTAGAAGACAATCAACAAAATCAGGATACTCAAGACGGTCAGAACTGGGGAAACAATGGACGGATCCAGTCTTCTCAAAATCAAGAGACACAGGCTCAAGGAATACCACAGCAACCAGCTCCACAAGATTCGCAAAACTATCAATTCTGATATTGAACTACGGAAGAGTATAGGAAACAGAGGGATACCCAGTTTGCACAACAGCTTTATCAGTCAAACCCTAACACCTTTGACTATAATGCAGTTTTTAATTATGTGAAATCTCAAGCCCCACAGGTATCGCAGGGGGAAATCTCTAATACCGTGAAGAATATCCAAAGGCAATGGCTTCAGCATTCAAGGATTGGGATGATGGGAACGGCTAGCGTTGATCAGATCAGAAATGGAATCCTGAATGGTCAATTTAGTCAGTCTGATTTAGAACTTTTAAGAACTCAAAATCCTCAGAAATATCAAGAATATCTCGCTCATGATGAGAAGTTGAATGCAATGTCTAACGCAAAGCACAATGCCAACCTCACGAATAAAATGTATAGGTGAGAAAGTGTAAAAGAAGAGAGAAGTAATCAAGACTTGGTCATGGAGGCTATGGAAAAGTTTTTTGGGAATATCAACTATAACAGCAAGGAAATTGTAGAATCCTATAAACAAGCTCTAAACTCCCCAGAAATCCAAAGACGGAACTCAAAAGTGCTAACCGCCCAAAGGGAGATGGATGAGATTGATGAAGATTTAGATACCATGAGGGAAGACCTCACAAGACAATATCCGTGAATCTCAAAAACACAGCTCAATCAGATTCTCTATGATAGAAGCTATAAAGCAATGAGAAGGAAAAATGAGCTCCATAGGGACTATATTATGGCAAGAGGAGAAACTCAATTTTTAATGAATTTGGCTGAGAAGAACTTTGAGGCTGACATGAAGTGAGTTGAACTCCAAAGAGCAGAGTTTACAGATAAATATAATGCTCTCGGATTTGCAAAAGGAATCCTAGAATTTGAGACTCCACAGCAAAAAAGACAAGCCGAGCTTGATCAGATTAGAAAAAAAGCTCAACTTGAGAGTGAGCTGAATGATATAAACTCTAAAGACCCTAAAATTCAATTCAATGCTCTTATGAAAGCACTTGAACCTCATTATAAAGAATTTGGCTCTATCATTCTCAGACCACAAGCTCAGGTAGCTCAAGACATCCTCGCTCTCGCAAAGAAAGAAGGAATCAGTGTAGGGGAAGCAATGAGGAAGAACTTTACCGAACCGTTATATAAAAAGCCTGAGTATAGGGCGATGATGAATAAAACATTGGGGATACAACCATGACAAAAATTGCTCAACATTTGAGGAAAGCCGTATATCCAAACGACTAATGCCGATGGAACTATTACTATTTCTCAATATGAGTCTGGAAATGCTACCGGCAACATCACGGGTTATCAATGACCAGATTATACTCCTGTAAGTGCAGAAAAACTCCAAAAGGGGCTCGCAAACATAAAATTTCAATGAGATGGAAGTGTTGGAGGTCAGTGCGGATCGTTTGTAAATGACTACCTTCAAAATTTAGGAATTGGAAGGATTTTTTCCGATCCTATCCATGCTAAAAAATCAGCAGTGAACAGTAGCACACCTTCTCTAGGGAGTGTGGCAGTTATTGACTGGACGAATAACCCTAATGTTAGTGAAGCTCAGAGAAAATATGGGCATGTTGGTGTGGTAATTGGAATCAATAAGGATGGAAGTGTTATTTTAAAGCAATCCAATAAAAATGGAGAAGAAAAAGTCTTTACTTCAACTTATAGAGCTGATCAGATTTATGGCTATTTTGATCCTACAATAAGTAAGGAACAAGCCACAAGCGGGAATGGCTGAACTCTTACAAGTTCCGATATCATAAGCTATAACGATAAAACCTTGAACAGAAAATTATCAGCACAAGATAAGAATAGAATAGGGAAGGAAATCAATCGTATAATGTCGGATCCTAATGCTGATATTAATTCCATACTTGAGTATTCTGCAGGAGGGAAGGTATTGACAGACTCTTCAACAACTCCATTAATGAAATATCAAGATGCTCTTAATGGGATCGGAACACTTAGTGGACTCTTAAAACAAGCAAATACTGGTCCGATAGTATGAATCCTGAGATCAAATAATCCTTATGATCAAAAGGCTAGAGAAATTCAAACAGTTATTAATCAACTTGTTCCAACGTTAGCAAGAGGGGTTTACTGAGAGGTTTGAGTGCTAACAGATGCAGACATTAAGCACTATTCTCAAACTGTTCCAAACTTACAATCTACAGAAGAGGTAAATAATGCTATTCTTGCTCTCACTTTAAATATGTTGGCACAAGGATACAAAAATAAACTGAGAACCCTAGCTTCTGCTGGTAATGATGTGTCTAGATTTTGAGGAATTTATAATGACATTATGTCTGAAGTAGATAGTTTATTATGAAAAGTAGAGAATACTGTTTCAAAATCGGAACAGTATTGGGGGAAAGATAATGTGATAAAAACTTCTCAAGGAAATTTTAGGGATGATTTTACTTACTAAATACGGAAAAAGATGAATGGATACTGACCTAGAACAATTGGTGCGTTCCCTTGATTAACCGATGATTTAATCAACCAAATTCACAAAAAAACAGAGCACCTTTCTGGAGCTATGAAGTCGCAAGCTGAACAAGAAATCTATCGTTATCTTTTGCCTAAAGTAGTGGCAAAGAAACGAAATGAGGACAGGAAGCAGGCAAAAAATGAGTATTATAGCAAACTTATAAATTCAGACAATTCAGAAGAAAGACAGCTTTGAGAAATCAAGTTGAGACAAGAAGACCTTGCAGATATGGTTAAGGAGCAGTTTTGATTGAGATTTAATCTCTCAACAGATGAAACGATGTCGGGTTTTCAGAAATATATGGAATGAGAAGGTGTTGATCAAAAGCTCTTGACTGATTATCTTAATGGGAATAATGAAGAGCTTTTGTATAAACTTTGATTTAAGAAGAAAACATTTAATACTTGGCGGGATGAGCAGAAGGATGGGGCTTTTTGACCTCTCGTAAGAGGAGTAAGCGGTTTACGAGGAGGCGCAAAAGGAGCAGTTAGTGATACAGCAGAACATCTCTCAGAAATCCCTTGAAGAATATGAAAAGTAGCTTCAGATGATGAAAAAAACTTTATAGAAAAGTTTAATCAGATTCTTTTTTGAGAAATCGTCGCAAACTGAGTGGGTGGAACGGCTGGAAGCTTTATAGGGTGATGACTTAGTGGGCTGATAAAATGATTTACCACTGAAAGAGAAAAGAAATCAGTTAGTAAAAACATTCAAAACATGGTGAGAAAAGTCGCTAAAAGTGAGAATGGTCAAGCATTAATTCAAGCATATAATGAATTACCTAAAGAAGATAGAGAAGAGTTCAGTGATCTTTTAACCTATGCTAATGGATTGATGGATTTAGCTGGGATGAAAGCATTCAAACAGCCCGCCGAACAGGGTGTAAAAGCTCTTGCTACAGAAGGATTAAGCATACTCGGAGAAGTAGATAATTTAGCACAAGCAAGTGCAAAATCAGTAGCAAAAACCCTTGCCGAAAAATCAGCCCAAAAAAGTGTAGAATCCCTAGATAAAAATACGGCAAAAGCTTTAGAAACTGTAGGAAGAATCGTGCAAGGAGATGAAGAAGCAAAAAATATTGCCCTTGAGGTTTTTAAGAACCTAGACACTAAAGGGGTAAAAACTTATAAAGAACTTGCTGAAAGGTTGGGGGCAAGAGGAAAAGAACTCATGCAACAGGTTGATGATGAGCTCCTCAAAGATACAAAAGGCTACAATTTCTGGGATAATCTCGTAAAGAAAGAAGTTGAAACCGCAGGAGGAACAAAGAAGATAATAGAAACTCCGATCTCTGATGGGATTGAACAGCTCAAAGAACTTTATGGAAAAATAGGGGATCAAATCAGTTTTGCAAAAATGGAAGGGCTGGAAGATAAGTTTGCGAAAGAAGGGCTAAGTTTAAAAGAGATGAATGATCTTGCAAGGCAATACTCAAGCGAATTTTGAAAAAAAGCTTTTAATAAAATGGGTGATCCAAAAACTTCAGTTTCCTCAGAACTCTATGAGTCACAAAGAAAGGCTATTAAAGAGTTTGTAAGAGAAAAAATGCCAGATGATGTAGTAAAGAACCTTGATAAACAATACAGTGAACTTTCTAATACTCGTGCTTGGGTTGAGAAAATGGCTGAGAAAGTTAATACTCTTGCACAAAAAACCAAGAAAAAAGGATTCCTAGAGAAAGCATGAGGACTTGTAGCCAATGTGATAGACAAAGCCTCAGGATGAAGTTTAAAAGGGTTTATCGGAAAACTGTTGCCGAGTAATGTAGGGAATAAGATAAATAACAGTCTTGATATGGAAGCGGAATTGCCAAAATTACTTAAGGAAATGCAGGGATTGGTTGGAGAGATTAAAAAAGGAGAATCAACATTAAATTTAAAGCCTGGGGAAAGAGCTTCTTGAGAAACAATCGAACAAAGCATTCTATGAAATCGTCCTATGTATGAATCGGCAAAAAAGGAGTTAGATGGTTTTCTTGATGATATAGCTAAAAATTATTGATGAAATGCGGTAAAGCCATCATTAAAGTTTTTGAACCCTGATTGATCAATAAGAAAAGAGTGAATAGCGAGGATTATTGAAAAAGCGTCAAAAAAAGCCTGAGGAATTAGTGAGGTGAATGATATTGCCAGAGGAACTGTGGTCTTTAAAGATCAATCTTGACTCGAACAATTAGTTAATGGCTTACAACAAAAAGGAATAAAATTGGATAACAAATTTAATAATCCTACGAAATTAGGCTACAAAGATGTTTCTTTCCTCTATGAGACAAAAAAAGGGGTAAAAGCAGAAGTGCAGGCGAACGTCCCAGAAATGATAGTTGCTAAAGAATGAAAAAATGCTGTAAAATATGGAATGCTAGATCAAGCAACCTATGACGCAATCGTAAAAAAGACTTGAGTAAAAGGAGGGCTTGGGCATAAATATTATGAACAACGAAGAACTCTTGATGAACAGTTAAAAAATGTTCCTAAAAGTCAGCAAGAGGGAATAGAGCGTCAAATGCGTCAAATAGAGATAAAAAGTCAGGAATACTATGCAAAATTTAAATAAATCTTGCTTTATTTAAAATAATCGCTATAATTTGTAGTGGATATCTTTATATTTTAATGCACTTTTATGAAATACCGTAAAGATTCAGAAAACGCTGTAAAATTTGATTATCCTTTAACAAAAGAGTCAAGAGGTGATATAGAACTCTTTGACCGTGAAGCGGGAGTATTTGTTGAGATAGCAAAGCTTACCAATGATCAATTAGCAGAAATTATTTCATATATTTGAGCAAATGGAAATGAAATATCGGAAGAAGAATATAAACAACTTATTTCTGAAGAATTAAAAAAAGAAAGCTGAGAATAATACTCAGCTTTTTTATAAATTATAATTAATGTATAGTTTTATTTGCCTATAATACCTTTCAAGAAAATTAGTATAAAATTCTGTTCATCAAAAATATTTATTCCCATAATAAACAAATATAGGAGCCTTTTTAAACAAGAATCTTTCTAGCTTGTCTTTTTGCATGAAATGACATTCTGTAAGGTTGTCTGATATATCTGCTAATTTAATTGCTCGTGCATCAATATTGTCTGCACTTATTAGTCATTTTATCATATCTTCTCGTCTTCAGAATTTATCTGGATTGTTTGCATCATGGGATGATAGACACACAAGTTTCACAATATTTTCTGGATATCATAAACTTAAAAGGGCTTCTTTTGTAAATCAAGCATCTTCTATCATATCATGAAGTAGTCCAGCTAATTGAACTTCTGAAGAATATCAATATTCTTTAAGTAAATTATAGACTCTTATTGAATGCATATAAGTCGGAGTATTCAAACCTTTTCTAGTTCATTTTATTTTATCCTTCACTAATTCAATAGTTCTCTTTAGCATTTTCTTTTAGATAATGATCTAAATCAGATTTTTTAATATATCTAATTGAGTATCCTTTTTTAGACCTCTTGGAGGGTATTTGTATTGGGATATATTTTCTACCATTATTATAAATGGTAGGTTTCGTCTTCTTTTCTAATATGGCAAGTTCTACCGCTTTATATGTTTTTATTATAGGTTTTACCATACGCACTACTACAAGATAAATACTAGCAACCATATACAACATACCTAGAAACAATATCTCAAATTTCTTTATTATCATTAGATACATCATCAGAATAATTTTCTCATTTATTATTAGTCAAATTATCCATTTTTCGTCTTACTATTGAAGCAATAGACCTTATTTTATCATAATCATCAAGTTCATCAAGTCATGATAACAAGCTTTCTTTTGTATAACCTGCATGCCCTATAAATATTTCAGTCTGTTCAGGGTCATTTTCTCTATTACATATTATATATTTTGCTGTCATTCAATAAGGTTTGTCATTTATGTGATGATATATGTCTTCCATTGAATCAAAATATCCATCTTTATATTGAATTGCAATTTTATTAACTGCTCTTGTTAATGGTCATCCCTTCCAGTAGATTCTAACTGAATCACCTCATGAAAATGAATCATATTTGCATGAGAATTTTACTCATGGGAATACCTTTTTAAGGTCCTTTTTAATAAGCATAGCGGGAGTTTGTCTTTTTGATTTCATCTTGGCGGATGGTTAATAATTAAATGTTGTTCATCTATCGAACAGTCAGAGTATACTGTTTTTTTTATAAATTGCAAGCCTTTTTTACTTTTTGCTTGCAAAAAATAAAAAATAATAAAAATAAAGAAATAAAAAAACACAGCCCATCCGCCAAGAAAAAGCTGTGTATTTTGAATAAATAATAATATAGGATCCAAAATCAAGAGAAAGTAAATATACTTCCTTTTCTGAAAAAGAAAAAAAGAACGGCTGTGCCCAGAGTCCTTCTTTTCTTATTGTGATTTATCTTAGTTTAATTAAGCGAAAGAGAATTCCTCTACTCTTTCTTTAATGCTGGAAACTTTTTTTTGAGTCTCAGCATCATTTTGCAGATTTGTGACATCATACAAGTTTTGTAATCCAATCCAAAGATCAGGAGAGGTTCACAAAGCTGCACCAATCATAACTGCCAATGATGGTGTGATGTTCTTCCTTCCCTTGATAATATCATTAAGGAAAGGTCTACTAATTCAAATGATCCCAGCAAATTTAGCCTGAGTCCAATTCCTAGCTTCTAGTTCCTCTTCAATGTATTCCCCTGGGTGAAATGCTACAGTTGGATTAAACATCTTTTGAAATAGTAAATAAATAAAAATTGTTTACTCTTAATGGCTTGCTGAGCAAGTAGCACTACTATTCGTAGTGCTTACTTAGCTCAATAATTCAAATAACTTGAATATATCCATCATCCATTATCTTGAATATCAACCTCCGTTGATCGTTCAATCTAATGCTCATTTGACCCGTACGAGATCATTTGAGTTTTTCCAAGTTGAAAGATTTCTGTTCCCTTAGGTCCATCAAATCCTTGATTTTGTAAAGGTAGTTCACTTTCTTTTGGAAGGTCCTGATCAAGTCTGAATGATAATTTGATCTCTTCCTTCAATGATAGACATCCTCAAGACTTGAATCGAGAAATACAATTTGCATTTCCATTCAAGAATTAAGAAATAAAGTGATCAATCTAATGAGTTTTCGTTTTCTTCTACCTCGTTAGATTGTTATCTATTTTAGTGAATTTTTTTTAAATTGCAAGAGAAAGTTATACTTTTTTGTGAATAAATGATTCTATTTTTTTAAATAACTGAAAAAGAGCTATTAAGAAGCCCTTTAACAGAAAACGAAAGATAGATTGACCACTACAAACACGACCAAGATTACGAGCAGAAGCGTTTGTTGAGAACAAGTATAAACATTTTCTTAGGAAATGCAAGGAAAATGATCTTTTTTAGACCTGTCAATATATTGTGTATAATGTAAACAATAAACTACTAGATATACTTTTCTAGCTTTCCATTCTCACAAAATTCTCGATTTTTTGTGAGTATTGAGAATGAGATCAGATTTTTCTACTCCAAATAATACTCCTTCCTCACCCTAAACTTACCATTACCCAGAATCATCAGTTTACTAAAGACTTCCTCCGTTATATATGCAGGAATTTCCTCTGTAAACTCACACCCTATCACTACACATTGATGAGCTATAAAGTGGGTTAACTCGTGAATGAGAGTATTTAGACTGTAGCTCCTGAGTCGAATGATATTCGTGTATTTAAGTTCTTTGGAATAGAATCAGCCTAGGTCGTATTCAACCTCGCTAAGTCCTAACTCTTCAAAAAATGCCTTATGTCTCGACTCTCCTATATCTCAAACAAAGACCTGGAGAAACTGTCTAAAGGTCTCTGTTCTGAGTCTGTATTCTGTGAGTCCTACCGGGTGGTGGACTATCTCAGTATGAGGGATCAGATTTTTAGATTTTTTCATTTTCTCAAAAGTAAATAAAAATCAGAATTAATCTTCTATTTTCTCCATCCCTCGAGGATGGACTATTCTCCCCCTATGCTCAGATTTCTCTCAGTCTGCTAAGTATGCAGTCCTTGTGAGTTGTCTCTTTATGGTATAGGTATCCTGAAAGGGATAAGGTATCCCAACTACAAGCTCTCGCTGATCGAGGTAGTCTTGAGTATATCTTACTTTGTCTCAGGGGTTGAAATCTGATTTCATTCCACTTTTATATTATCAATTAAAAACTTCCCTAGCTCCTCCTCTGGAATCAGTGCTGATTCTAAGAGTCGGTATTCAGGTTCAAAACTAAGAGCAAGAACCTCAGACTTAAACCCAAGAGCAGACATTAATGGCTCTTTAGCTCGAGATTTTCATATACTTTTTAGTAAACTTCTATCACAAACAAACTGCCAAAGTCCACTCTCTAGGCTTACTAGTTCACGAAATGTTTTGAACTTTTGGTCGTAATGTTCCTCTTCTGGATTGCTATAATCCATATATCAAATATAGATATTTTTACTATTCATATCTAAAGTTAACAATTCAATATCATCTCAGTCTATTCCCCAAGGTTTCCAACCTTCCTCTATAAGAGAGGTAAGTAAGGTTTCTAATTCTTGCATTTTCTTTTTTTAATTAAAGATAAAGGTCCAGTGTAAAGAGTTTTTGCAAGGATACCCTATTTTGAGGCATCCTTTTTTTGTAATTCATTCATTTTCTCAAGAGCATATTCCAGCATCTCTTCAAAGTATGTTCATCAGTTATAATACCTTAGATGATAGTCTAGAGTTCAATCTGTATTTTTTGTCATAATCGCAATATCACCATCATCATCAATATCACTACCATCAACTGAGTATAGCACTCAATTCAATACAACATACTTCCTACTATGCTCATCAAGGAATTTTTCAGTATAATTTTCATAATAACTCTCCAAGTTTCATCATACCTTTTCTTTGCACCATTCTTCTATGCTTAAAGGAGAAGTTTGTATCGGAGTAAGTTTCCCTTTTTTGTGTTCTATTTGACTCATTGTTGTAATAAAAAAGAAATAAAAGCCTGATTTATGATTTTTTATATCTAACAATTTGAAACTCCAATTCTCAATTGCACTTGATATCTAACGAATACTCATCTCAATCAAGTAAAAAGTTTATACAATCAGCTAATAATCATAAAACCTCTTGTCTGGTTAGAGTTTCTTTATCCAAGAACTCAGTTCATTTTTTATTGAGTTTTCAAATATGAATCCCTGCGATTCATCTACATACTCAGTATTTTTTCATCTATTGTTGAATTAAAGAATAAACATAGTCTATACACTCATCTGATTGCTCATCAATACTCAACCCTAGCTCTCTCCAAAGTCAAGGGCGACTCAATTGACCAAGAAGCTTGACAAGATATTCTCAATAGCTTATCTCCCTATTTGCTTTTATTCGTTTTATGACATCTCATATCATTACAGGGTGTCAGATAATCTCTGGGGTATATCACAAAGAAACCGTAAACTCTTCATTTTCTCTGATGGATAGATATGATCAGGTTTTATTCTGCCTGATAAATATCACATCTTTTCCATCATTTATTCTACATCTACAACCAAATGTTCTTTTCTTGTTTGCCATCTCTTTATAGATGGCAGTAATTTTTTCTTCTCTTGTCATTTGTAAAAAAATAATAAATAAATCTGACTCAATGATTTCGTGACGTCACGAATACATTGATAATCCGGAATTTCCGGATTTTTGTCTCCGACATCAATGTCGGAAACATATGGGATCTACTAGATAAAAACTCATAAGTGGCGTTGGTAACGACATCGATGTCGTCACCCTTTTCTAATTACCCCGAAATCGGGGTAATTAACTAAGCATTGACTAGCTCAGGGTTCTCGTAGATATTGCCCACCACCTCATAGTGAGCATACGAATACATCGGCTCATTGCTCTCTCAATTCATGATAAAATACTCTAGATATGACTCATCTCGATATACTCCCCAAAACTGATCTTCTATCTTTACTATATCGCCCTCGTATATCTCCTTACCGTTCTTGTCTAGGAGTCAGGTGAATTGCATGGGAATATAATCTCTATGTCCCCATTCGAGAATTAAAGACAGCATAACAGTTTTGAGATTTCTAAGAATTCCCCAGGATATTATTTTTTTGCCTGTCCAAGCTCTGAATTTTATTGGTCTCATCTCTACTTTAGTATAGAAACTAAAAAGTTTATTGGATCATCTTCCATTGAGAGCGTAGCTACGATTATGTCTGCATCAGAATAAAATCCTCATCATCCAGCATACAATAAAGGGAAATCTGACCTATCTCTCGCTCTATCGAATTCCACTTTGTTCTGATGCATCAACCATTGAATGAATCAGAATTTTTTACTAATGATTTGCAAAATTGCCTCATCTAAAGAACTATGTTGAACTATCGGATTTCCCTTTTTACTTTTTCTAGTGCAAAAAAATCAATCTTCATCTATTATTCATAACCATTCTCTATCAGATCAAAGTGATCTTTCATACTCATTGAGGAGTTGTAGTAATTTTTCCATAGCGTAATAATAAATTAAATAAAACTGATTTTTTATGTGGGTTGTTCTAATATCTACAATTTTTACTTCTTTTTTGTGTCATAAAATCTCCAAAGGGAGAGCTTTAGGCTCTCACGGCTTATCCTTCCTCTGTATAGAGCCTAGCTTAGCTAGGCAAAATATGTTAAGCTACCTACAATAGTAGGAATCTATAATTAAGCGGAGGGCGAGGATTTGCACCTCGCAGTGAACAGCCGAAATCTCAGACAAATCTTCCACATAACGCTCTCAGCATCATAAACCATACTGCCTAATTACGTACTTAAACAATATGATCTGTTCTGCCTCCTGCATTACTATTCTATTCTCTCCTCTAGCGTCTACCTATTCCGCCACCTCTGCATATCTCCTCATCAGAGGAGAAAGCTGGCTATAAATACCAATTGTTTTTATCCCATATAGCCTTGTATTTTTCAAGAACCTTTATCGCATTATTGACTTCGTCAATATCTTCTTGATTCTTTAAAATGTTTTCGGGTTTTAAATACCCTCAATCAAAAAGATCATATCCCCAATCACTAGTGTATGGAATATCATCCTCATGAATCTCTTTTGTCTCAAATGTTTTCATCTCGATACAAAATAATAAATAAAAATAAAGTTTAATACTTCGCCCATCAAGGGCATCTTACCTAGCAGAACTTCACAAACTGCTAGGTGAGAAGCCCCTGATAGGAGGGCTTATAACAGCTTATTTTGAATATTGGTAAGGATTTTTTCTTTTGCAAGGTTGTAGAAGTTCTTTTTAATCTCAAATCCAAAGGATTTTCTATTGCACCTCGCAGCTGCAAGAAGCGTTGTTCCGCTTCCTGCACACGGATCAATAACTACTTCCTCTTTATCTGTGAAGATTTCTATCAACTGCTCTAAAAGCTGGACAGGCTTTTGGGTTGGATGAACTTTTGCGGTTTGGGTGTCTTTCTCCCACTCAAAACAATTAAATATCATCTTTCCATGGTTATTGAACTTCGGCAATTTATCTCTGTAAAGGATCAATCCGTATTCACAGTTTCCGACCACTTTCATATTTGCTTTCAGCACTTGGGCTGAAAAGTTTTTGCGGAACACAAGGTTGATATAGTTCTTGAATCAGTATTGAGGGGCTTTTTGTATAAGCTCAAATTGCTGTCCATACTCACAAAAGACTACGATACACGGAGCTTTCCCTGCTTCTTTAGGCTCAGGTTTCAGCATTTGATTCACATAATGCAAGAACTCTGAGATTTTGAAGTTCTTATCAGTATCAAAGAACTGTTTCCCTGCGAGTTCTGATTCTCAATTTGCATTATCTCCTCCTTCATACCAAGCAGGATTACTCGCATAAGCATTATTCCCTAGATTATAGGGGATGTCGGCTATAATCAACTGTGCTTTCGGTATTCAATATTTTTTGTAGTTTTGGAAATGGTCATTGTAAAGTTTTGGTTCGTAAAGCATTTTCATATTTTTTACTCATCTGAAATACTAGCGTTCATCTTTGCAATAATATCTTTAACATTCGCTTTCTCTCCTTTGACTATTCAATCTACTTCCTCGGTAATAACATCAAAATCCCACTTAATTTCAGGTTTTACATATTGTTCTTTGCCGATTCTTTGATTGTAGTCGTTGTTAATATCACTAATCGCAGGAGTAAAACAGTCTTCAATCTCTTTTGAATAAGGATTATCTGCGAGGAATTTATCTTTTATCTCTAGCACTTTCCAAGATTTTGAGCTTCATTCAAGATAGAACGGATAGTTCTCAAGACTAAAGACCATCTCTGCGATTTTCTCTTTATTCTGCACGAAATAGAGAGCTGTTTCTTTGGTAATATCTACTTTGAAAGCTGTTGTCTCTCAGAGATTTTTAACCTCAATGACATAGACTGAAAAGATGGTAGGAGCCGGAAGATTAAGAATCCTTCTCTTTTCTTTTTCTATAGCTTCCTTAATCTCTACCTCCATTTTCTTTCCTGCTTCCTCAGTGAAAAGTCCTTTACTGATTTGCTCTGCATAGTTAGAACGGACAATACTTTCAATTTTGGATTTATCTAGTTTAGGTCTCTTCAAAGTTATAAAGTGTTCTGGAGAAATGGTATTGACCGCATCTGATACAAACTCTAAAGTAAATTTGCTTGTGTCTTGCGTTAATTTTCTAAAGTGTAGTTTCATTTCAAAAAAACAAAATATAAAATCTAAATCTTATCTCTGAATATCCGCAATAATCGAATAGAGAGAATAAAGAATAGGAGGGTTATCATTCAGTGCATGACGGGAATTACATAATAAAATCCTTTTTAAGGTGCATTTTAACGATATTAACATACTCACCGATAACGGTTGTTCTGTTCTGGAGGAGTTCAATCTTCGTTTTTAAAACGGAAAGATCCAAATCCTGTTGATAGAACTCTTGCCTAATCACAGCCTCTGCAGTGCTTTCAGTGTATTTTTTCTTTCAGTTTTCATCGAGCTCGGCTTTCAGCTCAATCATTCTTTTCCCTTTCTCTACTTCATTTGCCTGTTTCTGTTCTTGGTATTGGCTTCTGAGTTCAGTAATACTATCAGCCATCTCTTCCCAGAGAGCTACTCGGTCAAAAAGGTCTTGTTCTCCGAGTTGGAGTCCTTTTAATTTTAGCACTTCGTGTCTCTGCAAGAGGCTATCAATTTTTGTTGTTTCCATTTTTAATAGTTTTTAAAGTAAAATTTTTCTGTTTCCAAAGGGGAGGAGGAGCTTTCTTTCTCAGCTCCTCGCATAATCTTTCTGCTCTTTGGAAACGATTAAAAGGGAGCAAAAGGGTCTTCCCCGTCGTATAAAGCCTCTAATCTCACCCCATTTGCTTCTTCTAAAGCTTTTGCGTCCGTAAACTCGGCTTTACCTAATGCCATAATGGTGTAGGTTGTTTCTAATTTTTGTCCTGATCTTGTAATTTTTAAATCATATTCCTTTGGGTCTCCGAAGTCAGGGTCTCTGGATAAAGCAAGGAGTTGTTCCTTAAGAGATTTTTGGGTAATGCTCATCACCTGAACCCTTTTTTCATCGTAGTTATACACTACGAAAGCCCAAAACTCCTTAGCCTTTCTTCCATCTTTGGAGTCTGCTGGAATTGCACTATAAGCAATTCTGCTTTTGACTGGTTTATTCTCGTTAGTAAAGTATTCCCAACCAATAATTGGAGAGGTTAGGATTCTGATTTTTGTTGTTCCATCTTGGAGTTTGGTATACTTCCCTCCTTCAGATTTTGGAAGTTCATAGTTGTTTGGTAATCGTGTCATCTGTATAAATTCATAAAAGAATAAAAAAGGTTGGTTGATAAGTATTATTTTTTACTTTTTGTTCGATTGAGATATTGTTTCAGTGTTATCTCCTTTTCTTTCTGTGTGAATGTTTGATATTCTGCAAATCCTTTCACTCAGAATTTATGAAGAAAAATTCTAAAATTAGACTTTTGCTCTATTTTTCTCTGCTCTTGTGGTGTCATTCGTAAAGTAATAGGAATTAAAGACTTTCTGCATATATTTCATAGGGCTCATTATTGTAAACATAGCCGAATATGTGGTATCCTCATCAGTTTCAGTATTCATCATAACCATAATCTCAGTCCTCAAATTTTGATATAATCTTATCTTCTTTAAGCTTCTCTAAGAGTCTCTGAGTATTGTTTTTTTGGATTTCTAGCTGTCTAATTCTATCTTCAAGATTTGAGTAATTGTTTTTTATTTTTCTCAGTTCCTCATTCTCTGCTCTGAGTTGGTTTACTTCTTCAATGAGTTTCCCCTGTTGCATGGTTAGGAGTTGCATAACTTCCGCCCGGATTTTCTCCTTTTGCTTTCTTATCTCTTCCATTAGAGTTTATTAGAGGTTAAAAATGCTGTTCCTGTGAATCTGGGTATTTTTTCTAAGAACTCTTCAAAAAGTTCTGGTGTCTTGATCTTACTAATCAGGATTCCTCCAGCAAAGCCGTTCCCTATTTTTGTTCCGTAGGAATAAGGGATTGCAATATGGAGAATTTCATCAAGCTCTCAAGTTCTAGGATGTCTCAAGGTCTTCCTTCCGATGATTTTGTACTTTACATCTTTCCACTCTGACTCTGAGATTTTATGTTCCTCAATGAAAGTTGATTTATTATTCTTCATCTCTCAAAGGATTCTGTTTTTCTCCTTTTCTGCTGTAATCTTTCTCCTAGGCTCAAAAAACATTTGGATAAACTGCTCATGAAGTTCTGTCTTTGGTAAGGTAAAGAATCTCATAATCTTTTTACCATAGCCTTTAAGTTCTCCTTTGATCTCTTGAAATCATTCATACCCAACTGCAATCATATCCTCTATAAACTTCCTCAATTCTGCTTGTTCTTCCTCGGAAATTGTAGGTTTAAGCTTTGATAAGTCTTGCATAAGTCTAGTATAAATCATTTAAATCAGGTTTTTTACCTGAGTCTCAGGTGTCATAATCATCATCCCATCTCCCATCATTAAGCCACCCTTGAGCTCGCTTGATATAGCATTTCTCTGTCTTTTTATGCTTAAGTTCTAAAGTGTATTCTCAGGCTTTTTTGATAATCAGATTTGGGTCATTCCCTCACTTGATAGCACTAGTCCAAGCTTGGAAAGCTTTTTGTTTCCCCTTTTTTAAGGGATAAGCTTTCCAAAATTCTTCAAACTTAGGAGAATATCAGATTTTTTTTGTTTTATTTATTTTATTTTTTTTATTTTTATTTACTTCTTCGTTAGAAGAAGTTATTAAATCATTATCACTATCACTATCATTATCACTATCACTATCATTATCACTATCATTATCGGCTTTTTTGGGTTTCTCTGGGTTTTCAGATAACCCACTGGGTTTTTGTGAGTTTCAAAAGTTCTTACTTGGTCTTCAACCACTTTTTCAATTCTTCTGATTTCTCTGACAGACAACTTTATATTGTTCGTCATCTTTAACCCAGTCTTGAGTCATTACCGATAGCAACATTGATACAAGTGGGTCAATTCACTCTGGAGGACTTCAATTGGTCTGATAGTGAAAGATAGCATCCAGCAATTGTGCTTTTTGCTCAGTATTCAAGAGTTTTATTTGCTCCTGATACTTCTTCCTGATAATAAAACTTTCCTTCATTTCCTATCTCTCAATAGGAAATAAAATTAAGTTCTTTTTTTGTTTCTGTTTACTCATAGCCAAAAACCAGACAGCAAAGCCAATCCCTGCTCATAAGCAAACCGTAGGGTTGTGGATGAATCGTGCACCCATTCATACCACACCTAAAAATTTGATTACTAAGAAAATTATGCTCCTAGTCATTGGTTTTCGGCGACAAAGAAATAAAATCTGACTGCTTCATACAATCAGATTTCTTTTTTTCTGCCTATCTCCTTTATCTTAGGAGGCTGATTTCTCAGACTTAGCAATAGAAATAATAAAAATCTGAATTATATGACAGCATTGTTTTCGAGGGGCTTCACTTCCTCTAATCACAACACCGTGATATAATTCAGATAGTGTTGTGTGAAGCCTGTTTGTTAATTCTCACAATAGGCTTGCAACACTCAGTATTGAACATACGAAAAAGCCTATTCCTTAGTAGGAACAGGCTATAAGTTACTTCTTCAAATTGCCCCGACCCGGAGTCGAACCGGGGTTACAATCTTCGCAGGATTGTGTCCTATCCACTGAACGACCGGAGCAACGAGTCTGAATATAGTGATGTACTTAAAAAAAGCAAGATGTCTTTTGATTCGATAAGAATTGGATTCTGAAAGGAGATTCGCTTTCATTGCTTTTGGGAGATGAATAACTATGATTTGTGCATTTACCACCTTTCTCACAGAAAAAATATGTTTATCTTGGAAATAAAGCTCGATCTCAAGAAAGACCTACAAAATTGGGTGGATGGATGCAATAAAATAAGTCATGGCAAAAATTGGAAACTTGGAGTTTCTCCTGAATATCAACGTATTGTAGAGCAACTCGTTGGGAGCGATTTTGAAGAGGCTGAGAAATTTATGTATCCAGTTCTTGAAGGTATCTATGAAGAGAAGAAAAGTCTGATAACAAACTATAAAAACATCATACAAGAAAAGATCAATGTCGATCTACAAGAAGCCTGTCTCGCTATGGAGGATATGACAGGTTTTCCGCTCTATAGAAAAGATTTTATTCTGAATTTAACGACCTTTCCTCGTTGACCTTATAATAAAGAAACTGGAGAATTTTGGAGCTGTGTTTTCCGGTCTCCTGAGAATATACTTTGAAATTTTCTCCATGAATTACAGCATTTTCAAGTTCTCCATTATTTTAAAGATACTCCTCCAATGAGTAGGCTTACCCGGGAACAATTTGAATTTCTCAAAGAGTCGCTTACGGTAATTCTCAATGTAGAATGTAAAAAGTTTTTAGCACGGGAAGACAAATGATACCCTCTTCATCAAGATTTAAGAAAGAACTTATTGGTATTTTGGGCTAAAGAAAGAAATTTCAAGGCTCTTATTGCTTACTGATGTGATTGTGTCAAGTAAGTACAAGTCCTACAACTCCTCCTTAATCTTCATCAAAAGCTGCAAAGCCTGAAGCGGAGTAATCGCATTCAAATCCATCCCTGCCAATAACGCCTTTACCTTTTCATACTGGGCTTTATGAGCAAACTCTTCTTGCTGAACTGCGAAAAGTCCCTGAGGAGCATTCAAAGAAGGAAGATCAGATTTTTTTCCTTTTTCTAAAGCAGATAAAAAGCCTTTCGCTTCCTCTAAAATCGGCTTTGGAATCCCAGCAAGTTTCGCGACATCCACACCATAGCTTTTACTCGCACCTCAAGCACTGATTTTTTTCATAAAAACGACTTCCTTATCGGTTTCGTAGACACTAACTGAGAAATTTTTGATTTGC
This sequence comes from SR1 bacterium human oral taxon HOT-345, assembly GCA_003260355.1. Classification (GTDB taxonomy): domain Bacteria; phylum Patescibacteriota; class Gracilibacteria; order Absconditabacterales; family Absconditicoccaceae; genus HOT-345. The sequence goes on from MPSQ01000001.1 coordinate 779,567, forward strand.
TCGCTTTCCTGTTCAAGGGCGATGAGTTCATGATAGTGAGTTGCGATCAGGGTTTTTGCCTGAATGTTTTTCAAAAGATAATGCAGAATTGCTTTGGTAAGAGCTAGTCCATCATAAGTTGAGGTTCCACGCCCCAGTTCATCAAAGATCACGAAACTCCTCTCGGTCGCATTATTGAGGATATTCGCCACCTCAATCATCTCCGTCATAAAGGTAGACTGATTTTTCGCGATAATATCGCCACTTCCCACACGAGCAAAAATTCCATCAATCAGTCAGATTTTGGCTTCTTGTGCAGGAACAAACAGCCCACAATGTGCCATCAAAACAATTAAAGCTGACTGCCTCAAATAGGTGGACTTACCTCACATATTCGGTCAAGTGATGATGTGAATCAAGCCGTGATGCGTGCTTTTGGACTCGCCAATCTCCAAGGCATTAGGGATAAAAGGCTGATCCTTCGGCAAAAAGGCTTCAATCACCAGATGGCGACCTGCTTGAATCTCAATGATCCCGTTTTCTGCGAGTTGTGGCTTGACTAGGCGGTATTCCCTAGCAAAAATCGCCTGTGAAGTAAAAAGATCCAGCCATGCCAGCTTTTCTGCTAAATTATAAAGCGGAGTGATGCTTTCCAAAAGCGACTGCTGAAGCCCTTGTAAGACTGCGGATTCTTTGACCTTGAGTTGCTCTTTGGCACCGAGGATATGAGATTGGAGATTATCAAGATAAGGACTCGTATATCTTTGGTTGCCTTTGAGGGTTTGTCTGCGGACAATCGCAAACTTTTCCTGCTCCTGAGCACTCAATTCGGTAAAATCTTGCTGTGCGAGAAATTCCTCAAAAAGCTCGCTATCTTTACTGGTCAGCTCTAGGAAATAGCCTTGATTCATCACAAATTTGAGTTTAATATTGGAGATTCAGGTTTTTGAGACTAATTCCTGTTGATATTGCATCAAAATTTCATCGCTATGATAAGCGATCTTCCTCAGCTCATCAATCTCCGCATCGTAGCCCTCTGCGACATAATCATACTCTCCCAAAAGCTCTTCATCAGCCTTTAATGCCTTTTGTAAAAGCAAAAAAATCTGATCAAGTGCCGAGATTTCCTCCTCTGTGAGTTGGATTTTTTTAAGTTCAGACAGAAGCGTCCCTTCTAGCCCTTGTAAAGCATTACGAAGCACGGCTCTCAGCTTCATAAACGGACCTCGGCTGAGCTTTCTATACAGAATCAAGCTCAAAAGTTTTGGAATATCAAAAAACTGCCCCAAAAACTGATGAATCCCAGCGGTCATCGGATCTTCCAAAAAAGCCTCAAGTTTTGAGAGTCTTCGGTCAAGTTCAGACTTGATATTGATCGGATTTGCAAGTAAATAGCGAAGAAGTCTGGAGCCACCTGCGGTTTTGGTCGTATCTAAGATGCCGAAAAGGCTGTATTTCGTGCTACTTTCATAACTAGAAGCGAAGAGTTCCAAGTTCTTAATTGTCACTTCATCCATCAAAACTAAGCCTTCCGAACTATGAAATCTGATTTTTGAAATATTGGTGAGCTGTTGCTGCTGGGTATGCTGAAGATAGGCAAAGAGGAGTGCCATCGCCTCCAATCTCCCATTCTCCAAAGCTTTCCCGAAACTGCTGGTATGTTGCACCTTACAGAGCGAAGTGATGAAATGCCCGGGATCCACCGGCACTGCATAGACGGAAATCAGACACTGCAAATACTGCTGAATCGGCGTAATCAGCTCTTCCTTGATCCTCGTATCCGTGTCAATAATAATCTCGGTCGGACGAAGCTGAAGGATAAATTTCTGCACTTTTCCCAGTTCATCAAAGCTTTTTGTCGTGTATTCTCCGAGCGTAAAATCTCACCAAGCGATATGATAGTATAAGCCTGACTTTTCATTCGTGGTCGTGATAGCCAAAAGGTAAGAAGCCTGTTTCTGCTGTTCGGTAATGGTCGTTCAAGGAGTGATGATGGATTTGATGCTTCTCTCTACGATTTTTCAAGGGATAGGATCAGTGGTTTGCTCGGCGATTGCGACTTTATAGCCCTTGGCAACCAGCCTTGGAATGTATTTTTCCACGCTATGATAAGGGATTCACGCCATCGGAATCGGATTTTCAGAATTTTTATTTTTGGAAGTAATGATGAGATCGAGGATTGAAGCACAGATTTTCGCATCCTCAAAGAAGACCTCGTAAAAATCCCCAATACGAAAAAACAGAATGCAATCAGGATTTTGCTGCTTCATCTGCACATATTGCTTCATCGCAGGAGTGAGGTTTTCAAGATTCATCAAAATAAGACTAAACCAGAGTAAATTCAGATTTTAGCTTATCGTTTCAGGCTTTTTTTTCAAGAGATAAAAAAAGAGAAAGCCCGAGGCTTCCTTCTTATTTTGTCTGATCTTAACTAGGCAAGCTACTCTAACTTCTGTCCAGTTTTTGTAAGAGGCAATCACTCGTGCTTGAGAGAGACTATTCTCAATACTTTTCAATAAACTCCTTGGCTTTTGTTAGAATGATCTCAATTTTATCACTATCTGCTAGTTCATCTTTTGTTAATGCGAGCTTCACACTGAATGGACGGAGATAACCAACTTTTCTTATCTTTTTGAAAAACTGAGGAAGTTTGAGAATCCCCTCTCAAGGAAGCAAATGTGTCGCTCCAGACTTTGATTTGTCAGAAATATAAATCAAAGCCAAATAAGGCGCAAAATCATCTAATTTATTGACAAAAATATTTTCTAGATCATCTGAATTCATATTTGCAATATCTAAAGCAAGATTACAACTGTATTTTTTGATAATATCTACGACATTATTGAAACGATACGCAGGAATTGGTAGTGCAAATACATTCGTATCTTCTGGATTGATAATTGCAAAATAGAGTGAGGGATTCTGATTTTGATATTCCGAAATATTATTTGAGATGAAGGAATAGGACTTAAAATCAAAAAACTTTGGGGCATTGATCGTAATTAAATCGCAATCCGTTGCTTCGCAAAGATCAAGGACTTTATTCATTTCCTTGCTATTGAGAAGAGAAGAGGTTTGAATTGCATAGATAGGAAGCTCATATTTTTTGACGAGATTTTTTACGTAATTCTCATTTCGAGCATCAAATCCTTTTGAAATAGCGAGATCTATACCGTCATACCCGCATCTTTTTGCCATATCAAAAATCATATCCAAGCCGTAGCCGATCATCGTATCTGTGCTGAGAATAATCTTATTTCTCATGAGTCTAATCGTTTTTATTTATTAAAGAATAACTAAGTATACTTAAAAATCTGAATTTTGTCAATTTTTAGTTGAGAATAAAGAGATTTGAAAGAAGGTATGCTGATCCGATAAGCAGAAGCCCTCAAAGTGCATAGATAATTGTCTTTTTGAGCGATCAGAAAGTCGCCGCATCATCAGGCTTAGTTAGCATTTTATAGGTCTGGAGGATGATCATAACCAGCAAAACGAGAGAAACCAGCGCTAAAGATCGGTTAATCACTGTAAAAAGAATAGGAATCTCTTTTGGGTTTAGAATCTGGGTTCCGATTCCTGAAAGATTTTGGACTCAGGTTTTTAGAACTGTTTCCTGTTTTCCATACACTGCTTCTACAATTTGCTTGGCTGCAATTATAAAGAGCATTCCAATCGTTGTCCAAGTGATCACTCCAAGTGCTTTCTTTTTGGTTCCGTCATCTTGTGCAGTAATATAGGTAAAGACGCGGATCATCATCATAATTACCAAAAATCCTAGTGAAAGATAGATAGCGATTTTTATGAATGGGAAAACGATGTTATTATAGAGCTTATTAATCCAATCAGTCGTCGTCATCGCCTCCCCTACTCCTCCAAGGAAAATATCAGAAAAAATTACCGTAGTCAGATATTTCGCACTAAACATAATAATGATTCCGATTACACCATAGAACATCATTGTGCTTCACTCCTTTACTTTTGCTGCATCACCAGAAACTAAGACTTGGTAAAGCCCGATCATCGCTATTAGGACGCCGGCAATCAAAATTACTGGGAAAAGCACATCAACGACCTTTTTGATAATTGCAGCAGCTTTGGATTTCATGAGGATACTGGTATCTGGTGTATCAAGATGCTCTCTAATACTCTCAACTCCCTGACTTAATCCTTGGGAGAAGTTTCCTCATTGAGCATTAACTGCTTGTCCTGAAAAGGCTCCTCAGAACAAAAACAATCCTCAAAGAAAGGCGAATAATCGTTTTCTGATCATTAATTTCATCGGCATCATAATGAAAGAATTAAATTCTGATTTATATTTTCTTTTTTATCCAGTAAGATAGAGGGAATATTGGGATAAGAGTTGAAGTCAGGTTCATAGTAAGCATCCTGGCTAATCGCCGGATTAGAAATAGCCCTTTCCATCGTAAGTTACTCGTCCATACCCACCGACCAAGTAGCCCCAATACTGACAAGGTGAATAAGGAATAAAAAATCTTATCTTTGGTGGATTTGGGAGCAATATAGGTATCTTGGTAAAATTCTAGCTCTTCTTTGAGATTTCAGGATTCTTGATTGGTATCTTTTTTGCTCAAGATGAGCAACGAGATTGGTATTTCTTCGGGATATCTTTTGAATAGCTGATGAAGTCTGATTTTTTGTTCTTGTGGAAGAATATCGTATCATCCGAGCAGTAAAATAACCCTCATAAAAAGCAAGAATACAGTGCATAGCATCACGAGAAATGAAGGAGAGAAAAGCGTAAAAAGAGCTATCATAAATCGCCATACTTGAGCCTCTTTGCTCCATCGATAGGGTTTCTCAAAGTGTTTGGCTGAAAACCGCTGGTATTCACTGTAAAATGGAAGGAAGGAAATCAGCATTTTTCTTTTTTGTGTAGCATCTTGCTGGATACGGGTTAGAGAGAAAGAGAAGCCTGAAACAATCGCTATCATTCACAGACATATAAGGGAAATCACAAAGTAACCTATTATTTCCGCAATAAGAAAGAAAACCTTGCTTCAAGTCCCGCTTCCAATTGCGAAGCTTCCAACAAACAAAAGCAAGAGCAACCATAGCCGATTTCCAAATTTACATCGAGAGGCAACGAAGGAATACTCATCAGGTCTCCACTGTTGTTGCTTCTTTTTTATTGAGTGCTGAACAAAAAAAGAGAAAAATAGCAAACCAGAAAGGGCCGAAAACGTTACAGGTGGAGAATAATGGAGTTTCCTATCCATTCAGGAGTAGTTGAAGTAAATAAGCGTTATCTGCTCTCTTCAAGTATACTCAATACGCATCCTTTTGTCAAAAAATCGTATAGGAAAAACTCGTGAAGAAGAGATTTCATAAAGCTCTCTCCTCAAGCATTACTACAATCGTGCTAGAAAATTATTTCAAGCCCTCCTTAAGTTTTGCGACTTCATCCGTCATCAAAAAACGAACCCCCATTTCTTTCAGTTTTTTTGCATATTCTACACTATTTACGACATAAGCGACTCCTTCTGCAGATTGATGGTTCAAATTTTCAACAAGCTTTTTGGAAAAATTTTCAGCTGGCGTCATAAAGTAGGAAAAATAGCTTCCAGAAAGCTGATCCAGTGCTGTTAAGCTAAAAGTATCTAGTGCCGAAGAAACATCTCCTCTCTTACCCAAAACATCAGCAAGTTTCTCATCATAGGAAGAAAAAATCGTATTTCCATCCATCTTATATTTTTTCACCAATGCAATAGCCTTGTCGAGAAGGAGCTGATTATTTTGTTTGCATTGAGGATTGGTAGAAGTTTTGAAGTCTAGGAAAAAGAAAGAAAACCGATTCTTTACCTGTGGAAGGAATTCTTCTAATAAAAGAATATCTTCTCCATTTTTAAGTTTACATTTTTGGAGCTCTTCTCGCGTCATCTGACAAATTTCCCTTGTTTCCTGTTTACAAGTGGTATGAGGATAAATTTTAGGACCATGATAGATCACTAATTTTCCGTCTTTAGTACTACTAACATCAAACTCAATTCCATCTGCCTGAGCATCGCGAGCAAGTTTGAATGCAGCAAGAGAATTTTCGGATGCCTTTTTTGAAACTCATCTGTGAGAAATGATATAGGTTTTGTCAGCCGTATTGGCATAAATATCTCCTTCCTTTATTCCGTGAGCTTTCATCTGGTAGGCAATTGAGAGTCTAAGGTAATTCAAAATTTCATCCACAGGGAAATAAGACGCCCCATCAATAATTTCCATACGATTTAAGTCAATATATCCGGCTTGCCCTTCGGCATTTGCGATATTTGATTTCTTTTGATCATATCGATGCTTTACACTCCGATTTCTTACTATTGTTTGAGTAAAGAGATCGTTATATTTTTGAAATACCTTTACCTCTCCACTTCAAAACTCACTTAGTAAAGAGTAAAAGAGGTCTGTTTGCTGATAGAGATGGTCGTCTAAGGTATGAGCTGAGATTCAAGATCCTATAGCAAAAGCCATAATTTTAGCAGCAGCTGTCGTTCCTCGCTTGGCAAACTCCTCGTCCTCAAGAGGTACCATTTTACGATGATCTCCTACAACCATAAGTATTCCATCTTTGAAAAAATCAGTTTTTTTGAGCTCTTGATAAAATTCTGAAAAAGTTTCATCTTCATAACGATACATTGCTTCTGCTGTGCGTCCATAGGGAGTATTATAAGGAGTATGTGAAGAAATCGTCTGTAAGGTAAGGAAGAAGGGAGATTTTTGCTCTTTTACTATTTCTAAAGCCTTGTCATATAAGTCTTTGTCAGGTGCCGCATCAAAGGTATATTTTTTCCTGTCTTCAAAAGCTTCCTCTCCGATAATGGTTTGGTAGCCGGCTCTTTTGAGGAAATTTCTCTGATCCAAAAACTCGAGGCTTACCGTGCTAAGAAAGGTCGTTGCATAGCCAAGGCGATTAAAAAACTCCGCCAAAGGTGCGACATATCCCGTATAGTTTTGATACCTTGTCCCTGTAGCGTAGTCAAAGACTACCGGTTCCATTCAGAGCAGGGTTGCAATGTGCCCCATATCTGAAGAAGTTCCATTAGCATGCATCTGGAGGAAAGAAACTCCATCATCGCTCACTTTATCGGTTAGAGGCATTCTGTCATTGAGACCTCAGAATTTTTGAGAATCCACTGATGATGCAGACTCTAAGAAGACTAAAATCAGATTTTTTTTGTTATTTCTTCCTTTAACCTCATGGAAAAGTTCTTCAAAAGTAAGTGGATCTTTGTACTGTTGAGCTGCGAAATTAAGAAGCGATTTTGCTATTTTCTCGTTTCACTCTACAATATCCTGATATTTATCAAGGTAACGAAACGCGAGCTCTGGCTTTTGTTGAATAGCGATCTTGAGCAAAGGCTTTACAACGGTATCTCCCTGCTCATCTTTTCGATCTTTATAGACATCGATATAGCTAAACGCCAACTCTGGAGCCGCTGCTACCGCTGCAGAGAGTACTTCAAAAACATAGGAATCTCCGTATTGGTCTTTTGCTTTTTTGAGTGAAGAATAGCCAAAAGTCTGGAAAATTTCCTCGGGCTGTTTCTTTGCAATTTCAAGCCAGAAACTTTTTCTTTTTTCGAGGTTTTCTAACTTTATCTCTGGAAGATCGAGCTTTTTCTTGGTGGATTGGTCAGATTTTTCCTTTTGATCTTGCAATGAGAGTTCATAAGCGTTTCTGGCAACTTTATCTAGAATGTTTTTTTCTGGCAACTCTACTCCCAAGAATGATATCTGAGGAAAAGGTATTCCATACCGCAAAAATGATGCGATCATAACTCTGAGAAATAAATTTTCATTGATCTTTATTTTGATACTTTTTGCTAGGAGAAATGCTAGGAATACCACGAGCAAAAAGCTCATCAAAAAAATCATACTATACAGAAATACTACATTCGGACCTGCAGAAAGGAAATTTAGACCTGTCGTAAAACTCAATCTCTGTTGGAAACTCAGAATTACCAATAAATCGCCTCGATAGAGAGCATAAATTCAAATTACCCCAAGGAGAAAGAGTATTTTTAATATGAGGTATTTTTGCTTGTCTACAGCCCGAATTAGAGCAAGTGCTATCCCTAAAATAAGGAAATCTGACTGCAGCAAAGTAAAAAAGTAGTATAGCATATGCAATACTCCCATCTTTTGAAGGACGTAGGAATAAGCAACCGTGATGAGTAGGACTTTGATCACGATAAGCAAGATGAAAGCGATGAAAACAATCTTTTTGAGGAAGATATCTGATTTTTTTATTTTTTTGGGCATTTTTTCTTCTGGAAAATAAATTGAGAAAAGTAAAACTAATTCTTGTCCAGAGGAATAGATGGAGGAAGATAAAGAATCATCCCTGTTTCAAGCGGGATACTAGCTTTTAGAAACACCGAATCACTATTACAATCAGCTTTATCCATACTACGCCCTTGTTGATCTAGTATTTCCGTGATCGTCAAAACGCCTAAATCATTTGGAGTCATATAGTTCACCTGCATTCCAGGATGGATAGTTTCTTTTGGAGAGAGCATTTTGGCATTTTCTAGTCAGTTTTGGAGCTGATTTTCTTCTATAATTCCGACATAATTCCTTGCAAACAATGGTCCTGGAGTCTTTTCAGTGGTCGTCCCATCTTGCTTTAACATGCTAGGCAATTCTTGCTCTGAAGGTCAGGTTTTTAGTACTGTTTCGGAAGAAGCACTTTCTCCATCTGGGAAATCCTGCAGCTTGTGGAATAGAAACCCTTCTCGATACTCTCTATGTGGGATAACATTGACGAGATTCTGGATATCTGGATTGATTGGATGTCAGTGAATGAGTGCATCTCTTACGTGTTTATAGGCTTTTACCATTCCTCAAACATAAAATTCAGACTTACTCCTTCACTCGATTTTCATTGCATCAACATAAGGTATCAATTCGTTTAATCTATGGATGACACAAAGGTCTTTTGAAGAGAGAATAAAACTCCCCCCTTCTTCATTTTGCTCGAGCTCAAAGAGTTTTCATGGTCTCCTTGGCTCTTCTAGTCGGACTTTATATTGGAATCTGCACGCATGATTGCATTCTCACTTGTTCCCTGGCCTACCTCACATATAATCTCACAAAAGACATCTGCCTGAATAGGTCATACACATTGCCCCCTGCACAAAAATTTCGAGCTCCATCTCTGGAACTTTTTCTTTGATTTCTTTGACTTCATCAATATGCAATTCACGTGCGAGGACGATTCTTTTTACCCCGATATCTCTCCAGAACTGAACCGCAGAATAATTTAGCGTGGTTGTCTGGGTACTAAGATGTAAAGGAGTATCTTTGGCGTATTTTCTCAGAATATGAAAAGTTCCTGGATCTGAGAAAATAATACCATCAGCATTAAGATCCGCAATCCTCTCAACTACCGCCTCAAAAATCTTAATATCTACATTTCTTGGAAAGATATTCATCGTCAAGAGTACCTTGCTTCATAAGGCATGGACAGCATCTACTGATTCCTTAAGTTTTTCAAAATCTCTTACTTTATTTGATCTCATACGAAGGGAGGTAAAAGGAACTCCCATATATACTTCATCTGCTCCATATCTAGCTGCAGTAACAGCTTTTTGAAAAGAACCTCCAGGAGCTACGATTGCTGGAATATGCATTCAGTTTTTTTTCTTATAAAAGAATTGCCTGTTTTTCACGTAAGGGTGAGTGTATCTTTTTACTCTAGGAAAACAAGAAAAAAAATCTGATTTGATCGTCAATACAAAAATCATCACTCAAGAATAAACATAAACAAATATTTTTTCTCTTAAGCTTTGAGATTTAAGCGTTCCAGAATGGAAATATGAACAGCCTTTTTGAGTCAGAATTGAAAGTTTTTTGAAAAATATTGCTAGAATAGCTTGAAATACTGACTTTATTCAGATTTACAACTTTTTGAATTTCAGAAGCTTTAAATGCCTCCCGATATTAAACTTCGCTATTCAAAATAGTTAAGATTCTTTTTTTAGATTCCTCCTCTGAAAGATGCTTGGTTTCGCTGGAAAGTCGCTCTTGAGCGATCATTGCGATAAGCTCTAACAAGCTTTCCTGGTTAATAGGTACATTATCATGATATACCTCAGAGAGTTTTCCTAAATATTGTACATATTCCCTCAGCCCGTTTGCTGCTTCTCTCCATCCTAACGCTTCATAGAAAGTTACAATTTTAGCCTTCTCTGCTTCTTGGGCAAAAAAAGGAATAAAAAAACCAACTATTACATAAGTATTAACATCTTTCCTAAGGTATGTAACCTGGTCTTTTGGATTTGTTGTCTTGAAAAAGGTATTGGTGATAGCAGTAATCAGATTTTCATTTTTTATTTCCTTGATCAAAAATGCCAAAAACTGTGCAAGATGATGATTGATCGCCTTGTCTTTTTTGATTTGCTGGGCAACTTGCTTTGCCTGTTTTGCTTGGGTTTGCACACGTTGGACCGCTTCTTCTGAAACTTGATTGACATCACCTCTAAGCGGTCAAAAATCCTCCATACTTGACACTACCTCACTCATTTTCTCGCTAAAAAAATAAAGAAATCTGATTTTGGATCTAATGTAATGTTTTTTCCTTGAAATTCAAATCCAATTCACTATATAGGGAGTCAGCACGGTTTTGGTGAGGTGGATGAGTGGTCGAAATCAGCTCACTGCTAACGAGTCAGGCGAGAGATCGCCTCGAGGGTTCGAATCCCTCCCTCACCGATTGCTAAGATATGGCACTATAGCTCAGCAGGTTAGAGCGCGCCTCTCATAAGGGCGAGGTCGGTGGTTCGAGTCTACCTAGTGCCAATTATTAGGTAAAATGGATGATTAAAGCGTCCCGCAAGACTGCGGGAGTGATTCCAGTCTACCTAGTACCAGTTATTAGGTAAAATGGGCGATTAAAGCGTCCCGCAAGACTGCGGGAGTGATTCCAGTCTACTCTAATGCCGATTATTGTGATCATCTCAAAAGTCATTCAAAATATCTTTTATTTATCGAGTACATTATTATGGCCGCTAAGAAGAAAGGAGGAGTTGTTACTGTTGCAATGGTATGTAGTGAATGTAAAGCTACGAACTACTTTACAAGCATCAATAAGGCTACAACTCCAAAGCTTGCTCAGACAAAATACTGCAAGCACTGTAAAAAACACACAGAACACACTTCAAAGGAAAAATTAAAGTAAAAATCTGATTTTTCATTTTTAAATTTTTATTGCATTTCCAGCATGTTAACAATTAGATTGTCAAGACACGGAAGATCAAAAAGACCTTTTTATAGAATCGTTTTGACCGAACATACTAAACCAGCAAAATGTGGGTACAGAGAAGTCCTTGGATCTTATGATCCTCTTCATCATAAGCTTGAAGCGAATGTTGGGGCTGTTAAAGAGCGAGTTTCAAAAGGTTCTCAGATGTCTGAAAGAGTGGCAAAGCTTCTTTATAAAGAGACAAATGATAAGCTTTTCCAGAAGTTCTTTGAAATGAAGGATAAGAAAAGATTACCAAAGAATGCAGATAAGTAATTTTTGAGAGAATCCGTTAAGGATTTTTTCTTTATTTGTTTAGAGGATTATTTGATTCATGCCAGATATCAATCAGTACTGAGGATTTGAAGAAATTGTATTGCACCTTTTGGGAGGGATCGTGCTTATTATTTGCTGATGATGTATATATGCTTTCTTTAGGGCTATCTTTCTTTTCATATTTTCTAAAGGAGATGAGAAAGAAATAAAAGCAGCATGGAGTAGTATTAGATATATGATCTTATGAATATTTTTCACGGTGATGCTCCTCTTTGTCTCACCGACACTACTTAGATTCATGCATGTACAATGAGCAGAAAAGTATCAACCTAAAGCCATTTTCGTCTATATGGGGAAAATTATTTCTTATATTGGAGGACTAGGGAATATCATTAGAAAGTCTCAAACTACTAATGAATATAATGGAGATCTCTTCTACGATCTTAATAGTCCGACTTCTCTTGATAGTAGCAGTTTGTAACTATAGTTTTCTTTGAAGAGCATTATTTATACTAGCGTTTAGGTAGTTTAAACTAAGAAGCTGGGGGAAAATTCAAATACTGATTTGTTCTATGTGTTTTTGCTTCTCTCGATGGAGGACTAGTTTTTGGAGGAATATAGAAAAAAGAACAGGCAAAATCTTTTGAAAATAAGGAGGAAAAACATATAAGTTTGGAGCGTTTTTTGAACTTCTGAGTCTAAAAAAACTTATTTTTGGCTTGAGTTCGCTGCTGATTGAGTAATTTTATTCGTGTTTAATACTAATGCTTTTTGATGGTAAACCGCTTAAGACTTGGATCTTATGGTGATGAAGTTTTTTTGTTTTGTTTGGTCTGCTTTTTTCTTTTTTTTATTTTTCTCAGGGAAAGCAAGCCACTTGACCGGTTGAACAACCTACTATTCAGGTGAGAACTCAGACCGTTGGTGACTTTTCTCGCCAACTTACTCTGGAGAAACCAGGGACTATTTTGTCCAGTCAGGATATTCAGGTAACTGCTCAGGCTAATGGGAAAGTTGCCCGTATTCTTTCTAGGGAATGAGCTCTCGTTCAAGGTGGGCAGCCGATTGTCCAGCTCTCAGATACGATTGCAAGCTACAAATTACAAGCAGAAAGAGCTAAAAACTGACTCGATAGAGCGATCCTTACCAAAAACCAAACTGAAATTTCGATTAACCAACAAATACAGCAAGCCGAAAATGCTTATAAACAGGCCCAACAAAGCTTTGATCATGTTCAGAAAAGTTCAGACACTGCTATTAAGCAAGCTTGACTTGGACTTTCTGGAGCAGAGAGTCAATTTGAAGCGTTAAAGAAGAATTTTTTGACACAGAAAACAGCACTCCTCAATACGATGAATGGAGTCATTGATTCTGCAGATGCTCTGCTTGGTGTTACTCCTTATTATGAGGATCAACTCCGTGGACAAGAAGTCTATATTTGAGCGAAGAATGAAAGTCAGAAAAATCAGACCAAGGAGGACTTGAAAGCACTCTATCGTTTGAGAGATGAGATCAATACTCTCGCAGATACTCCGAGCGATGCAAACACTCTTCTTGACTCTACAAAACTCCTAAATCAAGGATATGAGAAAACAATCGCCTTTTCTAGAGCAATGCAAGTTCTAATGGAGAATACGATACCTTCAGAAGGGACTTTTTGAGATGCTGAGAGGAATAGGCAGCTTCAGCTCTTTCAAAACTACCAAGTTTGACCAGGGATGCAGCAAGCAAGATCTGCTTTTCTTGCTTATTCTAATCAGGTGGAGGGACAGCTTAACGGATCTTCTACTATGGATAAAGAAAAAGCTGACCTTAACTATAGTTCTACCTTGGCTAATAGTCAGAATTCTATCTTTTCTGCTGAAATCGCACTGAAAAATGCAAAAGTTAACTACGAAACTCTCCTTGCAAATAAAGATATTCAGCTTGACCTGCTTAATAATGCTATCACTGATGCGAAAATTGCCTATGAATCGGCACTGATCCAGTATAATAAATTGCAAGTAAGGTCGCCTGTGTCTGGAGTTATTGGAACGATTCTCGTAAGTGAAGGACAAGAAGTTGGAGCAGGAACACCAATCTTTAAGGTTTCAGGGACGAAGAAGCAGCAGATTGAAGTTTATCTCACTGCTGAAGAATATCACTATCTCTCTGAAAAAGAACCGGTTCTTATTAGCTATCAAAATCAGCTCCTTACTGGACTTATTGATGCAATGAGTTCTGTAGCTGATAGGACAAATCTCTTTAAAGCGACTATCCAGCTCGCTAGTGAAGTAGCTCTTGTTGGTGATGTAGCGAAAGTTAGCTTTCCACTTAAGGTCGCAGAAAATACGCTCCTCCCTCTGGATATGGTCAAAGTGCTTAATGAAAATGTATGAAGCATCCAGATTTTTAGCGGAGGGAAAGCTGAGTCTTACCCTGTAAAGATTCAAAGGATCTGGTGATCTTTTGTTGAACTAAAAGAAGCGCTTGATCCTCAGCTTAAACTGCTTCTAAACAGCCAAGAATAGGAGCCTGAAAGGGATTACTTTGGATTTTCTGGGGAAGAAGAAAGCGGTTCTTCCTTTGGAATACCTACTTTCTCTCTCCGATAATCTGATTTTTAATCTTTGCACCATTAAGGAAAATTACTGTATCCATATCTTCAGGAGCTCGATGCTTTCCAAAAAGCTCTAGCTGACTAGAATGATGAAAAGGAACAATATATTTATTGTGGAAACTCGTATAGGATTTATTAAACTCCTCCATGAAGTTTCCATTTTTAACAATAGGAGAAACCAGAAAAATATCTTTATTCGTGAGATGAAGATCGTTGAGCCATTTACACAGGTATTCTACATAAAATCTAATACTTTCTAAGACGAGATTCTTGGCAAGAGGGTTATGCTCGACTTCCTCTGCACTCTTGTATCGGTATTTCACGATCTGATTGTCCTTGTACATCTGCATTAAAAAGTTGATTCCAAAGTTGATATGCTCAATCTGCTTGTAAAAACCATCTTCTACTGCGACAACCTTACAGTAATTTTCCTTGATATACAAGAGCAGGAAGGCATCACGACCTAGTTTCCTCTTGAGAAAGGAAATTGTTTTGAAGCTCTCGGGTCGCAGGTGGAGATTCTTTTGGTTAAAGACATTTCCATACGCCTTATTAAATTCGAGAAGGGTATTTCTATTGATATAGATGAAGTAAAGACGGAAGAAAAGCTTTCCTTTGGCTCAGATGACGAATTTCTGAGGCTCTCCATCCACAAAAATTGTATCAATATTGGTAAATAGCAGCTCCTCTTTGGTAATATTTCTGAGGTATTCCAGTCTCTCCTCAATAACCGCATTTAAATCTTCTATCGTAAAAACACTTTCCGTCTCTTTGTAGATATCGAAACGAAAGAAATGAAACCTCCCGTCATCGAGGAGGAAATGATGCTCATACTGAGAGTGGCGTGAAGAATCATCAATAATCTCAGCGAGAGATTCATACCTATCATACTGCTGCATCCCCAACCTTTCTTGAAATTTCACCACGCAGAACTTGGGATACTTCGGATCGTAAGCTTCTCTCCAGAGATAAAACATCAGACTCCTTATAATATATAAAAAATCGAGGATTGTAGGAAGGGAAGGTGCTAAAGATTTCGTTTTCCGAGAGGTTCGACTCTAGCAACTCCTCTAGATAAGTGCAAGGAAAGAGGGATTTTCCGATCCAAGCTCCTCTTCTTGTTGCCCCTTAGGGCTTGTATTAATAATGCTCTAGCGCTTTTATTCTATCTTCTATGCTTGGATGAGTTTGAAAGAGCGAACTCATCTTCTTGAAAGGGTTTGCGATAAACATTGCTGCCATTTCTTTGTTGTCAAGCTTGACTTCTGGGCGTGCGGAAATCTTTCTAAGTGCAGAAATCATTGCTTGATTGTCCTTGGTAAGCTCAACACTTCCCGCATCAGCGAGATACTCTCTCTTCCTCGAAATCGCAAGCTTCACAAGCGGATAGAAAAGGTAGCCGAGCATCAGCAAAACGAGACCAATAAGTGGTAATACGTTCTTGTTTTTGGAGTTGCCGCCGCGTCCTCCACTCCTTAGCAGGATCTCTCCCAATAAACTTATCGCTCCAATATAAAGCACCATCACGAGCATCAAGAGTGAATCCTTGTTGATAATATGCGTGAGTTCGTGGCCTGCAACGGCTTCAATTTCAGACTTTTCTAGTGCATTGAGCAAGCCTCTTGTAAACACAATCCAAGAATCTTTTGGTCTCCAGCCTAGAGCAAAGGCATTCATTCCTGGTGTCTCAATAATCCCAATCCTCGGTGTTGGCAATCCTTTGGAGATGCAGAGGTTTTCAATCATATTATAGAGCTTTGGCTCCTGGGCTCTGGTGACCGGCTTGGCTCAAGAGAAGGAAAACATGAGCTGCCTCTGGAAAAAGAAGGAGATTAAGAGCCAAATCATCAAGACTGGAGCAAGTAAAGCTAAGGCTGCTCCCGTTTCTGTTAGTGCGTCTTGCATTCTCTCTTCGGAAGCAAGGCTTGCGACCCTCACTCCTCTGCTATCCCTATACGTCGTCCCGTTTGAAGCAAAGAGAAAGACGAAAAAGAGCGCAACTCCGAGCATAAGCGGAAAGAGCACGATTAAGAGTCACGTCTTCATACGATTGCTTCGGATTGCGTGTTGAAGTCCTTGCATGAATAAGAGTGAAAAAGAGATAAATCTGATGTGTATCTTATGGTTATGCGGTGAATTTTCAAAGGATTTTTTGAAGAAGCGGTAGGAATGAGGAAAAAAATCTGACTCTTTTGTTGGTTTGGAAGGTGATCCAGAATGGTAAATGAAAGAGCGATGAGAAAAGGAGTGCCCTTTTGAGTGCAAGATGGCTTGGCTACTAAGAGGAACTCGCCTTCCTGAAGATAATTTTTTGTTGCTGAGTGAAGTGAAGGATATGAGGTCATGCCTAATAGGGTTATTTTGCTTTTAGAAGTATCGAAATGAGGGCGGCTTCGTTCCTTAGAATGACCAACTGCAACGCATTTGCGGGTAGCTTTCCTTGCCCGATCCCCTGAGCGTGAAAAATGGGCTCCATTTTTGACTCTCACCCTGCGAGACTCTCAAATTTGGGGGACAAGATTTGATCGCTGGATGCCGTGGAATGAAAAATACCCCCTGTTTTTGACTCTTGACCTGGTCGAGGATATGATTTGGGGGGTCAAATTAGGGTGTCGACCTCCCCGGAGGGGTAATTTGGGGGGTCAAATTGGGGTATCGACCTCCAGGAAGGGCAATTTGGGGGTCCGTTTTACCCTTCCGACCACCCCGAGCATCAAATTTGGGGGTCATTTTCGCCTTTCCGGCAGCTCGGAAGTCAAATTTGGGGGGTCAAATTAGATCAGCGACCTCCCGGAAGGGTAATTTGGGGGTCATTCTTGCATCATCGACCTGTCCGACACCCTAATTTGGGGATCATTCTTGTATCATCGACCTCCCGGGGAGGCTAATTTGGGGGGTCAAATTGGACCAGCGACCTCCCGGAAGGCTAATTTGGGGGGTCAGATTGGACCAGCGACCTCCCGGAGGAGCAATCTTGGGGGTCGAATCAGACTTTTTACCTGTTTTACCCCAAAAACCTTTACTCACTATTTGATAGTCGAGGGGATCGGAACCCCAATATTTTTTGAAAATAAGGTCATTGACCTGCTGGACAGCCTCAGCAAGGGGGCAGGATTTGGGACTCGAGCAGGTCGGGAATGGGAACAAGAGTAAATGTCGGAGGTTTTGGAAGCTTGGAAGTGAAAAGCAGCTCCTCCTCTCCCTCCTCTCAGGATAGGAATTCTGGGATTCGCAAGTTTTCAAACAGATAAGGGAGAGAAGAAACTGAAGAAATCCATTGAAAATACAAGCCGAAACGCTACACTGGGAACGGAAAATATGCAGCTGTTTATTTCTTTTTTTTGAGAAGCGAATGAAATTGAGTGTAAATAAAGCTCAGAGATATGCAAAGATGAGAGCTCACACGGCAACGCATCTGCTCCATGCTGAGCTTGGAAAGATTTTTCCTGACACGAAACAGGCAGGGTCTTTGGTAGATGATGATTTGTTGAGATTTGATTTTTATGCGGGAAGGCTCTTGAATCCTGAGGAGATTTTGAAGATCGAGCAACGTATCAATCAGATGATTGCTTTAGCGTGTCAGGTCGAGACGGTAGAGCTTTCGATTGAAGAGGCTTCTCAGTTGGGCGCAAAGATGTTCTTTGAAGAAAAGTATGGAGACGTCGTGCGTGTGGTGAAAGTGCTTAACGGAACTAACCAGACTCAAAAGGCTGACAGCCAAGAAGGGTCAGATTTTTCTGATTATGGGGAGTTTTTGTCCTTGGAGTTTTGTGGGGGGACGCACGTGAAGAATACTAGAGAAATCGGGGCGTTTACGATCATTTCTCAGGAAGCGGTGGCCTCTGGAGTGAAGAGAATTGTCGCGCTTACGGGACCAAGAGTGCTCGAGAAGATCGAACAG
Organism: SR1 bacterium human oral taxon HOT-345; assembly: GCA_003260355.1. GTDB lineage: Bacteria > Patescibacteriota > Gracilibacteria > Absconditabacterales > Absconditicoccaceae > HOT-345. The sequence continues at coordinate 797,570 of MPSQ01000001.1, forward strand.
CAACAAGCCTTGTTGACCCAGCTCGGGGAGCTTTTGGAGGTGAAGTCGTTTGCGCAGTTGCCGGAGAGAGCGGCGAAATTTTTGAAGGATTTTGGGGAGATGAAAGCTCAGCTAGGAGCGGTTGAGACGAAGATGATCCATGCGTTATTGATTTCTGGCGACAAAAAGTCAAATCCTGACTTTGATGTCATTATGAAAGTGCCTGTTGAGACAAATTTTAAATTGCTCGGGACGGAAGCTAAGCAGGTTTTCGCTGGCAAGAACGTGCTCTTGGCGACGACTGCTGGGAATTTTTTGCTTTTCACGCAGCCTTGAGTATCCGCAAAAGAACTTGCACAAAAATTAGGGCTAAAAGGTGGAGGAAACGATATGCAAGTGCAAGGAAGAGATGAGAAAGTAGTAGAGCTTCTTTAGGTTTGGCGGAAAGAGCGAAGCTGCTAGAACCAAGAACCCAAAGCAATAAGCAATCGAACCAAGATAAGAAGCGAATAAAAGTATTTTTCACTTGAGAAAAAACTGAGCCAGAAGAAGGATCAGTTTTTTTTGATAATTCTGAGAGAGCTAGATCAGTGTCGTATCTCGAGGTCTTCGTTCTTTGTAAGGGAGCTGGTAAGCGTTGTCTTTGAGAATGGCATTATCAAAGAGATTGGCGAAGAAGTTGTATTTATTTTTCATAACGGGAGTTTCGCTTGCCATCGTCCTAAAGAGTTGGCGGTTGTTGAGGAAGAGGTTGTGGCACTCGGCAAAATCTTCAAAAGGATTGGTCATACCGTAGCCACTACAGAAGTCTTTTTTGTTGGCGGATTGGCTTCTGATGTTCTCGGAGTCCCAAGAATATCTATAGTATTCCAATGAAGGATCGTCAATGGCGAATTTTACTTTACCAAACTCGGTATAGTTTCCGTTTTTAGTTTTGCTTATGCCGTTAAGCACCCCGAGGTCCACGATATGTCCAAATTCATGCGTCAAAACCCCCCGAAATTCCGTCGGGTCTCCCATAGAAGAGAGATTGATGGTGATTCTTTTTCGGGTGGCTCCTCCTCTTCTCTTACCGGTTTCACCGTTGATGATCAAGGTCTTGAAAACGGAGTGAAGCGGATCGCCTTGCATAAGGTTTTCCTCTAAGAAGTTTGCTATTTGAAAGTATTGGTTTGCGTAGGATCGTTTTTCTGACTGCGTAAGGGTTCAAGTTCGAATAATTTTCTCGCAGAAAAGCTGATTCTTTTGGCATAGGGAGCTGAAAGGATCGTTTTGTGGCGATGCTGATGGGCTTGGATGGTCAGGCTTTATCTCTTCTGAGAAATAGTCCACCTGGAGCATAGTAGAGGGTTCGCCTGCTTCTTTTACCCCAATGACTAAAGCCAGAAAAAACAAGATCGAAGCACCGATGAGTTTCCGAAGGTCAAAGAGAGTAAAGCTAAAGAAGATTTTCCTGTCCATATCGTAAAATATCATTAAAAATCAGGTCCTGCTGATTTCACTTATTATTATATACAATCAATTCTGAAATTGCAATTTTCTCAGCAAAAAGTTGGAGCAGAAAATTATAGCCTCAAATGATGATTTTCGTGCCCTGATGCTTGGCTTTGAAGAGGTTTTTCCCGCTTCCTCCTGTGATATTCTCTACTAAGAGCAAAAAATTCTGATCTAATCCCCTATCAATCATCGTTTCAAAGAGTACTTTACTTTCCTCCTTAACCACAGAGAGGATGAAAATCGTTCCGTTAGGAGACTTTTCACGATCAAAGGCAAGTATTGCCTGCAAGACAGAAGGGGTTTTACTCAAGCGGTGGATGTTTGCAGGTTTTTGAGCGTTCGGTGCTGATGGAGCTGGAGTTGTTGGCTTTCTTTGAGGTTCTGAATCCGTCGGAAGCGGAGAATCAGAGGATGTTGAGTCAGGATTTTTGTCTTTTATGACTGGAATGGAAGAAGCAGAGGAAGCTGGAGCACGTGAGGCTTCGGGAATGAGGGCTGGGAGCTGTTCGTCGGTGTGCGAGAGGAAAAAGATTCTGTGCCCGACAAACTCTTCTAAAAACTCCTCCCAATTGGTAAACTTTACCTCTTCTGCATAAACAAAGTAGAAACCTGACTTACTATACATCTTCTTTTCTACAATCATCATCCCCTCAAAAATAGTCTGCATATGCTCGATCTGCTTCCGAATACTCGTAAATTCACCTGCTTGTAAGGTAGCTTGTAAGCGAGGTTCTCGTTCTTTGAATTTGGCGAGGAGGAGATTCGTCTGGTAGAAGGAAAGATTTCATTTCAAAGGGTCTAGGGTCTGGGTTGTGGCTTCGGTATGGGTAAAGAAGGCTTTCGTTTCCTGCCCGAGAATCCCCATAAAAATCGTAAAAAACTGTCTAAACTCCTCGACGGTTGCCAGATTTTGAACTTTTTCTTCTTGGCCTGGGGAGATTTCCTGCTCAAGGTGGTATTTATAGCTGAGCATATCAAGATAATTAAGCGTATAATTGAGATCATAGGGGCGAGACAGGTAGAAATTATAGCTTTTATACCACCGCTCACAGTCAAAGAAGACAATATCATAGTTTTGATACCTTTCCGGCTGCTCCAAAAGCGAAAAAAGCCCGCCATGTGTCGCTAAAATGATCGGGTAATTGACGGTAAGTCTCTGATCTTTGACCGCAGTGTAGATTTCATAGTCGCCCTTACTATTAAGGTCTAAAACTCCTAATCCCTGCTCAAGATGAGAGAAGTATTTGAGCAAAAAAGCGAATTCTGACTCCTCAAACTGTCCTTTATTTACGAAAGCTTGCAAGGCTTCACGATTCAGGGTTTGTTCTTCTTTGACGAATCCAAGGTTCTTGACTCCGAGTTCATTGAGGAGGTTTTTTGCGATATCAAGCTTGGAGCGGTTGGAAAAGGCAAAAATGGTCTGTTTATTGGTAGCGAGCGAGGAGAGAAGCTTTTTAAATTCCAAATTTTTGACCTGAAATTTCTTGCGATTGAGGTTTTCCGTCCGAGTAAAAGGGTATTCTCCAGTAAGGATTTGGGTATGAGGAGCTGTAATTTTCTTGAGAGGAGGCAAAACGAGCGGTTGCATTCAGCTTTTTTCTCTTTTTTGGAAAAGATGTGCGAAAGTGCCTTTACTTTTGGCAAGTAACTCCTGCAAAGCAGGATACTTTTCGATCAAATCCTCTACTCTCTTCACGAGATACCGAAAGAGTGCGATACTCAGCTTCGCATCAAAGAAAGCATCGTGAAAGTTCGCTTCTTCTCAGAGGGAAAGCTGAAGATTCTTCAAAATTTGCTGAAAATTAGCCTTAGATTGGAGGCTTTCGCAGAGGATTTCTAGTGCATAACTGGGAGCGTAATGAATAAGCGTTTGAGCCCAACGAAAAGTATCAATCTCTGCTTTCCAAGCTATGCTTGGAAAGAATTTTCTCAAAAACTCCAGATCAAATCCGATATTATGACCAATAATAACCGTCTTATCTCAGAAAAAGGTTGAGATTTCCTGCTCTACTTCAGCACGCGTAGGGGCATGTTCTAGCTTTTCTACTGAAAGACCAGTGATAAAGCTGACAATACTTTTTAATTCTTTGAGCGGTTTCTCTGGACGAATAAGCGATTGAAATCCGCCAATAATCTTTCCCTCGTTATTAAACTCCACAATTCCAATCTGAATGGGTTCATCGGTCGCGGTATCTAGCCCAGTAGTTTCAAAATCTAAGGCAATCATACGAATATCACTTCTGAGCATTGCTATAATAGATAGGGTAAATCATAGTCAAGATTGGAGTATATATAAATCCTTTTTGAAATCAACCATCACCCGAGCTTGATTTACCTTCCTTTACCTTCGTTTTGAACTACTCTTTTTCAGCAACCAACCAAATAAAATAAAAATCTTTAAAAAAAGTTGACATTTTTAATTTTTATTATATAATTTTATCGTCAATGGCAGGATAGTGATGCTATGACACCTCTTTCCTCTGGAAAAGATTCAGATTTTGATAGTGTTTCTTGCTCCTCTCACCTTGAAGAAGGAAAGGAAAAAAACTGATCTTTTATGGAGAAACTGTCTTCGTGATGAAAAAATGGGTTCTACACACAACCATTTATTCGTTAACAAGACACCATGTACAACCTCAGAAAGCCAACTGGTCGATGAGGTGGTTTCTGGAAACTTTTAGTTGTTTTTGTCATTGGAGGATATACCTTGACTTCAGTGTTAGCTTTTGATTCTCAAGGAAATATATCCTTGGATCAAGGGCAATTATCAGAAAAACTACAAGCTTCCCAGCCACTTCACGCTCAGATTGAAGAGAATGTTGCTTTCGGAGCTAGGAAAGTATGGAAGAATTTAGTGAATTTTATGCAAGAAGGATTTGATACTAAAGAAGGAGAAAAAGGTGAGAACAATTGATCTCTCACTGGAGAAACCACTTCTCCTCTTGTCAAAACTCCCGAAGGCAAAAATCAACCAATTATCCGTACGAACTTCTCAGAAAGTGAGTCTGTTTTGTTACCTCTTTTTGAAGATATTGCAAAAGATCCTCAGAAAGAAAGTATCGAAACACTTGCCAGTATTGGAGTTGTAAACTGAGGAGCTAATGGGAAATATCAACCACTTAATCATGTGCGTTGCAGTGATTTTATTAGAGTTGTAGTTGATATTTACAGACATAAAGCTGGATATTCATTAGAGAGCACCAAAGGGCTCACTGATCAACAGCTTTTGTCGTTGAAAAATCCGGATGCTCTCCTTAGTAAAAAACTCAATACTGCGAAACACCTTTGATTTCTTGAAAATGTAAACGCAATGATCCGAGATCATACGATTACACCGCTTCAAGCACAGCTGATCCTTAACAACATCTTCACACTTTATCCTCATCTTGGTCAAAAAGAGAAGATAAAACTGATTGATACTACGAAATCAGTTTTAACCAAATCTGAAATGGCCGGATACCTTGTGGCAATTTTCCAATTGGAACCCCAAGAAACGGATAATCTATTTAGAGATATTCATAATCATCGCTATCAGGATGCAATTATTCAGCTTGCCCAGCTCGGGATAGTAGCTGGGAGAAACGGTAATTTCTACCCTGATAATGATACGCTCCGTGCAGACGGAGTAATTATGATTGCAAACAGTATGCTTGCGAAAGAACAAAAAGCTCTTGTTATCAAAAACTTTTATCATCTAAATAGTATTGCCGATGTCACCTATTTTGCAGCCTTTGCTCCCCATTTGGAATTTTTGCTTGATCATAAGATCGGAACTTCTTTACTTCGTCATGAACAATCAGGAGATTTGTTTCTCCCTTATGCTCTACTTACTAAGTGAGAAGCTTATTCACTTATTACCCAAGCTGCTGGAATTAAAATTCTGAACCCTGATGCTTGATCAGCCACCAAGCCGATTACAAGAGGAGAGTTAGCTCAACTCCTTGTAGAAGCATTTGATTTTGCGCATCTTGATGCAAAATCTGAACCTTGAACCCCAGAAGAAACGTCAGTACCTACTGATCCTGAAAAGAAAAAATCAGTCTTTGTTTCTCTGCTCAAGGATATCGTCAATGAACTTTAATATCCACTACATAGCAACTGCTTCGGGTAAATACTCGAAAAAAACTTGTGAAATTACAAGGTATTCTTACCACTTTTATTCTCTTATTTGACACCAGATGAACACAACTAACACACCAAATCTTTTGGCTCAGGAACTAAGTGCAGAAGAACTTAAGCTTCAGAACGATGAAGAAACAAGAAACTACAAAAACAAAAAAGAAGAACTAAATATCAAAGACAGATTTGATGTATGGGACACACACTTGTATGGAGAACAGGTTAGTGCAACCTTGAATGCAACCAATAGTATCGCTTCAAGTGCTAGAGTGGCTAAGGCTAAAACTCAAGGAGACCTCCTTCTTGCTCTTCTCTCAAAAAAACCTCTGGATGCAGAGGAAGACTATGCTCAAGCTGCCTAAATTTAAAAAAGCTCTAGTGAAATTACCTAGAGTTTTTTTATTTCTCTTTGGCTGGCTGAGATTTTACTGATCTCTAAAGCCAGAGGAGAAGGCAAATCAAGCTGGTCTTCCCACTTTGGTCGCTCTATCGCAATCCAATCAAATTCAGCAATCTGATTTAAAATCCCTTTTTCTACAAGTTCGGAAAAACTTGAAAGCCTATAAAGATCTATGTGTAAGAGCTTGTTGTCGTAGATATTGATGTAGGTATAGGTAGGACTCTGCACTTGATCAGGATTAATTCCTAGTCACTCAGCAAAACCCTTGATAAGAGTCGTTTTCCCGGCTCCGAGTCCGCCGTGGAGCAAAAGGATTTTAGTCTCTTGGACAAGAGATTTTCCGTAGTCGTGCATAGCTTGTGGAGAAGAGATGAGCATTTGCGTTTGAGGAGTAAAAGTTTTACTTGAGAGTTGAGTATATGTGAATACTTATCAAAAGCAAGAAAAAATCTGACTTTCTCTTGTAGTTTTCCCCTAGATTGCTACAATCTGAGTCAGGTTTTTTAGTTTTTATGTCAAGATGCGATGAAATATCACTTACAAATCCTGAGGAAATATCTCTCTCTAGATACAACGCCTCAAGATATCGCAAAAAATTTGATTCTCAAGACTTGTGAAATCGAGGAAGTAATAGAAAGGCAGATCCCTCGCTCTATTGTGATCGGGAAAATAGAACAGGTCGAGAAACACCCTGATGCTGATAAACTCAATATTTGCCAGGTGAACTGCTGAACACAAGGGAAATTTCAGATCATTTGTGGAGGAACGAATGTGGCTGAAGGGCTTTTTGTAGCGACTGCTCTGGTAGGCACGCTATTTCCTGAGGCAGGGATTACGATTGCAAAAAGGGCAATGAGAGGTGTAGACTCTGAAGGGATGATTTGCTCAAAAGGAGAGCTTGGTATTAATGAAGATAAGGATACCCACTGGATTTGGGACCTTGCACAAGACTTGGAGGTATCTGATACGGATCTTGGTCGTCCTCTCAGCGAAGTATTCCCTCGATTGGAAGCTACGATCTTGGAAGTAGACAGTAAAAGCTTGACGAATAGGCCAGATCTCACGGGACACTTTGGAGTTGCGGTCGAGTTGAATGCTATCTATCCAGATGCTTTGAAGAAGTTTAACGGCATCAAAAAGTGGATTGAGAGTTTTCGTGATACCAACATCTTGGAGGTGCTGGAACATACAGAAAAACCGCTTAACCGTCAAGTTCGTGGGCTCTCTAAGGCGGTCAATACCTATATTGCCCTGGGAATCAAGAATATCGAGGTCAAAAAATCAGATTTCTTTTCTCGTTTACAGGTTTTGGACCTTGGGAGTAATCCTATCAACAATTGGGTAGATTTTTCGAATCTTTTTATGAATACGGTTGGTTTGCCAATTCATTGCTTTGATGCAGATAAGATTGAAGGTGCGATTATTATTAGAGACGCAAACGAAGGAGAGCTTTTTACGGATCTTTTTGGCACGGAGCATCGCTTGCAGGCGACAGACCTTGTGATCGCTGATGAAAAGAAAGTGCTTGCACTCGCTGGAGTGATTTGAGGACTAGAAAGTGGGATCACTGACATGACGAAGAATATTCTCGTCGAACTGGCGAACTTTGATCCTGTCGTAGTGAGAAAAACAGGAACAAGACTCTGACTTAGAACTGATGCTGAACTGAGATTTGAGAAGAATATTAGCCCAGCCTTTAGTTTGTATGCATTACTTTTGTTTCTGGATGAGCTTAAATTTTATGCGAAGGATTTGTGAAACTATGAAATCGAGGGCATCGCTTCCTATATCCGTCCTGACATCAATCCTCTTGAAAAAAAACTCATTCCTACGCCTTGGAACACGTTGCAAAGCCTGATCTTTGGTGCGGAGCAACCAGATTTCCAAGAGAAAGCAAGCGCAATCCTTGAGGGGCTTGGGTTTTGAGTGGCAGGCGATGTCGTGAGCGTTCCCCTTTGGAGAGGACCAGATGATATCAACATCAAGGAAGATGTTGCTGAAGAAATTGCTAGGATCTGGGGCTATGACCAAATAAGTCCCCAAGCTTTGCTTTCAGAAGTGAAGGCTCAGCCGTTTAGTGAGAGTGTCGCTATTCTCAGAGCGGTAGAACAAGCGATGGTAGAAATTTTTGATTTTGATCAGGTAGAAACCTATCCTCGGGTGGCAAAAACTCAAGTGGAACTCTTGTGAAACACTCCTGATACGCTCTATACGCTTCAGAACCCACTCAATCCTGAGTTTCCTTATCTAAGGGATAGTATGCTTTATAATCTGCTCCCTATTGCTAGCAAAAGTAGTAAATTCTTTGATCATTTTAAGATTTTTGATCTAGGGAAAGTATGGAAGCCTGGAATTTCTGAGCAAGCACTCCATTTAGACCAGAGATATGCCGAAGAACACTTCTGCGAGGAGCTTACTCTCGGAGCATGCCGATACGAAAAGTCCTGTGCAAGCCGATCTGACGATCCGCTCCTCAAGATGAAAGCTTTGCTTACAGCTCTTTTTAAGAGGCTGGAGATCAAAGGCAAACTCTTCTTTGAACCATCAGCTTTCAGCTGTTTTCATCCGAAAAAACAGGCAAAACTCTTGCTTAGAAATGGTGAAAAATTAGTAGAAATAGGACAAATCTGATCCTTACACCCTTTCGTATTACAAAAATCCAAGCTTCCAGAACAGGCACAGCTCTGCACGCTTTCCTTAAACCTCGAGCCACTCAAACACCTCCTCCACAGTGCAAATGCAGAAAAGAATTACGAGACTTTCCAGGATCAAATTGTGTGGAGAGACCTTTCTTTTGTAGTGGATGCGAAGACTTCTTTTGAAAAGGTAATTACGACGTTAGAGAAGATGCCCCAAATTAGTAAAGTCAGACTTTTTGATCTCTATCAAGGAGAGAACCTCGGAACCGATAAGAAATCCCTTGCGGTGCAGATCAAAATTAAGGGTGATGGTGCGATGACTACGGAAGCCATCAATGCCGTAATGCAAGATGCAATCAAAAAGGTGGAAGCAACAGGAGCTCAGCTAAGAGCGTAAGTTTTATTTCTCTGCTTACGCTATGTCTTATCGTAACTTATTAATTATTATTTTGATTCAAGCTTCGTTGGCGATGCTGGGGTCTTTGTATTTCTCTAATTTCTGAGATCCATTGAATGGGTTGTTTTCAGGGACAGGTTTTGAGCCGTGCCATTTATGTTGGCGAGGAAGAATTTTGATGTATCCGCTGGTTGCAATTTCAGTATATGGACTGATCAGAAAAGATAAGGGAATCTGTTTTTTGACAGGGGCTTTGTCGCTTGTTGGTGTGCTTTTGGCAGGATACCACTATTTGATTCAATATCAGGCATCGCTTAATGTATTTACCTGTCAGGCTGGGAATGATTGCACACATATGGGATGGCATATTGGATTTGTAACAATTCCGTTTCTTGAGCTCGTGGCTTTTGCGGTGATTCTGACCTGTAGCATCCTGATGCTTGTCAGGAGAAAGAAATAATAACTGCTCTATATAAAGGAGAAAACTGATCTTTGAGGTCAGTTTTTTTTATTTTCCTCATCCAAAAGCTTTCAGAGCTTCTATACTAGGAGCTGGCAAACTTCTGCTGGATAAGAAGTAAAGCTACAGAGCCTCTTCACTGGTGAACGAACGACTAAAACAAGGCACTAAAAAAGAAATCTGGATCACGGCATCTCTTTTGGTCGCTCGCAAGGGAAGGTGGTGGTTGTTGCTTCACTAAAAAATGACGTTTTGAGATAAGCGGACCCCTCCGCTTCAAGAAAAACGACGTTTTAGGACGAGCGGACCCCTCCGCTTCAAGAAAAACGACGTTTTGGGACGAGCGGACCCCTCCGCTTCCCTATTACAAAGCGGAAATTTCAAAATTTATAGCTTTTTTATTTGTTTATTGAATGAAAAGATGACTTCAATTACAAAAATCAAGGCAATTGCATTAACAAGGCTTAATAATCTTGAATAATCCTGAATATGGACCAGTTATGGAGTCTTTATGGACTTTTTTACTGCAAATTTTCTGCATAAAAAAAGCAGCTGAGCGCTGCTTTGCTAGGAATAGGAGCGGAGGAGAATTTAAGCGCCCTCGATCTCTGTCCCATAATGGATCACGGTATAAACATATTTTTTGACAGGATCAAACTCGAAGCCGAGTCCCATCTGAGTGAAGTGTGGCATCATTAACGCTCTATAATGGGGTCAGCCTTCTCACTCGGCGGCGAAAGCGTCAAAGATTTTCTTGGTAGCGTCGATAAGCTCCTGGGTGCAATCTTGACTAGAACAGCGATAGGTTCTATAGCCGATACTTTCTGAAAAAGAAGATTTTCCAGCTGTTTCTCCAGTAAATTTTACACCCTGATCTGAAAATCGAACCTTAATAGCGGGATAACTATAATATCCGTCTTTGGCGGACCTTTGGTGCGTTCGTCTCCCGAGGGAAACGAGATAATCCGCTCGCTTTTTAGCGGTTCTCTCCAATTCACTCTGATAGCGGTAAGGTTTCAGGTTTTTCTTGGCTCTCAGGTCGTTATGTCGTCCAAGTCGTGCCGTTCTCACTTTTTCAAAGTCAACGTTTGGCAACGTTTGGTAGGATTGCTGAGCAGCGGGAGTCTGGGTAGGAGGAAGTCAAGCAGTTGCCTCTACTACTCTCTCTTTGATCCGTTGGTCCAGCTCTTGAGCGATTTGTTGCACCTCAGCAGGAGCATTGCTCTGGAGTGTTGGCAGTGTAAGCGTATTTTTGAGCGTTTGTAAGTAGGTTGACTGCTCTTGAACGGTCATGGTTTTCATTTTTTGTTCGGCGGAAGCGATGAGTTGGTTGGTTGCATCACTATAAGCAAGTGCCGAGATATTTGTCAGTAATAAGCTAGCGACTAGAAGTAAAAATCAGATTTTTTTTGTGCAGTTTTTGGTAAGCGTTGATACGTTTTCCATAGAGACTATTTACAAATAAAAACTACTTCATTTTTTCAAAGAGGAAACCCATTCCATCTCAGAGTATTACAGATTTCATAATAATTCCTAAGTAGAGTGGGATTCATGAAGTATTTTCGTAGAGTTCTGCGCCATCTTGGGCATACACCTCTCACGAATTGATTTTTTCAAAGTTTTGATAGGGTTTTGTATAGGTAAAGTTTTGTGTTTTTGGATCCTTACTATCCAATGAATGGGATTTTGATACCCCGTCGAAAAACGAGGTCTTTGAGGATAATCACTACCCCCAACAGCATCAGTGCTCGAAAAAAGACAAAGTTTATTCGTCCTTCAACTGTCGAGAACTTTTCGTCACTGATGCGGAAGAGTTTTTGCAAGATTACTGCCCAGAATCTTCCTCCATCTACGGCTGGGATTGGGAGAATGTTAAAGATTGCCAATGCAAGAGAAAGCATTCCACCGAAGCCGAGGAAAATCAGTGGTCCAAAAGCATCGAAAAGTTTTTCTCCGAATTTCACAGCACCTACAGGTCAGGTTAGTTGATTAAGGGCTGATTTTGTATCGTTTGCGTTGAACGAAAAGAGTTTTGAGCCGATACGTCAAAGGGAAGTCATCGTAAGGTCTCGCTCTGCTTTTATTTCTTTGAATCCAGCGAGCATCGCTTTGCCGAGTCAGAATTTTACAGGGAGAACTTCAATATCACCATCTTGGTGGAAGACGATCCCAAGTTTACAATCAGACTCACAAGAGAATTTCCCCTCTTGGAGAGAAGACATCTCAAGCGCCTCTGCAAAATGGATGGTATTCTCATTGGTATTGCTGAGCTTGGAGAGGATTCTATTGATTGTAAGGGTTGAGATTGGTTGACCATTAATATCCACGAGGACTGCACCACTTTTGATACCAAGTGAGGCTGCGATACTACCAGAGAGCACTTGTTCCACAACTACCCCAGTGTCTTTGATCTCACCACTCAAAAATCCCTCAGATTTCAGGAAGCTTATGCTCGGCATCAGGTAACTTTGGGAAGAAATCCCTTCTAAATCATCTGGCAAGACACTGATGGGTTTCGTCCCAATGAAAAAGAGCGAAGAAAAGACTACTCGAGCAATCAAAAAGTTCATCATCACTCCCGCTGAAATAATGATGAGTTTCTTTCGGAGTTTTGCCTTTACGAAGCTATTGGCATCGGTATTTTCTGCGGAATTTGTGCCGTCTTCTCCCTTGAGGGCAACAAATCCTCCGAGTGGGATCAGATTTAATGTATATTTTGTGCCTGATTTATCGGTTCGTAGTGTGGCGATTCTGGGTGGCATTCCCAATCAGAACTCCTTTACTTGGACTCAAGATTTCTTGGCTGCTATGAAATGTCCGAGCTCATGCAAAATTACGAGCAAGACAAAAGTAAGTATTCAGAGTATAATTCAAAGCATTAAGGCTTTCTTTAAAAAAAATAAAAAACCTGAGTGAAACTATATGCAATCCCTTCCAGAAAACAAGCAAAAAAATAAAGGGAGGATTTTACTCCCTTCGGATGCCGTCTAAAAGGTTTTTTAATTGTGGATTCGTTTTGGATTTTTCGATCAAAAGTGTCTTCATCTGTTCATCAATAACGAAGAGTGAAATACGTTTGATGAGACGCTCATTTGCTTGGATGTGAAGGTAGTGTAGCCCTGCTGTCTTTGGAATCACGGTAACCGTTCTTCCCTGTCCGAGATAGGAGACCTTAGAAGGGAATATCTCTGTCCCAGAACTTCAAGTAATTGTAATGTCATCCTTGAGGAAAACTTCTCCTTTTGCAATAGGAGGGGTGATTTCAAGTGTTATACCACTTCCTAGCAAAGCGATTGGAGACTGGAGGGTATAGTTTAATTCTTGGGGAAGCATTGAATTGATGAGAGATTCAGATTTTTTTGGCTGTTGTTCTGCGAGAAAGATTTCTCCTTGCGTCTCCAAAAAGAGGATGGGATCTAAGGTATTAGCTTTTACTTGGTTTCGGCACTTCGCCTCATTCACCACTTCTGCAATCGTCCCGCTACAATTTTTGGGAAAGTAGGGATGTTCTCCGTTATTGTGATCTATCTGAAAATGAACGTGAGGACCTGTAGCATTCCCAGTCTTTCCCACCTTTCCGATAAGCTGCCCTTCTTTTACCTGCTCTCAAACCTTTACAGCAATGCTTTCTAAGTGGGCATACACGGTATGAAGGGTCGTACCTTTTCGATCATGTTTGATGACAATGACCTTTCCTCGTTCTCCTTTTTGCTGGGCATAGACCACTTCTCCATCTGCCGCCGCACTAACAGGCGTACCCTCAGTGCTTGCAATATCCACTCCTCCATGAGATCAGAATCAAAAATCCCGTCCTCAGAAATAAGTTCCTCCTCGCATCACTGTATATACCTGATGATAGAGCGATTGTTGCTGATATTTGGTATAATTTGCCTTTTCTATGCGAGGGAGAGTGATTTTACAAGTTCATTCTTTTTCAGGGCAAAAGGAGCCTTCTATTTCTTTGAGTGGATAGCTCCATCCATAGACCACAGGAAGCGTGAGTAGTATAAGTAAGGCTATTAATAGCTTTTTCATCAAGAACTTTAAAAGTAAAAGAAGCTGATATTCAACCGGCGAGTAAGTATACGCTTTTCCTTTTTGAAAACAATAAAAAAAACTAGTGAAGAAATCTGATTTTTTTCTTATAGGTATGAGCCCAGATTTTAGTTAATTGCCTATTTGGGAAAGGAGAAAGTATTTAAGTATCTCCTATCGCAATGAGAATACTAACCATTATATTGTACACCTACGCACAACAAAACGAAAATACTCATGTAATAGACTTTTCTCATGCTTGTGAAAAATATAAGAGAGCTCCAATACACACACATTGCTCTTGATCAAGAAAATAGACTTTATTTGATAGGATACAAACTACACATAATCATTTTTTATTTATGAGGAGATTATTCCTGATGGATTCTTAATGTCGATGCAATTCTATACAATTCAGAAAGGAGGGTTGGTTTTAGAATATCATAATGCCTCAAGATGAGTGATTGATTATTCCTCAAATAAGTTACCCTTTGATCAATTCCTGTACGATACTTGGTAATTTTTAGGAGAAGTGTTTGAAGTGATTTTTTGAGCACTCACTGCTCTGCTAAACAACTTCTTGCTCATTTTGCTCATTCTACCGCTAGATTGAATCAGTTTTCTTGATTATCTTTTAAACTTTGGCTGAACAGTTGGTTTACTGTCGTCATTCTTGATTGACAGAGTGACAATTGATTTTCAGTGTGTTGCAACTCGCCTCTTATACGATTTTCATGGTACGAGAAAAGGTTTAAAAGCGATGATCCGTCTGAAAGGTAGATTCTCAGATTTTTTTCTCTCTGTGATGGAGATTCTAGTAACTGGGCGATATCTTTTCTTAAAAAACTTTCAGATTCAGAAAAAAGAAACCAAATATCATTATTTTCCTCTGGTCATCAGAGGTCCTCGGTCATTGTGATTCCCCCATAGCGAAAATGCAGTCTCATAATCGTATTCAGATCAGCTAAGGTCGTATTTATTGCGAAAAAGACTATTAGTATTCAGATAAGTCAGCAACATTTCTTTATCATTTCCTAGATCTGTGGAGAGATAAATCAACTATAGCCTCTGGACAACTTCCATCATACTTCCCATTGGCAGGAAGATTGAAGCTACGATAGTTCCCACAATGGCTGCCACAAACATCATCAAAATTGGCTCAATCATTGACATAGCAACATCTATTGAAGTCTTGAATGTATTACGGTAGAAATTAGACATTTTCCCTAGGACATTAGTCAATGATCAGGTATTTTCTCCAACATTAATAATTTGGACAAGGATAGGATCGAACAAGGTAGATGAAGCTAGTGACTCGTAGAGTGTAAATCCAGCCTCTAAATCTGATCTCACATCCATCATCTTTTTTTTGTAATGAAAATTATCAAAAATTCCTCCTAGAAGATTAAGTGAAGTTACAGGACTTACTCCAGCTTCGTAAAATTGGGACAACAAGCTCGAAAACCTGTACATATAGAATGTTTTTACAACATCTTTAATAACTGGTGTCGTGATAAAAAGCTTATCTATAAAAATCTTAAATAGAGGAAGTTTTGCGTAAAGCAATTTGTATCCCACGATAATTAATAAGAGGATTCCAAGTAAAATAGACCATTTTGCCTGTAAGAATCAAGAAACCTCCATCATAAATTGAGTAATTCATGGCAACTCATTGTCTCCAAACATTCCTACGATTCCTGGCATTACGTGCACAAGGATTACGATTACTGCTCAGATCGCCATGAGGAGCACCATAGTAGGATAAGTCATAGCTTTTGAGATTTTTTGATTAATTTCTTGAGTATTTTCTAACTCATCCGCAATTTGCCCCAGAACACTCGTCATATTTCCAGTTACTTGTGCGGACTGTACTAGTTCAATTTCATCTGAATGAAAAAAGTAATTATGGTCTTGTAATGCTTGAGCGAGAGATGCACCTTCGGTAAGAGATACGATCAGGTCTTCAAGAATTTCCCTGAATCCTTTATGAGTTTCTGATTTTTTGATAGAGATAAGAGATTCTCTAATTCCCAATCCAGCATTTTGGGATACGGACAAAAGTCTAAAGAAATTTACCTTTTGCTTCAGGCTTGGCTTATTGAGCTGCTGAATCAATGAATCAAATCAGTTTATTTTCATTTTTTCTTTAATTGATGTAAATTTACTTTGTATACTCAAAACCTTTTATCTTTTATTCCTCATCCTTACGTATCTATATAGCTCATCTAAAGAGAGATTTCCGTGGATAATCTTAAAAATTCCATCTCTTTCAAGATCAATCATTCCTTTTGCCAGAGCATAATGCCCAATATCAAAAGCTGATTTTCCATCCAAGATCAGCATTTTTATATCGTCTGTGTAGTCCATCAATTCGTAAATTCCGATTCTTCACTTATATCCTGATCCTCCACATACCGGACAAGTATCTCAGGTTTTAGGATCTTTTCCTGTTCCCACAGATACGATTCCTTCTTTGATGAAGGTATTTCGTTGCTGACCTGTGATTCATCTGCTTATTAATTCATCTTTCAAAGCATCTTTATCAAACTCTTTGAATGTTTCTAGAGCATTGAGATACTTAGGATCAGTCTGAACGTTGATCTTAGTTGCACAATGTGGACAAATTTTTCTACAAAGTCTCTGTGCAATCACGAGATTAAACGTTCCAGCAACCATAAAAGGCTTTGCTCCAAGATTAAATGCTCTTGTTAGGGTTTCTACTGCTGAATTCGTATGAATTGTTGAAAAAACAAGATGTCCCGTCATTGAAGACTCCATCGCCATTTCTAGTGTTTCCTTATCACGAATTTCTCACACCATGATTACATCAGGATCCTGTCTCAATGCTGATCTTAGTCCTGAGAGGAACGTATATCCAATATCTGATCTTACCTGAGATTGGTTGAGTCCTTCCATTTTATTTTCAACTGGGTCTTCATAAGTAATGATATTCCTCTCTATAGTATTAATTTCATTTAATGCTGCATAAAGTGTTGTTGTCTTTCCAGATCCTGTTGGTCCTGTATTAAGCAAAATCCCATTCGGATCCAAAAGATGCTTTTCAATTGTGACCTTATTTGATCCAACGATTCCCAATTGATTGAGCGCTGGAATTGATTTTGATTTATCCACAATTCTCATTACAAGTTTTTCTCCCCAAACGGTTGGTAGTGTATTCGCACGAAGATCTATTTCTTTATTTGTCTGGGTAATACTGGAAACTCTGGCATCCTGAGGAAGCCTCTTCTCATCCGGTCTCATCTGTCAAGATTCAATTTTAAACTTGGAAATTATTGATTCATGAAGAGAACGAGGATATTGGATGAGTTCTTGTAGGACTCCATCTATTCTTAGTCTAATTCTTGAGTAATTTTCTAGTGGTTCAATATGGATATCTGATGCACCTTCTTCTACAGCAATTGTCAAAAGATTGTCAAAAATCTTCACGATATCTGACCTAAGGATAGATTGCTGTAATTGTGCCTTAAATTGTACAGTTTCCATACCATTATCTGTTTCATTAAACAAACTAATTATAAACTAAAAAGTAAAAAAAGCAAAAAATAAGAAAGTTTTTTTAGATATCCAATTCCAATAATTATTCTCTAGCAATCAATTTATAAACTATTCAGGTTTCATGGTTTGTATTTTCTCTTGCATTTTTCTTTGACTTTTTTATAACTACGTAGCACCTGTTTAATTTATGTGATACCACAAAAAACAGGGGCATATCATCTGATTTTTTATTTTTTATAGATAAATCGTATGACAAGACTTATTCCATTAGAGGATCACATTATTGTGAAACCACTCGTCCAAGAATCAACAACAAAATCTGGGATTATCCTTCCAGAAAATAAAGAGAAGCCGAGCAAATGAGAAGTTGTAGCTGTCGGAGCTGGTAAAATCCTTGAGAATGGCTCTAGAGCGTCTGTTGATGTAAAGGTTGGTGACATTGTGTATTTCGCAAAATATTCTATTGATGAGCTAGAAATTGATGAAGATGGAGAAAAAAAGAAATATCTTGTAATGAAGCAGAATTATATTATGGCAAAAGAGGCTTAAATTTACCTGTTTGTGATCTATGTTAATGATGAGGAAATATTTTTTGGGGATGATGGTTTGAGCATTCTTTTTGGTAGGGAATGTTTTTGCTGTGGATCCGGTAGACACTTTTAAGTGGGCGTATGACCGCGGAATCCTTTCTCTACATTCATGAGTTTTGTGAAGTTCGGTATTAAAAAGGCAAGAAGTTGCTCCAATTTTGCTTAAGTATATTTTGGAAGTATCTAAAAAGGATTATACTGATCGTGGATGTAAGGCGTCTGACATCTATCAAGCGGATACTGCATATCAGAATGATCTCAAAACTCTTTGTGGATTTGGTATTTTTATTGGGGAAAAGAATAAACTCCTTCCTAAGCAATACCTTTCAAATGCTCAGGCTATAACACTCGTAATGAGAGTCGTAGATGGCTATCAAAAGGAAGCCACCTGAGGAGAGCATCGAGCCGCTCCTTACTTTGAGAGGGCGAAAGAGCTCTGATATGAGTGAATTACTCCTCTTTATTACAAGAAGAATCTGCCAATGACATTGGAAAACTTCATTAACTTCCTTTATAGCGTAGAGCACCCTCATCAATCGGTTACTCAAACAGAAATGAGCGTAGACACCTCAAATCAGAAATCAAGTTTTAAATCATCAGACGATGCTCTACTGAAGCTCGCTGAGATTATGTCTAGTTAAACGACGACTTAGGAGATAGAAAAATTAGTTAAAATCAGACTTTTTATTTTGATACATATAATAACAATGCCAAAACACATTAAGTATGGTGATGAAGCCAGAAAAGAAATCTTTAGCGGAATGCAAATGGTTGCAGACGCCGTGAAAGTCACTATGGGACCAAAAGGAAGAAATGTAATCCTTGAAAGATCTTATGGAGGACCTATCGTAACGAATGATGGAGTGACCGTAGCCAAAGAAATTGAACTTGAAGACAAATCCGAAAACATCGGAGCAAGCATGCTCAAAGAAGCTGCTGAAAAAACCAATAAAGAAGCAGGAGATGGAACAACTACCACCGTTGTGCTTGCAGAGGCGATGGCGAGCGAAGGACTCAGATATATCAGGTCTGGAGTGAATCCTTTCTCTCTTGGGAAGGGGCTTCATAAGGCGGTTGAGAAGCTTGTAGCGGAGATTGAAGGGAAAGCCCAGCAAATCGGAGATAGTAAAGAGAAAATCAAGCAAGTAGCGACAATTTCTGCTCAAGATGAAGAAGTAGGAAATCTGATCGCTGATGTCTTTGAGGAGATCGGAAAAGACGGAACCATTACTGTTGAAGAGGGAAAATCTCTCGGTCTAACCAAAGAAATCAAAACAGGAATGCAATTTGATCAGGGATATTCTAGTCCTTACCTTGTAACTGATCCTCAAAGAATGGAAGCAGTAATTGATAAGCCTTATATTTTGCTTACCGACAAGAAAATTTCTTCTATCAAGGAGATTTTGCAGGTTTTGGAGGCAGTTGCTGCGACTGGGAAAAAGGATTTTGTGATTATTGCTGAGGATGTTGAGGGTGAAGCTCTGGCTTCTTTGGTTTTGAATAAAATCAGAGGAATGCTGAATGTTTTGACCGTGAAGGCTCCAGGATTCGGAGATAGGAAAAAGGAAATGCTTCGCGATATCGCGGTAGTAACTGGTGCAACAGTGATTACAGAAGAGCTTGGACTTAAACTAGAGGACGCTACGATTGAGATGCTTGGAAGAGCTGATAAAGTGATTGCGACCAAAGATACGACCGTAATCGTAGATGGTAAAGGCGATCAGACCGCTATCAATGAAAGAGCTGATCAGATTAAAGCACAGCTCTGAATGACCACTTCTGATTATGATAAAGAAAAATTAGCTGAAAGGCTGGCTAAACTCGTTGGTGGAGTGGCGGTTATTCAGGTCGGAGCTGCAACTGAAATGGAGATGAAAAACAAGAAATATAAGATTGAAGATGCTTTGAATGCAACTAGAGCCGCTATTGAAGAGGGAATCGTTGCTGGAGGGGGAAGCGTATTGCTTCAGCTTTCAAAGCTTTTGGATGGCTTCAAACTAGAAGATGCAGATGAACAAGTTGCTGTGCAGATCGTGAGAGATGCGATCCAATATCCTGTTCGCCAAATCGCAAATAATGCAGGTTTCAAAGGAGATCGAGTAGTAGAAAAAGTAAAGGAGTCTGAAGATTTCAACTACGGTTTTGATGCCAAAGAAGGAACATTCAAAAACCTCTTTGAAGCAGGGATTATTGATCCAGCAAAAGTGCTGAGAGTTGCACTTCAGAACGCGGTTTCTACTGCTGCGATGTTCCTTACGACTGAAAGCGTGATCGTAGATGCTCCAAAGGCAGAAGGCTGCTCTTGCTCTCACGGAGGAGCTGATGCAGGAATGTGAGGCATGGGCGGAATGTGAGGTATGTACTAGAGTTAAAAATATATCTTTATTACCTGAGGGAACTGGCTTTTGGAAGTCAGTTTTCTTTTAATTGTAAATAGATGGCTTTTCACTATAAAAATTTTATTTATTTGTTTGGTAAAAGATGAAAATCTTGGTAGGACTTTCATGAGGCGTAGATAGTGCTGTCGCGGCGTATCTTTTGCAACAAGAGGGACATGAGGTCGTTGCCGGCTTTATGAAAAACTATGTTTCTGACAGAGGAAACTGTACTACGTATAATGATTCGGTTGACGCAATAAAGGTGGCTGAATTTTTAGGGATTGAAATTCGCTCTTTTGACCTTCAAAAAGAGTATCAGGAGAGAATTATTGACTATATTTATGCGGGATATCAGAAAGGTATTACTCCGAACCCAGATGTACTTTGTAATTCTTTGATCAAGTTTGATGTTTTTTTGGAGAGAGCTTTGGAACAAGGTTTTGACAAGATTGCAACCGGTCACTATGCTAGAATTAAAGAATATCAAAAAGAAGATTGAAAAACGATGTTTCATCTCCTTCGTGGAGTGGACCACCATAAGGATCAATCTTACTTTCTCGCTGGGTTGAATCAATTTCAGCTTCAGCATTCGCTTTTCCCTCTTGGAGAGCTCACAAAACCGGAAGTGAGAGCGATTGCTGAAAAAATTGGATTGCCAAACGCCTACCGTAGAGATTCTCAAGGGCTCTGTTTTGTGGGTAACATTCCGATTAAACAATTTCTTGCACAGAAATTTCCTATTAACAAAGGGGAAATAAGAACCTTGGAGGGAAAAACGGTAGGAACTCATGATGGAGCTTACTTTTTTACGATAGGGCAAAAACATGGATTAGGACTGAATTTTAAAGCTTATGTGTATCGTATTGATGTAAAGGAGAACATCGTCTATGTTTGCAATAAAGATGCTGATGAGCTTCAAACTCAGGAGATTACCGTGAAAGATTGGCATCGAATCGGTGAGGCTTATCCAGAAGGCGAAAAACTTACTGGGAAAATTCGCTATCGTCAGAATCCCCCTGTTGATTGTTTATTATTAAAAAGAAGAGAATCTGAATTAATTATTCGTTTTGATTTTCCTCAGCGGGCAGTTGCTCCTGGTCAGGTTTTTGTCTTGTATAATGGAGAAACCTGCCTATGAAGTGGGATTATTGCATAGTAAGAAACGCTTCGTATCTATAAAATTAAATAAGCATACCTGCATTTTGTTTTCTTTAAAGGAGGGATTGATCTATTTTTGGATGCTTTGAATAAAAATGTCTTTTATTTTTTGCATTTTTTCTCTTTGTCAAGTATAATTGGACTGAATTTTATCAGACAATTATAAAGAAAAGACTATGGCAATCAGAAGAATAAGAAGATTGAAATCAGAAAGGTTAACAAAACCGAATATCCTTTCCTTTATTGCGTACACCTTAATTTTGTTTTTTGGAGTTACGATCTTGGTAAACATTAACCCTAATGCAAATGAATCTTATCGCAATAAGCGAGATGAGAAAAATACTCAGGTGATGCAATGGATTTTTTTGGAAGAAAATGGACTTTCTCATATACTTTTTGGGGAGACAGTTACTGGAGAACATGCCGCTCCACAAACTCGAGACTTTCTTCTTCCAAAGTCTAGTATAGAACAGCAAGAAAGTAGTCCTGAGGTTGAGAAATGATCGTTGTGATCTGATGATCTTTTTGCATCTTGAGAAGAAGACAGAGAACATCATGCAGCACCTGATGAAAATTCTGATTTTTTTTCCTGATGAAAGGAGTCTTGACAAGATTCGTCAGTTATAATGAGCTGAAATCAGATCTTAAAAACGCCTAAAAAAGCATATGGAGCACTTTGGAAAACTTTGGAAGATCGTTCAGTCTTTATCAATATGATTTTTGAATATTTGATCAGAGGAGATATTGTAGAGCTTCCTGAAGGGGCGGTCAGATATGTCGTTTTACTCTATGGAATGGATGATAAAGTTAAAGAGAAAGTTTTTGAGGCAAAGTCCTGCATCACACCTCGAGGATATGAAATCGCTCATTGAGGATCTGTACTTGCCTATGAACAGAGAGCTGATGCTCCCTATGTTTGCAATCTTGAAAGGAGAACCTGCAAAAACTGAAAACTTTCTGGTAGTTTTACTCAAGCCTCTTGCGATGAAAATCTCAATGGGAATATCAAAAAGTATTCTCACATTACGACGAACACTGAAGCAGCGATCACTACCAATGAATATATTCAACCTGATAAAAAGGCAAAATTTGAGGATGCTGATTTTAATTTGCAGGGGAAGCGTGCACCTAACGAAAAACCTCACCTTATTTCTTGACCACTTAGAAATGAGACAAGTGCAACTCCAAATGATGTTCCATTAGAACAGACTCCTCGTAAAAACTGCATATCACCTTGGTGAGAAACAATAAAGGCTGGACAGTTTACAAAGGCTTATAGATTTCAAAATGGATTCACTGATATTCCTTGCAGAGTTCAGCTTAGGCTTTGCGTCGATGGAGAACTTGAATGAACCTATGAATATCCTACTTGTCAACCTTGGGAAACCTCTTATGAAGACTTCCTCAATGGCTATATGAATGGAGATGAGCCTTCTCCTCAGAGACTCATAAAAATGCTTAGCTCTGACTTTACTCCGGAACCAGAAATGTGAAATAATCTTGCTCCAGAAATTATTGATAAAATGTTAAGGATTCTAAAAGAATAAAAGTAAACTTTGGGATAAAAAAATACCTCTTTCCTTCTGAAGAAAATAAACAGAGAGAACGAGGTTTTTTGATATAAACGAAGATAGGTGCTATGTAAAGCACCTTTAAACCCATGAATTTATGCTATGGGAAGCGATTCTGAAGGATCTGACTCGATACTCTTCACCTCCCCCTCTTTGAGCTGGAAGCCGGAGATAATCAGCCCAATTCCAAAAATGGTAATGGCCACGCCTAATATGATATTAAAAAAGAGAAGGCTAAGGAAGGAATAACTCACAAGGAAAATTCAGAAGAGAATCGCAACTCCTCCCATAAATAATAAGACTCGTCGAGTTCCAATCTGCATATCTCTCGCTTTGAAGCCATCAAAAATGGTAAGAGCCCCCTTTGCGATAGAGGCGATTCATAGGAGAATAATCAGAATTTTCATTAATAACTCTCAAAGCTGAGGAATTACTAAAAGCAGAAGTCAAAATCCTGTCTGCACTACAGATCAAAAGAATAAGATTCCTCTATAAGAATAGTCTTTTTGGAGTCGAGCGATTGCCATTCCTGCGCTTCCTGAAAGGAGAAGCTCTATTCAGAAAATAATAATAACAACTCTTAGTGCAAGTTCTGGCTGAAAAAACAGGAAAAGCCCTAATAGCATTAAAATAATACCATTAATTCGGAAGAAAGCTTTGATCTTAAGCATACTAGAAGAAAGGGATAAAATTACCTTCTACTCTATTTTTTATGAAAGAGAATGCAAGAGATTTCTTATCCTTGAAAAAAGAGAGTAAAACACTATAAAAAGTCAGATTTCTCTTTTTATTTTTTATTCTGCCTATGAAACTAAAGAAAATTGTAATGGGAATTTTATTCGCGACACTGATTATTGTCGGAATAGAAGGGATGATCAGTTTTTGGGAGAATCATAGCTACTATACGGCAATGATTTTGTCCTGAAAAAATTTGGCATTGCTCCTATCTTCAGCATTAGCAGCTCGAATCCCAATTTCTTTTATTACCAGCAAAAAAAAGCTGACCTTAAAGAAACTGATCCTTGGTATTGGAGCTGGACTTTGAAGTTTTTCCCTCCTTCATGCAATCTTTTCTGGGGGGCTTTTAACGCTCTTCGCTGCTGTTCCTCTTCTTTTCAATACGTTTCTCCTTTACCTTTTGGCAATAGGCTTCATTCTTGCTGTTTTTTCGCTTGGGAACTTCATATCAAGGAAGCTAAAGCTTTTTCAAAAGATAAGATGGCAAGAAACGCTTCTCACCTTTGGACTGGGACTCGTGACTTTTCTTCTCCTGATGCAAATCCTGATGGGAATTCAGCTTTTTTATAGTGTCGTAAATCGAGTAATTTTTGGAGGGCTTCTCGTGCTTATGCGATTCGAGAGAAAGGCTATGAAAGTTCATGAAGAGAATCTTATTTCTTGTCTAGAAAGCTGGAAATCAGCGAATAAAGCTTCAAAAATCTGATGGATTTCGGTTGTTTTGCTTCTGATTTCGTTTTGATATTACTTTTTTAATTTTTCTCACTCATATATTCCGTATTCTACTGCTTGGGATGCGAATCACGAATATATGTATGTCCCTAAGGTTATTGCCGAAAATGCGGGTATTCTTTGGGGGAATATAGGTCCTGCTAATGGAGTACAATATCTCTGGCAGGGATACATCTCCTTTTTCTTTTCTCTCTGGGCACCTCTCGGAAATTTCTTCAATATCGCAAAAGATACTGTTGCTATTAACCTTAATGCTTTTAGCGGGGTTCTCGTGTTAATCTTTTGACTTGGAGTGCTCAAAGAAGCACTCCTTGTCTTCGGAAGAAAGGAATCCTCTGAAGAAACTGATCAGACTTCTTTCCTTGTAGGACGAGGACTTCTTCTGATGTGGCTTACAAGTGGGATGGGAGCATTTCTCGTGTTTGTAGATAATAAGACCGATATGGGGGTTCTTGCACTGACGATCCTTGCTTTGTTTGGAGGGATGATTTTTCTTAACCATTTCCAAAAGAAGGGAATCGATACTGATTCAAAACAAAGTTTGAAATATCTTATTCTCTCTGCTCTCTTCTTTGGATTCGCTGTTATGGCAAAACCAACCGCTTTTATTGATGTTGTGATCTTTGCATTGTTACTTGTTGGCTTTTGGCTCAATACAACAACCCTTGTAGGAACCGGCATTGCAACACTTGGGCTTATGGGAGTTGTGCAACCACTTTTTGCTTCAGCATTCATTACTCCTGAGCTGGGGAAATGGCTCTTCGCTATCGGAATAGTACTTGCTGTCATTGGAGGAATCCGCGGATTAATCTCAAGAAATGATCAGTTTTCAAAAGGATTTCAGCATATTGTAATCTGGGGAATTACACTCATTGCAACGCTATTTCTTTTCAAGTGACCATGGGTGCTTGTCTCTAGCATAACTGCTGGTAACTTTCAGATTTGAACTTTTATTAAAAGCACTCTCCTCGCTCAATCTACCTCAAAAAATCAAGCAACAACAAACATAGCGAAACAGCAACCACTTCTTGCACAAACTACTGTGAGAATCAATACCGATAGACAGTCTGATATTGATCGTGCAGTGCTTAATCGTGCGACTCAAGATCTTGACTATCAGCAATGCCTCAAAGAAGCAAACGACCCTCAAGAGCTTGATAGAACAAAGCAACAAGCTCCTGGAAGCTCTCTAAGTGAGGATGTGGGAAGATATGTAGGATTTTGATGGAGAGAATTTAAACACACAGGGGTCGGTTGAGCTTTACTAAAACTTGCCTTCTTGAAAGAAAATACTTGCTTTGGTTGGGATAGTGATGGACTTCTCCTCTGCAAGAATCGTAACCTTTTGGACGCGAAAAATCTCTCTGAGATTGAAGCACTTTCGTCTCAACTTTCTAAAAATGGTGCTGCTCAAGCTTTGGTGAAATCGCTTCTAGATGCACAAGCCTCATGAGAAGACCTTAGAGATGAGTATAAGGCTTTAGAGACTTACTATCAGGAACATAGTATATTAACGACAACAGGTAGTGTATTTATCCCTTATAGATATATTGTACCTCTTAATATCGTTTTTAATCGGTCACTTCAGAACCTTTCTAGCTATTATACTGATATCGGACTCATCTGGCTTTGCGTATTTGTTGTGATTGGTTTTTGATTGCTCTATGCAATCCTTAGCTATGATAGGAAGTATAAGCATCTACTCTTTCTCAGCTTTGGAACGGTAATCGGGTGGATCATTTGGTGGGCTATTGGCGGAGGAATCCTCTGGTATGGATTAGGTCTTGTGATTTGGTCTACGCTCACTGTCACGGCACTCTTGCAGGAATGGGCCCCTAAAAAAGAAAGTGGCATAGAGTTTAAAACAATATATGGGCTGCTTGTTGGTTTCTTGGCAATCTTCCTTGCTATCCAGGCATTTATGAATGGTATGAGGATTGCTTCTCAGGCAGGTGAATGACCATTTGAACAATACAAGTCTAACGTTGGAGAAAAGCAGGAATTCGGAGATAAGCTAGAACTTAAAAATACCATTAGTTATAAATTTACTGCAAAAGACATCTTCAATATGCAGTTTGGACAGTATCAGCCATTTCTTGAGGCGGTAAAGAATAGAACTGCTGATGAAGGCGTCCTTATTGCCGGAACCTACCTTCAATACTTCTTGAATAATCAGAAAAATCTGAGACTCGATGGTATGCTGACTCGACTCTGGGAAGAGCTGTCAGACTTTAATAGCTGTAGATCCTACCAAAGACTTAAAAATGAGAAACTCAAATATCTTATCATTGATCCAAATATTGGAACGGTTGGAAGAGCAGGAGAAGGAAATGAAAGCCTTTTCTATAGGTTCTTTGCGAGACTCACCTCAGATGAGCAGCACATTGAAACTCATGGAACGATCAGTATGCTCGTAAAGATGGCACAGGAAGGCTACCTCAAGCTTATTTTTACAAATAATATTGGTGCAAAGTATGCCTTTACACTCTCTGATGAAGAGTTAACAAGTGTTTTTGGAACTCACTCTGCTGAAGATCTGCTCCTGATTAGAGCAAAAATGGCGGTTGCTAGGTTCTTCTCTGAGGATCAAGATCTCATTTCCAAAATCTATGCCCTCTTTGGACAGAGACTTCCTACACAGAAAGGGCTCTGAGATCTTGCAAATACTCTTCAGAAACAAGTGGATGAAGAAAAACTCTACCAAATCTTCTTACAGATGGCTGGAGGTCAATTAACAAATGCCTCAAGTTTGACTCAGGACGAAAGAATTGTAGTAAGTCAGTATTACGGTCTAATAAAAATGTTGAGCGATAAGACAACCACTGAACAAGGACAGAATGCACTGTTTAGTCTCTTCCAGAAGAGTCTCGCAGGAAGCAGTCAAATTATTTCTCTTGAGCTAAGATAAACAAGAAAATATTCAAGAAAGGAGAGTGGGTTACCTGTCTCCTTTTTTTAGTAGTGTAATGGGAATGGTAATGGTAATCAAAAAGGAGAAATCTGAAGTCAAAGAAAGATAAGACTCTATCAGAGGAAGTCTAAAGAGTTGTAGAATGAGAACCGTCTAGCAGCATTGATTCAGATTTTTCTCCTTGACTTTAGATAAAAAATCCCTATTTTTTGCCCGCAATGAAAAAAATAAAAGATCGAAGCCACTGAAGCCTATGATTTGTTTGGATTTTAGGCTTCTGGAGTTGGGAACAGACTCTATTACTCACCTGTTCCACTGAAGGAGGCAGACTTCATTTCTCATTGTAAAGTATATTCACTGAACTAAGCCCTGCTCTGTCTTTGTTCACACTAATAAAACTATATGAAAACCAACAAAAATTCTCTGACTTTTCCGCACTCGATGTTGGAGTTTGCTATCTGCTCTGTTTTTCCCAGAGGAAACCATATGATAGTAGAGGTATTTGATTTTGGTTCCTCTGAACAGCTAGAAAGTATGGAGATACGCTATCAGACTTTGGAAGAAGCAGATCTTCTCATTCCTGCTACAGCTGTAGGAAGTTATATGCCAAATGTTTTGCGAGCAGCAATTGCTGGGGATGCTGAGGGAGTGAAGGTTATTACTCGACATATCCGAGATATTCCTGGCGAACCTATCACTAAGCTGATCGTTCTCCTGCAACGTTTCGGCTATCAGAAAATCAAGACAGCTCCGCTTATGCTTCCTGAAAAGAACGATATTATCGTTTACCATGGCAACTATGGTCACGCTATTGATACTGATCGTGGTTGGATTGGTATGATTACTAAGGTTTCTGTCAAGCATGGGCAACTCAAGGTTTGTGCGATCGGAGCTCAACGCTGGAATGTTCAAGGATCGGCCGGAGATGAGCAGTATGTAAGCCTGATCACCTCTTATCGACTAAACCTTAGCAAAGTAAGTGTTTATCGGGGATACTCCTCTCGGTAATTCTTTAGAAGAAGAACTCCCTAGGTTTTCCTAGGAGAGTTTTTTCTTTTTTTGAAGAGTTGTAGGTATTTGATAGTGATCGGAAACAAAAAACCTTTTAGCTTCTCTTGACATTTCATCAAAAATCCATAGATTCACCATACAAAAAATAAAGTAAAAAAAAACTGAAGTCAGAATTATTAATTTTACTCTAGGCTTTGGAAACTGAGCGTGCACGCTATTTGTGACTGCTTGCATGAAGGAAGCAGACTTCATTTTTGTTGTAAAAAATAGTAATACCTGAATGCAGTGCTGCTCTCACTCCATTCACAATAATAAAATTTATATGAAAACTAACAAAATTTCGTTCGTATCCATTTGGATAGTAATGGTGATGGGGTTCTGTTTGAATTCCTGCAAAGAAAGAGATGTTTTACATTATTCTTTCAGTTCTTATGAGCGATCGCAGTCGCTTATTCCTCCCTGTTCTCAGGATGTTAACATTCCAAAGTGGCTGACAAGTAGCATTGCTGGCAATCCTGACTGTATTGATGTGGCCTTACATCTACTAAAGCTTGATCATCAGATGAAACCTATCGATTTCAAGCCGATATTGGAGCAGTACAACTATGAAGAGCCTAAATTGAAGTCTAGGAATGATTTAAGAGAAGGGGATATCATTCTCTATCATCTTGACTACGGGGAAGCGATTAACCCTGAGTGGGGCTGGATTGGTGTCGTCTACGACGTTTCTTTTGAGAATAATGGAGTAGCGCGTATTAGCTCTGTCGGTGCATGTCGCTGGAACTATAAAGCAACTGCCAACGAAGGTGAGATGGTATGTCTGCTCACCTCATATCATCTGAATATCCGAAAAATTAGTGTTTACCGGTGGAAGGATCCCCAATGATTATCAGAAAAAAGAACTCCCTAGGCTTTCCTTGAGGAGTTTTTTTGATCACTAAAAAGACTGGAGAATGAAAAGCCTGTGAAGTGAAAAAACTACCTAAAAGCTGTAGATTAACTAAGTTTAAGAGATTTTGAGGCAGTAATGATCTCGTCGAAAGGCTATCCGCGTAGTAATATGCTACTCTAAAAAACACCATATCAAAATCCCCCTACTTCATCTTGACATTTATCTATAAATATGTATAGATAGCAGTGTCAAAATAAAAAGCAAAAAGATTTGAAGTTTGTTCCTTCGATGAGGGGAGGCTTCTGGAGTTGGGGACGGACTCTATTACTCAGACGTTCCATCGAAGCATTCAGTCTTCACCTTTATTACTTATATTAACCACAACCTTGATCAAGACACTTCGTATGTCTTGTTCGTAAACAATCAAATGTATGAGACCTAACAAAAATTTAACAATCTCTTTCGTGATTTTGGTAACCGTATGTCTACTTCTCAGTTCCTGCTGGAAAGAAGACGTGACTACTATCACCCGCATTCCTCAGAAGCAAGCTGCTAGCATGCTTGAGGTCTCTTCTGTTCAAGAACTGGCGCCTCAAATTTTGAGGGGTGCCGTTATTGGGAACGCTTACTGCGTTGTCTATCTTCGAAACTCCTTCAAGCTTGATAGTGCAGTATCTCTCAACCAGTTTGTTTCGGTTCTGAAGCACTGGGGGTATGTTTCTTACCCTGTTTCTCTTCGTGATATTCCTAAAAAGGGAGATTTCATCTTCTATCAGCCTGATTATGGAGCTGGAGTTCCCAATGAAGGATGGGTTGGCATCGTAATTGATGCTAACATAGTCAATAGAGATGAAATTCAGGTTCGCTCTATCTGTATTGGCGGCAAATCCCTTGAGCTATTATCGCTCTCAAAGGGCGACAACCTTCCGGTTATTACCTCTCGGAATCTTCTTCCGAGCAAAGTAATGGTTTACAGGAGCACTCGCTCCTAACCCCATCACTCTCATGGCATCAGAGAAAAGTAAAGAGCTCCCTAAGTATCTCTTGGGGAGTTTTTCAATTCCTTTGGGAGTTATGCTAGGATTTTACGGTTGGAAATCCTAAGAACGGCTTATTTTTGTCAGCTGGATCACGGTTCATGGGGTAGCGTTGAGAAGGATCCCAAGGTGACGCTCTACTCCTCTATTGAAAATAGTCTGATAACAGTCGGAAGGAAGCGTAGGATTTGGTTGATAGCCATTGAGATATGCTAAACATGAAGTTGCTGAGGCTCAAGAGGTAGAAGTCTGACTGGCAAAGGTTGGAAGGCTATGATTCATCGCCCCTATGCTGTCTTCAGCGAGAGGATAGGTATCAAAAAGATCGTTTCCATACGTGTAGGCGTAGGGATAGTAGAGTTGTCAGGAAAGGATTTCGATTTGTATCCCCTCAGACTCGGAAAGTTTGAAGAAATCTGGATATTCCATCCTGATCGGAAAGACAGCATTCCTCTGCATTTGCTGTTCACGATCCATGCGGTAATCATCAAGGTTGATGATTCCTTCTTTAGAGAGGGGAATGATTTTGTCCTGATCAGATTTTGATCTCTTTTGTCGAGAGGTGGCTGAAATCGTCGTCGTATCGCTTCAGCGTTGTCGGTCCATTTTGTAAGCTTCGAGGCTTCCTGCGAGGTGCTTCGCCATTCCCATCCTTACGCCGTCAAAAGAATAGGTTGCGCCAAGGACAAGCAAGGTAATACTAAATAATCCTCGTGGAATAATGATCTTTCGTTTCATTGCGGTAAGTTATTCAGATAAAATATTGCTTGTGAACTGGCGTAGTTTATATAGTTTTTTTTGTTTTTCAAGGGGAAGTTGCTAGGAAAGTCTTCTTGACAAGGTAAAATTGTGGGAGAAAGGAGATAAAAATCTGATTTTTGACTTTTTTTGTAGAGAGAGCAGCGAGATTGCTTAATGGTATCAAAGATTACGCTCAGCATTCTCGCTCTGATAGGCTGGGATCTGGTGAAGCGAACAGGGGACGAAGGGAAGTTGCTCAAGCTAAGAGAGCTTTGGGTAATAAAACGCTCTGTCCTTCGGAGACCGCTCCCCCTTATGAGAGAAAAAAAGCCATGAGAGGTTGCTGTGGTCGTCTCTTTGGGAGGGGAAAGGGGGTAAAGCGTCCTTTCGGTTGCTATGACGGGTTGAGTGATGTCAGAAAGACCTCGTCTGGCATTGCTATCGTCAAAGCAACCCCAGAAAGACCTCCGCTGGCATCGCTATGACCAAAGTAAGCCCAGAAAGACCTCGTCTGGCATCGCTATGGCTACAGTGAGCCTAGAAAGAGTTCAACTCGATCTTGTTCCGATACCTTTGAAATGAAATCAACGCTATCGGGATGGAGCTTACTTGTCTGCAGCCTCTGTATGACTCTTTCCAACATTTCGTCCGAACGCCTGCCTATCGGGAAAGGTTGCTTTACCTTCGGGGAGATTGGCTCTGCTTTCAGCTTTAGCATCAGCTTGTTCAGGATGAGTGGCAGAGGAAATGGAGTGCCACGATGCGGTTGTTTGCGTTTCGCTTCGCTTGATTGAGGAGGTCCTGCGGTCGCTATGATGGGTTGTGGAGGACGAAAAAAGAGTCAGCATTTCGCCAACTCTTTGGAAGAGATTCAGTCTTTTATTCTGATAAAAGCTTCTTTCTCTGTGATTATACATGAGGGAAGCCTTAGAATTTAACCTTAGGAGCCTTCCTTTCTGAAACATCGTCTAACTCAAAACTTTTCTCAGTTTTGAAACCAAACATTCCTGCAATGAAGTTGCTTGGGAAGGTCTGAATAGCATTATTGTATTCCCTTGTAGCAGAGTTGAAGAATCTCCTTGCAGCAGCTAGCTTATTTTCAATATCTGAAAGCTCCGTCTGAAGCTCGAGAAAGTTTTCGTTTGCCTTGAGCTCAGGATAACTCTCAGCAAGTGCAAAAATAGATTTAAGAGCTCCTGTGAGCTGGTTATCAGCAGCAATTTTGCTGTCTACAGAACCTGCATGAGCGAAACTATTCCTTGCTTCAATAACTTTTTGAAAGGTTTCCTGTTCGTGCGTAGCGTAACCTTTAACCGTATTCACGAGATTTTCTACAAGATCAAATCTGAGTTTGAGCTGAACGTCGATATCCGCGAAAGCGTTCTCTCTATTATTTTTGAGCTTCACCAAGCGGTTATACAGGATTACAACGAGTATAACGATAATCCCGATAATTATCCAGGACGCATTTAGAGTAAATGATGTTGGCATTGTAAGCTAGGATAGAAAATAAAATTCTGATTTATCAATTTCAGGTAGTGTTATCATACGAATTTCTTA
The DNA here is from genome assembly GCA_003260355.1 of SR1 bacterium human oral taxon HOT-345. Classification (GTDB taxonomy): domain Bacteria; phylum Patescibacteriota; class Gracilibacteria; order Absconditabacterales; family Absconditicoccaceae; genus HOT-345. The sequence goes on from MPSQ01000001.1 coordinate 829,931, forward strand.
TAAGTTGTCAAATGGAAGTTTTGATTGACTTTCTCTTGATTTCTCCTAAAAACTCGGTATATTTGCTTCCAAATAGATGGTTCATAACCTGATTTTATTTTCTTCTCCTTTCCCTATGCCAGAAAAGAAGACAACAGCTTCGGCTCCTAAAGCAAAAGCTCCCAAGACTCCAGCAAAGAAACCAACCACTTCGACCCCAAAAACTAGGACAAAGACTGCTTCTGCGACGAGCACTTCTGCGACAAAAGCCAAACCTCAATCTACTCCAAAGCCAAGGAAAACATCGGCTCCAAAAGTAGCAGTGAAGACTAAACTAGAACGCAGTTTCTCTGTAAAGCAATTGGAAGAGGTAAGACCGTTGGAAGCCACTCCTGAGAAGAAGAAAGTCCCTACATGGATTGTGGTAGTATTTATCTTTTCACTTGTATTTTTCTTTTTTGCACTTTACAAGGCGTTTATCTATGGGCAGGGCTATGATCTTTCCCCTCTTGATACCTTCACTCCCTCTCAGTGAAAGGATGCCGAAATCTCTATCAGCAACTCCTCTACTGATGAAACTACTGGGGTTTTGGTTCGTTCTGGAACATGAGTAGAAGCAAACCTTGCAGATGATCCGCAGTTGATTCAGAATTTTTATAGCTACCTCACGAATAATCAAATCACTGAAATGAACGATCTCGTTGACCGTCCGCTCAAAAATTCGACCGCTTGGCTCAACCATTGGAACCAGAAAAATATTCAGATTTTTACTAAACATTTGGCTGACACAGTGCTCCTCCAAGATATCTTCCTCATCCCTGGATCTATCAACACTCAGAAACAAACAAGACAATATTCTTATACTCTCAAATATACTATCCAACCCGATCATCACTTTGAGGAAGAATGGCAGGTAACTCTTGCTACTCGTGATGGGAAGACGTTAATCTCCGAGATTATGTGTAAGACTGAAGGCTGCTCTCGTTCTCCTTTCTTTTGGCCTCAAAACTACAACTTGAAATAACATTATTGGCGATGAAAAGTATTGAAATAGGCTTTAAAATCAGATTTTTTCTTTTGGGATGGTTACTTAGCATCGTAGTCATCCCTTTTTAGTATGATAGCCGTCTTTGAAGAAATGGTAGCACACAAACCAACGCTTTTTAATGAAGAACAACTGAATACCCGAGCAAAGCTTCACAAGCTCCAACCGTTCAAGGTCAAGCAAATTCTTTTTGAACTCTATAAGAACCAGAATACTGAACGAGATGCGATGACTACCCTTTCAAAGGAACTCAGGTCGCAGCTTCAGTCAGACTTTGATCTCTTGGCGATAGAACTCGTAGAAATGGTAGAAGCTGCAGATACTACGAAATTTGCGTTCAAAACGAGAGATGGGCACCTGATTGAGGCAATCCTTATGTATCACTGGCAGCATGAAAAATATGTTCAGAATCAAACTCCTAAACTTAACCGTATCACACTTTGTATTTCCTCTCAGGTCGGCTGTGCAATGCAGTGTCTTTTTTGTGTGACTGGGAAATTAGGGTTCAGGAAGAATTTGACCTGGGAAGAGATGATTTCTCAGGTGCTCTTTGCTAATAGCTATATCAAGAAGAGGTTCTGAAAAAAAGAAGACGGGACAAACTATAGCGTGAGAAACATTGTTTTTATGGGGATGGGAGAACCGCTTCTCAATTATGATCATACGAAGATGGCGATCAAGCTTATGCTCCAGCAAGATAGGCTTTCTCTAGGAAGGAGACATGTTACGATTTCTACGTGCTGAATTATTCCGGGAATTGAGCAGCTTATCAAAGATCAGATTGATGTGAAGCTGGCAATTTCCCTCCATGCTCCTAATCAAGAGTTAAGAAATCAGATTATGCCTATCGGGAAGTCTTATCCTTTAGATAAGCTTATGACAACGATTGATCAGTATGTTGAAGCAACGAACAATAGGATTTTCTATGAATATATTATGATTAAAGATCTAACGGATACTCCTGCATTAGCCCACGAACTCGTCCAGCTTCTCAAAGGCAGACTCGCTCATATTAACCTCATCCCGTATAATGAAAATCCTGCTATTCATCTCCAAGAAAGTAGTAAGCTAGCTATCGCAACCTTCAAGCAGATTCTCGAAAGCTGAGGATTAACAGTGACGGTGCGTGATAGCATGGGAAGAGAAGCAAAAGGAGCTTGTGGACAGCTCGGCTATGAGAAAGTGAAGGGACAGCAGTTAGGCTTTTAGACAGCATTTGCTCCTGTATTAAAAAAATTTTTATTTAAATAAAAATCTGACCCTTGAATAAAGATCAGATTTTTTTTATTATTTTCTACTGGCTTCACAAGTTATTGGGTTTCCTCCAGAAGGAGACACGCATGTCCAAGTAACTTTTGGACCTCAGCTGATAGGAAATCCTGGGGCTGTACCTGTTAAGGCAGATCCTTCTCCACAAAACTGGGAGATTGGTCTTCGTGTAGTTTCTGCTTTTTCATATTTTCTTGCTTTATCTCCACATTTTGCAGCTCATTTACATGCATTTGCTCAATTTTTACAGACATCATTACAAAGTGTATTATTAGAGACAGATTTTAGTCCATCACTTCACTTCATACAGAGACAAGAAAGGGTATTCCCTTGGCACGCCCTTCTGAAAATTGTTCCTTCAGGGAAATTATTAGGGTTTGTCTCACTTCACGCTCCCACTCTCAGGGCTCCTCCAATTGTAAGCTGAATATCTTTACTTTTTGCATCACTAGTTCCGACAATCATTCCGTAATCAGCATTCACAAGGAAGGTCCACTGTTTTTTTCAGGTAAGCGTCTCTGGCTTTACATTAAATGCAAAGATTCCTCAAGAAGCAATCTCTACATTTGATCCCAAGACGAAAGATTCTGAGGCTCCAGGTTGGATTTTAACATTAGAGCCTCCATAAGCGGCAGAGTTTTCTGCATTAATAATAACATTTGTCGCAGCCACTGCAACCGCACCAGATGCCTCGATTCCCAAGGTTGCTTTGGTCGAAGAAAGGATTACTCCGTTTGGAGCCTGATTGTTATTTTCGCTTCCTCAGAAGATAACGGCATTATTGGTATCTTTTTGTTGTCCGCCAGTAGATGCTGTATTATTCTTTCCCCCAACGAGGAAAGATCATTCTCCAGCGGTATTTTTATTTCCTACCCCTGCAATAATAGAACTATTCTCATCGGTAGTATTGTTGAGTTTTTCCATCTTATCTACTTTCCCTCACTGCCCTAAAACTACAGAGGCAATTCCGAGTGTCGTCCCTCAGGTATTCATCAGTCACACTTTACTCACCTTCCCCTCCTTTTTTTGATTGAGGTGCACCTCCTTGATATGCTGAATAGCTGTAAATCTATTCGTGCCAATCGTAATTGGAGTGTTTGATTGAGCAAGGACTCAAGAAACTGCCAACGTGAGCGTCAACGCTCCTCAAAGCAAGAGGAGTTTGTTTGTAGCAAGATTTTTCATCATATTCACAGATTAAAGAATAAACAATGAACTTTCACTGCCTCAAGTATACAGATATTTTCAGATAATGCAATTTTTTTAAAAGAAAATAGCGTCCCTTGATAAAGAAACGCTCTGATCCAAAGTTTTGACGCAGGAATTAAAAGCTTCACTAGAAAGAAATCTGATGCTTTTCATCAGGAGACAACAAATTATTTTGCTCCCGTTAGGTATTTCCCTTTGAACTGCTGATAAACGAAGTCGAGCTCTTTGTCGAGCTTTGCGAGTTCCGCCTGTAGCTTCATAGCATTTGCCGAAATTTGCTGACTATCCTTTCTATAAAACTCCGTTGCATCTCCAGAAAGATTCACCAAGAGCCTTACCGTCGGATATTCATGCTGCATAAAAGCGGTTCTTACCCCGGAAATATAAGCTACAATCCCTGCTTTGAAGCCCTCATCAGGAACTCCAGGATAGGTTTCGGCGTCAGTAATGAGTTGCTGCAGTTTTTGAATGGTAGCTTGGTAGGTTTCTTCTAAGTCAATCTTGCTATATTCTTTATTTAAGATCTGATAATAATTTTCGAGGGTCTCAACGGACTGTTCCTGGAAAGTAAGGAGCTGATTATTATATTTTTGGATATCGACCTGAGGCTTACGAAAGGAGCACCCTGCAACAAGAAGAACAAAGAGAAGAAATCAGATTTTTTTCATTTTGTAAGGCGTAAGAATAAAGGACGATACGGTTCCTGCTTCTGGGAAGGATTCCTGAATAGCTTCCTGAGTTCTTATTCAAATCTCAATGCATCGATAGGCTTGAGTTTCGCAGCTTTTCTCGCAGGGAGGATTCAGAACACAATTCCTGTGAGTGTCGTAATAAGAAAAGTTGTCATCATAATACTTTGATCAATTTCTGCACTCAATCCTAATCCGCTATTTGGGTCTCAGAGGAGCTTATTCACAAAATACACGATACCATAGCTCAATAAAAAGGCTATAAATCCTCCTATCAAGGTAATAACCACAGACTCTACAAGAAACTGGATAATAATATCTTTATTCAAAGCCCCGATTGCCTTTCTGATTCAGATTTCTCTTGTTCTTTCTGTTACGGAAACGATCATAATATTCATCACCCCAATTCCTCCAACAAGCAGAGAAATCGCTCCCATTACCAAAAGGAAGAGCTTCATCCCCTGAAGAGATTGTTTCATTTGATCAACCATCTCTGCGTAGCTGTGGACTTTGAATCCCGCATCGCTTATTGAGGTTTTATTGTATTTTTTGAGGAGAAGATAGCTGATCCTCTTCTGCCAGAGTTTGTTATCTCCATCAGGTGGGAGGAAAACATCAAAAGAATCAATAGTATTTTTGTGGAGAATCCTTTCTGTAACTGTGGTATCCGGAAAATAAGCTTGAGCTCATCGGTCATACTCTTGTTTCGGTAAAACTCCTACAATAGTAAACTCTTTACCGTTATAGATGAATTTTTTCCCTATTGCGCTTCCATTTTTGAAGAACTTGCTCTTGAACGTTTCGTTAACCACGGCAACGAAACTCTTGCTATCGTAATGCTCCTTGGAAAAGAGAGTTCCTTCAGCTGCTTTCTTTTCATTGAGAGTAAACCGAAGTTCTGGAACACCAACCCCCATCACCATATCTGATTTTTGTTTTATTTTTACCTGTCAACCAGGGGTTTCTATTTGATAGGTAATTTTTCAGCTTAGGTCTGGGAAATATTTTTCTATATAGTCGATGATCGTTTTATCAAATTTTACTGCCTGGATGTAGCCTCACGGTTTATCTTCTTTGTCATCTCGGGCATTGTAGCCTCCATCAGAAGAGACTGATATTTTATTTTTTGCGAAATCCCCCATCGTTTTGGTGATAGATTTCTCTGTTCATTGCCCGATCGCCATCATCACCACAACGGAAGCCATTCCGATGATAATCCCGAGCGTACTCAAGCCAGATCTCATTTTGTTGGCCATAATGGTCTTTCGAGCATCTACAAAGTAGGAAAAGAACCTCATATTTTCTCGCTAATATCTAAGGTAAAAGTTAATTTTCGACAAAAAGTCAGTCTTTGATACGGATCGTTTTATTTGCATAGCTCGCAACATTTGCGTCATGGGTAATCAGAAGAATTGTTCTTCCCTGTTCAGCATTTAATTTTTTAAAAAGCTCCATTACCTCTATTCCTGTCTTGGAATCCAAAGCTCCTGTTGGCTCATCTGCGAGCAAAAGTCCTGAATCTGTCACTAATGCCCTTGCAATACACACCCTCTGCTGTTGACCTCCAGAAAGTTGGTTTGGAAGAGCTTTTTCTCTCCCCTCAAGTCCTACGAGTTTAAGTGCAGCATAGGCCCTCTCCTTAGCTTCTCCTGAAGGAATTCCCATATACGAAAGTGGAAGAACCACCTGCTCTCGTGCTGACATTCTTTTGAGCAGATTATAGCCCTGAAAGATGAATCCGATTGTTGTTCTGCGGATCATCGATTGCTGGTCTGGAGTCAGATTTTTTACCTCTTTCTTACGGAGAAAATAAGAGCCAGAAGTCTGAACATCAAGAAGTCCGACGATATTCATCAAGGTGGATTTCCCGCACCCTGACGGTCACATAATGGAAATAAAGTCTCCATCATGAATATCAAGATCAACTCCTCTTAGAGCATATACTGGCTCTGTCATCTTTCCTCCATAGGTTTTTGTGATTCCCTTAAGTGAAATAAAATCTGATGTTGCTTCTACCATTATGATAATCACAAAAGAATAAAAGTTTTTGGTAATTTTTACATTGAATATTCATAACTCATACTACCATCCGCCTCTGTCGTTATATTTCCATCTTTTGGTCAGCCCATACTGCCAACACCCACATTCCCTGCAGAAATATCGTTCATATAGAATCCCTTTATCGTATCACCAAGCTTAAGACCAGAAAGAACTACCGTGTTCATTTCATCAGCAATTCCTACTTCTACGACCTGATCAACTCGCTGTTCTCCCTTTTTGAGACGCACGATTTTTTCTCAGAGTTCGTTGTCTGCAAGTGCAGGATTAGGAACGATTAGCTTTCCTTTTGCTTCTTCAAGGGTTACCTTTACTGTCGCACTCATTCCTCCTAGAATCTTTTCCTCAGGATTATTTTTTTGGAAAACTACTTTAGCTTTGTAGGAATTTCCCTCTGGCATCGTATCAATTTCAGAGAAAACTCATGAATATACTTGGTCTGGGAAAGCACCAACAGAAACCTGGACTTTCATTCCTTGCTGGATCTTTACGATATCAAGCTGATCCACCTCAATTTTTACCTCAAGAAGATCTGGTGTCTCTACATAGATGTATTTTTGATTATCATTTGTAGAGTTTGTATCAATACTGTCTCCAACCTGCATATCAAGTTTGGTTACTCTTCCATCGAAATTTGCAATAATTTTGTATTCATCATACTGCTTCATCAATGTTGTCAGTTCAAACTGCGCATTGTCAATTTCATTCTGGACTCTCTGAATTTCGTCTTTTTCTGTGCTTCACTCTCTTGCCTTTTCTAAATCAACCTTTGCGTCTTTGATCTTTTTTTCAAGTTCTGCAGTAGAAACCAGCTGCTGTTTCTGATTTACTTCTAGTTCTAGTTTTTTCTTTTGGAGAGCAAGTTTGAGATTTTCTAGCTCGATCTTTAGTTTTTCAACCTTGTCTGCTGCATCTTCAATAGTCGTGTCTGAATCTTTGAGTCAAGCCAAGGTTTCAACTGCTGAAGTATATTTATCTATGTAGTCATATCCGAGTTTTTCCAAAGGAGCTCAAAAAGAATTCATATAGCCATCTATCTGTGATTTTGATAGAGAGCCTTCTGATTCAATACTTGCATTAAACATCTCATAGTTTATTTTTCATCGATTCCTTAGATCAGCACCTAACTCTTTGAAAACAGTATATCCTGAAAGAATCTTGTTTTCAGTCAGCTGACCAACCGGAATCTTTGAAAATTCAGTATAAAGATCATTAAGTCTTGCCTTATATGCATAGACTTTTCGGAACTGCTCTTTTGACTGAGCAATTAATGCCGTATTTTTTGCTCCAATATAGGTATTCATTTCTTCTCCTTTGTATTGGTCAGTTAGTTTCATCACCGCATCAAAATTATCTAGCGTAGATTGCAAAGCATTTGCTTCCTCACGAAATGCTCTCACCAATTTTTCCATAGAAGTGTTTCTGGTTCTTACGTTCTTGGAAACTGCTAAGTCTGCATTCGTTGCTCCTGCCTTTCCTGATAGGAGCTGAGCATAATCAGTCTGGGCTTCTTTGAGGTCTTTCTCCTTTTCTCTAATTTGCCTTTCTGCTTCTTCAAGATCAAATTTTTTGGTCTGATCATCAAGCTGCTGTTCACTTGGCAAGGTTTGTTTTTGCATGACCAAAAGATCATAGGCTGCCTGTGCTTTAAGGAGTTCAAGCTTTTGATCTGATTTATCGAGAATTTTCTTGAGCTCAAGCTGCTTATTTTTTAGGTCCTTTTTTGCTGATTCAACCTTTCTATCAAGATCGTCTGTCGTAATTGTCGCTAGAACATCTCATTTTTTCACATTAGCTCAGATTTTGGTCCTTACGCTTGTTACTCTTCCTTTATTGACAAATGTCAATTTTTGAGCGTTTGCAAATTGGGTCGTTCCCTGAAGGTTTAGCGTTTTTTCTACGTCTCAGGTGATTACTTCATAATCTGTACTCACAAAAGGCTGGTTTCCTCCTTGTTTTCCGTAAAAATGCTTGTATCCATAGATGGCTCATCCGATCAATACCACCAAAAAGAAGGCAACCCATCGCTTATTCCTCCATAGCATAGCAAAAAATCCTTTAAAAACACTCATCAGTTCAAAATGAAACAAAATAAAAGATCTGATTTTTTTACTTTTTATTATCGTAAGAAAAACATCTAACGTGACATTTTATTTTTTCAGAAATCAAATACAAGAAAAAAGTGTTTGTTGCTTGACAATTTCCCTTAAATTAATAGAATTATGGTGTTTATTTTATCAGGAAGATAATGATTATTACACTCTGAGGAAAAGCCGGAAGCGGGAAAGGAACTGTTTCCAAACTTTTAGCACAAGAACTAGACTATGAAATCATCTCTATCTGAACACTCAAAAGAAAGATCGCAGAAGAAATGGGATTAAGCATTTCAGAGTTTAATCTCTTGTGAGAAAAGGCTGAGAACCAGAGAGAATTTGACCTAAAATATGAAGAATATCAAAAAAGTCTTCCACTTGAGAGTAGAATTATTCTAGAGAGTAGACTTGGATTCCTCTGTCAACCAAAGGCTTTTAAGGTTTTTTTGGATGTTCGTGATGAGGTCGCAAGTGAAAGAATCCGCAAAGATCAGAGAACTACCGATCAATTCTCTTCAAAAGATGAGGCTTTATCTGCGACAAAAAAAAGGAATGCTGACGATAGAGCCAGATTCCTTTCTCTTTATGAAGTTGATCTCTGGGATGATAGGAATTATGATCTCAAAATAGATACAAGCGACCTCTCTGCTGAACAAGTTTGCTCTAGGATTATCGCCAGATTTAGCGAAATAGTCCCTATTAAATAAGGTCCCAGCAGTAAGCTGTATATCAGCAAAAGTCTGATTAAAAATACTGACTCTTAGCCTAATTCTGAGAGTAGGATTTGGGTGATTGCTTGAGGATTCGCTTTTCCCTGCGTTTTCCTCATTACTTGCCCTACAAAAAATCCTATAACACTGGTTTTCCCTGCTTTATACTGATCAAGGATTGCTGGATTCTCGTCTATAACCTCTTTACAAAAAGCTCTTAAATCAGATTCTGAGATCTCTGGACTATCAAAGCCTTTTTCCTTGATGATATCAGATGCTGAAGCTCCCGTTTGGAGCATTTCTTCCATGATGAGTTTGAGTTGATTGTCAATCAGTTTTCCTTCTTTTGCAATGTTGAAAAACTCAATCAACTGCTCTTGGTCGATAGGAAGCTCGGTAATATTCACAAAATGTGCCGTCATATAGCCGCTTATCTGCCCAGCAATCCATTTCGCTACGAGTTTCGGTTCAAACCCTGCATGTATCAGCTGCTTGAAAAAAGTAAGCGTTGGATATTCACTAATTAAAGCATTGATAAACTCCTTGTGAAATCAGTATTCTGACTTCATTTTTTTAATTTCTTGAAAAGGGATAATCAACTCAGCTTCCTCCACCTTTTTAAGAAGCTGCTCATCAAGATAAAGCGGAAGCAAATCTGGCTCTGGGAAATATCTGTAATCAAGCGCGTCTTCTTTACTTCTCATCGCAAAAGATTGTCACTTAAGATCATCTCGTCTCCTCGTCTGCTGCTGAATTTCTTCTCCTGTTTCTCGGCATTTTGCCTGTCTTATCACTTCAGCATCTATTGCTCTTTTTATAGCGGAAAAGGAGTTGATATTTTTGAGTTCTACCCTCGTTCCTAGAGGATCAGATTTTTCTTTTCTAATGGAAACATTGACATCGACTCTCATTTGCCCCCTTTCCATATCTGCATCTGAAAGGTTATTTCGTTTTGCAATTCTTTGGATTTCTTTGGCAAACTCTACAGCTTGTTCTGCGCTGGTAAAATCAGGTCCCGTCACGATTTCAATCAACGGAGTCCCGGCACGGTTAAAGTCTAGCAACATTGCTCCTCCCTGATGAAAAGCCTTCGCAGTATCACATTCTAGATGGGCGTCTGAGATTCTTACCTGTTTCTCCTCTTCATAATTTGCAAAGAAAAAAGAAAGTGTTCCTTTTACGTTAATTGGCGTATAGAGCTGAGTAATTTGGTATCCCATTGGCAAATCTGGATAGAAATAGGATTTTCTATCAAAATATGAAGGATTATTGAATTGGCATTGCAGAGCCTTTCCTAGCAGAAGTGCCTTCTGTACGACCTCTGCACTGAGCTGAGGCAATGCTCATGGCTGTCAAGTACATACCGGACAAATAGTGGTGTTGGGCTGGTTATCTTGAAGGGCTTGTTCATTTTTACATTTACAGAAAATTTTGGTCTGACTTGCGAGCTTTAAGTGAATCTCTAGTCCAATAGTAATGAGCGGTTCTTGCATATTTAGGAGGAAAGAAATGAAAACTGACTGAGAGTATAGCAATTTAAATACCGAAAACAAAAGATTTTTTAAAAAATCTGGGATATAAGAAGACACTGACTTGAAAATGCTCTCCACAACAGTATAGATAGAGTGTCTATGGTATAAATTTTTTATCATCTCGTATATTTTGAATGCATATTCATCTTGTCAGCATTTTCCCAGAAATCTTTGAAAGTTTCCTTGGGACTTCTCTTATCAAAAAAGCACAGGAAAAGTGAGTACTCGCCTTCTCGTGCTATAACCCGAGGGAATTTTCTACGGATCCTCACCAACAGATTGATGATTCAGTCTATTGAGGTTGAGATGGAATGCTGATCAAAGCACAACCCATTATTGATACTGTAGAATTTGTGATCAAGGATAACCAGATAAAAAAATCAGATTTTTCTATTCTTTTTCCAACGCCAACCGAGCAGCTCTTTAACCAAAAAATCGCTCATGGACTCAGTAAAAAAGAGCATCTCATTTTCATCTGCTGAAGATATGAATGAATTGACTATAGAGCAGAACAATACTTTTGAGATCGCTATCCTGACGCCTTTAGAAAGTATTCCATTGGTCCTTTCATAACCCTATGAGGAGAGGGACCAAGTTTGCTCATGATTGAGGCTATTACTAGACTAATTCCTGGAGTTATAAAAGAAAAAGGAAGCTGGATTCATGAGAGCTATTCTCCTAGAGATAATATGAGCAATATTGAAGCTCCCAATTATACAAGACCGATTGAAGTCTATGGGATGAAGGTCCCAGAAGTCTTACTCAATGGCGATGAGGAGGAAATCGCTCAGTGGAGAGAAGAACATAGTATTAACCTCTAATTTGCTTTTATTTTTTCTTCCTTGATTATGGATTCCCTAAAAACAAAATGATACAGGGGAGAGTGAGTCGCTCTTGATTGGTATATTCAAAGGTGATATTGATTCCTTGATAAAAATTTTACGATTCGCGGAGGAGAGATTGATCTAATTGTAGAAAATGAGAGCTTTATCGTATTTATTGAGGTGAAGGTTGTAGATAGTATAGAAGAATGGTCTGGATATCTCTCTGCAAGAAAGCTTCAGGCGATAGAGAGGAGCATAGAAGAATATTGCTACCGTAAATGAATAGAAAAAGAAATCAGACTAGATCTTGTATTTGTCAAAAATCAACAAGTAATTGAAGTTTTCGAAAATATTAGCAATAGTTAGAGGCCGAGATTAGGACTGAAAAGTGGGCGAGGATACCTATACCATGTAGGTATTTTTTGAATCAAAAAAAATCTCAGCTTAAAGCTGAAATCCTTAATGGAGCGGGTGACGGGACTCGAACCCGCAACAGTCTGCTTGGAAGGCAGGCACTCTAGCCAATTGAGTTACACCCGCAAATACAATTTGCAATGTAGAATATATTTTTCTTTACCCTGATTTCAAGTCTTTTTCTATGGGCCTAGCTGGACTTGAACCAGCGACCAAAAGATTATGAGTCTTCTGCTCTAACCAACTGAGCTATAGGCCCATACCCAAGGCCCAAAAAAGAAATGAAATTAGGAATCTTAATGGTGGGTGATATAGGACTCGAACCTATGACCCCCTGCTTGTAAGGCAGATGCTCTAGCCAACTGAGCTAATCACCCATTAAATCGGTCTTACGGGGAATCGAACCCCGATTAGAAGATTGAAAGTCTCCTGTCCTAGCCGTTAGACGATAAGACCATAAAAGTTAGAGTGGCGGGATGGAAGGGACTCGAACCCTCGACCTCCTGCGTGACAGGCAGGCGTTCTAACCAGCTGAACTACCACCCCAGCTTGGAACAACAAATCATCTAACTTGATTAATGGAGCCAGCTGTCGGAATTGAACCGACAACCTACCGCTTACAAGGCGGTTGCTCTACCTATTGAGCTAAGCTGGCATTTAAAGTCCTCTCCGGACTATTTCTTGAGAGTATCAAAAGCTTTTGAAACTCTAGCCTTTTTTCTAGCGGCGTTCCTCTTCTTAAGGATTCCCACCTTAGCGGCTTTATCAATAGCTTTGTATACTTTACTCAAATCCTCAACAGTCAAAGATTCTTTTGCCTCAACTCCTTTAAGGAATTTTTTGATTGCCATCCTCATCCTCAACTTGAAATCGTAATTCCTCTTTGCAAGCGTTTGAGATCTATTCATAGCTTTAACCGCGGACTTCTTGATTGGCATTAAAAAAACACATAGCAAATATAAAGCACAACTCTCCGAGGGTGGGGATCGAACCCACGACCAAATGGTTAACAGCCATCTGCTCTACCGCTGAGCTACCTCGGATTAATTGACGAAAGACGTTATACAAAATTCGGACCCATTTTCAAGAGATTTTTCACTTTTTGTGGAAGATAATTTAATCGATGATCCACAATCCCAATTCCCACAATAGGGAATCAGACTTTTATCTTTTTAATCAAACCAACTACCGGGAACAGGACTTGAACCTGCACACCGTAAGGCACTTGGTTCTAAGCCAAGCGTGTCTACCAGTTCCACCATCCCGGCAGAAGTTGATTTAATACTCGGGAGATAGGACTCGAACCTATAACCCCCAGATTCAGAGTCTGATGCTCTACCAATTAAGCTACTCCCGATTATTTTGGTTGCGGAGGATGGAATTGAACCACCTATCTTCGGGTTATGAGCCCGACGAGATACCGTTTCTCTACTCCGCATTAGCAAATCACAATCTCTTTTATCACACCTGGGGAACCAGGATTCGAACCTGGACAAACGGAGTCAAAGTCCGGTGTCCTACCTTTAGACGATTCCCCAATCAATTCTGATTTCTAGGAGGGTTTATATCTTTTTGGCGGAGGATTTCAAGAGAAAGTGTAAGAAAAATGAATGACAAAAAAGAATAACAATAAATATTCAGAATTCTGACTTTTGCTGCTGATTTTTTAAATAAAAAAAGTAGACTGATTCCCAGCCTACTTTCAGATTTTTTAGCTTTTTGTTTTTGTAGTGATATTATTATTTTCTATAGACTTCAAGTGCTTTATTGAACTCTTCTGCACCTGGAGGAAGAGCACCTCGCAAACTTGGGTTGTATTCTACGAGAACTGACGCTCCATTCACAATAATATCCTTTTTCTTTTCTGATCCTTTGCTAGAATCTGCACTAAACCATGTATAGAGTTCAGATCTTCTCTTCTCAACAACATCTGAAAGGTCTCCGATTGCAACTCCCTTGATATGAAGGTTTCCATAGTTACATCGTTCACCTTTTCTGAGGTTTCCAAAGGTATTTTTGAGATCCTGATCATTAGATGATTTAAATCCTTGTCCTGCATAGAAGATTCCTTGCACCATCTGTCCTGCGTGTCCATAGGTCTTGCGATCTCCATTACAAGAACCACCTGCATCAAAAGTAATGGTTCCCTCCGTCATAATCATTGCATTTGTAGGAAGATTACCTTTGATCGTAAGGTTTTGTCCCTTTGAAGCGATCAGTGTAAATGGTTTATTGGTTATTTTTGCACCAAGTAAGCTTGTAAGCTCTTCAGTTCCATCATAAAAGTAGATTGACTTACCTGGAACCTTTGATAGTCCGTTATTTCCAAGAGACTTTGCTAACTTTTGGTACTTATTTTTGAACTGAGTGAAGAGATTCTTCATATTCTTTGGTGTTTCATACGCCTTATTCGAAATCTCAGTCGTCTTGAAGAACTCACCCATAAAGTTAGTTCCGTTTTTCAACTGGTATTTCGTAAGGTCTGTCGTAGCTTTATTTCCAATTCCATATGGACTCTTTTGGATAAGATAAGGCTCTGTTACTGCGAAGTCTACTTCACAGATGATTTCCCCTTCCCATCTCAAATTACCAGCGGTTCCTTTACCATCTTTGTCAGTAGTACATCTCTTGTATCCTACATCTTCTAAGGCAAGCTTGTATTCTCCAAGGAGACCACCGTTTGGCATCCACGTAAGTGTAGTATTCTTCTTATCAGTTATTGAGGTAGTTTTTCCAAATTCTTTGATCAGCAACTTGGAAGATAATGGAAGTAAGATTGGATAATCTTCCTGATTATTGAGTGAATCAAAGACATTCTTTACGAGTCCTTTATTAACGAGCTCACTTCCTCCGAACCAACCTTGCATATTCTGGCTTACTCGGTCTTCTACTGCTCAGTATTGATTTCCTAATGCAGTATCCCATCCGTTAATATCTACACAATCTGTAGTAAACTCATATACCTTTCTACCATTTCCTTTTCCTGGTGCATAGACTGCAAACTTACATTGCATTGAGCTAAGTTCGATCTTGCTATTTGCATCACGATCTGAACATGAGTAAGCAAAATTTGTCTTCAACCAATTCTGCTTTTCTGAGACAGTTTTGAGTCCAAGCTGAGCTTGCATATTCCAGTAGAATGGAAGCGCTTCTCCCTTCATAATGGAAATTGAACCATTATTAATATTGAAACACTGAGGAGCAATTTTCTGTCCCTGACTTTCTAGTCTACACGTATTGGTACAAGTGTATCCTGCATATCTAGTATCATACTCGTCCGTATTCCTGAAGAGTCTTCCATCAGATCCGATGGTTCCATGTCCTCCAAGATCACAGACTTCGTTTCCGTCTTTTCTACCATTTCCACAGGATGGAGCATATCGCCCTCCTCATCCTCAACCTCCTCATCCTCGACTACCACCTCATCCTCAACCTCCTCATCCTGAGGTAGTCTTGTAGACTCTGGCTGGGTCTTCATCATGTCCTTCTCCACCATTTGGTTTTGGATAATACACATGACCGATATTGTTTTGGTCACCTTTCTTCTGAGTCTTGATGATAATAGTGAGGGAATCACCTGACATAAAGTACCCTGTTCCCATATCTACCTTCCATGCAATATCTGCAGGCTGAGTTCCTGAAACTGTAGGAATAATCTTATATACTGGCTTACTTGGATTATTTGGTCCAAAAGTAATCACTCCAGTAAAAGCATTATCTGCTAGAACCCAAGAACCTGTATCAAAAGTCAGATTTCCTTCTATTCTATCTGTTACCCTGAATCCAGTCAAAGGTGCAGTTGCATTGGATATTACAAGCTTAAAGTAAGCTGGCCCATTGTCCATATTAAGCTGATTATCTTCTCGTGAGCCACCTACTGAGGTGCTGACGTATTTTTTGATCTTAAGCTTTACATCTTCTAGCTTTGGAGTAACGTCCTCTGGATCACACTTTGGATCCTTTGGATCATCAGGGTTGAAAACACATGCCATATTGGTGTATTTCGTCCTTGAGGATTCTACCAATCTTGCCTTAAGTTTTAATAGGAAAGAATCTGATTTTTTGAATCCTTGTGGGAATTTCAGTTCCCAATTGAGTGTTGCTTCTCCTGTTCCATTTACACCCGTAGCAAAGCTTACGAGCTCTGTTGTAGTAGTTTGTCCTGTAAGGAACTGAGTATTCGGAACGAATACAAGTCCTTTTGGCAAGGTATCTACGACCTTCAATCAAGTAAATGTTCCTTCAGTATTTGAAACCTTAATCGTAAACTCTACGATCTCTCCGCTGAAAACCTGTGGTTTATCAACAGTTTTTTCGATATGAAGAGCTCTTGGAGCAGGCTGATACGGTTCAGTATCATAATCCCAAAGATAGTTATTTTCATAGATTCCTACTCGGTTTGTCCTATTGTCTGGGTTAGTATTAAGCACTCTACCTGTCATAAGGAGCACTCCCTGTTGCCCTGAACTGAGGCTAAATCCTGAATACTCTAGGACTTGTACTCCTCCACTCAGATAAACTCCGTTTGTATAAGAAGGCACTCCTTGGATTGCACTACTTACGTATTCAAGGTTTAGAGGCAGAATATCTCTAATCTTTACGTTATTAATAGTCTGACTTCCAGTATTTCCAAATGGCATTCTGAAGCCAACCAATTCTCCCACTTTGTATTTATGATTTTTATCTCCAATGAGATCTTTTTCGATATTTGGGCGGCTCGGCTTTACTGCACTACATTGCACAGGCGTGGATCCTGCTTCTCCATTACATGTCCAAGTCCATTTTTGAGTAGCTTGGTCATAGTTAAAGTTTCCGTAGGTTCCTGTAGTACACAAATGGTTTCCTCCGGTCAGATTTTCTACTGTTTGTCCGTTATATTGACTATTACATACTCCCTGAGTAAGCGTTTTTCTTACTGCACTACACTCTACTGGAGTTGTTCAGTTCATTCCGTCACATTTCCAAGTCCATCTATTGGTTGCAGAGTTGAACTGGAATTGTGTCATTGTTCCTGTAGTACACAAGTGATTTCCTCCGGTCAGATTTTCTACTGTTTGTCCGTTGTATTGACTATTACACTGTCCTGGGATTTGAGGAATGTCCTTGGGTTTACAGTTTTCATCACATCCACCTTTTCCCCAACCGGTTTTACTAGGATCATTTGGATCACAAGTTTCTCCATATTCAGGATCAAGAATTCCGTCTCCACATCGAGTAATTTCGTAATATTTACACTCTTTTTCTGCAGACCAGGCTCCATTTTGACTATCTGAATACCAAATAGTATACTCTAGATACAGATTATTTTTGTCTCTTTTTATAGGCTTTTCTCTCACGTAATATGGAGAAGTAGCAGTCAAGATTTTTATGGTTTGATTTGGATTAAGGATCATATTCTGATTTTTAATCTCTTTCGTCCATTCAAAGCTTGGGAATGGATCTGCTCCATTAAAATCAAGCTGTTCCCTATGATCTACCTTGAAATCTTTTAAATATCGACTTTTTGTTGGTGTCCCGGTTATTTGATCATCAAAGACGTATCCACGACCATGTCTTAACTTGCCATAGAAAGTAGCATCACAGTCAGCCTTTGGAATTATGGTATTGATTGGCTTACAGGAAGCATCACAACCTCCATTTCCCCAACCAGTTTTATTTGGATCTTTTGGATCACATTGCTCTGAACCGTTTTTGGCTCCATCGCCACATCGCATTTCCTTTGCGCTACAACTGACGTTGGATGAGGCATTATTACATGTCCATGAATAATTTCCATTTTGATCTGGTCCTACAAAAGATGTCACCTTTCCCTTGCTACAAAGTGCCATATCGCTATTAAGAGCAGCTACTGGATGTTTCTCATTATAGATAGTTTTTCCATTGTAATCACTATTACATTTTGGCTGTTCTACCACGGTATTGATCGGCTTACATGAAGCATCACAACCTCCATTTCCCCAACCAGTTTTATTTGGGTCTTTTGGATCACAGATCTCTCCTCTATCTGTATCTACTATTCCATCTCCACATCGGGTAATTTCGTAGTATTTACACTCTACATGAGAGGTCCTAGGAGCCTTCTTGTCCGGAGACTTGGAGTAAGTAACGGTGTACTTTACCAATAGGTTCTTAGGATCTCTTTTTTGAGGGACATCTATAACAGGATATTGAGTCCTAGCCTCTAGGAACTTAATTGATTGCCCTGGCTTAACTTCATAGTTCTGTCCTGTTATTGCAGCGGTCCATTTGAACTTTGGGAAGTCGGGAGACTTATTATAGTCCTGCTGCTCTACAGAATTTACTTTATAATTCCATAGGTAATAGCTAGAATCTGGAGTCCCATTGAAAGTATCATGAAAAGTATAACTATTTCACTGTCTCAGCTTTCAATAGAAAACCTGATCACAAACATCGTTGGCATAGGTTGTCATTCCTAATACGGTCATTCCTATCATAACCATGGAAAGTAACATTTTTTTCATCATCATTATTGATACTTATTAAAAGCTTATTCTTCTTCTCTTCCTCCTCCCTGTTCCGTCTTATCTCCATCTCCTCCCACACTTGGCTCGACAGGAGCTGGAGTCTCTTTTATCTCTGGTGTAACTGGAGTCTCAGAGACTGCTGGAGTATTTGGTACCTGAGATTCCTTCGGTGTTTCACTAGGAGTAGTTAATGGATGTTCATCCTCACCTGGAGTTGTGTCTGGAGCTGGTGGGATCGTCGGAGTTGGTGGGATCGTCGGAGTTGGCGGGATCGTTGGAGTTGGCGGGATCGTTGGAGTTGGAGGGATCGTTGGAGTTGGTGGAATCGTTGGAGTTGGTGGGATCGTTGGGATCTCTGATTCTCATGGTGTAGTATGTGGTTTTTCTGGAGTTGGAGTCGGCTTTGGCGTTGGCTCTGGTTTTG
The DNA here is from genome assembly GCA_003260355.1 of SR1 bacterium human oral taxon HOT-345. GTDB lineage: Bacteria > Patescibacteriota > Gracilibacteria > Absconditabacterales > Absconditicoccaceae > HOT-345. Next base: position 848,662 of record MPSQ01000001.1, read on the forward strand.
GCTCCGGTTTTGGAGTTGGCTCTGGTTTTGGCGTTGGCTCTGGTTTTGGAGTTGGTTTTGGAGTTGGTTTTTTCTCTGGTTCTGGAGTTGGCTCTGGCCTTGGCGTTTCCACTTTTGGAGTTGGTGTTGGTGTTGGCTCTGGTGTTGGTGTTGGCTCTGGTTTTGGCGTTTCTTTCTCCTTCTTTCCTCCTCAGAAGCTGATACCAAGATTCACATCCTGTTGCTCAATACCTGCCTGTGCCATCGTCTCTCAGACATTCCATGTCATCGTTCCTTGAGCCTCATCGTCCATATGCACTTTATCTATCACTTTGAGTCCTTTGATCTTGAGACCAATAGATTCATTGGCACACTCTCCCATCAGATAAAATACGAACTCGGTTTCTAATTTATATATTTTTCATCAAATGTCAAGAGCTTTTCAGGCGATTAATCCCTCTATCATTTCATTTGAAATGTTATTTTTTTGTCCTTCAGGTGCCACAGTAGCAACGAAGTTTCTGACTGTCTCATAGACTTTTGCTTTCTGAAGTGGGTATTTATCAAGGTTTCCTGACTGTGCCTCCTTGTCTCCCTCAGCTTTTTTTCAGAAGAATCGCTCTTTGGCAGCCTGCTCCTGATCTCCAGTCAGCTTTTGCATTTTTCCTCCAAGCACCTTTGTCTCTCCTAGAGCGGTAAGAGAAAGTCCTCTTCCTTCCTGGGTTCCCTTTCTATAGAAGGCGGTGAATCCTACCAAGCCTGGATCTACTACTTGATCGATATTTTCGAGCGTATTGGCAAATGCCTTGCTATCTATATTGATTCCAAGCTGAGAAAGTGTTTTTCCATTTGGACCCATTAGATCTTGATATGCATTATTTCTCTTATCTACGATTGCCTTGAGTGAAGAAAGGTCAGTAATCTTTCTCTCTGTGGCAAAAATTGCTTTTAGTCTATCAATGATAAGGTATTTATTTACTTCTGCCTTAGCGATACTTTCAGCTACTCCTGCCATATTATTACTTGCAGCATTTACTACGAGATCCTCTCGCTTTACCGCTGCTTTTTCCAAGAAAGCTCTCAAATCTTTAAACATTTCTTCTTGTGGTAAGATTCACAAAAATTCTTGAGCTGCTTTTTGATAATCATTCTTGGTCGCTCCTGTATTTGCAAGGAAGCTATTGAGTGCTGTAAGATGCGTATCATCCAGCTTTGAAAGTGCTTGCACTAATGGAGAATTAGGATCTCTGAGGTCGGCAAGCAGTTTATTTTCATTTTTGATTTCAAAGGTTCAGGTATTTGCCTCCTTATCATTGAATCTGAATTCGATTCAGGTTTTCCCTGCTTCAGAAGGTCAGATTTGAACATCAATACCTCCTATCTCATTTTTAGTAATGATAAAAGTTTGTCCCTGCTCAAACTGGTATTCTACCCCTGGTTCAAATGGTCATGGACCAACCTTTTCAGTTCCGTTGAAGAAAGCTAGATTTCACTGCTCATCGATCTTCATAGTAAGGTCTTTAAGCTCTGGATTATTAGCTTTAATCTGGTCTAAAGCCTTCTTGGCATTCGACTCCAATACTGCTCCGATATATTCTTTATTACCTTCAAAAGCTTTGACGCTAGCTGGAGTCAGTGTTCTCATCTTTCCATCTCTATTATCTTTTCCTCCGATATCGAGAATATTGGTTGCTCCTGTCGTTCTCGCAGCAGTAAGGAAACGGTAATCCGTATTTGCTGGAAACTTCAAGATACCATTCTCATTTTTTACGTATCCTTTAAGGTCATCATGAGCTCTAACTGTCAAACCAGCCTTTCTCAATACTGTAACTGGGATTTCAACGAAGTCTCCATTTTTTTTGATTTCTTCCTGCTGAGTCAAGATATTTGCCTTTCTCAGAATATTTGTCACTTCAGTAAAATCTCAATCTTCAACACCAGGAAGAGTTTCGTTTCCGATACCATATTCTGCACGCTGTCTGAGGTTTTTGAGACTATTTTTGGTGTCTTCATATCCTTCATTGTGATACTTACTAAGCTTAACACTTAGTGTTCCCACTGGCCAGAATCCTGCCAAGAATTGAACTCCTAGTGCTGCTCCCGTAGGTTTCCATCCTTTTGGAAGTCCTTGGATAGCATTATTTCTCCAGCTATCAGCATATCGCTCTGCTATAAGCTTTGCTGCATCATCTTTCTCAATTCCGTCAACAAGAGCAAAAACTGAAGTCAGATTTTCTGCTGCTTTCTGGAGAGATGCCGTATCAGATTCTGGATATTTTTGCTGTAAGTATTTTTTTACTGCATCAAAAGTAGGTTTTCCTTCTTTATCAAGCGATAAAAGGTCTTGCATCATTTGCACTCCTTCTTCTTTTATCTTTTTGTAGTGCTTTTCGATACCTTTAAGCTGAGATTTCTCAAATCCTACATTGAGTCCCCATGATGGGATTGGTCCAATGAGCGTCACGTTTCATCAGAAAGTAACTGACTGAAGTGCCTTTGGATCGATATTACCAAGGACAGATTCAGCATTTATTTCTTGTTTGATATTAGCATTCAATCCAAGTAATGGGATCGCTGCTATATTTGTACCAGCAGAAGCTGCAACATTTAGTTTTCCTTCATTTTCTCAAAGGTTCCACTTGGCTGCTTCTTTATTCCAAGCGAGTCCTACCCCTGCAAAAGGTTTTCCATCTTTGGTAACTCCTGTTCCCAGATTGAAAGAAAGTCCTTTGAGAATCTGATCTAATGGCAAATTCATTCCAGCACTTACTCCGCTGAGGTTTGCAGAAGTTGAAACAATATCCTTTTTCTTCATTTCTGCAAGTAGGTAAGAAGCAGTGCTAGACAAGACAAGTTCTTTCCCACTCTCTGAGAGCCCCTGAAGTGCAGGAGCTGCATCAATTGTTTCCTTGATCAACTTAATATCCTCTGGAGAGAATTTCTGCATCTCGAGCGTTTTTTTCACGGCGTCCTTTCCATATTCGAAAATTTTACCTGTTTCTGCTGGAGAGTCCATAAGTGCTGTCTGCACTGCACGAGCGTTCTCTACGTCAGCACTCATCCATTGTGCAAATTCCGCAGGAGTCTTTACTTTAGAAAGGTCTGATTTTGGCATTCTAACCTTCATAAAGTCAATCACATTTTCTACCACAGCATCCATTGGCACTCCTCTATTGAGAGCTACAGAAAGTGCATTTTCTACCTGCATTCCTCTTTTCACTCCACGTCCATCCAGATAATTTCCAATTCCATCAAAATTTGTATCTGTCATCAGAATTTTAATCTGTTCTTCTGGAGATTTGGATTTGATTGCATCAGTAAGAACTCTGAATTTTCCAAGATCGGACTTTTGGATTCCTTTTTGATCAAGGTCGTTGAGATGCTGTTCCCACTTACTATCAATATCTTTGTTGATGAGCTCCTCCGCAGCAGCTCTCGCTGATCCCTGACTTAGTCCCTGTTCTAGGTATTTTTTGGTCCAGTGTGCTCTTGCTGATTCCAACTGCTGAGCATTGTTCTCTCTATAGGCACTCTTTCGATTAGCCTCTTCATTACGAAGCCCTGCTTTTCTCTCTTTTTTGGAGATTGGTGCATTAAGTGATTCTGTATAGACAGCGCGGAGTTCTTTTCCCTCGTTGATAAGACCAACTTCGAGATTTCCAATGATTTGATTCCATCTAGAAAGCTCTGAATTAGATTTTTTTGCCTCGCGATATGCTAAAAGTCCTTTGTCAAAATTATCGGACTCTTTCTTGGTCCAAGTGCTACCATCCCTCTTAGGAAGAATCGTATTCCAGTCTGGAAGTGTTGTCTGATCATGAAGCAAAGAAACAAAATCTTTGGCAGAAAGACCACTTTGAACAAAAGCCTTTCTAAAAGCTGATTTGTAGCTTTTTTCCTGTTTATTGAGCTTTCCCTCAGCAAGGGTTTTTCCGTTGATAATTTTATCAAAATTCTTGAGTTCAGTATCAGAAACGGTATTGTTTTTCACCCTCTGGAGGTAATTCTCTGCCTTGTAGGATGCTGAGTTTTCTATTTCTCCTCTTAGGACATCGGCTTCTACTTTAGCCTCTTCGATTGCTCTTTTGATTTCAGCATTTTTTTGCTTTTCGAGCTTATTTTGCTCTTTATATTCTTTAAAGAGAAGCTGGAGAGCTGCCTTTTCTTGGTCTGTTTTGGCAGATTTGTAGAGCTGCTTGACCTGCTCTTTGGTCAACTTATTGAAAAAACTTTCCAGTCTCTTCTGAATGTCATGTTTTAGCACTTTTTTAAAATGCTTTTCGTTGATCAAGCCCTCTTCCCTCATTTTCATCAAATCCTGAAGCGCTTTGGTTGCCGAATCATCTGCAAGCTGCTCTTGGGTGTTTGAGGCTTCTACACCGACATAGATCTTCTTGTCTTGTGCTGAGTCCTGTGATCCATTTTTTACTGTCATCTTTATTTCAATCAAAGTGATAAAAGTATATCTTTATGTTTTATTACCCTTCTTATTGTTCAGAGAGAATCGAATCTAACTCTGAAGAGAAGTTGTTTGCTTCTGCGTTTTGTTCTTGTTGTTTGAGTTTTTCTACGACAGAGATCGCTCTTTGAAGTTTTCTCTTTTTTTGTTCATCAGAAGTGGATTGCACTACCTTTTTAAAGACCTGGAAAAGCTCATCAATTTGTTCTTCTCTGAGGATATTATACCTCATTAATACGAGAAAACCTCTCGCTGGCTCCCAGACTTCTTTTACTTTTTCTAAGAAGGTAGTGATGTACTCTTGTTTTGTCATTGTTTGCATGGCTTGTATGCTAAAATGCTTTAACTCAAGTATAATCCATTTTTTTTATTTTTCTGCTTTTTCCGCTTTTTTGGAAAATTATATACTTGCCTTTTTCCCTTTTTGTGATATAAAATAAAAAATCCTGAATGTTTTTTCAGGATTCTCTATGGATAAAGCTAGTTTTTATCTAGCCAAAATTGCTTGCTTCGTCTGAGCGAAGATTTCTTCTACGGTTTGCTGAGCGTCGATCGTAATCAGCTTTCCAATACTTTTGAAATAGGCGATCACAGGATAGGTTTCCTCCTCAAAGAGGTCCAATCTCTGATTAATCGTATCCATATTCAGATCATCAATACGATTTTGAATTTTTGCTCTGGAAAGGATCCTCTCTACTGCCTTTTCTCTCGGGATATCAAAGTAAACCCCGAGGAACTCTCTTTTGTACTTACATTCCTTACTAAGAAAATAATACATCTGAGGGATCGTCCTTGGGAAGCCATCCGCCAAGATAAGATCATTGTCTGTTAAGAGATGATAATACATATTAAAGAGATCAAAAACCAGATTATCATCCAGCATTTTACCCTCTCTGATACGTCCTTTAATATACTCTGAAATAATGTTGTTATTGGAAGTGATTGCCCTAAATACGTTTCATGATTCGAGATATTTGAGGGCTGGAAACTCTTTGAGGAGTAATTGTGCTTGCGTCCCCTTTCCTGATCCTTGGATCCCAAAAAGGATGATGTCTTTTTGCATACTGTGGATGATATAGAATTTAAAAAGAAGCTTAAATAAGTATATATTAACTGAGCTAGGATGCAAGTTTTTTTTGAATAAAGTCTAAAATCTGCTCTTTCCCTTGCCTTTTGGTCGTGGAAGAAAGGAGCATCTCTGGGAGTTTACCGATTTGCTTTTGGAGAGCCTGTTTGATGAGTTTAAGGTTTTGATGCAGAGTTTTTTGATTTGCTTTATCGGTCTTGGTCAAAATGAGTGCAAAATTCAGATTTTCTGCTGTAAGTGCCGATACAAACTCTAGATCAATCTTTTGAGGCGGAATCGAACCGTCAATGAGCAGGAGAATAAAAGGCTTCCTCTCTAGGAAATAGTGATGAATTTCATCTATCCATTTCCTCCTCTGCTCCAGACTCGCCTTTGCATAGCCATATCCTGGCAAATCTACGAAATATCGGTTTTCATTCACGAGAAAATAATTGATGAGCTGGGTTTTTCAAGGTTTATCAGAAGCTTTCGCAATAGTTTTGCCCATTAAGAAGTTGATGAGCGAAGATTTCCCGACATTAGATCTTCCAATCACCGCAACCTCTGGGAAATTTGAGCTAGGACATTCAGTGATTTTGGAAGCTGATTTTACAAAGCTAAGCGATTGAATCAGCATAAAGAATGATTGAGAATAAAAATTAAACTTCTTTATAGACCTGCCCTCTTGGACCAGCATCAAAGAAAGAAATAATCAGCTTTTGATCAAGTATCTCATAAAGGAATCTCCACTTTCCGATCCTAAGCCTATAACAATGAGGCAAACCAACAAGGACTTTGATATCCAAGGTATTCTGATAGGGATCAAGCGCCAGTTGAGTCAAAGCCTGCTTAAACTGAGTAATAATTGGCTGCCCTTGATGTTTCAATAGGAATTTTTGGACCTTCTTTTCTAAATAAATCTGATACATGTCCTATTGGAAAGCATCTAAAAAAGCGAAGGCTTCTACTGCCTCCTCTCCATGTGAGCTTGCCTGATAAGCCTTTATTTCCTGAGGAGTTGCTTTTTCAGCAGGGAAACTCAGCTTAAGAAGTGCATTATATTCATCAATACTGAGAAAAACCCCAACCGGCTTATTCTGTGAAAGGATAATTTTTTTTCCTGTCGTATTGACCTGTTTCACGATACTTGCCGTCTTATCTCTGAGATCTGAAATAGAAGCAAAACTGCTAGCTGTAAGCATTTCTTTTTTTTAGCACATAAAATCTCAGTAATTTTATAGGTATTTCTACCAAGATTTCAAGAAAAAAAATCTGACCGAAAACCATGAATCAGACTTTTTTAAATTTCTCTTGTACAATTAAAACTCACACTCAACAAGAACTGGAAGATGATCGCTCCATTCTGTAGGAATAATCTGTGATGAAAGAACTTTAATATTCTTAGAAGCAAAAACATAATCCAATCTCCATCTGAGTTCTTTTTCTTCAAAACCCATAAAAGAAAAAGGCTTCGTCGTTCGAGTTGCTTGTGAATAATCAGGTCCACAATGCTGAAGCTCTTTTTCTAGCATTTGAAGAGATGTACTTTCTGGAGGCAAATTAAGATCACCTGTAAAGATGAGATTCTCTGGATACTGCTTAAAACACTCAATCAGTTTTTTAGTTTCATCTATTTTATCTTGATCTTCTGCAAATGCTGAACTATAAGACTTATGAGCTGTAGCAACGGTCAAAAGAGTATCTTCTGCCTGTATTCTCGCAACAGCACAAGTTCTTCTTTCGTAGGGATGATCGGGATTATCTTCAGGATTGATAAGAGCAAAATCAAAGCTTTCTACGATAGGGAATCTTGAAAAAATCGCATTTCCTCAAAAGTTTACCTCTCCTAGGGGAGTAAAAGGGTACTCATATTTATGGGCTTTTGAATAATAGTAATGATACCCTAATTCTTGAGCAATAAACTGAGCAACATCTCTTTTATCATTAAATCACGAACCTACCGTAATCTCCTGACAACAGATAATATCAGGATTAAGCTCTTTCATCAAAGTAAGTAGATTTTCAGCTCTTTCCCTAAACCACACATTTCGTTGTAAAACTTTTACTTTCATTCTACAATTTATTAGATAATAAAGCTGCCCTGCAAAATACAAGATTACACCTGCAACTTTCCCTTTATTGAGATAGGATAGTAGTTTCTTTATATATTTTCTTCCTAGTTTTTCAAGAAAAAAAAGCTGAACCAACGTCAGCTTTCTTATCTTTTTATCATTTTTTAGAGGTCTTTATCTTTCTTATCATCATTCCCGCCCCATTTTTCGAGAGAGAAAACACAAGCAAAAGCTACGAAGTTAACGATAAGAATCGTAGAAATCACTTTCCAATAGAAGTCATCCGCTTCCATTAAATTCCAAATTGTCAGATACGAAAGAAAAGCAACAACCAAAATACTAATAGTTCCAAGCCAGATTATGCTATTTAAGGTAGCGGGATTTACTTTGGAAAATTTTTCATATCTAACCGGCAAAACGGTAATCCCCCAGAATGCCAACAAAGTTACTCAATACGTAGTAAGTCCTTGTAGGATTACGTCTCCTCCAAAGTTTCATCGAATAGATAATAGCGATAAAAGCCCAATACACAAACCACCTCCAATTGCGACATAAAGAAAGAATTTGTTTGTTCCTCCAAATTTTGTCATAGGTATTTATTAAATAATAAAAGATGGCTGATTATAATTAAAAGTCTTTATAAGTCAAAAAAATCTGAATGCCTTTTAGATATAAGTCTCATCCTTCAGACTCCTTTTATTCTCTATTCTCGCCTTCATAAACACTACGAAAAGAGATAAAACGAAGCTTTGGTTTACTTTGCTTTTGGAGAGTTTTTTTCTTGGTAGTATTCATAGGCGTTATATCCTGCACAAATGAGGAAAAGGATTCCTAACACGAGGAAAACTCCTACAATGAGAATTTAACCTGGTATCAATAGAATCTTCCATTCTTTTTCCCATAGAGGAGGAAGGAATCTCCTAAGAAACGGAGCGAAAATACTCCTGCCGAACAACATCCATCGTGAATAACCTCCTGAAATGGTGTTCTGTAACTTTTTCCAGCAAGAGAGTAATATATTTTTCCATCTTTTTGGTAGAAGTAGAAGAGTTTGCCTTTGAGTTGCCTGAGCTCGAAGGCATCGGTTCGCCCCTCGGATGCAATCAGATTTTTTCTATTATGAATCAAATGAAACTCAAGTTTTTCCTGCTCTAGGTTGAGCGCAATATAGGAAATCCACCGTCCTCCTTCATTAACCTCAAGAGAGAGCAAGGGTTCGCCTGTTGGATGATCGGCACTGAAAGAATACAGCAAGCGATCATTCTCGAAGAGCTGGTGCGTCATCGTATTCGGATCAGTCGTCAGATAATAGACCTTTTTTTTGAAGAGCTTTGGAAGAGCCGAAGTCGTTTCGACTGCTTTCCAGGCGTCATCAATGAAACATAGATAGGCGTCTCTCTTTGAACAGAGGATAATATGCGTCTTATCGGTCAGAAAGTAAAAAAGGTTATCGCCAGTTGCGATGAGCTGATCTTTGCGATAGAGCAACCACTTATTTCATGAGGTTTCAAAAGAAAAGTCTGATCCCTCTAATGCCTCCTTAATTGTAGTGTCAGAAAGAGCGTTAAGCTCTTGTCTCTGGTAGCGGTCGATCTCTCCGGAAAAATATTCATCAAGCGGGCTATAGAACTCCTGATCCAGCTCCCTTAATGATGCCCAACTTCCTGTGATCTCGTAAAAATCGAGTGGCAAAGCTGATTCTGGATAGTGAAACGGAGTACACGCACCAAGAATGAGAAGAAAAAAGCATCAGATCCACCTCATCGTCGGTTTGGTTTGTGGGATAAAAAGGGAGCTACTCCTCAGAATTAGAATATAGCGATTTTGGGGGGAATTAAAAGATATGGTCAGATTTTTTCTGTTTTTTTATGATTTCTAGATAACCAAGATGATGCTGATGTTCGCCGTAAGGAGGATGGCTGTCTTGGAGGTATTTTTCTTCGCAATGCGTGAGCGTATAGCCCTCGGGCAACTGAAAATCCTCAAAGGTATAGAAAGAAAGCTTTTGATTGACTCCCATCGTCTGATCATCGAAAAAGAAAAAGGTCAAACAAAGTCTTCCTTCAGGATTCGGCTGTGAAAGAGCATAAGGAAGCAATTGAGAGAGAACAAAACTCTTTTTGAGAAAGATGATAACATTGAAGAGCAAGATTAGATCGTATCTTTGGTCGCAAGGACGAGGCAACTCCTTTAAATCAGCTTGAAAGAAATGTATCGCTGGATGAAGAGTCAAATACTCAGGGAATTGCCGATCAGGCTTGGATTGATTGTCGATTGCGACTACTTTCGCACCATAGCTCGCACAGAAAATACTCCACCTTCCATCGCCTGCTCCGAGATCAAGCACTGCAGAAATTTTTTGGTGATGGAAGAGTGTTGCTAGCTTTTCTTCTAATCGCATTTCTTGGGTCTTTAAAAAAGCTAAATCCTACCCTACAAAATGCAAAATCACGCCTGCAACCTTCTGCACATTTACAATCTCCAAACGGCGACCATCATCTAGCTCAATCACTCCAGCATCTCCATTCTGACCTCCCATCTCAGGATAGAACGGTGTCTTATCAAAAATCAGCACTTTCTGCCCCTCTTCGGTATCAATCTCCTTCAAAAGCTTCGCATCAGAAAAATTCAGGTTCTCATACCCCACAAACTCTGTCGCAGGAACTCCCTCCAAATACTTAGACCAATCTGCAGATTTCTGGAACATCGCCTTGCTTCCTTGGCGAGATTTCTCTTTTGCTGCTTCTAAAGCCTTTTCATAGCCTGCGAGATCCAAAGCAACTCCACGATCCGCAGCAAGTTCTTTCGTAATCTCTAATGGGAAACCGTAGGTATCATAGAGCATAAAAATCTGATCTCCTCCGAGCGTTTTCTTCCCTTCGGTAGTAAGCTTATCCAAGAGTTCAGTCAGAATTTTTTCTCCATTATGAATGGTTTTCTCAAACTGAGCGATCTCCTGAAGGAGCACCTTTTTGATCATCGGCTCATTAAACTCTCTAAGCCCTTTGAACGCCACGAAAGCCTGATCTATAAAATGCTCCAGCTCCGGCTTCATCATCTTTCTAAGCAAAAAGAGATTGTAATACCCTCTCCTGATAATCATCCTCAAAACATAGCCTGCTCCGACATTGGAAGGCGTAAGCCCATCGTTAATCAGCATAAACGCTGTTCTCAAATGATCAGCAATAATTCTGAATTTTCTCTGGTGGTCAGCATACTTGAGTTCGGTTGCCTGTTCTAGCATATGCAGGAAAGGGGCGAAAAGATCGGTTTCATAAACGCTTTCCTTGTGCTGAAGAACCTTACACATTCTTTCTAGTCCCATTCCGGTATCTACATTCTGCTGAGAAAGCTTGGTCAGGATTCCCTTTTCATCTCTATAAAACTCCATAAATACATTATTCCAGATTTCTAGCCAATTGGCTTCATCGGTTTTTACATTAGAACCAACAGGTGGAAATTCTGATTCCCCCACTCGGTAGTAAATCTCCGTATCAGGACCGCAAGGACCAACAGGACCTGGACTCCATCGGTTATTCTTAGCATCCAAAAAAGAAATCCTCTCCTCAGGAAGCCCTGCTTTTTTCCAAGCCTCAAAAGCGATCTCATCTCTCGGAGCATCTTCATTCCCCTCAAACACGGTTACGGCTAATTTACGAGGATCAAAATTCAGCTTCTCTACGAGGAACTCATAACTCCATTGAATTGCCTCCTGCTTGAAATAATCACCCAAGCTCCAGTTTCCCATCATCTCAAAGAAAGTTAGATGTGAACTATCTCCAACCTCATCAATATCCACCGTTCTCACGCATTTTTGGATATTAAAAAGCCTATGTCCAAGCGGATGCTCTTTCCCAGCAAGATAAGGAATAAGCGGCTGCATTCCCGCAACATTGAAAAGCGCAGTAGATTCCTTGTCTGCGATAAGTGAGGCTTCTGGTAAATGCGTATGTGCTTTAGAAGTCCAAAAATCTGATCGTCTTTGTCTGATTTCCTGAGAAGTAAGGGATTGCATCGTTGCTATGATGAAAAATAAAGAGGAGAAGTCTGACTTTTTCTCGTGAAAAGCGAGACCACAAACTGCAATAAAAAATAGCTATCTCCTGCTCAAAAGCAAGGACTTCTTTATTGGTGAGAGAATGTTGGGATCAGGACTATTCTTGGGAAGCATTGTTACGCACTAAGTCCTGCAATTAGCAAATACGAAGGGACTATCTCTAATATTTCTCGTAGAATTGCTTTAGAGTTGGATTTCACAGGTTTCGATATTAAAGGTTCCTATAATCAGATGTTTGCCTTCAACCGCAGCATTGTAATTCTCCTCGGTATCAATAAGTCAAGTATTACTTCTGTAAGGCTCGATCAGTTTTCAGTTCGTCAGCCTTTTTACAATCATTTTGTCCCCCACTAGGTCATGGACGACCCATGCAGAACGTTCTGTAATCTCATTATAACTTTCACTTTCTCTGCTCGTCCCAAGCCTATATACTTTTTTATTATCTACGACTACGATAGGATCCCAAACCTCTCACGTCATTGAAGCTTCAGTATGAAAAAAGAAATGCTTATCATTATCTCCTCGAACTTTTGGCACTAAGTCCCTGCAAAGTTCTATTTCTTCACACTTTGTCATCTGTTGAATCACGATTTCATCTTCTGTATTATTGTCCAAGTTAACGAGAAGGGAAGTAAAATACGGATTATGCTGTAAATCGTGCTTTTTTACAAAGGACTCTAAGGCTTTTTCTTTTGGGCGTCTCAGTTCCTCATAGTCATAGTCACCGTCAGTGCAAAGAACCTTTCCTTTTTCCGGATCATAGGGCACAACTCAGCCTCTGGTAATAAGATTCTTCCATAAAGAGATAGGAGAACTCATTCCTCCCCCTACTCAAAAAGGAGCATAAAAGAAATGTCCTTTCTGATACTTGCAATTCCTTGCAACATCCTCTATATTTTTGATGTCCGCTTCAGGGAAAGGCTTGATATCTAACGGTTCACAGGGAGGAATAGGCTTTTGCAATTCCGCAAGGTTTGGTGTATCACAGGTTCCTCCGGTGAATGCTTGAGTAAGCTGTTCCCCTGAATGAGAGAGCATTTCCTCTTGAGGAACTGGCTGAGCCGTTGGTCAACAACCTGCGAATATCAAAGTTATCGCGAGAAAGCTGAGGGAAAGGGATATATACTTCATCTTTAAGCGGAACAATAAAGTAAAACTCCTAGTCAATATACAAAAACCATGATTAAAAACAAGCGTTTGAGCGACACTCTTCGATTAATTTGATTTCTTTTAGGTTGAGATGAAATAGTTTTTTTGATGAAAGCTCGGTAAAACTTTTCCTATCCAGATAACAAAAAAAAGCCACAACACGTGGCTCTTTTCTATTCTTTATGAAGATTTCTAGTATTCTACTTGCACACCAGGACTCATTGTCGTAGCTACGACAACCTTCTTTACGAGTTTTCCTTTTACTCCTGTAGGTTTATTTTCTTCAATAGCTTTCATCAAAACATCAATATTTTCCACGAGCTTTGCAAGAGGAAGTTGGAGATTTTAGAGGAAAAGAAAAAATCCCTCACGAAGAGGGACTGATTTTATTTTCAAAGAATAGTAGTCAAAGTGATTCAAAGGTTTTTACATTGCTTGAGTGGAAGCTTCTTTTGCTTGAGTTTACACTCTTCATTCTTTGGACAAAGGTTTTCTCGATGGAAACAAGCATTTAATCTCCATGATCCATCTTTTTGAAGCTCATATTCAGGAGCAAGATAATGATTCTCTTTCTCCATATCTTTGGGAAGCGTATAGTAAAGTGTATGATTACGAAAGGTGAGAACTAACGCATTGAGCATCTCATAGTTATGAAACAGTTCCCGATCTGGGACATCAATCGTTATAAAAGGCTGCCAGTGCGTATCTCCCTTTTTGAGAATTCCTCCATCTTCTGAAAACAAATAATCACCGACTGCTAGTAGTCCTCCAGGCACTCTACCAAAATTATCTAAAGACACGAAATGTCCGAGGGGTTCTGCATCCGTTTTAAAAGTTCCTCTCTTCTCCTTTTTTAAAGCTTGCCAAACCTCACTAAAACTAATTTTAGACTTTATAAATTTTCTTCCTAGCACCGTTCTCAACATATTTTCTCCGATTCGCTTCATCTCTTGAGTAGAGCCTGACAGTTCCCAATTATGAAAAAAGGATTGAAGTTGTTGATGAAATTGATCTTTATGAGAAGCTTTATTATACAGTCAAATAGTAATACCTATAATATTAGAAAAGGTATCATGGAGCTTCTCCCTTTCTTCAGTAGTTCCAGAGTAATAGCTGAGATCTACCTGCTGATACGGAGAAGGAACAAACTTCATCAGATTGCAATAAGGAAGCCAAAAAGGATCAAAATCACTTCCTTCCTTCAAATGCTCTCCTTTTAAGCAAGCAAGCTGAAGAGATAAGTGGAGATCGTTTGTCCCTCCATAGAACTCATCTATGGGAATAGGGAAAAAATATTGATAATCCTCGTCTTTTGCGAAGAGTGAAAAATTTAGAAATCAAATCACCAGCATAATACTTAGAAATATCTTCCTCATCGTATAAAGTATATAATAAATCTCTGAAACAGAGTAAGTGTATTCTTTTAAGAGCCAAGTGTAAGCCTATTTTGAGAACTAAGGGGTAAATGCTTAAGAAACATGCTCCCCTGAATGAGAGAGCGGTTCGGCTCCACGAACGCGTTGAACCGTTGGTCAACATCCCACATATATCAAAGCCATTGCAAGGAAAGTAAGAGAAAGGGATATATACTTCATCTTTAAGGAGAACAATTAAAAAAAATTAAAATTCTCTATACCTATAAGGAAAACACAATCTAAAACAAGTGCTTGATCCACACTCTTCGATTAATTTGATTTCTTTTAGGTTGAGATGAAATAGTTTTTTTAATGAAAGCTTGGTAAAACTTTTCCTACCCAGATAACAAAAAAAAGCCACAACATGTGGCTCTTTTCTATTCTTCATGAAGATTTCTAGTATTCTACTTGCACACCAGGACTCATTGTCGTAGCTACGACAACTTTCTTTACGAGTTTTCCTTTTACTCCTGTAGGTTTATTTTCTTCAATAGCTTTCATCAAAGCATCAATATTTTCTACGAGCTTTGCATTATCAAAGGAAAGCTTTCCTACCAATGCATGGATGTTTCCCGTCTTATCAAGTCTGAATTCAATCTTTCCCTTTTTCGTCTCTTCCACAGCTTGAGCGATATTTACTGTTACTGTTCCAGCTTTTGGAGAAGGCATAAGTCCTTTAGGTCCGAGCTGTTTCGCTACAGGAGCGAGTTCTCTGATCAAATCAGGCGTAGTAATGAGCACATCAAAATCTGTCTTCCCACTTTTGATGTCGTGGAGCAAAGATTCGTATCCTGCGATGTCCGCCCCCGCTTTCTTTGCTTCTTCTGTCTTGTCATCTGTTGTAAATACTGCGACTTTCTTGGTTTTTCCTGTTCCATGAGGAAGAATCGTTGTTGCTCTAAGCATTTGATCATTGTACTTTGGGTTTGCATTAGTCTTGACTGCGAGTTCAATTCCAGCGTCAAACTTTGCGTAGTTTACCTTTTTGAGGAGTTCTACAGCCTCAGCCAAAGGATAGGCTTTTGTTTTTTCAACGAGTTTTTTCACTTCGTTGTACTTTTTTCCGTGTTTCATCAGAATAAAGAGAATAAGAA